>DASZHW010000036.1:0-34001 GCA_035937515.1 Terriglobales bacterium | reverse complement strand
TGCAAACCATCCACGTGCTCAAGGACATCAGCGATCGCCGGGAGGTGGAACAGCGTTATCGCGAACTGTTCGACAACATTCAGGAAGGGCTCTTTTTTTCCACGCCCGATGGCCGCTTCATCGAGGTGAACGACGCGCTGGTCCGCATGCTGGGTTACGGCAGCCGGGAAGATTTGCTGCAGGCGGACATCCGCAGCCAGGTTTATTTCTCAGCCGAACGGCACGAGGAGCTTGCCCGGCAAATGCAGGAACACGGAGTGGTGCGAAATCACGAAGAGACGTTACGCCGCCGTGATGGCTCAGTGGTTTACGTCCTGATCAACGCCTTCGCGGTGCGCGACAGCCAGGGGCGGGTAGCGCAGTACCGCGGTCTGATGCTCGATATCAGCGGACTGAAAAATTTCCAGTCGGAATTGCAACGCGAGCGCGACTTCTCCGGAAAAATCCTGAACAACACCCAGAGTTTGATTCTGGTGGCGGATACGGCCGGACTCATCAGCTACGCCAACCGGCGCTGGCACGACATGGGCTACGAGCAGAAACAGTTGCTGGGGCGGCCGCTGGAAGACCTGGTGTCGCCGGCTCGGCGCTCGATTCTCAGCGAGGCGTTCAGCGCCACTCTGGCCGGACGCCAGGTGGACAGTCTGGAACTCCAGATCCTGCGCGGGGATGGGAGGATCGGACATTTCTCGGTCAACCTGAGCCCCATGCGCGATGAGCAATCCCAGGTCGCCAGCCTGGTGGTGGTGATGACCGACGTTACCGATGCCGCCAGCCTGCAATCCAAATTGATGCACGCGGAGAAGATGGCAGCGGTGGGCCAATTGGTTTCGGGCGTTGCCCATGAGGTGAACAATCCCCTGACCGCAATCCTCGGCTTCGCCGATCTTTTGATGGAAAATCCCGAGGTTCCGGAGAGCGCGCGCAAGGATCTGCGAGTCATCCTGCAGGAAGCGCAGCGCACCAAGCAGATCGTGCAGAATCTGCTCAGCTTTGCCCGGCAGATGCCGCCGCAGCGAAAAGCGCTGCAGTTGAATCCGATTCTGCGGCGCACTGTTCAGCTGCGCTCTTATGACTTCCAGAGTCACGGGGTAGAAGTGGTCGAACATCTGGATCAGGAACTGCCCAGTGTGATTGGGGATTCCCACCAATTGCAGCAGGTGTTCCTGAATATTCTGAACAACGCTTATGACGCGGTTAGCGAAGCTGGCCGCTCGGCGCGGATCGAGATTGCGACTACGCGCAAGGGCAACTCGGTTGAGATCTCGTTTCGCGACAATGGGCCTGGAATCTCGCACCCAGACCGCATCTTCGATCCCTTCTTCACCACAAAGGAAGTAGGGAAAGGGACCGGCCTGGGATTAAGCATCTGTTACGGCATTGTGCACGAGCATGGCGGCGAGATTCTTTGCCACAACAACACCGTCGGGCGGGGCGCGACTTTCGTCGTGAGCCTTCCCGCCACGTCAGAAGCGGCCTCGGTCGGGGCTGCTGTCGGAGTCATACAAAGATGAGCACACAACCTGTCACCAAACCCGCAATCCTGCCGGTCCTGCTGATCGAGGATGAAGCCGGGGTGATGGCCTACGTCCGAGCCACGCTGGAGCGCAACGGCTACGCCGTGGTATGCGCTGAATCCGGAGCCGAAGGTGTACGGCTGCTGGAGTCGGGAGAATTTCTGGGCGTGGTTTCCGACATGCGCACGCCGGGTGGAGTTAACGGCGCCGACGTGCATGCCTGGGTGGCGCAGCACCGCCCCGAACTGACGGCACGCATCGTCTTCATTACCGGCGATATCGCCAATGAAGAAACCGTGGCCACGCTGCGCGAGACCGGCGCGCCCTGCGTGGAGAAGCCATTCAGGGTCCAGCAATTCATCTCAGTTGTCGAAAAAATTATGGGGAAAGCACAGTGACCGAAGATCTGCGAATTCGCCTCCTGATCGTCGATGATGAGCAGAGCATCCGCCAGCTCTGCATGACCGTGGGCGAGGCCCTCGGGTTTGTGTGCATGGAAGCCGATGGCGGAGAGTCGGCTCTGGCGCTGCTGGAAGAACAGCCCGCGCACGTCATCCTGACCGACATGGTGATGCCCAACATGTCGGGACTCACGTTTCTGGAGAGGGTGAAGAAGATGCTTCCCCGGAGTGAGGTCGCGGTCATGACCGGCCACGGATCGGTGGAAACCGCGGTGCAGGCCATGAAGCTGGGGGCCTACGACTACATCAGCAAGCCCTTCTCTCCGCTGGAGGAACTGCGCCTCTTCCTGCGCCGCATGGCGGAGAAAGTCCGCCTGGTCGAGGAGAACGAGTTCTTGCGCGAGCGCGTGGATACCGAGACCGAACTTCATGGCATCGTGGGCGCCTCGGCCAAAATCCAGGACGTACTGCGCATGATCTCGCGCCTGAAGGACACCCACACCCCCGTGCTGATCACAGGCGAGAGTGGCACCGGTAAGGACTTGGTGGCGCGCGCCATCCACTTCCGCGGTTCGCTCGCCAGCCGTCCGTTCGTCGCCGTGGACTGCGGATCGCTGGTTCCCACCCTGATCGAAAGCGAACTGTTTGGCTACGAAAAAGGCGCCTTCACCGGCGCCGCAAAGTCGAAGGCCGGCCTGTTTCAGTCTGCCACTGGCGGCACGATCTTTCTGGACGAGATCGGAGAATTGCCGCCGGAGATGCAGGCCAAGCTGCTGCGGGTTCTGCAGGAGAAGGAAGTCCGCCCCGTGGGCAGCAACCAGAAGATCAAGGTGGATGTACGCGTGATTGCAGCCACCAATCGCGATCTCGAAGCGGAATACCGCAGCGGTGCGTTTCGCAAGGATCTTTACTTCCGCCTGAACGTAGTGACCGTGCACCTGCCCTGTCTGCGCGAGCGCCGTTCCGATATTCCCATGCTGGCGCACTGGTTCCTGGAGCGCTACGCCCGGGGCCGGTCGATTCAGATCACAACTGCAGCCATGAAGTCGCTGCTCATGTATGACTGGCCGGGAAACGTGCGCGAACTGGAGAACTGCATCGAGCGCGCCGTGGCCCTGGGAGACGGACGCACCATTGATTTTAACGACCTGCCGCCGTCCATTACCTCGGGCATTCCGGGCGTGGACCCGGGTGGCGACTCTCCTCATTCGGGGCTGACCACGACCGACCTCGAAGACATCGAGCGCGCCACCATTCAGCGCGTTTTCGAGCAGGTGAAGGGAGACAAGGCGCTGGCCGGCAAGATGTTGGGGATAAGCCGGGCCACGCTCTATCGCAAGCTCAAGCGCTACAACATCGGGGCGCGAGAGCCGATGCCGACCAGTCAGGCGCTGCAGTAGGCCAGGCATGGATCCCTCCATAACAGCGGCCTGAGGGGAACCCCGGTGAGACAGTGTGTCATTGTGAGACAAAACATCTGAGGAAGGCCTCCCGTCGCCGGTGTCCGCATTGTCCATCTTCATATCCATCAGCAACTTACGTTGCAGGCTGCCACAACTCGACTTTGGTTGGGCTCGTGCATTGCTTCTCTCCGATGCGGTCCGGGTGCCCACGCCATGCTAACCGGCAGGCCGGGGACCCAGGCCGCGTCGACGCTGCAACTTGAGGTTATCGCTGTGCCCACACAGGCCACCGGAAGAGCCCGCGCCCGGCAGGAAAGCTTCACCGCCAAGCTGGCGAAATTCTTTCCCGAGGCCAGTCCCGTGCGCATTCCAGTGCGACTGACTCGCCTCGCAGGGGAGGGCAATGGGTTCACCGAAAACACGGTGATTGAATTTGGCACGCCTCGTGAAGTGCTGTTTTCTTCAACATTGCCCCTGGAGTTCGCCGACCTGCTTCGGTTGCAGAACTCCGACGGCACGCTCGACGCCGAAGCCTCCGTCGTAGCGCTGCAATACACCAGCGGACGAACCGCCGTAGCCGCCCGCTTTACACAGGAAGTTTCCAACTGGATCGTGAAACCATGACGGTGAAACGCAAAAGGAAGAACCTGGCCGCGGAGTGGCGCGAAGCGCGCCTGCTCTATCCTCTGTACAACGCCCTGGCACGCGAATTCGTGATTGATCTGCCGGTGTGTTCGGACCTGGAGTCGGGTCTGGACGATCCGCCGCAGGACTCGGTGGAGCAGGCTCGCCAATGGCTTCTCGACATGGACCAGAAGATCCAGGTCCACCAATTGCGCCAGTTCCTGCAGACCACCAATCTGACCAGCGAAGAAGGCCTGCAGACGCTGCTGCAGCACCACTTGCACCGCTTGACCCGCATCGATTCGGACCGCGACAAGATCGACTTCCTGCTGGTCCAGTTCTTTTCCCATTGCGCGCCTTCGCGCCTCGAGGATACGGATGTGGACCTGGAATATGTGGCCCAGATGCTGGATCCGGTTCTGGGGAGCGTGGACTTGACCCTTCCTTCCTGGCTGGAGCCGCTCGAGGGTCTGATCCAGGACGCCAACGAGTGCCATAGCCTGAATGAGCTGCTGACCAGCACTACCCTGGAAAAAGGGAGAAAGCTGAAGATTTCGGCCGGAGACGACTACTTCGAGCCGGTCGCCATGGTCGCGTTCACTCGCTTCAGTTTTCTGATGCGGCGCGTCTTCTTCCGCCTCATGCACCAGGATTTGAACACTATTCTCGATGGCTTGCGCGAACTGGAAGCGCGCGGGGTCAGCACCCTCGATTGCCGCGCAGCGCAATTCTCCGCCGACGAACCGGCGGTCCGTTTGCGCATGATTTGCCAGTCCTGGAAGGTAATGTTTCACGCCGAGTACTCGTCCGGCAGCCCGCTCCGCATGCTGGTTGACTTGCGCAACGTGATTGACGCGGCGCTCGCGCGCACCAGCAAGAAGGCGAGCGAGCCCAAGCCGGACCTGCCGGAAAAGCGCGCCAAAGCGGCGGCCGCCGGCGTCCCGGCTGCGCCCGCCAGTTTCGAAGTCCCCGAATTTGAGGTGAACAGTCCTCCAGCGTGGGATGAAGACGCGGCCAGCGCGGATCCGCAATCAAAAGACGACGACAACGCCTAGGCACCGTCGGCCGGGGCGCGCCAGCAAGGGGAACGGAGACAAAGTTTTGGACCAGCCCACCGTACTGATTATTTCCGACGAACCGGAGTTCTCCCGTGCCGTGATGGACCGCTGGCAGGCGGAGCCGGAGGCTCCCGCTTTCACCTTGATGAGCGGCGATCTTTGCCGCGACCTGGATGGCGACGGCTTCGATCTCGCGGTGGTGGGCCCGATGCGTTCGCGGGTAGCTTCGCTCCTCGAGATGCTCGATCCGGCAGACAAGCCAGTATTGCTGGTATGGAAAGAGAAGCAGGCTGCCGAGGAGGCGCGCAGGAATCAGCTCGGGGTCAGGCTTCTGAAGCAACAGGAAGGCTGGCTGGATGCGCTGGTTCTGGTCTCATCAGAAACTTTGCGCCTGGCCGAGGCCACAGCCCGCGCACGCAGTGCTGAGGAAGCCGGCAAGACGCTGCAGGCGCAGGCCATGCTGGGCCGTTACATGCTGGATGAACGGCACACGCTGAACAACTCGCTTACATCGGTCCTGGGGAACTCCGAGCTGCTGTTGCTCGATCCCGGCTCTCTCTCCCCTTCCGCACGCTCCCAGGTAGAAACCATCCGCAACATGGCGGTGCGCATTCATGAAATCCTGCAGCGCTTTTCCTCGATCGAGAAAGAACTCAACGCGGTGGAAAAGCAGGCGGAGAACGAAGCCCGAACCAGGGTTCGTGTCGCCGGCGCAGGTCTGTGAGCAGCGGGGAGCGAATCAGCACTCCTCCGAACCCGCTGAAGTTTGATGCGGTTGGCGGAACCATTCCGGCGCCGCGGAGTTGTGCCATGCGCAAGCCGCCTGCGAGTGTGGAAGTTGGCGAGCCCGAGCTTTCCGAACTTCGCCTCGTTCTGGAACGTCAAACCGGAGTCCGCTTCGACGCTGCCAACCAACTCCTCGCCGGACTGGTGGGAGAAGTACTGCAGGCCCGGCACATTGCTTCGATCGATATCCTTCTGGATCGGCTCCGTACGTCGCACGCGGAATGCGAAAGCTTCACTGAGCGCCTGCTGAATGGCGAAACCGGATTTTTCCGCTATCCCGCGGCGTTCCAGGCATTGGCCCAGGTGGTTCTTCCCGGCCTGGAAGCGCGCAAACCGCAGGAAAATCCGCGCACGCTGCGCATCCTGAGCGCCGGTTGCTCGAGCGGCGAAGAGGCCTACAGCATCGCCATGTCAGTATGCGAGGTCGTGAACTGCAATGGTGGTGGCTGGAACGTGAATATTGTCGCCACCGACATTCGCCGGGAGGCACTGGAGACCGCCGAGCGCGGTCTCTACCCTCAGGCTGCGCTCGAATCAGTCCCCATCCCTCTGGTGCAGGCCTACTTCGTCAAGGTGGGTGAGCATCTCTTGGCCAAGCCTCGACTTCGCAACCTGGTCCGGTTTTGTCACATGAACCTCGCCCAGCCTGCCTTCCTGGGTCAGTTTGACTGCATTTTCTGCATGGACGTGCTTCCGCACTTCTCTACGGTTCAGCGGATGACGCTGGTCCAGCGCCTGCATTTGTACCTGCAGCCCGGGGGATACTTGTTTCTGGGAGAGAATGAAAAATTGCCGGCCACGGAAGTGAAGTTCTGCTCCCAGACCAGGGATGGCTATGTCCTTTATCAGAAGGCGATCGCGGCTTCGGCGAAATCAGGGGTCTAGACCTTCCGCAGTAAATGTACGCGCATACATTTCAAGAGATGGGCCCTATGCGAACAGGAATTCCTTGGTTCTCAACTCCTTGATCGTGTCCCTCAGCTTGGCCGCCTTCTCGAACTCGAATCGCTTCGCGGCTTCGCGCATGTCGCTTTCCAGCTTGGCGACAAAGGCGTCCAATTCTTCCTGCGACCTGAATTCCGGTATGCCTTCGGCCTCGGTGTCGGTCAGATCAGCGTAGTCGGCCTCGACGATCCGGGCCAGAGACATTTCCAGCGGCCGCACAATCGACTCGGGCGTGATTCCATTGGCCTGGTTGTAGGCCACCTGAATGGCGCGACGGCGGTCAGTCTCGTTGATGGCTTTGTTCATGGAGTCGGTCCTGCGGTCGGCGTACAGAATCGCGCGCCCATTGATATTGCGGGCGCAGCGGCCGATGGTCTGGATGAGGGATCCCCCCGAACGCAGGAAACCCTCCTTGTCCGCATCGAGAATCGCGACCAACGAAACCTCCGGCAGATCGAGCCCTTCGCGCAGCAGGTTGATGCCAATCAGCACATCAAACTCCCCTTTGCGCAGATCCCGCAGTATCTTCACCCGCTCCAGGGTCTCGATTTCGGAATGCATGTAGCGGCACTTCACGCCCACCTCGCTGTAATACTCGGCCAGGTCTTCCGCCATGCGCTTGGTCAGCGTGGTGACCAGAACTCTCTCGCCTCGCGTGACCCGCTCGCGAATCTCATGCAGCAGATCGTCTATCTGTCCCTTGACCGGACGCACTTCGACCGGAGGATCGATCAAGCCGGTGGGCCGGATCACCTGTTCCACCACCACGCCCGCCGATTTGGTCAGCTCGTAAGGTCCGGGGGTGGCGGAAACGTAAATCATCTGGTTCATCCGGTGCTCGAACTCCTCGAAGGTCAGGGGACGGTTGTCCAGCGCCGAGGGCAGGCGGAACCCGTATTCCACCAGCGTCTCCTTGCGCGAGCGATCGCCGTGATACATGCCGTGCAACTGCGGCACTGTCTGGTGCGATTCGTCGATGAACATCATGTAGTCGCGCGGGAAGTAATCGAGCAAGGTCGGTGGCGGCTCACCCGGGAGCCGTCCGGTGAAGTGGCGGGAATAGTTCTCGATGCCATGGCAGTAGCCCATGGACTTGATCATCTCCAGGTCATACATGGTGCGCTGGTGCACCCGTTGCGACTCCACCAGGCGGCCCTGTTTCTCCAGTTCCGCCTCCCACCAGGCCAGTTCCTCGCGGATCGACTGTACCGCCTTCGACCGCGTCTCCGGTTTCATCACGTAATGGGTCTTGGGATAGATGGGCAGCCGCATGTATTTCTGCTTTACCGTGCCGAACAATGGGTCAATCTGGGAAAGCGAATCCACTTCGTCGCCGAACAGCTCCACCCGGTACGCCATATCGTCGTAAGTGGGGAAGATTTCGATCACATCGCCGCGCACCCGGAACGTGCCCCGGCGGAAGTCTCCATCGGTGCGTTCGTAGAGAATCTCCACCAGCTTGCGCGTGATATCTTCGCGCCTGATTTTCTGGCCCTTCTCCAGGAAAAGCAGCATGCCGTAATAGGCTTCGGGCGAGCCCAGGCCATAAATGCAACTCACCGAGGCCACGATCAGGCAGTCGCGGCGTTCAAAAAGCGAACGGGTGGCGGAAAGGCGCAGCTTATCCAGTTCATCGTTGATGGTGGCTTCTTTTTCGATGTAGAGGTCAGCCGCGGGAACGTAGGCCTCGGGCTGATAGTAGTCGTAGTACGAGACGAAATATTCCACCGCATTGTGCGGGAAGAAGCTCTTGAACTCGTGATAAAGCTGGGCCGCCAGCGTCTTGTTGTGCGCCATCACGATCGAAGGCCGGTTGGCCTGTTCAATCACCTTGGCCATGGTGTAGGTCTTGCCCGAGCCGGTCACGCCCAGCAAAACCTGGTGCTGCTCGCGGTCGAAAACACCACGGGTGAGGGACTCAATGGCGCTCGCCTGGTCGCCCCGCGGTTTGTAGTCGCTGACTAGCTTGAAGTCCATAGAATCGATCCCGTCCCATCACAGAAGCGAATTTCGGCGAGTGGGTATCTCTCGATTATAACTCGGAGCGTCGACGGCCCTCGGGAGTGAGAGATGCCAAAGCGGAGGCGGGCACAAAGAAAACGGCGCGAGAATCAGGTTCTCGCGCCGCCACGATTTTTCCGTATAAGCTGAATTTACGGAAGCTTGAAGTTCACCGTAATCTGAGTCTGAATTTCGATCGGCTCGCCGTTCAGGAAATAGGGTTTGTATTTCCATTGCTTGACCGCATCGATGGCCGCGCGCCCCAAGATCGGATCTCCGCTCAACTGCTTAAGTTCGGTAATGCTTCCGGTCCTGGAAATATTGGCCTGCAGTTCGACCTTCCCTTCCACTCGCAGCTGCTTGGCCTGCGGAGGATAGATTGGGTGGACCATCTTGATCAGGAGACCCTGGGAAACGCCTTGCGAAACTTTCGTCGTCTGCACGACCTGGGTCGCGGTGGCCCCATTCGTATTCACCAGGCCCGACAATGCACCGCTGTCGGTTCCAGTGGTAATGCTGGTCGGGGACGGGGCTAGTTCCGGCTCCGATACTGCAGCTTCTTTTTTGGGCTGCACGGATGGCCCATTCTTGACCACGAGAGGCTGTGACGGCTCCTCCTTGGCGGAAGCGGGAGGCTTGACCACAGTCGCTTCATCAACCTCAGCTGCCGCCTTGGCCGGCGCAGAAGTCTTTCCTCCCAAAGGTTCGACCGGAACCGCCGCCGAAGGCTTCGACGAAGAGGGTGTAACGATCAGCGGGTTCGAATCCTGGGGCGTGACCGTGATCTCGCCGGCCGGTGGCTGGGACTCGGTCGCGGAGGGCGTGGGCTCGGCGGGCAGCGAAGCCGTCGCAGGCGCCGAGACTATCGGCGGTGCCACAGGTTGAGGACGGTTCGCCTCCATCCTGGTCCAGCCGAAGTATCCGGCGGCGGCGGCCGCCAGCAGCACAACGGCGGCGAACAGGATCTTCCTGCTGCCACCTCCACCTGAAGCCTTCTCCTCTGCATTCTGGCCAAAGGTAGGAACGGACAATTCGTCAGTGGGGACGGTAGCGGAATTCCATTCCTCTTCAAGGTCCGGCGGCAGGGGCGGAGCGACGCGCTGCGGGACCGGTGCGATTCCGGGTTTCGCTACGGCCGCTTTCGAAACCAATACTGGCGCTTCTTTTGCCCGGGCCGGGGCGGATGCGGCGCCGCCTTTGGCCGATGAGGACGACGCTTCGTTGGAGACTGGAGTATCGAACTCGATGTTTCCCGCAGCTTCTGCGGCCTTGCGCAGGGCCGAAGCCATGGGCTCGGCCATCGTGGAGCGCGGCTGCCAGGCATATTTTTTCGTTAGACCAGAATCTGCGGTCGACTCAGGCGCTTGGCTGCTGCCGGAAGGAACTGAATCCGGCATGTACTCAAGCAACGCGGCATCCGCAGGATCGGGCTGTGGACTCGGTTCCGCATCCAGTTCGAAGGCGGAAGCGCTGGCTGCCGGGGGCGGCGCGCTCGACTGCGATGCGCCAAAAGGCAAGGTCATTCGCGGGAAGCTCGGAGAAGCGTCGGCCGACGATCCGGTGCCCGCGGGCTTGGCGGCTTGTCCTTTGCGCAGAAGGCCGCGGGCCACGCGCAGCGTTCCTTTGGACTGCTCGACGTGAATCGGTTTGGTCAGAACCAGGTTGGCGCCCAGACGGAATGCTTTGGCTACTCCCGCCTGTCCTTCGACCACGGCCACGGCCAGAGCAGCCTGATTCGATCCGGAGTTGCGCGCGCTCTTGAACAGCAGAGCCGCGTTCTGCTCGTTTTCGCAATCGACGACCAGCGCGTCGAAATGCTGGGCCATCAATTTCTTGACGGCGGCGAAAGGCTCATGGCAGGGCTCGACATCGAACTCCAGTTCACTGAGCACTTGACTGACCACACGCGCCGTTCTTTCATCCGGGCAGAATAAGAGCGCTTGGTAACTCATAGCAGTTAATCGTAGGTAGAGGCCTACGGAGCGGCAAGTTACTGTGGTAATTGATGGGTACAATGGCAGCCATGAGGCTGCCGCTGTGGCTCAAAATCCTGTGGACGGTTTGGGTCGCCGTCTGGGGGCCGCTCTACTGGAAGCACTACGGAGCGCAGAATCTCTTGTTTTTCTGCGACCTGGGGAATTTTTTCATCGCCGCGGCCCTGTGGCTCGAAAGTCCACTGCTTTTTTCATGCCAAGCCACCGGCCTGCTCCTGTTCCAAAGTCTCTACACTATCGATTTGCTGGGCGCACTGGTCAGCGGGAGGCACCTGATTGGCGGCACCGAATACGTGTTTGATGGCGGTGTGCCACTCTTCATTCGTCTCCTGAGCCTGTTCCACGTGGTGACGCCTCCCATTCTGCTGTGGGCAATCTGGCGGCTGGGATATGAGCCTCAGGGATGGAAATATCAGACACTGACGACCTGGATCGTGGCGCCCATCAATTACTTCTGGCGGCCGGAGCAAGATGTGAATTGGGTGCGCGGACCGTTTTTTCGCGAGCAGCACGCCATGCCAGGATGGTTATTCTTGCTGGCCTATCTGATTGTTGTGCCGCTGCTGGTGTACTGGCCGACGCACTTGGTGCTGCAGGTGTGGGCGTCCCGGCGCAACCGATCCTTCGCCGCGACGATCTAACGCCCGCCCGTCGCCGCCAGCGCCTTCTGTGTCGCCTCCAGCAGAGCCTCTGCCCCGACAGGTTTTCCGGTCGCGTTCTCCATCCACAGATCAGGCGTGACGTCACCCATCTTCGCCATGCGCTCGAACTCCGGCCCGATCGCTCCCGCCTTCTTCATCTGCTCTTCAATCTGAAAGGCAATCAGGTGGCCGATGGGATAGTCGGGCAGGTAGAGAAACGAGTCGATCATGTGCGAGTAGACGCCCAGCAGCACGACGTCCTTCTTCTGAAAAACCGGAGCGTAGTAGTGGTTCCAGACGTCCTTGGAAATCTGTACCGCGGCATCGTTCAGTTCCTTCGGTGAGGCCTGAGGATGGTCGTACATCCAGTGCCAGACCGCCATGTCCACCAGCGCGACTCCCGCGATCTCGTAAGTACCCCAGAAATCGTTCAGCGTCTTTTCCGCCTGGCTCTTGGCATCGGGCGCAGGCAGGCCCAGCAATTCCAGATCATGTCCCTGGAAAACGAAGGCCAGCGCTTCCGTGAACGCCGTATTGGGCACACCTTTCAACAAAGTGTGGTCCACGTCATTGAGGGAAAACGTTTGCTCGACGTTGTGTCCCATTTCGTGCACGGCAATATTGAATCCTTTGTAATTCATGCCGCTCTTCTCCACCCGAGTCCGCAGGTGAGCTTTCTCCGAGCGCATCTCCGCACCCATGGCGTGCCCCGAACCCCGTGCCGGATCGACCTGAATATGGCTGGCCACGTATTGCGCACGCTCCGGGGAGAATCCCAGTTTGACCAGAAGGTTGGGAATATCCTGTTGATAAGCTTGCGGTGTCGGGTATTTCTTCGCGACCATCTCATCCAGTTGCGCTTCCGTGAACTGGCTGCCGGGGCGGAAGCCGTTGTACCAGACGTCAAACGGCTCCAGCGGACGCTTGAGGCGCGCTTCAATCAGTTTCGCCACCTGCGGCACCAGGGGCGACGTGAGCACCTGCTCCAGCATCGCCCGGACTCGCGGTTCGGGAATTTCGCGGTCCTCATCAAAGCGGCGGGCAATCAGTGTGGGCGCAGTCGGCGAGTAAGGATCCGCCTTCTTCGCCGCCAGAAAAGTCTTTTGCAGCATGGCATAGCGGGTGTCCGGCTCGCGCGCGTTGCTAAGTTTTGCCGGCGCCGGGGCCGCGTCCGAATCTTTCACTGCCGCCAGGGTCACCTCGTTGGTCGATGGATTCCAGTCGACGGCAGGATTGTTGACCACAACCGCGGGAATCGTCTGCGCGACAATGCGCTCCATCACCTGCTGGATCGTGCGCTGCTTGGCCAGACCGGCAGACGAGTCCGCGTAGTCGGACTTGATTTCGTCACGCAGGTTCCAGTGGCTCAGCAGGCGCATCTTCGGCGGGAACAGACGTTGTCCCTGGGCATCGACCAGGTGGTGCATCCAGATGTTGTATTCCGCGATGTACTGCCCCGACTGCGCTTCGGCTTGGGCAATGCCGAGGCTCACCTCGGCCGGAATGCGCTTGGAGAATGCTTCCGCCAGTCGCGTCTCGGCCCACTGGCGACGGCTCCACGACGGACCGTCTTTCAGGCGTTCATCGAGAGTGGTGAGCGGAAAATTCAGCAGGACCACGAAAGCCAGCTTGTTGTGAAAGAAATCGTCCAGAACGTGCGCCGAAGGATCGTAACCGCCGATGATTTCGTCAAACGGAAGCACTGGGCCGAGATCGAGGTCCATCTGCTGGCGGAATTCGCGACTGATCTCGTGCATGTGTCCGCCCAGTTGTTCCAGGAGGCGCTCCAGGCGGTTGAACATCGTATCCAGCGTGGCCTGGTCCCCGGCGGAATTGGCGCGAACGAAATCCTCGAACGCGGCCGCGTCGCCATCTTCGGCGCGCCAGAACTCAGCCACCTGCTGCAGCCCGCGCTCAATCCGCTCTCTTTGCGGTTCTCCGTAGCGAGCGACCAATTCTCGCTCCATTTTGGTAGCGGAATCGATGGCCCACGCTGGCGAAACTCCAACAGCGGGCACCGGACTTGCGGTGGAACTCTGCATAGGTGTCTCCTGGGAATGGGCGGCGGGCGACGCGGTCAACGCAACTATCAGTATCAGAACCACCCAACCAACTGCTGCGCGCATCAGGCGCCTCCACAATCAGATTTTGATACCGTCCGCACGCTTCTGAACTCTGTGGCTTGCGGGCGAGACCTCATTCCCGTTTTCCGAGCGCCGAGCCGGGCGGGGGATATGGCAGGGAATTGCTGAATTGAGCAATCTCGGCGGGCGCGTGATCGGGAAAGGGCAGACGGTTGGCTTCCCGCCACTTCCGAACCTCTGCAACCGCGCTGGCAGCCTTTTCCTTGTCGAGCGCGGGGGCCTGTCCCGCACTCGACGCGCTGGGCGGCAAGCCGAAGGCGGTACCCGCAGCGTCCACGACGTCCATGATCCTTAACAGCACATCCTCCCTGATGGCTAAAAACTCATTCGTGTCTAGAGTAAGTATGTAGCAAAATACTTCCAGCTGGATGGTGTTGCTGTCGAATCCGATCAGGCGGATGCGCGCGCTCTGGGTTTCTACCTTGGGGTGTTCATAAAGCAGGCGACGCACCTGGGCGAGCACGTAACGCAACTGGTCTGACGAAGTCTCGTAGCGCAGTCCCAGTTGGCAGGTAAACAGAATCTTGTCCCGCCAGCTCAGGTTCTCCACATTCATGGTGGCCAGGGAACCATTGGGAATGAACAATTCGCTCCGTTCCGGAGTTCGGATCCGGGTCGAGCGCAGACTGATGTCCTCTACCGTGCCCACACGGTCGCCGAAACGGCAGACGTCGCCCACGCGAATGACCTCGTCGCCCAGAACCGAGACGCCGCCGAACAGGTTCTCCAGGGTTTTTTGCGCCGCGAACGCGATGGCAATGCCGCCGATGCCCAGGCCGGCGAGGGGCGTGGTCAGATTGAAGCCCAGGGTGCTCAGGACGACGAAGATGGCCAACACGAAGATGGCGGCCTTGAGCAGACGCTCCCCGAGAAGCATCAGCGAACCCGTACCCGTCCGCCCCGACAGTACGGCGCGCTGTCTTACACTCCGCAACAGTTCCCGCAGAATCCGCCACAGCAGCCAATTGGCGCCGATCACCACCGCTACGCCGGCCACCTGCTGGTAGTGGTGCATTTGCAGTACAGGAAGACGAATGTAGGACACCAGAATTTCGTGGATCAGAACGCCCAGTACCAGCCACAGCGGCCGCGCGAATGAATCCCACGCCGCAGCGATGGCGTGCCTTCGATAGCGCGCCCAGAAGTACCAGGGCAACCTGAGAACCTGAACCACCAGCCATCCCAGAACTGCGGCGACAGGAATCGCAAGCAGTACCGCGAGCCACTGCCACAAGGGAAGCCCGGAAAACTCATGACGCACCAGGACCTGAGGAAGATGGGTCTCGACCTGATGCATTGCAGCTTGCTCGTAAAGCTCGGGGACCTTGGCCAGAGTATCGGCTGAGATAAGCCAAATCTTGCCACCCCCGACATCGACGACCCGCGCCAGGGTCAGATCAGCTTCCACTTCTCCGGCGGTCAAGGTGCCGACTCGCTGCTTGTCCAGCGGTATCCCTTCCTGCGGCGTCCCTTCGGGCGAGTTGCTGATTCGCCTCAAGTCACCGGAGAAGGCGCGATCGATCACTACCTTTAGCTTGGTTGCGAGATCCTCTCCCTGCGTCTGCCGCCGCGCCGCAGACAACTGCAGATACTGCGCCGCAGTCGAATAGTTTCCTGCCTGCGCCGCCTGCAGAAATCCGTACAGGGTTCCGCTGGGGGTGTCGCGGCCAAGCGGATCGGCCGGAGCTCCACTTGTGGATGCATTCCCATTCTTGTTCTGCTGGCCGGGCAGCAGCTGATAGGCCGGGGCGGGGAGAACCATGGCCAGACCCAGCATCAGCCAAAGCGCTCGTTTCAGAACGGAAAGCATGATTCCTTTCTCCAGCAGAGGCATTGTAATGTAGGCGCGAGCGTCTTCGCTCGTGCCGCGTCCGCCCCGCTGCCGCACCAGGGGGACGTTCGTTCCCCGCGTCGAATCGTGGTTATTGCCGATGGGAGCTCAGCTCTTCTTTGGCCTGTAGATGTCGGTGCTGGTGCCGAAGAAAACCTCGGCCGACTCCATGATGGTCTCGGAGAGCGTGGGGTGAGGGTGAATGGTCAGCGCAATATCCTTGGCGAGAGCAGCCATTTCGATCGCCAGCACGCCTTCGGCGATGAGTTCGCCGGCGCCGGCGCCCACAATGCCCATACCCAGCACACGCTCGGTCCGGGGATCGATCACCAGCTTGGTCATGCCCTCGGTCCGGTCGAGCGTCAAGGCTCGGCCGGACGCGGCCCAAGGAAATTTGGCGACCTTGATTTCCTGATTGTCCTTCTGTGCCTGGATTTCGGTAAGGCCGCACCACGCAATTTCGGGATCAGTGAAAACCACGGCCGGGATGGCCGCGGGTTCGAACGCAACCTTATGCCCCGCGATGGCCTCGACCGCGGTGCGTCCTTCGTGCATGGCCTTGTGGGCCAGCATGGGTTCTCCCACCACGTCGCCAATCGCGTAAATCGCTGGATCGGCGGTCTGCAATTGCTTGTTGACCTGAATAAATCCCCGCGGACCCACTTGGACTTTTGTTTTATCCAGCCCGGCGATCTCGGAATTCGGCTTGCGTCCCACCGAGACCAGCACCTTTTCGAATACCTTCTCGCGCTCCTTCACCTCGGGGCCATCGAACGTCACCCGCATGCCATTCCCTTCCTCTTTCATCGCGGCGACGGTGGTGTTGAGCAGAATGGAATCGAAGATTTTTTCCACCCGCTTGTACAAGGGAAGAACCAGATCGCGATCCGCGCCGGGGAGCAGTCCGGGCAGCATCTCCACCACCGACACTTTCGAACCCAGCGCCGCATAGACCGTGCCAAGTTCCAGGCCGATGTATCCGCCCCCGATCACCAGCAGCGTCCCCGGCACATCGTTCAGATCAAGTGCGGTCGTCGAGTCCAGCACTCGGGGACTGTCCAGCCTTAAGCTTGGAATCATCGCGGGTCGAGAACCGGTGGCCAGAACGATGCGATCGAAGCTGAGGCTCTCATCACTGCCGCCGGTCTTGGAGACGCGCAGAGTGTTCGAATTCTCGAAGGACGCGCTTCCCTGGATATATTGCACCTTGCGCTGTTTTGAAAGAATACCCAGGCCACCAGTCAGCTTCTTGACCACGCCTTCTTTCCAGGATCGCAGCCGGGCCAGATCAATCTTGGGATCGCTGTACTCGATTCCCCAGTTCTTGGCATGCCTCGATTCATCGATCAGCTTGGCCACGTGCAGCAGCGCTTTGGAAGGGATGCAGCCGCGATAGAGGCAGACCCCGCCCGGATTCGCTTCCGGGTCGATGAGAGTCACCTGCAAACCAAGATCGGCGGCAAGAAAGGCAGCGGCATAGCCTCCCGGCCCACCACCCACTACCGCGAGGTGCAAGTTTGAAGTTCCAGTCATTCGAAGAAAACCATCAACCACCAAGGACACGAAGGTACACGAAGGAAAACCTGGGAATTTCCTTCGTGTAGTTTTGCATTCGGATTTATCCCTGCACCGACAGCAGGAACGGCTGCTCAAACGCTTCCGCGATCCAGCGCAGGAAGCGCGCCGCATCGGCGCCATCAATCAGGCGATGATCATAGGACAGCGAAAGCGGCAGCACCTGGCGCGGCTCGAATTTGCCATTCATCCAGATCGGCTCCATGCTGGAGCGCGACAACCCGAGTATCGCCACCTCGGGAAAATTCACGATGGGCGAAAAACCCGTGCCCCCAATACCACCTAGATTGGTGATGGTGAAGGTTCCGCCTTCCATGTCTGCCGGGGTGAGCTTCTTGTCCCTGGCCTTCCGGGAAGCCTGAGTCAGTTCGGCCGCCAGTTCGACGATGTTCTTTTTATCCACTTCGCGTATGACCGGCACCAGCAGGCCGCGATCGGTATCCACTGCGACTCCAATGTTGATGTACTGCTTGTAGACAATCTCTTCCCGGGCCATGTCGATGCTGGCATTGAACTGGGGGAAGACCTTCAGGGCCGAGGCGCAGACTTTCAGCGCGATGGCGGTGACCGTCATCTTGCCGCCGGCCTCTTCGGCGCGCGGGGCGAAGCGGGTGCGCAGTTGTTCCAGTTCCGTAATGTCGGCTTTGTCCTGCTGCGTGACGTGCGGAATGGTGGTCCAGGCTTCCCAGAGATGCTGGGCAGTTTTACGGCGAACTCCGCGCATCGACACCCGTTCGATTTTGCCCCACTTGCCAAAATCCGGAAGCTCCGGCTGCGCCAGGGGCTGTCCCTGCCCCGATTGGGCCGCTGCGGCAACGGAGATGAGCAACGACTTGGCGTACGCCTTCACATCGTCTTCGTTGATGCGCCCGCCGGGGCCGCTGCCCTTTACCTCGTAAATATCGACGCCGATTTCCCGCGCCAGCCGCCGGACGTGCGGCGCCGCCGGCGCCGGTGCCCGATGCTCGGTCCCCGCAACTTTTCCCAGTTGCTGCGGCATGGCAAAACTCTTGAGTGACCCAGGCGCCGGTTGGTCCGGCAGAAACACCTGAGCCTCGGTTTTGCCCTCCGCCTGCATGGCCGCATGCAGCGACAGGCGTGCTTCGTGCTGTTCGGAAATGTGCTCGACCGGCGCATGCTTCATAGGGCCGGGCGACGACGCCGCTCCACCCTCAAGTGTGAAGACTACCTGGCCGACTTTGACCTTCTCGCCCTCTTTGACCCGGATCTCCTTAACTGTGCCGGTTACCGAAGAAGGAACTTCCACCACGGCCTTGTCGGTTTCGAGTTCCATCACCGGCTGACCTTCGAAGACCTTCGATCCCGGGGAAATCATCAACCGCACCAGATCTCCGTGATCGATGTTTTCTCCCAGTTCCTGCAATCGGAATTCACTGGCAACCGATGCGGGGGTGGCGGGTGCGGCCGGCCATGTTTCCGGCTTCGATGGGGCCGCCCCGTTCGCAGCTGGTGGCGCGGATTCCACCGGCGCCTTGGTCGCGTCAGCTTTGGGCTCCACAACCTTGACTTTGGCGCCCGCGCCGTTCTCCACCGTGAAGATCACCTGGCCGACTTTGACCTTCTCGCCTTCCTTGACCCGAATCTCCTTCACCGTGCCGCTGACTGAGGACGGCACTTCGACTACCGCTTTGTCGGTTTCCAATTCCATGACCGGCTGGCCTTCACTGACGGTCGCGCCGGGCGAAATCATCAGCCGGACCAGATCGCCCTGGTCAATGTTCTCACCGAGTTCCGGTAGCTTGAATTCAGTCACGCAGTATTTGCTCCCTGCTTAGCACCCTCGAAGCGCCGCCGTCCCGGCGGCTGTCGTGAGGACGTCGCGCCCTCACCGCTAAGGGCAAGAATGCCGGCCCTACGTCATTCAACTATTTGCCGGGTTCGCTTTTTCTGGATTGATTCCCAGGTCCTTCACTGCCTGCTGCACCACGTCCAACTTGATCTGCTTGTCGCGCGCCAGCGCATTGAGCGTCGCCAGCACGATGTGCTTGGCATCCACCTCGAAGAAATCGCGCAGTGACACCCGGCTCTCGCTGCGACCAAAGCCGTCCGTACCCAGCGCTGTCAGCGACCGGGGCAACCATTGTGAAATCGATTCCGGCAATACTTTCATGTAATCCGATGCCGCCACCAGCACGCCGGGGGCGTCTTGCAGCGCCTGGCTGACGAAGGGCACCCGCGGCTTCTCGCCCGGATGCAGCATGTTCCAGCGTTCACAGTCGTTGCCGTCGCGATACAGCTCTTTATAGCTGGTAACGCTCCAGACGTCGGCGGCGACGCCATACTTTTCTTCCAGAATCTGCTGTGCCTTGAGCACCTCATACATGATGGTGCCGCTGCCGAACAGTTGCGCGCGCAGTTTCAAATCTTTCTTAGTCGAGGTCCGAAAACGGTAGATGCCTTTCAGAATGCCTTGGCGAATGTCCTTCCCCTCCGGCATTCCCGGCATGGCCAGGGGCTCATTGGTGACGGTCAGATAATAGAAGATGGATTCCTGGTCCACGTACATTCGCCTGATGCCGTCCTGAATAATGACGGCAATCTCGTACGCAAACGCCGGATCATAAGCCAGCAGATTGGGAACCGACAGCGCCAGTACGTGGCTGTGACCATCCTGGTGTTGCAGACCCTCGCCTGCCAGAGTAGTGCGACCGGCGGTCCCGCCGAGCAGGAACCCCCGGGTACGCATGTCGGCCGCTGCCCAGATCAGGTCTCCAATGCGCTGGAAACCAAACATTGAGTAATAAATAAAGAATGGGATGGTGTTGATCCCATGATTGGCGTAGGCCGTGCCCGCGGCAATCAACGAGCACACCGATCCGCTCTCCGTGATTCCTTCCTCGAGGATCTGCCCGTCCTTGGCTTCCTTGTAATAGAGCAGCGTGTCCATATCCACCGGCTCGTAGAGCTGACCTACGCTGGAATAAATTCCGACCTGGCGGAACAGCGCTTCCATGCCAAAGGTGCGGGCTTCGTCCGGAATGATCGGCACAATGAGCTTCCCGATCTCGGGATCGCGCAACAATTTGGAAAGCAGCCGGACGAACACCATGGTGGTCGAGACTTCGCGGCCGTCCGTGCCTTTGTAGAATTCCTCAAAGTGCGATTCGGCCACCGGAGCAATCGGTTTGGAACGTACTTTGCGCTCGGGCAGGTACCCACCCAATTGCTTGCGGCGCTCCTGCATATAGAGGATTTCCGGACTGTCGTCCGAGGGGCGATAGAACGGTGCGTCCTGCAGTTCCTCGTCCGGAATGGGAATTCCGAACCTCGAGCGGAACATGCGCAGCTCATCCTCGTTCAGCTTTTTCTGCTGGTGGGTGATGTTCTTGCCTTCGCCCGCCTCGCCCAGCCCATAGCCTTTGATCGTCTTGGCCAGGATGATGGTTGGCGACCCCTGGTGGTCGACGGCGGCCCGGTACGCGGCGTGCACTTTGATGGGATCGTGGCCGCCCAGCCGCATGCGTGACAGCTGCTCGTCGGAAAGATGGTCCACCATCTTCAGTAGTCGCGGATCGCTGCCGAACAGATTGTGGCGGAAGTAGGCGCCGCTCTCGACGAAATACTTTTGGTACTGCCCGTCCGTGATCTCCCCCAGCCGGCGAACCAGAATCCCGTCGCGATCATTGCTGATCAGGTTGTCCCAGTCACTGCCCCAGACTACTTTGATTACATTCCATCCGGCGCCGCGGAAAATGGCCTCCAGTTCCTGGATGATCTTGCCATTGCCACGCACCGGTCCATCCAGGCGCTGCAGGTTGCAATTCACCACAAAAATCAGGTTGTCCAGCCGTTCCCGTGACGCCAGCGTGATCGAGCCCAGAGATTCCGGTTCGTCCATCTCGCCGTCACCGAGAAACGCCCAGACTTTTCCGCTGGTGGATTTCTTAAGCCCGCGATTCTCCAGATAGCGACTAAACCGCGCCTGGTAGATGGCTTGGATCGGGCCCAGTCCCATCGAAACTGTCGGAAATTCCCAGAAATTCGGCATCAGCCAGGGATGGGGATAAGAGGAGAGGCCGCCGCCGGGCTTGAGTTCGCGACGAAAATTCTGCAGCTTTTCCTTAGGGATGCGCCCCTCCAGATAGGCGCGAGCGTACATGCCGGGAGCGGCATGACCCTGAAAATAGACGATGTCACGATCTCCGTCTTCGGTCCGCGCCCACAGAAAATGATTGAAGGCAACTTCGTAAAGTGTGGCCGCCGAAGCGAAGGTCGAGATATGCCCACCGATGCCTTCCTGAATCTTGTTCGCCCGCACCACCATGGCCAGCGCATTCCAGCGCACCAGGCTCTTGATGCGGCGCTCCATCTCCTGACTTCCAGGAAAGGGCGGTTGCTGCTCGGCGGGAATCGTGTTCTGGTAAGGCGTTGTGGCGGTGAAGGGGAGATTTACACCAGCAGCCCGGCGCGCGTGCAGTGAGAGTTGCTGCAGCAGGCGTCCGGCGCGGTCCGCGCCTCCCTGCGACAGAACATAGTCGAGCGAATCGAGCCACTCCCGCGTCTCAAGAACTTCCAATCCATCGGTCTGCGTCTCAGGCACGTCTGGGTCTCTCCATGAATTTATGCGGAACCTTTTATCATAGACAATTGTGCGGAATTTTGCTGGCGAGCCAGTCTCCTGGGCGGGGCCGAAGCGGTCGTTTTGGCCCTGCTTCCCCGATCAGCCGCCCGGGAAAAAGAGTTATAATGGCGGCTCTCTCGTTCTGGTCTTCCGAACGTCAATCCTTGTCGGCAACCGATGAACGTAAACCGCCATCCCACGCAGGCCAGCACTTTTAGGGTCCCCGTGTCAGAAATCCACACAGGAGAAATGCAATGCCGAAGAAAACCCTCGCGGGCAACAATGGAGGAGTAACCGCCCAGCCGCACTTTCACCAAAGAGCTCATGAAATCCAGAAGTACGGCAGCGTAAACCACGCGCTGCCCTTGGAGCTTGAAGAACCCGTTCGTCTGGAAATGACCGAGCAACTCAATCTGCTCCTGGCCGACACCATGACTCTGCGCGATCTTTACAAGAAATCGCATTGGCAGGTGGCTGGCCCCACCTTCTACCAGCTTCACCTTCTGTTCGATAAGCACTACGACGAGCAGGTGGAATTGGTGGATACCATCGCCGAGCGCATCCAGCTCCTGGGCGGACTCAGTCTGGCCATGGCTGCGGATGTAGCCGAGACCACCCGCATCGAACGCCCGCCGCGCGGACGGGAAGAGGTACCGGTGCAAATCTCGCGTTTACTTGATGCCCACAAGATCATCATCGGCACGTGCCGTGAACTGGCGGAGCGAGCTGAGAAGTTGGGCGACGCCGGCACCAATGATCTGGCGGTCAGCGACGTACTGCGCACCAACGAGCTGCAGGTATGGTTCCTGAGCGAGCATCTGGTGAACATGCCGCTGACGGAAGCTAGGGACTAATAAACGGATCGCGCTCTTGAGCGCACTTTCGGGGCCGACCTCAGGTCGGCCCTCTTTTCGTGCTCGCAGCAATAGATTGCGGAAGGAATGGGGAATCCGCCTGCGGGCGGATTCCCCGGATTGATCACTACGGCCTGATTGCAACCTTGATCACGCCGTTACGCCGCTCCCCGAAGACCTGATAGGCCTCTTGGATACGATCCAGTGGGAACGTGTGAGTCAGCAAGGGGGTCAGGTCCAGGCGTCCATGCCGAACCAGTTCCATCAGCCGCCGCATGCGCTCTTTCCCGCCGGGACAAAGCGTTGTGACGATTTTGTGATCTCCCAGGCCTGCAGCGAAGGGCTCGAGCGGCACTGAGAGTTTCCCGGAGTACACTCCCAGGCTGGAAAGAGTTCCGCCCGCTCTAAGAACCCGGAGTGCGCTCTCGAAGGTGCCTTGAGTTCCAAGCGCTTCGATGGCCACGTCGACTGCCCGACCGCGGGTCTTCCCCCGCTCCCGGTGTCGGCAGCGGTACCGTTTCCAGACCCATTTGTCCTGGGCCGTAAAACACCAGCGCTTTCATGCTCGAGGTCGCTTCGTTCCTGGTCGGAGGCAGTTCGTAGGAAGTATGAGACATGGCTTGCTGCTTTCGCTTCACTTGTAGCGCTTCTGGCATGGGAGCACGTATGAGGCTGGCTACATCAAACTGCGACCGGCGTCACAGGTCGAGAACTGCAGTGATCGACGAAAAGTCGCCGGGCATGTGCAGACTAAAACCAAGCTTCTTGAAGATGCTCCGCACCTTCAAATTGTCCGACAACATCTCCGCCGAGACCCGGCTCAGCTTCTCATCGCGCGCAATCCCGACGGCGCGCCGCAGGAGTTCAATTCCCAGGCCTCGATTCTGGCACCGGTCGGAAACCACGACTGCGACTTCGGCCTCGTTTTTCCCGCGCAGTCTTACCAGTCTGCCCACTCCCAGAATCCGGCGCTGGCCCGTGGCCTTCTCCGTCTGCTCCGCCACCAGAGCCAGTTCGCGATCGTAGTCCACGAAACAGATTCGAGCCAGTCGCTCGTGCAGCACACGCGAGCTCAGGCTGAGCGAAGAGAAATACCGCATATAGACACTCCGGTCGGAAAGCGTCTCATGGAATTTCACCATCAGCGGCTCGTCCTCGGGGCGGATCGGCCGCAGCCTGACTTCGGTGCCATCCCTCATCGTAAACTGCGAAACGTATTGCGATGGATAGGGGCGTATGGCCGGCCGGGGCAGTTGGTCCGTGCGCAACGCCGAGTCGTGCAGCAGCACTCGCGCATCCAGGGCCAGGAGACCCTCGGATGAAGCGAGCAAAGGATTCACGTCAATTTCTGCGATGCCCGGCTGTTCCACCACTAACTGGCTGAAACGGACCATGATGTTTTCCAAAGCCCCCAGGTCGACCGGAGCACGTCCCCGGATCCCCTTGAGCGCTTTGAAAATTCGAGTCTCCTCCATCAGTCTCTGGGCCAGAGTGCTGTTGAGCGGCGGGAGGCCCAGCGCGTGGTCCCGATAAACCTCGACCAACTGGCCCCCAGAACCAAACAGGATCACCGGCCCAAATTGGGGATCAAGACTGCTCCCCAGGATCAACTCGTAGCCTTCGAGGCGCGCCATGGGTTGCACCGTGACCCCCGAGAACTGGTCGGGACCGGCCTTCTGGGCGACTGAAGCCTTTATCTCGCGGTAGGCAGAGCGGAGCGCGTGCTCATCCTGCAGGTTCAGTCTTACGCCGCCGACATCGCTCTTGTGCGTGATCGTTTCAGAGAAAACTTTGAGTACAGCCGGATATCCCATCTCCGCAGCGCATTTCACCGCTTCGTCTTCGTTGTGCGCGATCCGGGTTTCGACCGTGGGAATTCCGTACAGCGACAGAATCTGTTTCGACTCAAATTCGTTCAGCAGGATTCGTCCGCGGCTGCGGACCTTCTCGATCAAATCTGCCGCCTGCACCCGCGCAGCGCCGTCGAGCCCTGCTCCCATCAGCGTAGGAGTTTCATAGATACCGCGGAGGTTATAGCTGTAGCGCCACATATGGGTGAATGCGCGCGCGGCGGTGTCAGGGTAGCGAAAGGTCGGAATACCCGCCGTATTGAGAATGTCCTCCCCTGCCTCAATGCTGGTTCCTCCCATCCAACTCGCCAGCAGAGGTTTGCCGGGCAAGTGGGCATGGGCTTTCAGGCCCTGAGCGACCTGAGAAGGATCAGTCATGCCCTGCGGGGCAAGGATCACCAGCAGACCATCACTGTTTGGATCTTGCGAGGCGATGGCCAGCGCTTTCTCGTACCGGCCGGAATCGGCATCGCCCAGAATATCGATGGGATTGTTGTGGCTCCAATGCGGAGGCAAACATTGATCCAGCGCTTGCAGGCTCTCGACGGACAGTACCGGTAGTTGACCTCCGCTGGCAATCAGCGCATCGGTGGCGAGAACCGCGGGACCGCCGGCATTGGTCACGATGGTGAGCCGCGGGCCCTTGGGACGAGGTTGCTTGCTGAGCACTTCAGCCATATAGAAGAGGTCGGCGATGTTGTGTACGCGCAATACACCCGACCGCCGAAAGGCCGCATCAAGAACCTCGTCACTCCCGGTGAGGGCTCCGGTATGCGACGCGGCAGCGCGGGAGGCGACCTCGGTGTGGCCGGCCTTGATCACGATGATGGGTTTGCTGAGCGAGACTTCTCGCGCCGCAGAAAGAAAGGAGCGCGCATCACCCACCGATTCCATGTAAATCAAAATGCTGTGGGTGCGGGAATCATTTCCAAAGTAGTCAATCAGGTCGCCCCAACCCACGTCCAACATGGAACCGGTGGACACGATGCCGCTAAACCCCACCTTCTCGCTCTGGCTCCAATCCAGAATGGTGGTCAATAAAGCCCCGCTCTGGCTCAGAAAGGCGACATTTCCGGCTTGTGGGGTCTGCCCGGCAAAGGTGGCGTTCAGGCCGGTGGTTGGGTTCATGACCCCGAGGCAGTTGGGACCCACCAGTCGCATTCGGCCCCGGCTCAGTTGCTCCTGGATCTGGTGCTCTAGCGCCGCGCCTTCCGGACCCCTCTCTCGAAATCCGGCTGAGACTACGATCGCTGCTCTCACTCCGGCATCGACACATTCCCCCACTACAGCAGGAACCGTGGCTGCGGGAGTGACCACCATCGCCAGGTCCACACCTCCCTCGATCTCGCCAATACTCTTGTATGCCTTGACTCCGAGAACCTCCGAATGCCTGGGATTGACGGCATACAGCTTCGATCGAAAACGGCTTTCCGCAAGATTCGACAATACGGTTCTGCCCACGCTGCCGGGCCGCACGGTTGCGCCGATTACGGCCACGGACTCAGGAGCGAACAAGGCCTCCAAACCAGATCTGGCTCCTGGCCCTGCCGGACTTGCCTGAGCACTCCTCGCTCGCTCACCCAGATCCTCTCGTGTTCGACTCACCGAGTCCTCCCCCAAGGGCGCTGATCCCCAGCAATTCAGGATGCAATTATCCTACGGGGGAATGCTTGCTGATCTCAATCCGGGTCTCGACCTTGGGTGTTGTGGCCAGCGCGCGCGAAACCAGGCACAACGCCTCGGCTTTGCGCAGGAGACCGACCGCCCTTACCCGTTGGTCCTCGCGAGGAATGGTAAGCGTGGGGCGGAGGGCAATCTGGCTGAAGCTATAACCGCGATCGGTCGTGCTCAGGGTCCCCTCAGCCTCCACTTCCAGATCCGTGTAGTCGAATTTCGAATAGCCCGCAATGGCATGGAAGGTTGTCGTAAAGCAGCTTGCGAGCGCGGTCATCAACAGGTCTTCCGGGGTCCACCTGCCTTGGAGACCGCCGAACTGTGGAGGGGCGGCGAAGTGAATAGCGCTGGGGGCCGAATCGGATCTGACGATACCTGCCTGCCCGGACGTCCACCAGGCTACAACGCGATACTTGTGTTCATCTTCCATATCCGTTCCAGGCCGCGGAGTTTTCCTCCCCGGCCGCAAAGCATTGTGGCGAGGGAAGGTCCGGCCATCCCCTACCGTTCTTCGGTGGGTGACAATGGTTGATGCTGCTGCAGCAGAGCCAGCAATTCCGTGGCCGGTGTCACGGCTCTACGTGATGGAGGTCACATTTCCGGTGCTACAATGTGACCCAGGTGAAAGGTGCTGAAAATGCGAGCGCCTTACGGTTTAGAGATCCTCGATAACTGCCTCAGTTGCCCAGTGCGCGAGGAGCACCTGTTCTGCAATCTCGCCCTACCCGCCGTGCAGCGCCTGAATCACATCAAGTCCACTGCGGTATATCCCAAAGCAACCATGCTGTTTATTGAGGGCCAACAGCCCCGCGGGGTGTTTGTTCTATGTGCGGGCAAGGCCAAACTCTTTACCTCGGCGAGCGACGGCAAAACCATCATTACCAAGATTTCGGAGCCCGGAGATGTCCTGGGACTGAACGCAACCATCTCCAACCGGCCCTATGAGGTAACGGCCGAGATGATGGAACCGGGCCAGGCCAATTTCATCGCCCGCGATGACCTGGTGCAATTCATGCGGGAGAATGGCGAGGTGGCAGTGCGGGTTGCGGAACAGCTCAGCCGCAATTATTACTCCGCATATGAGGAAATCCGCACCCTCGGGCTCGCCAGTTCTCCTTCCGAGAAGTTCGCCAAGTTGCTGCTCTCCTGGTCCCCCAGGGCGGGAAACGCGTCCGAGCCCGCGAATCTGAAATTGACTCTGACCCACGAAGAAATCGCAGAAATGATTGGAACCACGCGCGAGACCGTCAGCCGCCTGTTTTCTGATTTCAAGAAAAAGCGATTGCTGCAGTTGAAGGGTTCGACCCTGATCCTTCCCAATAGGCCTGCCCTGGAAAGGATGGCTAATCTCTGAGTGGCGGTGCGGATCCCGGTTAAGTGAGGAAGGGAAACGGATGGAGTGGAGGCGCGGGTCGGAATCGAAGCTATATCGGCACGTGTGACCCACAACTTCCGGTTTGGGCGTGACTCGGGGAGCAATCGATCACTTCCCCTATGCCGCCTTCCCAGCACCAATCCGCAGGTTTTCAGCGGTGAGACAGCTAGCTCATCTCCTTCTCCGTGATTTCATACTTGAAGTTGTCCGGATCGAATGGATCCACTCGTCCTTCTACCGTTTCCGCCTGCGGATACATGAAATACACCACCGGTTGTTTGGCGGAACCTGGCAGTGCTACATCGTGAGCGTAGTTATAGGCCATCCAATTCATCTCCCATGAGCCGAACAAGCGCTGGCGGGCCTTCGACACCATCTCGTCGCTCAGTGGACGATTTCCAGGAGGCTCTTCTAGAACTACCTTGCGTACGTCTGCCGGGTCCACCGGAACCCAGCCGTGTTCGCGAAGGTATACCTCCGTGCGGCGGTGCTGGCCCTTGGTGGCTTTGTCCGTCGCTAGTCCAAGGCTTTTGTAGCCCAAGTCGGATTTAGCAATCCGCAATCCATAAACATGCCGCGCCGGCAGGCCTACGGAGCGTGCCAGACCAACGTAGAGCGCATTCAAGTCGGCACATTTTCCACCCATATCGCCCGACTCCAGCATGAACCGAATATCGCCGCGGCCGCAGCCGCGGACCTTCGGATCGCGGAAGGTGTTGTCCACCACCCGTAAATAGCGCGAGCCTTCTCCATCTCGGTGGTCGCGCCGGCGGTCGCCTTGAGCGCGGTCTCTTTCACAATGCCGTCCGTAGGCACATAACGGCTGGGCAGAAGAAAGTAGTCGAGCTCGGCTTTTGAAACGTGCGGCGCTTTAGCGAGCACCGAGAGATCGACGGCGTAGTTCTTCAGCGAAACATGGCTGGTCAGCGTCAGCACGGGCTTCGCGTTCTCGGCAGACGCACATCGCGGGACGCGCTTACATTCATGCTGAAACTGCGCCGCGCCACGGATGCAAAATTCTAGCTAACAACTGACGGGTGGACGGCATACCCTGAAGCCGTAGAGCGAGTGTTTGGGAACTCCATTGACTTCGCGCAGATGGTTAAGGTCTATGCGGCTGCTAGCGACGGAGAACAGAGATATTCTCCAGCGGAGGTTGTTGATGCAATTGTCATCCCTAGGAATGGAATGCCAGATTACCAGCGGGTCTGCACATCGCACGTGGAGCGGCAAAACTTAACCATGAGGATGCACATTCGGAGATTAACCAGGCTCACGAATGCATTCTCAAAGAAGTGGGCAAAACTACGAGCCGCAATAGCTCTGCACTTTGCGTTCTATAATTTCTGTAGGCCGCATAAGACGATCCGAGTGACCCCGGCAATGGAGGCGGGAATAGCAGATCACGTTTGGACTATGGGGGAGTTGCTCACTGCTCGAATCTGAGTGCTATGACCCCATCCTTGCCCGCTGTCCCGTCTGTGGGAAATTGTTTCAGCCCGACCAGCCAATGCAGAATGACTTTGCCGCCTGGATCACGGAAGGAAAACTCGCAGCTGAATGTCCGAATCATACCTGGCCCCAAGTTGTCGAAGGGGAATAGCAACATGCTGTTAGGACACTACCCCATAGCGGGTGGTGTCTCAACAATGTGTTGCAAGGGCGTGACCCGGTTTCGGTAAAAATTAAAAACGGGCCCAAAGTTGGCAGCTTTGGGCCCATGGAGGAACGCGAATGTTTACTTGTCGAATCCTATTGTAAACGCGGAGTCGGCGTGGCGCAATACAGTCAAGTCAGCCGGTCCCGCTTTTCATCTGATCGCCCGGAACGAGTGGTCCGCAATAGAGAACCATTGTGGTGTCAAAGACGTGGTCCGATTCTCCGCACGTTACGGCACGTTTGGCGTGTTGCAAAATATAGAGTACGTCATCGCGTCCTGCGCTGGTTGGTACTTGCGTATAAATGGAGTACAGTCTTCCGCATTGCCTATGGTCACATCGAATTTGAACGCGCCAGAGACTATGCTCCGAATCGAATAGGTCGGGCCTTCCGGGTTCTTCCCGATCAAACTCTTGTACCCCGTGAACGGACAGAAGCTCGCAGTTCTGGCATACGAACTTTAGAGGCCACTTTTGGGGATTGGCTTTCGCAACTGGACCGTCAAATCTTCCTAATGGGCTTTGAGGCGGGAGAGGAATTCGTTCTCCGCATGGGCAGTACAGGCTATATCGAATCATACCTAGCTCCATTCAGAGGCGGCAATTCTATGCCGCCCGCAGCAACTCAGCAACCGACCGAACGTGATCTACCAAACCCGCTTCCATCGCAGGAGTGACGCGCAATCGTCGACTGGGGCGGACTTGGTCTCTTTGAGTCATTTCTCAGTCCAGTGTGTATAATCACCACTAGCTAAGTTTGACTCACCGCAGTTGAAAGTCGGTATCGCCAACCAGCGTCACCCCTTCTCACCGGCAGCGACTCTTCTCAGCGCAATTCAAAAAAAGGAAATAGGAATATCAAATGGAACAAGGAACAGTAAAGTGGTTTAACGACGCCAAAGGCTATGGCTTCATCAGCCGTCAAAATGGGGAGGATGTCTTCGTGCATTTCTCCGCAATCCAGGCTGGTGGCTTTCGCAGCCTGCAAGAAGGGCAAGCAGTGCAGTTCGACGTGGCCAAAGGCCCGAAGGGCTGGCAAGCTGAGAACGTTCAGGCTGTCTGAGTGCCAACAAGAATGCCCGTTATCCGAAAGGATTCCGGGCATCTCTGTTTATCTAGGTGCTAGAACTTCTTCCTCCGACTAGGCACCAACCTGTACGGAAACCAGCTCCGTGCTCCTCCGGGAATTGTGTATCGATTTAGCAGCGTCTTCCGCCGTGAATCTCCCCATAACCAGTGCCAGCTCACGGTTGGGCGTGGTTTCGATGGGACTCCGATCGATCCGCCGCACGTATTCAGGCACGTGAGTACCACCACGGTTCACTTTCACAACAAATTTTGTGGTTTTCATGGTTTTTCACTGCTCCTAGAGTTTTTGCCTTACACTTCAACGCGCTCCGAGGGGCGCACAGGGCATAGTTATGAGGGGAGGCGATGTGAACCGCCTCCCATTTCTCTCATCTGCTACTGGTTTTACGCTGCCTTGCCGGGAGCCTTGGCTTCGAGCGCCTTCTCGCCGCCCACGTTGACTTTGATCTGCTTGGGCTTGGCTTCCGCCTTCTTGGCCAGCTTGATCTTCAGCACGCCCTTGTGATAGTCGGCGCTCACTTGCCCTGGGTCCACGGAGCTGGGCAGCGTGAACGAGCGGGTGAAGCTTCCGTATTGTCGCTCAACGCGACGGAAGTTCTCCTCTTTCTCTTCCTTCTCGATCGTGCGCTCGCCATGGACGGTAAGCGTATTGTTGTCGATGCGGACATCAATGTCTTTTTCGTCGATGCCTGGGACTTCAAGCTTCAGAACGATATTGTGCTCGTCTTCGTAGATGTCCACCGGCGGTGCGAAGCTGGTGGTTGTCAACGCGTCTTCCGGGCCTTCGGGGCCATACGACTCACGGAAAAGACGATTCATGCGGTTCATGCGGTCTTGCATGGTGGAAAACTCACGGAGAGGTTCCCAACGGGTCAATAGTGTCATAGCGCAGTTCCTCCTTGGGGAAATCTAAGAGGAAAAACTTCAGATGGGCTGACTTAGTTCAGAGAACCTGAAAGAGGAGAAGGATGCTCACTCCACACCGATTGCTGCATTTGAGTGGCCCTCTGCACAAACCGCGCAACTTATTGTTTCGATACGTTAAAGAGCCGATCCAGCACTGCAGAGTCTCGGTTCCGTCGTGAATCTTTGGCGGAAAACGAGCACAAACGGCGACCTGACCACGGCAACTGCTCGTCAACGGCACGTAGTTCTTTTGTGTTCCTCGTGCCCTCCGGGAACATTGTCTTTTCCCAAGTCGCTATTGGAGAGCCTTACAGAACCATACCTCTCTAGGGTGGCTTAGTCGTCTTTCATGAACGTAATCACGCGCTGCCTGTGTTGCCTGTTCTTCGTCAGCGTAGTCAGGTTGCAGCGTTATTAAGCCAGTGTCTCGTCGACTTAGCTTAAGTTTCCAACAACAGCCGTCGTTGCAAACCATTACATCGTGCCCAATTGGATTCGGCTTGTCGGAAGCGGTCACGTTTCCTCGTTGATACAAAATGAATCAGCCAGACGCCGCACGGGCTTGCGGCTTCTTCCTGATGTTGAAGGTCTTGAACCGCTTCTTGATTCCGTAGGAAACGGCAAACAGGACTAAGGCTGCACCGAAACCAAACATAGCTCCTTCACGGAAGCCTTCTGCGCTTGCTTTGGCTTCCGCCAGTGGAATTTGCTGGAGAGGTACCGTCCCTTCCTCGGTTACCAGAGCATGCTGATCCACGTATAACTGAATCTGCTTCCTGTTCCGCTGTGGCAATGTGAACAGGTTCGTTCTTGCCCGGCTCCCCACAAAGCCCGAGCAGGCTTCCGAAAGGAGTTCGATTCGAGGATGTTTGCTCTAGATCGGCGCTGCCAGTGCGGTGATGAGAACACTTGCTCCAATTGCCAAAGCGTCTTCCAGGATTGCAACTCCCAGATCAGGCATATCGCGGCTGAGCCGCTTCCGCACGTGATAACCAGAAAAGGCCCCTGCGATCGCTCCTACTGCGCCGAGAACTGCTCCCTCCTTAAGAGGCCGTCTCCCCACACTATAGATTGTGGCCCCGCAGATCGCACCCGATACAATACGGGACGCAAGCGGCCCGGCCTTCAATCGACTCGGCGTAAAGGGTAGCTTGTCTGCAATCAATTCGCTCACCGCAAAGTCAGTGATTCTTTGCGACGCTTTGGCTGAAATGATTGTGGCAAATGGCGAATCTCCAAGACGAATCCATTTGCGTTTTGCAGCCCAAGCGAGGACTGCCGGCGCTGTGAGGGCTCGCAAACCCGACACTGCGCCTATCCCGACTGCCAACGCGGGGGTGTATGAGTGTTTCATCTATCAGCAACTCTCAATCCTTCGGCTTTAGGGAACGCTTCAGAACTCCTTCAACTATGTCGCGAGGCGATTGCCCCTTTAATCGCGCGATCCTATTCCGCACAACTTCGCGAATCTCTGGAGCAGCTTTTATGGCATCCACATGGCGACGAAGCAACTTGCACACTTCGGCTGGAAAAAACTGCTCCAGTGTCTCAAACGCTGAAGCATAGGCTTGGTTCTCGATTAACAAGCCTTCGAGTGCATTCCACAGTTGGTTGACAACGTGTTCGTCGGCGTCCATGAACCAACTTTAGCAAAATGAGTTTGGTTTAATTATTACCACTGTTTCTCCACTGTTCTGAGCGCCATTGTACTAGCACTAGGGGCGCAAGGGCGGGTCCGTGACGCAGGGACGACTTTACGCGCTCATGTCAGTTTCGGTGTTCTAAGGATCATTGACCTTCGTTGCATCAGGGCCTGCTTGCGCCTTGCATCATTTTTATGCAATTGACCCTTGACCCTATCGAGCAATAGCCTGTGTCTGACGCTGCCACTTCCGAAAGGAGAAACGCTATGTTCACCCGAGTTGTCACCGTCAGGACCAAGCCGGGAAAAGCGAGAGCTCTTGCCAAAACCATTCACGAAAAGATTCTTCCGATCCTTCAAGACCAGCAAGGGTTTGTGGACGAGATTCTCCTAGTGTCGGATACCGAGCCCGACCAGATCCTTTCTTTGAGTTTTTGGAAAAGTCAGCAAGATGCCGAGCGCTACAGTCAGGGACAATATCCGAGGATAAACGAGCTCATCTCCCACCTGGTCGAGAGCGCTCCGGTGCCCAGGACCTTCAACGTCGATACCTTTATCAGCCATAACATCGTTGCAGGCAAAGTCGCCTAGGTCGTGGTGTCGATTGCGTTGTGTCAAGCGAACCACTGCTATGCCGAAGAGAATTAGCCAGGGTTGGCGGTACCCTCAGCGTTGTGGAAGAGCAGCCAAAGCTTGGGAGGCTCGTATGAAGCTTCGTAGCTGGCTCCCATTCATAGTGGCGGCGGTCTTTTTCGTCACTCCTCTGCCTGCCCAGCAAAGTCTCCCCAAGTCAAGCCAAGAGCGTCTCGCTGCCTTGGCTCGTGTAGAAGTCCTGACACTAGGCGATTTCAAAACTCTCCTGTCTCAAGCGCAATCGGGCGACCGAGAAGCCCAGTATTTTCTGGCACTCATTTACGAACAGGGTCTATTAGTTCCAAGAGACATTGATGTCTCGCGGAGCTGGATGCGCAAGTCTGCTGAACAAGGCTATGTCCCCGCACAAGGAGCGATGGGCGAGATGTACTTGATTAACGTCAGGGACAATGGCCCGATCCCCGACTACGGTGACGCCGACAGATGGTTGAGGCTGGCGGCAACGCAAGGCGACGCAGATGCGCAGGACTGGCTGGGTACTGGGTACGAACGGGGCTGGTTTGGAACAACCGACTATCGTGAGGCGCTCAAGTGGTTACGGAAAGCTGCCGCACAAGGACTGCCTTGGGCACAGTTCTCCTTGGGCCAGATGTACGAGGATGGAAAAGGTGTTCCTGAGAGCGACTCCTTGGCGGCCAGTTGGTACAGGAAGGCGGCGGACCACTTTCCTGACGCAGGAGCGACTTGGGAAGCGGAAGTTCAGCTGGCTTATATGTATCGGGATGGCCGCTTGCCGCAGGATTACGTCCAAGCGTACATGTGGTTCGCAATCGTCGGCTCTTCTGCTGTCCCTCCTA
>DASZHW010000035.1:0-1640 GCA_035937515.1 Terriglobales bacterium | reverse complement strand
CGAGGTGCGAAAGGGCGCGGCGATCAGAACTCCGGGCGGTGAATCTTCTCCAAAATGAGACGCTCCGTCGATGCTCACCGTAATGCGCTCGCCGGCGGCGACGGCACGAGTGGCGATCTCGAGCGAAGAGCGGAGGTCGTTCTGCTCGAAACGCGAGCGAATCTCGCCGGCAAGTTTGGGCGCTTCGGTGGAGACCGCCTGCAACTGGAATATTTTTTCCTGTTGGATGAAGACAAGCACAGCAGGCGAATGGAGCAGCAGGCGGAGGCGATCGGCGATGCTCTCCATCACGGCTGCGGTGTCGGGCAAGCCATGCAGCGCGGTGGCGACTTCGACCAGGATGCTGGCGCGGCGGTGCTCTTCGCGGGAAAGCTGGTTCAACCGGAGGGCTTCGAGTGCGGTGCCGAGCTGGGCCGCCAGGATCGTTACTTTGGCTACCGCATCCTCGTCAAAGCCGGCATGGGGCGCACTCTGCAGGAATGTAATGGCACCGACCACTTCCCCTGAAACCAGAAGAGGCGCGGCCATGGCGGCGTGCGCGTGGCATTCGGCCAGCCACGGGTAACGCGCCAGGTCGAGATGATCGACGAAAAAGGCACGACGCTTCTGGACCGCATCCATGGCGATCGACGCATCACCGGCGCGCCTGCGGACGCCGCGAAAGGACTCGGCCTGATCGGCGTCGGCCTCTGTTCCGACGAGCTCACCGTCCGCGGAGCGACTCCAAAAGTAGGCGCCGCTCGCTTGGAAGAAGGCGCGAGTAAGGGTGCAAAAGGACCGGATCAGCTGGCTGGGATCGGTGCTCTGAAAAGCGGCCCGTGAAAGCTCCAGGAGAAGCTTCTGGAACGCCTCGTCAGACTGAGACGCCGCGCCCGGACCCGATTTTCCGCTGTGGGTTGTCAGTGCGCACCAATCGCTTAGCTAAGCGGTTGAAAACAATTGAATTACTTATAAAACGTACGCTTGATTCTCAAATTGAGTCAAGGGAATAGCAGGTGGCAGTGCCGACTTGTGAAACGGCACCAAAGTGATACCCGAGTCTCAATCTGCAACCGGAAATGGGCGATTGTGGGCATTCGCGAAGCGCCGAGGTGGCTGCGTCCGGGACTATCAGTGTGGGTAAGGGGATCGATTCTTCAAGGCCCTGCACAGACATCACTAAAGTAATGCAACGAAAGAACTTTTGGTATCCGCTGATGTGGTCCTTGCACGAATATAGGGCAGAGGAAGGCAAAACGACTGTGAAAGGTACGTGCGTGTCTATTCGAGCCTTGAATCGTGTGTTCGCTGTGGGTCTTCTGCTGATTGGCGGATGGATCGCGACGAGCGCTCCCCTGGCCTGGGGGCAGGAAGTCGATCGAAAAACAAAGACCAAAGTGGCTCCGGTGTATCCGGAACTGGCGAGGCGCATGAACATTACCGGCGTGGTGAAGGTCCAGATCACGGTCGCCCCGAACGGGTCGGTCAAGAACGCAAAGCTGGTTGGCGGGCATCCGGTTTTGGCGAACGCGGCTCTGGATGCGGTCAAGAAGTGGCGCTTCGAGACGGGTCCGCAAGAGTCCATGGGGATTGTGGAATTTCATTTTGACCCGACCCAGTAAGAGGGGGGGCGCAAGGTCCGAAGCGCTGGCTGAGGAAGG
>DASZHW010000034.1:0-12721 GCA_035937515.1 Terriglobales bacterium | reverse complement strand
CGCATGCGGTGGATGGTCACCACGAAATTCAGCCCGGTCAATATGGAAGAGAAGCCGGAGACAAAGATAGCCAGGCCGGCCTCAATCACTTTGGTATTACTGAACGCCGTGCTGAAGGGCGTGTAGAAGGTCCAGCCCGTGTCAACGCCGCCGGTCAGCATGCAGTGCAGCATCATGACGCCGGCAATGATGTAGAGATACCAGCTCAGCAGATTGATGCGGGGGAAGGCCAGGTCGCGGGCCCCGATCATCAGGGGCACCAGGAAATTTCCCAGCACCGCGGGAATCGAGGGGATCAGGAAGAAGAACACCATCACCATGCCGTGCATGGTGAAGAGCTTGTTGTAAGTGTCGGCCTGCACCACGTCGCCCACAGGAGTCAGCAGTTCCAGCCGGATCAGGAGGGCGAAAAATCCGCCGATGAAAAAGAAAAAAGTAATGGAAAGCAGGTAGAGCAGCGCGATGCGCTTGTGATCGACCGTCAGAAGCCAGGACTTGATGCCATATTCCTGGTTGAGATAGGTCTCGCGTTCGGCGGTGATTGCTGCTGTGGCCATGGTCATTGCACCTTCGGTTCCTGGGTGTCCCCGCCCGATGGAGCGGCAGCTGCGCCGCCCGCCGGCCCCGATGGACTCTTGCTCAGCGATTTCACGTACGCCACCAGCGCGGTCAGTTGCTCTTCGCTCACCATGCCCTGAAAAACCGGCATGATGGGCTTGAATCCGCTAACGATCTTTGCGTTGGGGCTCAGGATGGATTCGCGGATGTAATTTTCATCGGCGACCACAGTTCGCCCATCTTCCAGCTGCACCGGCTTCCCGAAAAGCCCGCTCAGATCGGGGCCCCGCCCCTGGGTATCGGGGCGGTGGCAGGTGGAACAGCCCAGCTGCAAGAAAATATTGTGTCCGTCCGAGGCCAGCGATCCGGTCGCTCCCCCGCCGCTGAGCCAGGCCTGATATTGCGCGGGTTCAAGCACCACCACCTGGCCAATCATTCCGGAATGCTGGGTGCCGCAGTATTCCGCGCAGAACAGGTGGTAGGTGCCCGGACGCGTGGGATGAAACCAAGCCGTGGTGTAGCGGCCGGGCAGGACGTCCTGCTTGATGCGGAAGGCGGGAACATAAAAGCTGTGAATCACGTCCTGCGAGGTGAGGATCATCTTCACGTCGCGGCCCACAGGCACGTGCAGTTCATTGATCTCGCGCTGCCCTTCTTCGTGCTGCAGCTTCCACATCCACTGCTTGGCGACGACGTAGACTTCAGTGGCGCCGCGCGGCGGAGTCCGTTCCTTGAAAAAGATCACTGCGCCCCAGACGAAGATCACCATGAAAATGCACAGCGGAATCACCGACCAGGTAATTTCGAGCGGAGTAGACCCTTCGATGGGTTCCGCTTCGACGCCTTTGCGGCGGCGGTAGCGGGTGGCAAACACCAGGATCATGATGAAAATCGTCAGGCTCACGAGCGCCGACAACATCACCAGAAAGATGAAGAGCGCGTCGATTCCGCCCGCCCCGCTCGAGGCGCGTACCGGCCAAAGTGGAAAATTGTCGAACATAGCCTAGTCGTCGATCGTCAGCAAGAACTTCGGTCTTTTCTAGCTTCGCCTGCTCACATACGAAACCTGGCCGGAGGGACGGCTGGAGTCCGGCCCCCGCCGCAACAACACCACCAGCAAAGTCCCCAGCACCAGTATGGTTGCGCCCGCCGAGAGCTGCAGCACCCGCGCGACCACCGCGCCATACTTGCCAGTCGCAGGATCATAGTGATAGCAGTACAACAACACCTGGTCGGCCAGGGTCCCGATCTTGTTCTGCGAGGCCTGGATCAGTCCCAGCCGCAAGTCCTTGGGCGCAAACTCCACTCCGTAGTAGTACTGCGCGATCTTGCCCTCCGGAGTCAGCACCATGATGGCGGTAGCGTGCGCGAACTGGCCGGTCCTGGGATCGTACTGATACTGAAAGCCGGCGGCCCGGGTGAGGGCTTCGATCGATTCCTGCGGACCGGTGAGGAAATGCCAGCCTTCGGCAGCGCCGGCACGTCCATAACGCTTCAGGAATTCGGCTTTCTTTTTGGTCGCCATCTCCGGCGTTTCATGGGGATCGAAGCTCACCGTCAGAACCTCAAATTCTTTTCCCACATCGAACTTCAGCACGCGCAGAGCGCTTTCCAGTCCCGCCAACACTTCACCGCAGAGCATTGGACACTGGTAGTAGACCAGGTTCAGGATCATGGGCTTCCGTCCGAAGTAGTCGCCCAGGCGGACGGCTGCGCCGGTCTCATCGCGAAATACAAGGTCAGCAGGGATCTGTTCGTCCAGATGCTGCTCGATGCCGACGTTCTTCAATCCCGGGGGACGCACATTGGCCGGCGGTGACATGATCCCCTGGGTCATGCCCTGTCCGAAACCAGGGAGCGTGAGAGCCAGCACCGCCGTCCCCACCAGCAGCAACCTCGCTCGGTTCAACATCGAAGTGTGCACTTTGCTTCGCACCGCTCTCCCCGTGTAGTGCCGGCCTCTTATTTCGGTTTTGCCGGCAAACCGCTTGTGTCTAACTTGTGCGCCGCGTCCTTCGCGGCTTTCACCGCCGAAGGCGGAGCCACGCCCGCTTGCGGCCGGGTCGGCAGCCCGCGCTGCGCCACCAGTTGCATGGCGCGGTCGATCGGGATGTGGACCACACCGGCGGGCTGGTCCACCCAGCCGTAACTGTTCAGTTTCTGATCTTCCTGGAGTCTAAAATCCTTGATCTCCAGCCGCTCGTCGCTTTCGAGACGCGGCTGGGGAAATTTCGCGATGTCCCCCGGAATCACGATCCGTGTCTCTCCTCTCGCCGGAGGCAGCAGCGGGCTCTGCACCGGCTGGTGGTTGTTGTCGTACGCGCTCAGATAGCTGTACAGTCCCCTGAGGACGATCGCCACCAGAACGCAGCCGATGGCCAGAGAGATCATGAAGGTGAGGATAGGCTTGGCCCCAAGGTCCTCACGCTCGAACTCCACTTCCGGATTGTGCGGGCTCTGGTCGTGCCCGTTGCCGTGGCTTTCGTCACTCATGTTTACGACTCGTGCGCCGGTTCCAGAACTTCGACTGCGTCAATGTCATACGCTGGAACCAGCGGCATGGAACTCAGGTTGCGGAAAAAGAACCAGAGCCACAGCCCGCCGATGGCAACCGGCACCACCACATCCAGCCAGGTCAGGCTCAGGGTCTTCGAGAAATTAGGTTCGATGATCCAGAACAAATCCACATACCGCATCAGCAACAGCCACGCCGCCAGCCATACCAGGCGCGTGATGTCCCGCTTGAACGGGCGCGAAAGTAAACGCACGAAGGGGACGGCAAAATGAAACACCACCAGGAACAAGCCGACGTATCCCCAGCCGCCGTTCAGGCGTCGCATGTACCAGGTAATTTCCTCCGGCAAGTTGCCCGCCCAGATGATGAGCCACTGCGAAAACGCGAAGTAAGCCCACACCATGATGAAGGCGAGCATGAAATTGCCGTGGTCGTGCACCTGTGCCGGCTTCAGCAACTCCGACATGGGCGGGTAGCGGTAAAGAATGCGCTCCACCACCACGGCGAAGCACAGCGCCGACAGCACCTGTCCGATCAGGAACGACAAGCCGAAAATGGTTGAGATCCAGCTTGGGTCGATGGACATGACCCAATCAATGGCCGCAAAGGTGATGGTGACACCGTACAGGATCAGTCCCGGCCCGCTCAGCATCTTGAAGCGCGAACTGTTGTCGCGTACCGGGGGATGGTCCTGTTCCGCAGACCATTTCGTCAGAAAGAATGACAGGACATTCCAGATGCCAAAATAAATTACCGCCCGGATAATAAATCCGTTGGTCGACAGGTAGGTCTTGGTGAGATCCTGCAGGTGTTCACGCAAATGCGCGTCCGGAATGGAATCCAGCGGCCGAGCCCAGATGTAAAGTTTGGGAAGCCCGAACAGCAGCGGAACAAATAACACCGCCATCAGCGGGACGCACCGCATCGCCGCGCCCAGGATCCGCCGGATGACCATTCCCCAGCCGCCCTTGGTCAGGTGCCGCAGCATGAGTATGGCCATGGATCCCAGGGTCACGCCCAGCCAAGCCATGAAGCCCAGCAGGTAAGCGCGAAAGAATTCCTCCGGCCGTATGAACGCGCCCACTGCGGCAATGACGCCGAACAACAGGCCCACAATGAGCGATCGCTGCTGAATCGTCTTGATCGCAGCGGGGGCTGCCAGATCCAGGTTGTGGGCCGGACCCGTCATTTCGGCTCCTCATGAGCAGGCCTGGTTTCGAGGACCGGCGGTGTCGCTCCCGAGCCCGGTTCCTGGAAGTTCAGCGGCTGGGACGGCACCTTTTGGCCCTCCGGCACGTCGGCGGCAGTGGCCGCCTGGCTCAACTGCAAGGCCCGGATATAAGCAACAATGGCCCAGCGGTCCCGGGGCGGAATCTGCGACGCGTAATCGGGCATGGACCCGAAGCCGTTCGTCATGACGTCAAAGAAGTAGCCCAGCGGCACTTTGCGCAAGCGCTCGTCGTGAAACGATGGCGGTTTGCGGGGAAAGCCGCGTCCGGAAACCACGCCGTTGCCATCGCCCAGCCGGGAATGACAGGGAGCGCAATAGATGTTGTAACGCTGCTGGCCGCGGTCGAGTAGAGCTTCGGTCGCCGGAAAAGGCAAGAAATCTCCGGGATTGTCGCCAACTTTCCCGGTATAGAAATATGTGTCTTCCCGCAACTGTCCCCGAGCGACAGTGCCCTCGACTGGCGGCCGGGCTGACCGGAGGTCGGCGTAGAAGTCGCTCTCGGCCAGGGGCTTGAACTTGGGCTGGTCCTGCATATCCTGGCGGCAGGCGGCCAGGGACAGCAGGACGGTGAACAGGACCGCGAACTTCACTGTAGGCACGAGCGTCCTCGCTCGTGCTGTAGCCGTCGCAAGCCACGTGGGGACAGCCGCCCCCGGCTGTCCGGCGGAGCGAAGCTCCGCTCTGGTGGTGATCGTCGTAAACATTTCGTACAAAAACTGTCGAGCTTGGGCTCGACCGGACAGCCGAGGGCGGCTGTCCCCACGTGGTCCGCGGTGACCCCCGGCCCGAGTGAGGACCCTCGCTCCCGCATCGCTGATGCCATGCCTCTTAATCCGGCACCTCCGAAATGGAGCGCGGCCGCAGACCCTCCATGAAGCGCCGAGTTTCCACTGCACTGTATTTCGGATCGGTCGAAAACACGATGAGGAAGAACTTATCCTTGGTCGCCAGGGCGAAGTGCGGGACGTTGAATACCGGGTGATAGGGCATGGGCAGCCCATTGAGCGCCAGCATGCCCAGTACGGCCGAGATGCCCGCGAAAAGAATCGTCATTTCGAAGGTCACCACGATAAACGACGGCCACGAATGATAGGGTTTTCCGCCGACATTCACCGGATAACTCACGACCGAAATCCAGTACTGCATCAGGTAACCGGTGAGGCCACCGATCAACCCCCCGATCAGCACCACCAGCGGCACCCTGTTGTGAGTAAAACCGATCGCTTCCGCCAGGCCTTCCACGGGAAACGGGCTGTATGCGTCGGTCCTGGTGTAGCCTGCCTCGCGGGTGCGGTGGGCGGCAGCCATCAGTTCTGCGATCGAATCGAATTCGGCCATGATTCCATAGGTCCCGGTGCGCTTCATTCCTTCACCTCCGCTTCCGGCAGCAGAGTGCGCATTTCAAAGATCGAAATCATGGGCAACAGGCGCACGAACAGGAACATGGCCGACAGGAACAGGCCGATGGTGCCGACGTAGGTCATCCAATCCCAGCGCGTGGGGTAGTACATCCCCCAGGAGGAAGTGAGGAAATCGCGGTGCAGGCTGACGACCACGATGATGAACCGCTCCAGCCACATGCCCACCAGCACCACCCCGGAAATCATGAACAGCCACACCGGATTGGTGCGGAGCTTAGGAAACCACAGCACCTGCGGAATCACGATGTTGCAGCTCAGCAGCATGTAGTAGAAAAACGAGTACGGGCCGTGCAGCCGGTTCCACAGCAGGAAAGCGTCATAACGATTCCCGCCATACCATCCCATGAACGCTTCGACCACGTACCCATAAGCCACAATCAGTCCCGTAGCCAACATCACCTTGGCTGAGTTATCCAGGTGGCGCTCGGTGATGAAGTCCTGCAGGGAGAAAATCTTGCGTATGGGAATGGCCAGCATCAGGACCATGGCAAAGCCGGAATAGATCGCGCCGGCAACGAAGTAGGGAGGGAAAATTGTGGTGTGCCAGCCTGGCACGATGCCCACAGCAAAATCGAGACTGACAACCGTGTGCACCGAGAGCACCAGCGGTGTGGCCAGCCCGGCCAGCAGCAGATACGCGGTCTCATACCGGTGCCAGTGGCGCGCCGATCCGCGCCAGCCCATGGCCAGCATGCCGTAGACGATTTTCTTCCAACGCTCCTCGGAGCGGTCGCGCAAAGTGGCCAGGTCGGGAATCAGTCCGATGAACCAGAACAGGGCTGAAATGGTGGCGTAGGTCGAAACCGCGAACACGTCCCACACCAGGGGGCTGCGGAATTGCGGCCACACCTTCATGGTATTGGGATACGGAATCAGCCAGTAAGCGAGCCACGGCCGGCCCACGTGGATCAGAGGAAAGATGCCGGCGCTGGCCACCGCAAAAAGGGTCATGGCCTCGGCGAAGCGGTTGATGGAGTTGCGCCACGACTGCCGCAACAGGAGCAGGATGGCGGAAATCAGCGTGCCCGCGTGGCCGATTCCGATCCACCAGACGAAGTTGACGATGGCGAATCCCCAGCCGACGGGAATGTTCACTCCCCAGATGCCGATGCCCTTCACGAACAGGTAGGAGATGGCAAACAACAGCATCATGGTGATCAGAAACGCGATGCCAAAACCGACGAACCACCCGTTGGAGGTGGGACGGGTCAGCACGATGGAACTGATCTTGTCAGTGACGCTGCCCAGCGTGTGTCCCGGTTCGATCACGGGCGCGGATTTGTTTCGTTCGTCCAATGGCTTAACTGTGCCCTTCCTTGCTTTCCAGTTCAGGGTTGGGGTTGCGGATGTCGGCCAGATAAGTTGTGCGTGGCCGCGTGTTCAGGTCGGCAAGCAGGCCGTAGTTGCGAGACTGCGCCTTCCACTTGGAAACCTGGCTGTTGGGATCGTTGATGTTGCCAAAGACAATGGCGTTTGCCGGACATGACTGCTGGCAGGCGGTCTGCAATTCGCCGTCCTGAATCCTGCGGTCCTCGCGTTCGGAATCAATGCGGTGCTGGCTGATGCGCTGGATGCAATAGGTGCATTTTTCCATCACGCCGCGGCTGCGCACGCTCACATCCGGATTGCGCATCATCTTGAGCTGGGGTGTGTCCCAGTCCTGAAACAGCAGGAAATTGAAGCGCCGCACTTTGTAGGGACAGTTATCGGAACAGTAGCGCGTGCCCACGCAGCGGTTGTAGACCATGTCATTGAGGCCTTCGCTGCTGTGCACGGTGGCGCCCACCGGGCAGACCACCTCGCAGGGCGCATTCTCGCATTGCTGGCAGGGCACCGGCTGGAAGTAGGCTTTGGGATTGTCGCGGTCGCCCTGGTAATAGGCGTCCACGCGAAGCCAGTGCATGTGCCGCCCGAGCACAGTCTGCTCCTTGCCTACCACCGGAATATTGTTCTCGGACTGGCAGGCAAGAATGCAGTTGTTGCAGCCCACGCAGGCATTCATGTCAATCGCTATGCCCCACGCGTAAGGCTCGCTGGCATAGGGATAGGGCTTGTACAGAGTCAACTCCGCCGGCGGTTGTTCTTCCTTCGCGAAGTCAGGTTCTTTGCGATACTCCTCGAGCGTCGCCGTTCGCACCAGCGGTCGCGCCCCTACCGGAGTGTCCATGGTCTGGTAGCCCTGAGTCGTGGCCAGCTTGTACGTATCTCCGGTCCTGCGGACCACCACGCCGGTGGTGAACCAGGGCGCAGCGCTGGACCGGAGTTGATACATGTCGAAGCCGGCTCCCGTGCCCACCCGGCCCGCGCGCTTCCTTCCGTAACCCAGGAACACGGTGAGCGAATTGTCGGGATGGCCAACCTGGATCCAGACCGGCGCCGTGATTTTCTTTCCGTTGAGTTCGAGCTCAACCAGGTCTTCGCTCTTGAGCCCGAGTCGTTCCGCCATGGCGGGACCGACTATCACCGGATTGTCCCAGGTCATCTTATTCATCGGCTTGGGCAGTTCCTGAAGCCAGCCGTTGTTGGCGAATTGGCCGTCGTAGATGGAAGGATCGCGGCGGAAGTTGATTTCGATGGCCTTCTCGTCCACGCTCGCTGTGGCTGGGGAGCCTGCGGTCTTCAAGGCGACCGGTTTGGCAGTAAAAGCGGTTCCCTCAATCCAACCATCGTGCAGCGATTTCCGCCAGAACGTGTCGAAGTCCGCGCCGGAATGCTGCGTTTTCCAATAAGTCTGAACGATTTCGTGGCCTTTGGTCTGAGGCTGCCCGGAAAGCATGGACACCAGTTCGCAAGCGCTCCTGCCGTCGTAGAGCGGCGCGATGAGCGGCTGCACAACGCTGACCGTGCCATCGTAGGCGCGCGCATCGCCCCAGGCTTCGAGATAGTGTGCTTCGTTCACATGCCACTGGCAAAGTTCGGCGGTCTCGTTCTGGTAGAGGCCGAGGTGCACTCGCAGCGGGATGTTCGTGTTCTTGAGGGCGTCGGCGAAGCCGAGGTCGGCAGGTGCGTCGTAGACGGGATTGCCTCCAAGGATAAGCAGCAGGTCAACCTTGCTGCCGCGCATGTCGGCGACCAGATCCTTGAGCGAGTCGGTCTGATTGAGAGGATTCGCGTCGACCGGATCGGTATAAAAGACTGTGTTCCCCACGTTCCCCAGCGTCTCGTTTAAGAGATGGGCCAGAAGATGAACCTCAGGCGACTGATGATCGCCCGCGATCACGACGCTCGAGCCGCGATGACTTTGGAGCTCTTTCTGGATTGCAGCAATGAATTTTTCCCGCTCCGCCCCAGCGGCACTTGCGCTGCCCTTCCCGCCGAGCGCTGAGGCCAGGGCCCCGGCCAACGATTCAACCTCCGCCGCCCGCACCGGCAGCCGATGGTCCGCCCTCGCGCCGGTTGAACTCGGTGTGCTCTCGACTACATACAGCCGGTTCATCTCACCGGTTTCGGGATTGCGCCGCTTGGCGAAATCGCGGATGTAGCGCGGGCTGCCCGGGAAGCCAGCGTACAGGAAGTCGGCATCGAGCGAGAGGATTACGTCCGCCTTTTCGAAGTCATATCGCGTCTCAACCGGCTGGCCGAAGGCCATCTTCGCGCCTTCGAGCACCTGGTCACGGTTGACGGGCTCGTACACATGCCACTTCGCTCCCGGATAGGCCTTGAGGAGAGTGTGCAACTGGTCGGCTAGCGTAGGCGACGAGATCGTCGGCGTCAGGATACGAAGGCCCGCACCCTGCAGGCCTTTTTGCACACTCAACGGGCCACGCACGGCGTTTACCAGATCGCCCCAGGTCCGCACATCGCCCAGATAGGTAATGGTCTGCGAACGGTCCGGGTCGTACATGCCCAGGATCGAAGCCTGGGAAAAAATATCGGTGCCGCCCAGGCTCGCCGGGTGCCGGTCGTTGCCTTCAATCTTGGTGGGACGATAGAGGTGGCTTTCCACCAGGACCGGGCTGGCGTATCCGCCCAGGGTGAATGCAGTAGCAAAGAACAACGGCCGACCGGGAACCACTTCTTCCGGCTGCTTTACGTAAGGCACAATCGGCTCCAGCGGTTGTTTGGTGCAAGCTGTCATCCCGGCCATCGCCAGCGATGCGCCCATCAGTTTCAGGAACCCCCGCCGCGAGGCCGAATCCAGCCACTCCGACGCGCCCTTGGGGAATTCGCGGTGCAGCATGTCCTGGAAATCCGGGCTCCCCGCCAACTCTTCAAGACTGCGCCAGAATTCCGGACCGCTGGTCCCGGCGACTTTGGCGCGGGCAGTCTCGAGATCCAGTTTGCCCTTCTGGCTGGGGCAAACGTCCTCTCGATGCGGCTTGGTGTTTTTGTTTTCCATCTTCATGCCGTTCAAAAAGCCGTCTTCAAAATCAGCCTGAGCCGGGCGGCCGGGTGGAGCAGGCCTTTAGGCCTGCACTTGGTGCCCGCCATCTGATGGGCTTTAGCCCCTAAGGTACGTACCTCAGCGGCTGAAGCCGCGCAACAGCAATGCCCTCAATGCAGCGCTAACGCGCTGCTCCACCCAAAATCAGAATCCACACCCAAAGTCAAACCCAAAATCAGAATTCACCCGAAATCAAAATCCACACCCAAAATCAGAATCAACACAAAATCAAAATCCACGCCAAAATTCCGACTCCATGTCACGCGCCGCTACCTGTGACACGTCGAACAGCTGGTAATGTCGGTCACCGTACGCAGCTTGTACTTCTGCACCAGGTCGGTTCCCAGAGAAAGCTGATCAGTGTAGTCCTTTCCATCCAATTCCACCGGCCGGTCTCCCGATGGCTCCTGATAGCGCATGTTGAATACCTGATCGCGTGGCCGCAGATACTTTTCCGGGGCGCGATGGCAGTCCAGGCACCACTCCATCTGCAGTGAAGCGTGGCTATACATCAGGGGCATGCGATCCACGGGGCCGTGGCAGGTGTTACAGCCCACTCCCTTGTTGATATGAATGCTGTGGTTGAAATAAACGAAATCGGGCAAATCGTTGACCCGCGTCCATACCAGCGACTTGCCGCTCTTGTAGCTCTCCCGGACCGGCTCCAGCATTTGCGCATTGGTCCAGATCTGAGCATGGCAATTCATGCAGGTCTTGGTGGGTGGGATGCCGGCGAAGCTGGAATTTTCAACCGAGGTGTGACAGTAGCGGCAATCAATGCCCAAACCCGCCACATGATGCTGATGGCTGAAAGGAACCGGCTGCGGTTGCCGCACCCCGGCATAGGTCACGTAGGGAGAGCGCTGAATCTCGGCGGCGACAAAGAACAATGCCGCGATCACGAACACGGCACCATAGATGGTCGCCCGTGAGATGGTGTTCGTGCTGCGGTGAAAAATCTGCATCGAATGAGGCTTCCGGGGTCGCGGGAACCCGATGCCGGGTCCTGGTTCGTGAAGCGTTTCGCCACAGACTGCCAGGGTACAGAACGATGAAGCCGGAGATTATAGCAGGTGAGACTTTGTCAAGGCGCCGCAACTCAATATTTCACCTGGAATTAACAAATCTGGGATTCACCCATCCTGCCCGCGTGACCTGCGAGGAGAGGTACACCAGTGCCGGGAAACGAGGTCGAGCAGTCCGCAGCCGCCCGCCTACCTGAGGTTCATCACCAGCAGCTTGGGTTCGGTCATTTCCTCGATGGCATAGCGCAGGCCTTCACGGCCCAATCCGGAATCCTTGATCCCGCCATAAGGCATATGATCGATGCGGAACGATGGCACATCCCCCGCCACCAGAGCGCCTACTTCCAACTCTTCGTAGGCATTGAACAGCAGCTTGGCGTCGCGGGTAAAGATTCCCGCCTGCAAGCCGTAAGGAGAGCTATTGATCTGCTTCAGGGCCTGGTTGAAGTCGTCATAAGGCTCAACCGTCACCACCGGGGCGAAGATTTCCTGGCAGTTCACTTTCATCTCAGGACGGGTTCCAGTCAGGATGGTCGGCTCCAGCATGGGGCCCTGGCGCTGTCCGCCCAATAGCAAGCGCGCGCCGCCCCTCACCGCTTCCTGGATCCAGTCGGCGGCGCGAACCGCGTCACTCTCGCGGATCAGCGGCCCCAGGTCGCTGGACTCGTCGAGCGGATCGCCGGTCTTCAGCTTCTTCACCCCGGCCAACAGAAGATCAGTGAATTTTCCGCAGACCGAGCGCTCCACCAGAATGCGCTGCACCGAGATGCAGGTCTGGCCGGCATAGGCGAAACCTCCAGCCACGCAACGGTCGGCTGCGTAGGCCAGATCGGCGTCGCTGTGCACGATCACGCCGGCATTGCCTCCCAGTTCCAGCACCACCTTCTTCTTGCCGGCATCTTTCTTGATCTGCCAGCCTACGGGCGCGCTTCCCGTGAAGCTGATCAGCTTGATGCGTTCGTCGGTCACCAGAAGTCCCGCGTCCTGGTTGGAAAGCGGCAGAACGTTCAGCCCACCATCGGGCCAGCCCGCCTGTTGCACCACTTCCGCCAGCAGCAATGCGGTCAAGGGAGTTTGAGGCGCGGGCTTCAACACTAAAGGACAGCCCGCGGCAATGGCAGGCGCCACTTTGTGGGCCACCAGATTCAGGGGGAAATTGAAGGGTGTGATTCCGGCAATCGGTCCCAGCGGGAAGCGGCGCACAATGCCCCAGCGCCCAGCGGTGTATTCCTGCCAGTCCAGGGGCAGGTACTCGCCATAAATTCGCGTGCTCTCTTCGGCGGCCACGGTGAAGGTGAAGATGGCGCGCTCGACTTCGGTTCGCGAAGCTTTGATTGGTTTGCCGGCCTCTTGCGCGAGAGTGCGGGAAAACTCCGCTTTGCGCGCGGTGATGCCCTCAGCCACCCGCCGCAGAACGCGCTGGCGTTCGAATGCAGGAAGCCGCCGGGTAGTGCCGAAGGCCTTTACCGCGGCGGCGATGGCGGCTTCGGCATGCTGGCGCCTGCCCTGGAAAACGGAGGCGATCACGCTGCCGTCGTACGGGGCCCGTATCTCAACCACATCCCCCTCTTCAATCCATCTGCCATC
>DASZHW010000033.1:0-2776 GCA_035937515.1 Terriglobales bacterium | reverse complement strand
TCCTCCGATATCATCCAGGTGAATGCTGCCGCCTCCGGTTTCGCCTTCAACCCGCCCGGCGATGCCCGTAGCCGTGAGATCGCCGCCGTCAGTTTCGACTTTCACCAGATCGGTGCCGCGCGGAACGTTGATCACGAATTCGCTGGAGGAGCGGTGCGGTCTGCTGCCTTGCCACTCGCCCACCACCCATGCGGTGTCTCCGCGGATATAAACGCTGATTTTGTAGGACTCGAATTCGCGGCGGGCCTTGTCTTCTGATGCGGCGTACGAATGATTGCTGATGACATAGTTAATCGCCGCTTGCGAACCGCCCACCACCCGCACCACGCCTGACTCCACTTTCACGCGCAGATTCTTCGCCGCCAGAGAACCGGTGATCTGTCGTGACCACTTGCCATTTTCCTGATAGACCCGTGTTTGTTCGTCGGGACGGACTTCCTGCGCTACCGCGAGCGGCAGGAGCAGCAACATTAGCGCAACGATTTTAGGAGCCTTTTTCAACTGTCACCTTCCGATCTGTTCTATACCAACCAGCTGCTTGCGCCGTCCTTAACTTAATCAATCTTCCCCTAATCAATCTCCGACATCTGAGAAAGCACATTTCTGGCCTGAGTGCGGATGTAAAGATTCTGATCGTTTTCCGCCAGCTTTTGCAGCACCACACGGACGCTGCTGTCGGCGCGCACCGGTTCAAGCAGAACCAGCGCCTGGGCCCGCAAGCCGGGATTGGAATCGTTCACCAGGGCCTCGAGCACGGCATCGCGCACGCGGACATCATTCCTTACATAAGACCCCAGCCCTTCGATCGCCTTCAGCCGCACTCCGGGATTCGAGTCATAGCGCAAGGCATACAAAAGCGCCTCGCGCACACGGGAATCGTTGGGCGTCTGGGTCAGCAGGTCCACGGAATCCATACGCACGCCCGAGTTGTAGTTGTTGCGGGTAGCGAACAGCAGCAACTGCTGGATGCGCTGGTCGTTGAGCGAGCCCTGTGCCTCCTGCGTCGAAACTGTGTTGTAGCGGATGCTGATTTGAGACGACCCAGGCTGTTGTGAGATGGATTGGATGCCTGTAATAGAAGATTCTGTGGGAGCAGCAACTGCTGAGAGATCGACTGGGTTGCGGCCATTCATCACTTGATACGTTGCCCCGATCCCGCCGGCAAAACCCAGGATGAAGATGGCCGCCGTCAGGGCCGGAGCCAGCTTAATGGGACGAAGCCACGCGCCCGGGTCGAACACCAGACGCTGCCAAAAGCCGCCCTGCTCGGTGGTTTCCAGCTCTTCCTGCAGGCGCATCCGCGACGCTGTAATCAGATTGGGAGATGGCTCCTGCACGGGAAACTGGGAGAGCGTGGCATGAAGTTGGCGGGCCGCTTTCAGCTCAGCCGCGCAATCGGTGCAGCGCGCCACGTGTTGCTCCAGTTCGTAACGGGCGTCGTCCGGCAGCTCGTTGTAGATATGCAGCAGAATATTTTCCTGGACCCATTCGCATTTCATAGTTTCACCTCTTCAAGGGGGAGGTGGGAGACGGACACTCTTGTCCGCCGCCTTTGATTTGTTTTGTCTGCCGCCCTGCGAGCGGCCTGGACCCTCGAGACGCTCGTCCCTCCATAAACCTTCTTCATCGCATGTCCGCCAGAGAGCCACGCAATTTCTGGGTGGCCCGGAATAAAGTATTTTTTGCTGTTTCTTCGGTCGTATTCAAAATCTCGCCTACGGTCCTTAATTTCAACCCCTGATAATGCTTCAGTTCAAAAACCATGCGCTCGCGGGGCGTTAGCTTGTCCAGAGCATGGTTGATACGCGTTCCCAGTTCGCGGCGCATCAGGTCGCGCTCGGGGTTGGCGCCGGCCCTGACATCGGGAACCTGGCTCAGGACGTCATAAGCTTCGCCCTGCGCATCCACTCCCACCGGAGCATCTTCCTTACGCACCTGCTTTTTCCGCAGGTGATCCAGGCAAAGATTGGTCACGATGCGGTAGATCCAGGTGTAGAAGGAGCACTCGAAGCGGAAGTTTCCCACGCTCTTGTACGCCTTCAGGAAGGCATCCTGATAAATGTCCTGGGCTTCGTGCTCCGACCCGGTGAGGTGCATGGCCAGCCGGAGAACCGCCTGGTCGTAGTGCCGCACCAGCTCCTCGAAGGCGGCGCGATTGCCGCGCTGCGCTTCGCGGACCAGCAACGTGTCATCAATACGGCCTGAACTGTGCCCAGCCATTTGGCCCCGAGTAAGGGGGTCCTGGGAATCGTTGCTTCGTTCCGCCCCGCGACTGGCATCCGGATGCGAACACCCGCCAACCGCAAGATGTACTGCCCATGCATCGGCCGGCATCTCTAGTTGTCCTCGACTAAGCCGGGTGCCTTGCCGTTGTTCCCGGTTGCATAGCTATGGACGTGGCAGCAAAAGAACCGTGAGCAGCGATTATAGGAGTTTGGCCCTGTCCGTGCATGGGTTTAGTGGGGATACACCGTACGGGACGGCCAGATTCTGGCACCGGACACAGTATTGTTTTCCGTCCCGTCCTCCCGCGCGGACGGGGCACAATTTGGCTCGAAGGTTTCCAGGGCAAGCAGAAAGCATTGGATTTCTGTGGAGGGCGCTGCTCATCGCCTGAAGCTTGCCCCGCAAACCTGGGGGCAAGCTCCTTAAGCAATGCTTATTCGGTAGCTTCCTTCTCAATGACCACCTTTAGGTGAGTGGTCACATCCTTGTGCAGCTTGACCGGCACGGTGAATTCGCCCACGGTCTTGAGCGGCTCGTGGATTTGAATTTT
>DASZHW010000032.1:0-2612 GCA_035937515.1 Terriglobales bacterium | reverse complement strand
CGCGATCGTCAGTACCCCGGATGACCAGGGTTTCCATGCCGGTCGCTTGTTTGACCACAAGCGCCGCCTGATGTACGCCCATGATATTCGCGGCGCGGCCAACGAAGTTGCGGGCAAAGTCGGGAAGCCTTAAGTGGCCGTTGAGTTCGAGGGCCAGTTCCATCAGCGACTCGGCGCGGCGGCGATGTTGCTCGGATTGATGAAGATTGCGAGTTACCTCCAGCGCCACTGCAACTTGCGCTGCCAGGGCCCGGGCCCGACGAATCTCCTCCGGCGAGATGCCGGCCTGATCGACCCGGTCCAGCACACCGAACATGCCCAGGACTTCGCCCTCAGTGTCGAGAAGAGGGACAGTCAACAACTGTCGCACTTCGAACTGAGTCAGGATTTCCAGGTTTGCCCCGGGCACTTTGCCGGGATCGTCCGACCAGAAAACCTCCTTGTTGAGGAGGGCCCGGCTGGCAGGTCCGGCGGGAAGCTGGAAATCCACTGGCCTCTTTTGACCGTTTTCGGCCGCCCAGCGCACGTGGAAGGAGCCGTTTTCGAGCAGCCCGATGAAGCCGCGCCCGAACCCAAGGAAATCCGCCGCCCGCAGCGCAAACTGTTGCAGGAACTCGTCCAACTGGCCGATGGAACCCAGTTCGGCCGAGATGTCCAGGAGCTGGTGGAGTTCGTAAGCCCGGGCCCGGGCCGTGTTGTAGAGTTCCGCGTTCGAGATGGCCACCGCCGCAAAACCGGTGACCACGGAAATCAAAGATTTTTCCTCCGCGCTGAAAACGCCCTCCTGGCGCGGATAGATCAGAGCTGCGCCCTGGGTGAGGGAAGTGCGAAAGGGCGCGGCAATCAACATCCCGGGTGGAACCAGTTCACCCAAAGCGTGGGTAGCGGGATCAATCGCAACGCTGATGGGCTCGCCCGCCGCTACCGCCCGACTGGCCAGGTCGGCGGCAAATTGCAATCCCCTGCGATCATGCCGGGCCCGAACCGAGGCCCCCAGCTGTGCAGACTCGGCAGCAACCGCACCTAAACGGAACGCTCCGCCTTCCCGCAGCATCATGCAGACCAGGCGGGTGCGCAACAGGACCCGAAGCCGATCAGCGAAGGCTTCTATCACCGCGGTAGATTGGGGTGCGGAATGCAGCGCTTGCGCGACCTCAGCCAGAATCTTGGTTCGCCGGTGTTCTTCGCGCGAAACCTGGGAAAGACGACTCGCCTCGAGCAGACTGCCTAGCTGTCCTGCCAGGATGGTGGCCTTGGCCGCCAGGTCGGGGTTGAAAAAGTCGGGATCCGAACAATGCAGAAACACCGCGGCTCCGATCGATTCATGGCTCACGACTAGGGGAGCGGCCATGATCGATCGCGCACGATACTCGGCGGCCACGAGATAGCGGGTGGAATCCAACTGATTTTCGTAGACGGTTCTCTGCTGTCGGATGGCTTCGGTCGCGATTGCCACCGAACCTTGAGTGGCCTTGACCCTCGTTCCCGGGAAGCGATCCGCCATCACACCATCGGCCTCTGCCCCCAGCAACTCGTCGGCGGAAACCCGTTGCCAGAAATAGACGCCATCCACCTGAAAGAATTCGCGAGTCGCCTGACAAAACAGACGGATCAACGCCTGGGCCGGGGTGCCTTGAGCGGCGGCGTCCGAGAATTTGAGCAGGAGACGCTGAAAAGCGTCGTCCGAGCGCGGATTGTTGCGCCGAGCCGACGCGTCTTCGGCAGAGATGGTCAAAAGGTCACCGCCACCCACCGTCAATCCACAAGTAGTTGATATACAGCAAATTAGCCTGCATTCTCAATTTGAGTCAAGCGAATAAGCGGGTTGGGGTGTCGAGATGGTGACAAGCGGCACTCGCTCTCGATCGAAGTGTCTCAAACTGAGATGGCAACCGGGTGATGAGACGATTCTTGGCCTCGATCTCCCCCTCCCACAGGATGGGTAAATGATCGTTAAATGTATTAAATCAAATAGCTTACGAAGATACTACTGGCGCCGCCGGCAGCTTCAGCGAGCTGGCATCGGCATTGCACTTGAGCGCATGGGGAATCCCCCCTTTGCCCTAGGAGGAACCGGTGCGTTTGGCGACGATGCCGCGGTGGGTGGTCGGCGTGGTCCTGGCATTTTGGCTGGTGACGGCGGGAGCGGCGCTGCTTTGGCCGTCGCAGGCCTTTGCCCAGGAGCACGCGAAGACGGACGAATTGTCTCGCAAGGCCAAAACCAAGGTTGCACCCATTTATCCCGCTTTTGCGCGCCACATGAACATCGTAGGCACCGTGCGCCTGGCCGTCACCGTGGCACCCAACGGGACGGTGAAGAGTTCGAAGCCCCTGGGTGGGCACCCGGTTCTGGTCAATGCAGCGATGGAAGCCGTGAAGCAGTGGAAATTCGAGCCCGCTCCGACCGAGAGTAGCGGAGTTGTGGAATTCAAGTTTCAGCCTGAAAACTAGTTCGAAACCGGAGCGGTTCGCGCCGCGTTCAAAGGCGCGCCGGCAGACAGCGGAGGAAATAGCATGACGATCGGCAGAAAACTTTATGTGAGCTTCGGAGCGGTGCTCGCCATGGTCGTGGTGCTGTTTGCCGTGAACCTGGCGGCCGTGTACCGCGAACA
>DASZHW010000031.1:0-2336 GCA_035937515.1 Terriglobales bacterium | reverse complement strand
GCTGGGATAACCCACTAGCCGCGGCTCGATCCAGAAACCAGATCAATTTCCCGTCCGTCGGTTGGACCAGTTTGGCAGGATACTGTTCACCCGGCGCCTTCTCTTCCAATACCGCCTTCAGCACCGGTGCTTTGTCTGTGCCGCTGACCAGGAAGGCCACGGATTGAGCAGCGTTGAGCACGGGAAGGGTGAGTGTTAGCCGGTGAGTCTTGAGCTTCTCCACCCAGTTCGCGATCACCAACCGGGATTTTTCCTGCAGGCCCGCGGTTCCGGGAAAAAGCGACGCCGTGTGGCCGTCTGGGCCCATGCCCAGCAAAATCAGATCGAACCTGGGAAGCTGTCCTGGCTCGAGTTGGAAAAACTTTCTTAGAGTGGATTCGTACTCTTTCGCAACGGTTGCGGCGTCCGGATTTTCGGTGGGGAATCGGAACACATTCCCGGGCGGCACGGGCACTTTCGATAGCATTGCTTCGTCCGCCATCCGATAATTGCTGTCAGCGTCGGTCGGAAGGACGTGCCGCTCATCACTCCAGAAAAAATACATGCGATCCCAAGGCAGGGCAGTGCGGGCGTTTGTAGCGAGCAGATTGTACAGGCTCTTTGGCGTCGAGCCACCAGATAGAGCGATCGTAAACCGGCCATGCTCGGCAACTGCCTGATTGGTAAGCCGAACGACCTCTTCTGCGGCCGCGGCAAACAATTCCTGCGGAGTGGTGAGAACCCGAATCTCGGCGGAAGAGCTCAAATCAGCCTCGGAAGCCCCGGACCGCCGCGCAGCGCGCTGCCCCAAGCAGTCCCGCCTTTTCATTCGTCACTACGTGAACGGGCATGGCTTCCACCAGGGGGCGCATTCTGCCCTTATCGAGAAAAGCTTCCATAAACAGAGACCCTTTAAGCTTGGGCAGAATCTTCGGTGAAATCCCTCCCGCTAAGAATAGGCCGCCGGTCGACATGATTTTCAGCCCCAGGTTCGATGTCTCGGCGCCATAGACAGCAATCCACAGGTCCAGCGCTTTTCCCGCCAGCGAATCTTTTCCCGTCAACGCAGCCTGCGAAATTGCTGCTGCCGGATCGCCTGCCTTCATGGCAGCGGAAAGCTCGGCTGAATCCTTTCCGCATCCACTGGCGCACAGAAACTCATATACGTTCACCAGTCCGGGCCCGGAGAGAATGCGCTCGTAACTCACGTGTCCGAATTTCGTCGCAAGGAACCGCAGCAGTTCGATCTGAAGTTCTCCGCGCGGAGCAAAGTCCGTATGTCCGCCTTCGCACGCGAAAACATGGTGGCGGCTGCCATCCCAAAAAAGTCCCGCCTCTCCTAAACCGGTTCCCGGCGCGACGACAGCCTGATTGCCCGCGACCGAACCCGCTCCCGGGTTGAGAGTGACCAGATCCTCAATTCCGAGGGCGCCGATACCCCAGGCGCTGGCTTCGAGGTCGTTGATCAGCAAGGTCGCCGCCAGGTGGATCTGATTGGCCAGAACGGATTGCTCGATGACCCAGGGAAGATTCGAAGTTTCCACGCGTCCATTACGCACCGGGCCTGCGATTCCAAAGCATGCCGCCTCCGGCCGAGTACCCGACTCGTCCAGGAACTGGGTCACGATTTCACCCAGCCCCCGATGGTCACGACTGGGAAAGACGCGTTCCGAGACTAACTGGAAGCGCCCATTCTGAGGTTGGAAGTAAGCCAGCCTGGCATTGGTCCCACCAATATCGCCGGCCAGAATCATTTTTCGAAGTTCCTCCAGCGGCGGCCGTCGCGTTCGAGAAGTTCGTCGGCCTCCTTCGGTCCCCAGGTGCCGGAAGCGTAGTTGGGGAAATTGCGCGGCGGGAGCGCCTTCCAAAGATCGAGCACCGGGTTCACCACCGACCAGCCCGCCTCCACCATATCCGCGCGTTGAAACAGCGTTTGATCGCCAATCATGCAGTCGTGCAGCAGCCGTTCGTAGCCTGTGCTCGGCTGCTTTCCAAAGTACTCCTGATATTCGAAGTTCATGTCCACCGTGCCAAGGCGCATCACTGGTCCGGGCACCTTGGCGGCGAACTGCAGAGAGATGCCTTCCTCGGGTTGAATATGAAGCACCAGTTGATTGGGCATCAGATGTTCGACCGGCGTGTCGCGGAACAGTACAAAAGGTGCTCGCCGAAACTGTATCACGATGTGGGTATTACGCACGGGCATCCGCTTGCCTGTGCGCAGGTAGAATGGAACGTCCGCCCAGCGCCAGTTATCGATCGATAACTTCATGGCAACGAATGTTTCGGTGCGCGTGTCCGGGGGCACGTCTTCTTCGCCGCGATACGCTGGAACGCGCTTGCCATCCTCGGTGCCC
>DASZHW010000030.1:0-1833 GCA_035937515.1 Terriglobales bacterium | reverse complement strand
GGGATGCGCAACCACCGCGTTGCCGAAGCTGGCGCCGGCGCCGGGACAAAAATTCACTACGCCTTCCGGCATGCCGCACTCTTCGAGCAGTTCCACGAATTTTGCTGCGATCGTCGGAGCATCACTCGAAGGTTTCAGGATTACGGTGTTGCCGCTGACGATAGATGCCATCGTCATGCCCGCCATGATGGCGCAGGGAAAATTCCACGGCGGAATCACCGCGCCCACGCCCAGCGGAATGTAGGTGAGTGTGTCGCGCTCGCCTGGCATCTGCACCGGCAGCTCGGTTCGGGACAGGCGCAGTGCTTCACGAGCGTAGTATTCGGCGAAGTCGATGGTCTCGGCGATATCGGCATCGGCTTCCGCCCAGTTCTTGCTCACTTCAAAAACCAGCCAGGCGCAGAATTCAAACTTGCGCTCGCGCAACACATCGCCTACATGAAAAAGCAAGCTGGCCCGCTCTTCAAACGAGGTCTGGCTCCAGCTGGTAAAAGCGTTCAGCGCCGCCTGCATGGCTGGCTCCACGTGCTCCTTCCCGGCCTTCTGATGCAGTCCGACGACCTGTGCAGGCTTGGCCGGATTGATGGACTTGATCTTGTCGCTGGTTCTGACCCGCTTCCCCCCGATCACCAGGTCGTACTCGCGGCTCAACTGGCCGCGCACCTTCTCAATCGCGGCGCGCATGCGGCGGGCATTTTCGTCCTTGGTGAAATCGACGAGCGGCTCGTTTACGAACGGTCCTTCATGCAAACGAATCTGTGGGTGGATCGGAGCTTCAACGGTTGCCATGAGAGCACCTCGGAGATATTCGATGCTAGTGGGTCGATGTAGGACTCCTCATTGTAGCACCGGAAAATGTAGCGCCTGCCCGTCCCGCCCACCCATCGGGCCGGCCGGAGGCTGGCGCTACGGGCACTACGGAACCTTCACTGACTCGTTATTTTCTGACGGCTGGTAACTCATCGCGGCCGTCCGTTCCAGCTTGTCCCAGGCGAAGCGCCGGCCTTCCGCGGCGCGCTTCAGCGTCTTCAGCAACACCAGGGAGAATAATTGCCGGTAGGCGAAACGTTGCAACCAGACCTGGCTGAGCAGCCACGGGTCTTCCGGCGCTTCCGGACGGCGGCGTTCCAGCGCAAAGGCAATCGCGGAAGCCAGGAAGTCCATCACCAGGAAAGCCACAAAGAAAACGATCAGGCGTTGAAAGCTGCCCGGATCGGTGGACTCGGGGTGGAAGGATTTCTGGATGAAATACCAAACCGTGCCGACACAGAACATGATGTCGATAAAAGGCGAGACCAGGGGCAACAGGACCTGGAAAATAGCAATGTTGGGCAACGCAATCCAGCCCAGCACGCCTTCGCGGGCAAACGCGGCGCGGTGCTTCCAAACCGATTGCAGTATGCCAAAGGACCAGCGAAAGCGCTGGCGCATCAAGCCGCGAGCATTGACCGGGGCTTCGGTATAAGCCAGGGCCAGATCTTCGTATTCGACCCGATATCCGAGCTGCAGCAGCGCCATGGTGAGATCAGCGTCCTCGGCCACGGTGTCAGTGTGGAATCCGCCAGCTTCACGCACCGCCGAGACTCGCCAGGCGCCGATCGCACCGGGGACGACGCTGACGGCACCCATGGTGTTCAGAGCGCGGCGCTCGAAGTTCTGACTGGTGATGTATTCCAGTGCCTGCCAGCGGGTCCAGAGGTTAATGCGGTTGCCGACTTTGGCATTGCCTGCGATTGCGCCCATCTTGGGGTTCAGAAAATGAGGAACGAGGCGGGTGATGGCATCGTGAGCCACCACCGTATCGGCGTCAATGCCGACAAAAATCTCCTCGCC
>DASZHW010000029.1:0-2298 GCA_035937515.1 Terriglobales bacterium | reverse complement strand
GCTGGCGGACGCGGAACCGGTCGTGACGCTTCCGGACGCGGTGTTCCAGTTCCGGCTTCAGGTCGGCCGGGTGGAGCTTGCGCCTGCGGTCGAGCCGCTTCATTCTGTCCACGAACCGCCGGCTGCGGCTGGCCCGGTGTTTCTGTACGTACGTTCACTTTCGCCTGCCGCTGCTCGAACGGCTCTCTCGGTGGCGTCGGCATTCTGGTGGCGACCACTTGCCGATTTACTACCGCCGCGGCGGGCTTGACCCTCGCTGGTCCCCCGGCGCCCAATACACTAGCTCTGACCGGCTGCGCCTGAACTTCATGAGTAACCGGAGCTGCGGCGAGTTGCCTTTCATCCACGTGAGCAATATTTCTGGCTACAGGACGAGCGTTTACAAATGTGTCATGTGAAACCACCGTTACGCTGTTTGACACGTGCTGGTTAACGTAGGTGATGTTCGTGACTTTATTGACGGTGTAGTTGTTGTACACGTTGGTGACCTGCGTAACGTTCACGCGTGTGTTGGTCACATTCACATTAGTCACATAGTTGCGGCTGCCGCGATACCAAGGTACGAAGACTTCGCGAGGACCCAGCGGGAACCAACCCACACCTACGCCACCGCCGACCACGAGCGCACCGCCGCCGACAAATGCCACAAGAGCCGGTGCATAGACCGGCCGCACGACGACCGGGCCAGGAACCCAGCACCATGAGCTTTGGACGAAGGCCCAGCGTCCGTAGTGGAATGGAGCAAAGCCCCAAGGCTCATCCTCCACCCATGTCCAGCCCCAGGGTTCGACCCACACCCAATGCCCATAACGGTATGGAGCCCATCCGACAGCTACAGCCGTCGGGGTCCAGACCGGACCGTAATCCGCAACGTAATGCCAGTGGCCATGGTCGTCGAGATCCTCGTAACCGGTCACCTCGGGCGAGATGTAATTGGCGGACTCGGAGTGGTCTTCACGTTGATCGCGCGCGAAAGCGAAATTGTCGAAATCATCGGAGCGGGGAATCTGCTCGATTTGATGATCAAGCTGATCGGTCCCTGTGAAACGCGCGTTCTGGCCGGCAACCACGGTGTAAGTGGCGCCTCCGCCCGTCACTTCGCCTCGACCGTGCCAGACTCGCGTATCGGTCTCGGTGCCATCGGCGTTCACGTCAACCCGATACTCGCCCGCCTGTTGCAGAGAAAATGCCAGGTTCGGCGTATCTACTTCAACGACGTCCCCATCATCAAGGTGGCGCAGTCGCACAATGACCGAACCCTGCGACAACTTCAATTGCAGAGTGTGGTCATCAAGATCGAGAAACGTAATGCTGGTTTCCGAATCGATACGGATCGCGGTCGAGCCTACATGCAACTCCGCTCGCGAGTCTTTGTCGGCCCACAAATTGTCCCCCGTGGTGAGCGGTCGGTTGGGAACGGCCTGCACCCAGTCGCCTTCGCCCCCGGGCTGAAACGAAACTGAGCCATCCGAGAAATTGAGGCGCGCCACCCGGCTCGGCGGATCCTGACCCTGTTCTTGATCTTGATCTTGCGCCACGAGCATGAGTGGCGATTGCAACATCAGCAAGAGTCCCGCCAGCAAGGTCGCAACCGCCAGGATCTTATGTGTCTTCATTGGCTTTCCTTTCGCCTTCCTTAGCACGGCAAACGCACCGACAACTGCTCATTGTCTTTAAACACCGCTCCAGCTCGAAAGTTCCATACCCCTAAGCTCCGTAGTGTAAGACTTTAGCCCAAAAGAAATTGCCAGCTCCTTATGGGGAAGCTGGCAAGTTAACGTCGTGGCGACAGCGGGGGCTGATTATGTGACTGCCTGCTCTGCGAGAAATTTCTCTCGCTCCACCTCATCGCGTCTTTCTTCTCCGGGAGTGGACGGCAGGGCCAGATCCAGGACTTCACCAATCGTCTTGACGTAGTGAATGTTCAGATGTTCGAGCTGCTCGGGCGTGAGGTCCTCGTCCACGTTCATCTTGTTCTCTGCCGGAAGAATTACATCACGCACGCCAGCGCGCTTGGCGGCAAGGACCTTCTCCTTGACACCGCCGATGGGCAGGACGTTGCCGCTCAGGGTGATCTCTCCGGTCATCGCAGTCAACGGACGTACGGGCCGGCCCGTAAGCAATGAAACCAGTGCCGTTGCCATGGTCACTCCCGCAGATGGACCGTCCTTAGGGATAGCGCCCGCCGGCACGTGAATGTGGATGTCATGCTCGGCAAAGAAATTCTCCTCAATCCCAAGTTGGGTCGCATTGGAGCGCACCCACGTCAAGGCCGCCTGCATTGACTCCTGCATGACC
>DASZHW010000028.1:0-169766 GCA_035937515.1 Terriglobales bacterium | reverse complement strand
CACGGGCTGGACCTTCTACACGCCCTTCAGCACGGCGTTCAGTAATACCAAAGTGATTGAGGCCGGCCTGGCTATCTTTGTCTCCGGCTTCTCTTCCATATTGACCGGGCTGAATTTCGTGGTGACCATCCACCGCATGCGCGCCCCCGGCATGACCTGGAACCGCCTGCCGCTGTTCATCTGGGCGCACTACGCCACCAGCATCATCCAGTTGCTGGGAACGCCGGTGATCGCGGTGACCCTGGTATTGGTGGTGCTGGAACGCGCGCTCCACCTCGGTATTTTTGATCCCACACGGGGCGGCGATCCTTTGTTGTTTCAGCATTTGTTCTGGTTTTATTCCCATCCCGCGGTTTACATCATGATTCTGCCTTCGATGGGCGTGGTGACCGAGATCGTGCCCTGCTTCTCGCGTAAACGGATCTTTGGTTATCAATTCGTCGCCATGTCGAGCATCGCGATTGCGGTTTTCGGCTTTCTGGTCTGGGCGCACCACATGTTTGTGGCCGGCATTTCGCTCTACTCCGCGCTGATTTTTTCCATGCTCAGCTATCTAGTCGCGGTGCCTTCGGCCATCAAGGTCTTCAACTGGACCGCAACCCTGTACAAGGGATCGATCACATTTTCCACGCCCATGCTGTATGCGTTCGGTTTTATCGGCCTGTTCACCATGGGAGGTCTGACTGGATTATTCCTGGCGGCGCTGGGGATCGATGTCCACGTGACCGACACCTATTTCGTGATCGCGCACTTCCACTACATCATGGTGGGCGGCGCGGTCATGGGTTATCTCGGCGGCATGCATTTCTGGTGGCCAAAGATTTCCGGCCGCATGTATCCCGAAGGCTGGGGCCGGCTGGCGGCTTTGATTGTGTTCATCGGCTTCAACCTGACGTTCTTCCCGCAGTTCGTCCTGGGCTATCTCGGCATGCCGCGGCGTTACTGGCAGTATCCTCCGGAGTTCCAGGTACTGAACGTGCTTTCGACTGCGGGTTCGACCATCCTGGCGGTCGGTTACCTGCTGCCCATGGTCTATTTCCTGTGGTCGATGCGTTACGGCAAAGTTGCCCCTGCGAATCCCTGGGGCGCGGCCGGGCTGGAGTGGAAGACCTCGTCGCCGCCGCCGACTTTCAATTTCGAGCGTACCCCGGTCGTCGATTTTGAAGCCTACGACTACGAGCACATCCCCGCTCCCGAGGAGGTGCGTGTTGGCGGATAGTCCCATGGCCCTCGAACAGCACAGTTCCGAGCTTCAGCACCATTTCGCTGACATGGAGCAGCAGCGCCAGGCCTCGTCGCTGGGCATGTGGTTGTTTCTGGCGACAGAGATCATGTTCTTCGGCGGCATGTTCTGCGCCTATCTCATCTATCGCTACTGGTACTTTGCCGACTTTGCCGCCGCCAGCAAATCGTTGGACATCACCCTGGGCACGGTCAACACAGCCGTGCTGATCTGCAGCAGCTTGACGGTGGTGCTCGCGGTGCGCGCCGCCCAGTTGGGGAAGAGGCAGGAACAGGTGGTTTATCTGGCTCTTACTCTGGTGCTCGGCCTGGCCTTTCTGGGAGTCAAAGGAGTCGAGTGGACCAGCAAGTTCAAGGAGCACCACATCCCTGGCCCCGGATTTCATTTTGAGGGCTCGATTCCGCAACATCCTGGCCAGCCCGTGGACCAGCAGCACGCGCAGATCTTTTTTTCGTTATATTTTGCGATGACCGGCATGCACGCCCTGCACATGGTGATTGGCGTGGGGATTTTCAGCTATCTGCTTTATCACGCGTGGAAAGGGCGGTACACTCCCGAATATCACACGCCGCTGGAAAACTCCGGCCTGTACTGGCACTTCGTGGATATTGTCTGGATCTATCTGTTTCCGTTGTTGTACCTTATCGACCGCAAGAAATGAAGGCTGGGTATCGATATGTCTGAACACATTGTGCCGCTTAAAACTAATATTGCGGTCTGGCTGGCGCTGCTGGTTCTGACGGGCGTGACCGCGGGGGTCGCCTTCATTGATCTGGGTCCTTTCAACACCATCGTGGCCCTGGTCATTGCCACCTGCAAGGCGCTGCTGGTGGCGTTGATTTTCATGCATGTGAAGTATGCCAGCGAGAAACTCACCAAAGTGGTGCTGGTGGCGGCGGTTTTCTTCCTCATGATTTTGCTGGGATTAAGCCTGGCCGATTACACCACCCGGCTGCTTTGATCTCATCCGGCGGGCACGGTACACCTGCGATAGACTCCGCCGCTGCCGCAAACTAGAATGAACGCGAGGTGAACCATGGCGTTCTGCAATTCCTGTGGCGCGACTCTGGCGAGCGGAGCCAAGTTCTGCACCAAGTGCGGCACCACCCAACCCGCAACCGCGTCTTCGGCTGGGGTTCCCGTGGCCACGGGCGGAGCGGCTCCCCAGAGCGGCAGCGGACTCAAGATCATCCTGATCGTGGTGGCCCTGATCGTGGGGCTGGGCATCCTGGGCCTGGCCAGTGCCGGGTTCATCGCCTGGCGGATTGCCCGCCACTCCCGGGTTAACACTCGCGATGGCAACGTGCGCGTGGAGACGCCATTCGGTACGGTAAATACCACGACCGATCCCAGCGAAGCGGCCCGCAATATCGGAATCGACCTGTATCCGGGGGCGGAAATCGTTAAGGGAACTTCGGCCAACGTGAACTTCGGGGGCATGCACAGCGCCAGTGCGGAGTTCGAGAGCAGCGATCCCGCTGCCACCGTGGCCGATTTCTACAAATCGAAATTTCCCGACGCCAAGCTCGTTTCGTCGGAGGGAGACCACTATACGATCGTCTCCAATCGCAACAAGGACATGGTCTCCATCAACATCGAGTCGAGGAATGGCAAGACCAGGATTCATGTCGCCCGGGTCACGGGCAAGCCGGGCGGTGGCGGCGATTCCGACAACTGAGCGCTGGTCTCGCTCCAGCTGATTGTTCTCTGTCCGGCAACCCTGAACTGAGACGTTGGCGGGTGGGTTGCGCTATTGTTAATGCCAATCAGGAAACAACTCTAGCGCGGCCCCATGTCCGACCCTTTCGCAGAACTCGCCAACGCAGCCAAAAATTCTGAGGTGGATTCGGCCGGGCTGGCCGCAGCTTTGCGCCGCCACCTGCGCGGTGAGGTTCGTTTCGATAACGCCAGCCGCGCGCTCTATTCCACAGACGGGTCCAACTATCGCCAGGTTCCCATTGGCGTGGTCCTGCCGCGCGATGCCGACGACGTCATCGCCGCGGTCGCGCTGGCACGCGAGCATGGGGCTCCCCTGTTATGCCGCGGTGGCGGGACTTCGCTGGCCGGACAGTGCTGCAATGTCGCGGTGGTGCTGGATTTTTCCCGGCACATGGCGAACATCATCGAGATCGATCCGGCGCGCCGTCTGGCCCGGGTTCAGCCTGGCGTGGTGCTGGACCATCTGCGCAACGCCGCCGAGAAGCATCATCTGACCTTTGGGCCGGATCCGGCCACGCATGACCGCTGCACTCTGGGAGGAATGATCGGCAACAACTCCTGCGGCGTGCATTCCGTAATGGCGGGCAAGACCGACGACAACCTAGAAGCGCTGGACGTCCTTACCTACGACGGCCTGAGGATGACCGTGGGACTGACCAGCGAAGCAGAACTGGAGCGGATCATTCGTGGTGGTGGACAGCGGGGAAAAATCTATACTGGGCTGAAAGGGTTGCGGGACAAATATTCTGATCTTGTCCGCCAGCGCTTCCCCAACATTCCCCGCAGAGTCTCGGGATACAACCTCAACTACCTGCTGCCGGAAAACGGTTTCCATGTGGCCCGCGCAGTAGTCGGGACCGAAGGCACCTGCGTTACCACGCTCGAAGCCACTTGCCGTCTAGTGGAGAGTCCGCCGGCGCGAGTTCTGCTCCTGATTGCCTATTCCGATATCTACCAATGCGCTGACCACGTGCCCGAGGTCATGGCTCACAAACCTATTGGGCTCGAGGGCGTTGACGATCTGTTGGTCGAGTACACCCGGCGAAAGGGGATCAACTCCGAAGGATTGGCGCTGCTGCCCGCGGGCGGCGGCTGGCTGTTTGTAGAGTTCGGAGCGGCTACTCCGGCTGAGGCCGAAGCCCAGGCCGCCGGACTGATGGAATCGCTTAGCCGGAGTTCGAACCCGCCCCAGATGCGCCTGCTCAGAGTCCGGGAGCAGGTGAGGCGGGCGTGGGAAGTGCGAGAGTCCAGCCTGGGAGTGATCTCCTACGTGCCCGGTGAGCCGCTAAGCTGGGAGGGTTGGGAAGACTCTGCCGTGGCTCCCGAGAAGCTGGGCAGCTACCTACGCGACCTGCGCAAGCTGATGAACGGGTATGGCTACCGCGGCACGCTCTATGGCCACTTTGGCCACGGGTGCGTGCACAACCGCATGAACTTCGATCTGGAAACCAAGCCGGGCATCGCCAAATTCCGCAAATTCATGGAAGAGGCCACGGACCTGGTAGTCAGTTATGGCGGATCCATCTCCGGCGAACACGGCGACGGCCAGGCGCGGGCCGAGTTGTTGCCGAGAATGTTCGGTTCGGAGCTGATCCAGGCCTTCCGCGAGTTCAAGGCCATCTGGGATCCGGGCTGGAAGATGAATCCCGGAAAGCTCATCGAGCCTTATCGTCTGGACGAGAACCTGCGGCTGGGCGCGGGTTACCGGCCATGGCAGCCGGACACGCACTTTCAATTTCCCCATGACGAAGGCAGCCTGGCGCGCGCCACCCTGCGCTGCGTCGGAGTCGGGAAATGCCGTCGCGACGAAGGCGGCGTGATGTGCCCCAGCTTTCGAGTGACCCGCGAGGAGGAGCACTCCACCCGTGGCCGCGCTCATCTCCTCTGGGAGATGGCTCAAGGCGACGTGATCCAGGATGGCTGGCAGGATGAGAATGTGAAGCACTCGCTCGACCTGTGCCTCTCCTGCAAAGGGTGCAAGAGCGATTGTCCGGTAGGCGTGGACCTTGCCACCTATAAGGCGGAATTTCTCTCGCACTATTACGAAGGGCGTCTTCGCCCGCGCAGCGCATACGCCTTTGCCCATATCGACATCTGGGCTCGCGTGGCTTCCTCGGCCCCCGGCCTGGTGAACCTCGTTACTCAACTTCCCTTCTTGCGCGATATTGCCAAGTTCGCTGCCGGCATGCCTCAGGAGCGAAAGATTCCGGCTTTTGCTCCGGAGACCTTCCGCGCCTGGTTCGGGAGGCGGACGCCGCGGAATCCTGATGCACCCCCTGTCATGCTTTGGCCGGACACCTTCAACAACTATTTTCTTCCAGAAACCTCCCGGGCGGCGGTGCAGGTGCTGGAGGCGGCCGGTTTTCGTGTGGTGATTCCGGAGTCGATTCTCTGCTGTGGCCGCCCGCTCTACGATTTCGGGATGCTGGACCGAGCCAAGCGCTTGCTGCTCAAGACGTTAGATGTACTGGCGCCCGAAATCGAAGGGTCGGTTCCAATCGTGGTACTGGAACCGAGCTGCGCGGCTGTGTTTCGCGATGAACTGCTCAACCTCTTTCCCGGCGACCTGCGAGCGCGCCAGCTATCACAACAGACGTTTCTGCTGAGCGAATTCCTGCAGGAAAAAGCGCCCCATTTCCAGTTTCCCAAACTCTCCGGCAAGGCTCTGGTCCATGGCCATTGCCATCAGAAGTCGGTCATGAAGATGACCGACGAGGAGGCGATTCTGGGAAAACTGGGCCTCGACTGGAGCGCTCCGGCTCCGGGTTGTTGCGGGATGGCGGGCTCGTTCGGCTTCGAGCACGACAAGTACGATGTTTCCGTGGCAGTCGGTGAACTGGAACTCCTGCCCGCTGTACGCGAGGCTCCGGCCGATTGCATGATCATTGCCGACGGCTTCAGTTGCAGGGAGCAAATCGCCCAATGCACCGACCGCCAGGCGCTGCATCTGGCGGAGGTCATGGCCATGGCGCTGCAAGGGCAAACTGCGCCGGGCGACAGCTACGCCGAAAAACGTCAGGCCGACAGAAGAAAGGCTGATCTCGACCGGTCCATGAAGCGGGCGGGATTGGGTGTGGCGGCGGTTGTGGCGGGGGCCGCGCTGCTGTGCTCGCTGCGGAAGGAAAGCTAGAATAACTGCATTAACTCGTTTTTAATCAATGGATTACATGTTTACTCCCGTGTTCTCCCCAAGTCCCCGGAATTCTGGGACAATATAACTATCCTCACAGTCCGGCAGTTGGTGCCTTCATAACGTGCTGGGCAAGCAGGTTCCTATGGCTACTGAGTCCGAAATTCTTACCCTGCCCGAATCCGCCCTCGAAACGGGTGCTTTTACCGAACAGGCGCTTCGCGGATCGGTGCTGGTCCTCATCCAGTTTGACGTATGCGAGGAAATCCAGCTCGACCGGCTCCGTCAGATCATTGGCGCCCGCACCCGGGAACAGCCTGCCTTCAAGCATCCCGCCCCCGGATACGTTCGCTATGAGCGGCCTCCGGTGCTGGAACCTCTGGACCCGCTGGTTCTCGAAAGCGGGGAGCGGCTCGAGGGTCAAATCAAGTATTACGACTACGGCGTGGTCAGCGTGGTGTATGGTCTGCCTTTTTCCGGCGATTGGGACACCCTGGTTCGGCTGGGAAGCCGGTGGGTTTGGGACGTGGACTTCGAAAAGCACGCCTCCCGCATGGTGCGTCAAAAATTGGAGCGGGCCGCGCCGGCATTGGTCAAACCCTATCCCGAATGGTTGAGCGAGGATTACTTCATCTTCCACGTCAGGGAGATGGCGGGTTCGCCGTCGGCCGCCGAGCTGTGCGCTTCCCAGGGGGCGCGCATCGCGCAAATTGTGCGTGGAGAAACGGCGCAGCTTTCCGAAGGCGAGCGCAACGAGATCCTGCAGTCGCGCATTTCCTACTATCCCAATGACCTGGCCGTGATCGGCTGGAACGCCGCTTTCCTGTACGACAGCGAGGCCGGCGCCGAGACCGCCATCCAGTTGCTGGAATACGCCAACTCGCAGTTGCTGGAGTTTCGCCACTACGACGAACTTCTGACCCGCGAACTCGGGAGCGTGTACGCCGGCCTCGACAAAGGCACCGGCATGCTGGCCCGCTGGCGCCTGGCCCGGGCCGCCACCAATCTGCATACCGTCCTGCTCGACGTGAATGAGCTGACCGAACGCGCCGACAACGCCATCAAGTTCCTCAGCGACATGTTTTCTGCCCGTCTGTATAAGCTGGCCGCAGCCAAGGTCGGTGTGCCGGATTACAAAGACCTGGTCACGCAGAAACTGCAAACCGCCGAGGATCTTTACCGCTTCATGGTGGACCAGTTCAATCAGAGCCGGGCCTTCGTGCTCGAACTCATGGTGGTCATCATCCTGGTGATCGAACTGGTATTCCTGTTCGGCGGCAAGGCCTAGAACCTTAAACCACAAAAGGACACGAAGTTCCACGAAGGAAATCTTTGTCTTGGAATCCTTCGTGCACCTTCGTGTCCTTTGTGGTCTATGGTTCGATCCTGCATTGTCATCCGCCAGCACGCTGCTTTATCCTGAAGCGCAGTCACCCAAGGAGACCGATGCGAGGACTCACCGGCAAACGTGTCCTGATCACGGGAGGCGCCAGCGGAATCGGCGCCGCCACTGCCGCCCGCTTTCTAGAGGAGGGGTCGGCCGTGGTGGTGCTCGACCGCGACGCCAAGGGCCGGAAGCAGATTGAGTCGCAACTACCGAAATTGGCGGGAACGGTGGATGCCGATGTCTCCAACCTGAAACAGGTGGAAGCCGCCTTCGCCGAAGCCGTCCGCCTGATGGGTGGCGTGGATGTGTTGGTCAACAATGCCGGCATCAGCATTCGCCACAACTTTCTGGAAATTACTCCAGAAGAATGGGACAAGATCGTTGCGGTGAACCTTACCGGCGTGTTTTATGTCGCCCAGACCGCGGCCCGGCACATGTGGGCTCGAGGCAGTGGGGTGATTTTGCAGACCGCGTCCACGAACGGGCTGGTCGGTCAGCCCTACTATGCGGACTACAACGCCACCAAGGCGGGGGTGATCGAGCTGACCAAGTCCATGGCGCTTGAACTTGCTCCCAGGATTCGGGTGTGCGCGGTGGCGCCGGGATATGTGCTCACCCCCATGCAGCGCGCCGAATACACGGATGCGATGCTGGAAGCAGTGAATCGCAAGATTCCGCTGGGCCGCCACGCCCAACCGGAGGAGATCGCGGCGCTGTTCGCGTTTCTGGCGTCCGACGACGCCGCCTACATCACCGGCCAGGTGTACACGATTGACGGCGCAGAGACGGCGGGTGGGCTGGCCAGCCGGTGAAACTGCGCGGCAAAGTTGCGCTCATCACCGGCGCTGCTTCCGGCATCGGGCAAGCCGCGGCTCTGCTATTCGCCCGCGAAGGCGCCGTAGTTGTCCTCGCCGACATCAATGAATCAGCTGGGCATGCTGTGGCCGGCGAAATCGCAAACAACGGCGGGCGTGCCCTCTTCGAATTAGCCGACGTTACTCGCGCCACGGACTGTCAGCGCATCATCCAGCATACCGTCCGTGAGTTTGGCGGGCTTCACATCCTGTTCAACAATGCCGGCATCATCCGGCGCGCGTCGGTGGTCGAACTCAGCGAAGCGGACTGGGACAGGGTGATGGCGGTAAACGTAAGAGCAATTTTTTTGATGTGTCGCGAGGCCATCCCGATCATGGCGGCGGCAGGCGGAGGCTCCATCGTCAACACCGCTTCCGGCTGGGGGCTCGCGGGCGGGCCCAAAGCGGCGGTTTACTGCGCCTCCAAGGGCGCGGTGGTGCTGATGACCAAAGCCATGGCGATCGATCACGGACCCCAAAGGATTCGCGTAAACTGCATCTGCCCGGGCGACACCGACACTGCCATGCTGCGCCACGAGGCGCGGCAACTGGGAGAACCCGACGATAAAATCCTGGCAGAAGCTAAAAAGCGGCCGCTGGGGCGAGTCGGCAAACCGGAGGAGATCGCGCAAGCCGCACTGTACCTGGCCAGCGATGCCGCGTCGTTCGTGACCGGAACCGCGCTGGTAGTGGATGGCGGCGGCCTGGCGGGGTAGCGCCACGGCATGCGTAGGGGCAGACGTCCTCGTCTGCCCAGCGGAGCTTCGAATGCGCTTGCAAGATAAGGTCGCTCTCATCACCGGCGGGACATCCGGTATCGGTGAAGCCACTGCCATCCTGTTCGCCAAAGAAGGCGCCAGGATTGCCATTACCGGCCGCAATGAGACGCGAGGCCACGCCGTCACCGCGCGGATTCTCGAAATGGGAGGCCAGGCCATCTTCCTGCGGACTGACGTCCGCAAGGCCAGCGAATGCCAACGCGCGGTCGACGAAACCTTAAACTCCTTCGGACGGCTCGATATCCTGTTTAACAATGCCGGCGTTTTCTATCCCCACACCACGCTCCAGTGCAGCGAAGAAGAGTGGGACCTGCAAATTGACGTCAACCTGAAGGGCACTTTCCTGATGTCCAAATTTGCCTTGCCGGGCATGATCAAGCGGGGCAGCGGCGTGATCATCAACAACAGCTCCGGCTGGGGGATTGTCGGCGGCGACGCGGCCGTGGCCTACTGCGCGTCCAAAGGCGGCGTCGTGCTGCTGACCAAGGCCATGGCTATCGATCACGGGCGGCAGGGCATCCGGGTCAACTGCATTTGTCCGGGAGATGTGGACACGCCCATGCTGCCGGAAGATGCGCGCATGCGCGGCCAGAAATGGGAGGAGTATCTGGCGGGTTGCAGCAATCGTCCTCTGGGACGGATCGGCACCGCGGAGGAGATCGCGAAAGCGGCGCTGTTTCTGGCCTCCGACGATTCTTCGTTCATGACCGGTGCGACCTTGGTTGTGGACGGCGGCGGTACGGCAGACTAGCGTCCCGACTCATGTGGGGGCGTCCGGGCCTACGTGGTACTTCATGGCAACCCGCAAAAACTCGCAGCAATGGTTCGAACGAGCCCAGCAATCTCTGGTCGAAGGCGTAAATTCGCCTTCGCGCGGCGCCGCCGTCTACACACCCGGCCCGGTGTTCCTGGAGCGCGGCCGGGGCTCGCGCGTGTGGGACGCCGACGACAACGAATATGTCGATTTCATGATGTCGTTCGGCGCGCTCATTCAGGGGCACGCGCATCCCAGGCTGGTGGAAGTTGTTTCGCAAGCGATCGCCGAGGGATCGCACTTCGCAGCCGCCACTTCCGCGGAAGTGGAGGCAGCGGAACGTTTGCGCGGCATGGTTCCGTCAGCCGAGGTGGTTCGCTTCACCAACACCGGAAGCGAAGCTACGATGCTGGCGCTGCGCCTGGCCCGCGCTCACACTGGCCGGACCAGGTTCCTCAAGTTCGAGGGCCACTATCACGGCTGGTACGATCCCTATCTGCTGAACGCGCACAGTCATCGGCCGGAACAACTGGGCCCGCCCGGGAATCCCGCGCGCATCCCCGATTCCCAGGGAATTCCGGCGGCAACGTTCGACGATGTGCTGCTGGCGCCCTGGAACGACATCGCTGTCCTCGAGAGTGTCATGAAGCAGCACGGCCGGGAACTGGCCGCCGTGATCTCCGAGCCCATCATGGCCAACATGGGTTGCATCCTGCCGCGCGACGGATACCTGCAGCGGCTGCGGGAACTCACGCAGGACTACGGAGTGCTTCTCATTCTGGACGAAGTTGTGACTGGCTTCCGCTACGCGACCGGCGGCTGTCAGGAATACTATGGAATCCGGCCCGACATCAGCACGTTCGGCAAGGCATTGGGAGCTGGATTTCCGGTGGGCGCAGTGGCGGGGCCGCGCTCCATCCTGGATCGCATGCGCTGGAGCGACAACATGGTGCTGCACTATGGCACCTTCAATGGACACCGGCTGACCATGAAAGTTGTTGCCGCCAACCTCGATTTGCTGGCTGCGTCGGGCGTGTATCAGAAATTGCACGGCATGGGCGACGCGGCCATTTCCGGCCTGCGCCAAGTGTTTCGCCGACGCCAGATGAAAGCCATCGTGCAGGGATTTGGGCCCATGTTCCAGATTTATTTCACCGAGCGCGATGTTATCCACGATTATCGCGACTACTGCAAGCACGTCGATACTCAACGCTACTCCCGTTTCGTTCAGGGCTTGCTCGACCGCGGCATCTATATGACTCCCTCCAACGGTCTCCACTGGATCATCTCCACCGCGCACACCGGGAAAGATGTGGAGGCCCTGATCGAGGCTGCGGACCAGGCCTGTGCCGGTCTCGTATGAAAGCTCCGGGCAGGAAAATCCCGTGAAAGCCGCCCGCCCGCAAGCCGCTCCCGCGAACGCTGTCGTCTTTCTCGGAGGCGGGCGCATTACGGGCGCACTGCTGGCTGGGTTACATCTGTCGGGATACAACAAGCCCATCATCGTGCACGATCGCCATGCGGCCAAGCTTCGCCGGCTGCGCCAATATGGTGTGGCGGTCGAGCCGAGTCTATCTCGTGCCCTGGAGCAGGCGCGCCTCCTGGTTATAGCGGTGCGGCCAGATTCAGTTCGCGAGGTGCTGCAACAGATGACGGGAGATCACACCGTGCTCGCCGTCAGTCTGGCGGCCGGTATTCCACTCGCAAAGCTGCGCCGGTGGGCCCCTCCTCCCTTGTGGTGGGCGCGCGCGATGCCCAGCCCGGTCGCACGCTTCGGTCGGGGCTTAACGGCATTAACCTTCGACCGTAATTTTCCCTCTGCGGCGCGCCGCGAGGTACGGAGTTTCTTTTCCAGAGTGGGAACGGTCCTCGAGGTCCCGGAAAGCAAGTTCGACGCGTTCACGGTGACTTACTCCTCCAGTCATGGCTATCACGCGCTGGCTGCGCTCGCCGGAGCGGCCCAGAAACTAGGATTGGATCGCAAAACTGCTTTGACGGCTGCCGCGCACGCCCTGGCGGACGGAATTCTGGCATGGCGTGAGGGCAAGGTCACGCTCGACGACTTGCTGCGCGAAGCAGCCACACCGGGCGGCATAGCTGCCGCCGCCCTGGCCGGCATGGACAAATCCGGATACAAACAAATTGTGCGTCGAGGACTGCAAGCCGGAATGCGTCGCGCCCGCCGGTCGTCCAAGGCCCGGCAAAGCGGCAAATGAGAATGGTGTGCTGCTGTTGTTACTTTGGTTTCCCCTTTTTGCCAGGAAAGCGCGACCACCTTCCCGTCTCCCCGTAAAATCAAAGCACTCCTTTCGCCATGAGCTCAACCGAAAACTCGACCGCTGCCCCAACGCGCGTCACCCGAATCCGAACGCAGATTCCTCTCAGGGTTACCAGCATGGAGGCGCATGCGCCCTTTTCCGAGACCGCCTATACCCTGGTCGTGAATACGATGGGCTGCGGTGTCCGGCTCTCGCGGCCGCTGGAACCGGGGCTGGAAGTCTGCCTCGACGAGCTTCCTACTGGAAAAATCGCGATGGCCCGTGTCGCCAATTGTGTGCCGCTGGGGAAAGGAAGCGCGTATTGGGTGGTTGGCTTGGCCCTGGACGCGCCCGGGAATATCTGGGGCATTCATCCCGCGCCCAGCGATTGGGGTCCGGAAACGAATGCCGCGGCCGCTCCCCCCGTAACGGCGACTCCAGGCAAAAGCGAGGAGTGGCCGTATCGCCGATTCTCGGATCGTGGGGAATTTCACCCGGGCAGAAGGTAAGCAAACCTCTTCAGTAGCACCCAAAGTCTTCAACCTCGGGCACTCCCGTTCGTGTCGCTGGTGGGCTTGACGTTCCTGGCGTGAGCGAACCGGCTGGGCAAACCTGCAAAGCAGTTCCGATCAGTGGTTCAGCAGCTTGGAGAAGTACCGGTTGTCGTAGTACATGGTGCTGTTGTGCACGAATTCGAGGACGCGGTGCATCTTATCCCGGTCTTCGCGGTTCATGTCATTGAACTGGATGGCGATGCCGGTACCGGGATCGATGCGCACTACGCTGCCCGGGGCCTGCAGCCGGCCATCATCAATCGAGAAAATAACATTCAGCTTCGAGCCGGCGGGCATGAGCGCGCTGGTTTCCACATAGCAGCCACCCAGGCTGACGTCCACCAGATTGCCCAGGACCGGCACTTCGCCTTCGTGCGGCCGCAATTCGATCGTGACCCGGCATTTCATTCGCGGATACAGCCGGCGGTTCTTGCGGGATGGCTGCTTTTGCTTTTCGATGTACATGCGGCGGTCGGCTTCCGCCAGCAATGACTCCGCATCCTTCCCATCTTCGGGATACAAGGACTGGCCCACGCTGAGCGAGAGCAGGTCTTCGCTGCATACTTCCTGGCCGGCATGGCGAGCCAGTTCGCGCAGGCTCTCGGCTTTCTTGGCAGCCGCTTCCGGGGTCAGGCCGGGAGCCACCACCACGAATTCGTCGCCACCCATTCGCGCCACGTAGTCGTATTCGCGGCAACTGTCTTTCAAGGCTTGCGCAAACAGCCGCAATACGCGGTTGCCTTCCAGGTGGCCGAAGCGGTCATTGATCTGTTTGAAACCGTCCATGTCGCTGACCATCACCACCAGCGAGGTGTTATCGCGCTTGCAACGCGCCAGTTCGCGATCCAATTGCAGAAACAGAGACCGCGCGTTGGGCAACCCGGTGAGATAGTCGGTGACGGCCGAGGTCTCGGCCTGCTCATACTTCAGAGCATTTTCGATCGCCAGCGCCATTTTCGAGCTGATGGCCAGCAGAATTCGCAGGTGGTCGGAGGTGAAGGCGTCGGTTTCCGCATGATAGAGGGCGAGCACGCCGACTACGCCCGCAAGTCCTTCCAGAGGAATAGCCAGGGCCGAGCGCAGAGTGCTGAACTTGGTGGGATCGTTCAGGTAGCCGGGCTCGACCGAAGGGTTGCCGTTGATGATGGGCTTCCGGTTCTGTGCCACCCAGCCGGAGAGGCCGTGACCCAGAGGAATACGCAGCGAGGCGAACAGACGATGGTTGTCCCCGCTGACCAGCTCCGGGATCAATTCCTGCCCCCGCTTCACATAGATGGCGATGGCGTCGTAAGGCACCAGCCGTCGCAGCTTCACCGAAAATACAGACAGGGTCTCGCCCAGGCTGAGGGAAGCGCCCAAATCCTGGCTGAGTTCGAATAAGGTTTGCGCCTCTTGCCGTGCCGCCGCGATCGATGACAGGAAAGTCGCTTCCTGGCCGGGAGCGTCCTTGACCGTTATGTCTTCGAAGCCGGCGGCCGGCGCGGCGTCCGTTTCCACCTTCAGTTCGGTGGGCGGCTTCACATCCGCGTGTTTGGCTCCGAACTTGGCCTCGACCAGCTTCTCCAACTGGCGGTAGCGCTTCTCCAGGATCTTGACCACTTTCGGGTCGAACGATTTTCCCGATTCCGCGGAGAGCCGCAGCATGACCTCTTCCAGCGGCAACGCCCGCCGGTACTGGCGATCCGAAGCCATGGCGTCGAGGAAATCCACGGAAGACAGGATGCGCGCCCCCACTGGAATCTCCTCCCCCTTCAACCCAAAGGGATATCCCGACCCGTCCCATTTCTCGTGGTGCGCCCGCACAATGGGGACGACGGGGTAGGGGAAACGCACGCGCTCCAGAATCTCCGCGCCCACCAGAGGATGGATCTTCATTTTCTCGAATTCCTCAGGGGTGAGCCTGCCCGGCTTCGAGATAATGTGCTCGGGCACGGCGAGTTTGCCGATGTCGTGCAAAAGCGCAGCCGCGTGCAGCGCTTCCATCTCGCCCGCGGTGATGCCGAGCTCCTTGGCGACCTCAATGGCGTAGACCCGAACCCGCTGCAGGTGGTCGTGGGTGGTATGGTCCTTGGCTTCGATGGCCAGCGCCAGCGCTTCAATGGTGCGCAAGTGCAGGTTGGCCATCTCCTCGACGTGCCGTTTTTCGTCTTCCAGCTTGCCCAGATAGAGACGGTAAGACCGGTAGATCAGGTAGATGATGGGTACGATCAGCAGGGAGGTTTCCCACCCGAACTCGCGGTTGAACCAGCCGATCATCCCGGCGAAGGCAGCGCCCACGAGGTAATAGGGGAACGACCAGAAATAGCATTCCACCCAGATCTTGCGGATCGACTTTTCCTCGGTCAGCGCGATGACTGCGGCGATCGATCCGGTATTGGCAGCAAAGTAGGTGATCGCGGCCAGTCCCAACAGCAGCGGCTGGCTTCTCAAATGGGCTCCGAGGATTGCCCAGTGATACACGTTATCGGCCACGAAGATCGCGACTGCGCTGGCAGACAGATTAAACGTGACCTGCAGCGGGCTGGGACGATCACGGTAGAAACACTGGACCAGCAATGCGGCCGTGCCCAAGATTAGAGTCTCGGTGAAGCCCAATTCCAGGATTCCCAACAGGATGAACAGAAAGTTCACCGACATGGTGCCGGTGATTCCGGGCAGCCGGACCTTCAACCGGGCGGCCAGAATTGCGATCAGCAGGTAGCAGATGAACTGGGCGATGTTGCGGCTGCTGGGATGGAGCGCCCCGTAGCCCAATACGCAGGTCCCGGCAAGCACCATCAGGCTGATAAAAACCTTGGCGCCTATGCCCAGTTCTCTCCACAACTGAGAGCCGCTATTCACGCCCCTCCTCGGTTCCTGTCCCAGATTCAGTACGGGGTCTGGGATCATTGATAACAGGTTAAGCTGTTCTAATACAATAACTTGCGTTTCGGGCGAGCAAACTTTCGTAACCAAAAATCCATGTTCTGCGCGGTGCCTCGATTAAGCGCAAGCGATTCAGCGAGTTGGTCCAATCACGGGGGTGTGGCCAGGTTTAAAGGCGGTCCGGCTTTCCTGGTCCCTGTGAGCGGTAAAAGCTCACGGCTGCATCTCCCTGTCGGAGCAGGCGATACCGGCGTAAGGGAGGGAACTCCTCACCCGGATCAAATCGCTTGTCGTGTTCCGCGACGACAGCCGTGTCCGGTTTGACCAGGCAAGACTGGCTGAGGAGCAGAAGCACTTGATGGTAGATCTTCTCCTGTTGGTAGGGAGGATCGAGAAAGATGAAGTCGGCAGAGACATTTTTTTCCTCCAACTTCCGCAAGGCGCGCACTGCGTCCTCTTTGAGGACCGCGAAGCCGGTCTCCAATCCCAGCGATCGCAGATTGCGGTGGATCAGGTGGGCGGCCGGGGCCGAGGATTCCACAAAGTAGACCTGGGCCGCCCCCCGGCTCAGGGCCTCAATGCCGACGGCTCCGGTGCCGGCGCAGACATCCAGCCAGACTTTCCCTTCGAGAGCTGCGGGATTCCCCGGGGAGAGCACGTTGAACAGGGTTTCGCGCAAGCGGTCCGCGGTCGGGCGCAAGTCCAAACCGCGCAACGAGCTCAGCGGACGGCTGCGGAATTTCCCAGCGATAACTCTCATAAATGCTTTCTTATCCGTCTGTCGCAGGCGAGCCCATGACCTTGGAGTGCCTTTGCCCGCAACTCTTGGCTCACCAAGGTCGTCTAAATATATAGAATAGCGTTAGCGGACTAGGCCGCACTGGGTTCATGAGAAGCTGGTCAATCCCGGCCGGGCGAATTTTCGGGGTCGAACTGCGCGTTCACTGGACGTTTTTTCTGCTGCCCCTCTTCGTCTGGTACACCGAGTACGCCTCCCATGGAACTGCGAACGGAGAGCGGGACTTGGCCCTGGTGGCGATCATGTTTGCCTGCGTCCTCGCCCACGAACTGGGGCACGCGCTGGTTGCGAACCGTTCTGGATTGCGAGCGAAGTTCATCATCCTGCTCCCGATTGGCGGCATCACCCAGATGGATGACAGCCAGCCGGCCGTCGATCCCGGCCAGACTGCCTGGAAACGCGACATCAAAATTGCGCTGGCCGGCCCGCTGACCAATCTGCTGATCGCGGTTGTGAGCGGAGCCATCCTTTTGGCCTTCGTTCCCCAGGCCAATCTTTGGACTTGGCCCTATGTACATTCCAGCAACCTTTTGCGCAGCCTGGTGTGGATGAACCTGTATCTCGCGGGTTTCAACCTGCTTCCCGCCTACCCCATGGACGGCGGGCGAGTGTTGCGCGCATTGTTCAGCCGGCGCATGGAGTCGATTCTCGCCACTCGCCGCGCGGTTTCGATCGGTCAGGCCTTCGCCACCTTGTTCATCCTGGTGGGAATGCTCTTGCCTAACTACTGGCTTACGCTGGTGGGGCTGTTCCTGTTCATCGCATCCCAGATCGAGGAACGCTCGGTGGTGTTCCAATCGGTGCTGGAGCGAGTGCGGCTGGAGGATGTCATGCTGACCGATTTTGCCACGCTCTCACCGGCCGACACGCTGGAAGACGCGCTGGACAAAGCTGTGCACAGCCTGCAGGACGATTTCCCCGTCATCCGCGGCAGCGACATGGTGGGAGTGATTTCAAGACAGAAAATCCTGGAAGCGCTTCGGGTCGAAGGTAATGGCTACGTGCAGGCCGTGATGAACCGCATTTTTGAAGTTGCGCAAAAGGGAGAATCCCTGGCCTCTGCCTTTCGCAAGCTGACTGCCAAGAACCTGAGCATTATTCCGGTGGTGGAAGATCAGCGCCTGGTGGGCATTGTCACCTTGCAGAACCTGATGCATTCGATGGCCCTGCTGGCGGAAAGCCGCAAGCTGCGCAAACAGGCGCTGAACTCCTAGACTCGCCCAGGATCAGCCACAGATTCCGCTGATTTTCACCTTCAGAACTTGATGACGATCCCGGCCGAGGGTTCCGCCATATGTCCTCGATCCCCCGTGAACAGGTTCTGCACCTTGAAGTCGGGGGCTTTGTAGAGCAGTCCCCGGTATTGCAGCCGCAGAGCCAAGTGGGCGGTTAAGGGAGACCTGCGAATCAGCGGCACCCTGGAGAAGACGTAGTAGTCCACGCCGCCGCCATAGAGAAAGGCCGGCTTGGTTTGCGAGGATGCGGGGATGCTGGTTTCCACGCCGTTGATGGTGTCTCCGGTGTAGCTCGGATAGAAGCCTACGGCGGCAGCGCCAGCGAAGACAAACGGCTCCAGTCGTTCGCTCTGCAAGAAACTGAGTACGTACGCCCCGGAGTATTCGCTGATGGTGTTATGGATTCGATAGGTCAGCGGAGCGGAAAAGTAGATCTGCGAATTGGTGGTGTGAGAGTAGTTGAGTTCCACCGAACTCCTGGCGGAGAAGCGGTATCGGCCTGTGACCAGCACCGCCCCGGAATTGGTTGGGGTCAAAGTCGTGCCGTTTCCGCTGGACGTGCCGGTGAAGACCGCACTCGCGCCCAGGCTCACATCAAAACGGTTGTTCTGGCACCATCCGACCGTGGTAAACAGGAGAAATGCCGCCACTACGATGCCACTCGTCCTGACCATCAACTCTCCTTGCGTTCTCTTGTAGTGACACTCTGGCCTCGATCATTGGAACCGTTCCGGCCCCTTGGGGATGCACCAGGGCCGGGATATTTCCAGGAAAGCCCCTCAGAACAGCCGGATGGCTTTGGCCTGCTCGATGGCCGGCACTTTCCTCAGTTCCGCCAGCACCGCCTCGGGCACGCGTCCGTCCACGTGAACCACAGCAATGGCCTGGCGGGGGGCGTTGGGCTTTCCGTTTCCGACCCGGCGGCCCAGGGAAAAATCCGCGATGTTGATTTTGTGCTTGCCCAGGATGGTGCCCACCTTGCCGATCACGCCGGGAACGTCCCGGTTACGCATGTAAATCAGATTGCGCTCGAGCGGGGCCTCGACATCGATTCCGTCCACGTGCAGCAGTCGCGGCGTGTGCTGGTGCAGCACCGCCCCCTTCACCAGATGTTCATCGCCGGCCGTCTTGAGCAGGATCGAGAGCACGCTGCCGGAACCGCCAGTGGAACTTCTTGTCTTGCGGGCTTCGTGAATCCGCAGTCCGCGCGCCGACGCGATGGCCGCGGCATTGACCAGGTTGGCTTTTTCCTCCAGACCCTGGTTCAGGATGCCTTTTACGGCGGCGTTGCGGATCAGTTCCGTCTTCCACTCCGCGATGTGCCCGCTGTAACGCAGCGAAATCTCCTCCAGCGTGCCCTCGCTTACCTGGGCCAGAAATGATCCCAATCTCTCCGCCAGCACGATATAGGGCTGCAACTCGAGATATTCGTCGTGCGACACCGAGGGCACATTTACTGCGTTCTGGATAACCCCGTGCTTCAGATACTCCTTCACCTGCAGAGCGATCTGATAGCCGACGGCCTCCTGGGCTTCGAAGGTAGAGCCCGCGATGTGCGGCGTCAAAATCACGTTTTCCAGGCCCGTCAAAGGCGAGTTTTTCAAGGGTTCGTCGACAAAGACATCGAGCGCCGCTCCCCCGATCGTGCCCTGTCTGATAGCCTGCGCCAGGGCCGCTTCATCCACCAGTTCTCCGCGGGCGCAGTTGACCAGGCGCGCGCCCCGCTTCATCTTCTTCAGCGATTGCGGGTTGATCATGCCCGTGGTTTGCGGCGTGAGGCCCACATGCAGAGAGAGGTAATCCGCGGCCGCAAAAACCTCTTCGAGCTTGGCCAGCCGGATGCCCTGCTCCTTGGCGACGGTGGTGGAGACGAAAGGATCGTGGGCGACAATCTCCATCGCAAAAGCCCGCGCCCGGCGCGCCACTTCCATCCCGATGCGTCCCAGGCCCACGATGCCCAGAGTCTTGCCCCGCAGTTCCGTCCCTTGCAGGGATTTTTTCTCCCACTTCCCGGCATGCATCAACTCATCGGCTCGCCCGATGTGACGGGCCATGGCCAACATCATGGCCAGGGTGTGTTCGGCGACGGCAATGGCGTTAGCGCCGGGCGTGTTCATCACCGCGATGCCTTTGCGAGTGGCGGCGTCGAGGTCGATGTTGTCCACGCCCACTCCCGCCCGCCCGATTACGCGCAGCTTGGGGGCGTGGTCCAGGAGCTCCGCATCCACCTCCACGGCAGAGCGGACGATCAGCGCGTCGGCAGATCGTAGTTGCGCCGCCAGTTTGCCTTCGGCCTGATCCGGTGTGACCACGGTCCAGCGCGGCTCGCGCAAAAGGTCGATTGCCGCCGTTGAAATTTTTTCTGCAACGACGACTTTCATGATTGAGTCTGGCTCGCCAAAATGGAATTGCCTCCTGCTGCTCCCTGCCGCCGCGGGTAGAAAGATTGTGAATCGGGAAGCGGCGCCGAGCGGCTCTACTTCGTTGCCGGAACCCGCCTGGCGCCTCGCTCAGGCCTCCACTGGCAGCCGCTTTTCGCTCGCGTTGCGCGCGTATACTTCCTGGGCGGCGCGCACGGCCGAGCCGTATTCCACCGGCTTGCCCGTGACGGCAGCCAGCACGTGCTCGAGCGCAGCCAGGATGCCAATCGTGTCCAGATAATCGTAGTAGCCGAGATGCGCGATGCGGAACAATTTACCCTTCATCTCGCCCTGGCCGTTGGCAACCACCGCGGCGAAAGACTCGCGAAATTCCTTCACGATGGCGCTGGAGTCAGCGCCTGCGGGTGACTGGATCGCAGTCAGCGCCGCCGCCGGGGAGGCCGCCGCGAACAGCGTCAGTCCCAGGGCCTGCGCGCCCGCACGAGTCATCTCCGCCGCCAGTTCCGCATTGTCGATCAAGGCTTCGCGGCCTGCGGCCAGGTCGCCATTGCCCATCTGCCGCACGAAATCGAGCGCGGCGCCCAGAGCGGCAAACAGCGAAGTCGCCGGCGTGAAGGCCGACTCTCCCTTGGCAGCCGCCTTGCGCTCCTTGCGGAAATCAAAGTAGTAGCGGGGAGATTTGGCCGTCTCCATGCGTTTCCAGGCGCGCTCGCTGACCGAGCAATAGGCCAAGCCTGGCGGGATCATCAGCGCCTTCTGCGAGCCGCCGATGATGATGTCGATGCCCCAGCCATCCACGTCGAAGCGAGTCGTACCCAGGCCGGTGATGGCGTCCACCACTAGCAGAGTATCGTCGCCCAAAGCCCGCACCAGCTTCGCGATTCCCTGGATGTCATGACGGGCGCCGGTCGAGCTTTCTGTTGCCTGCACATAAACGGCGCGGACGTCCGGGGTCAACTTCTGTTGGACTTCGTTGAGCGAAAACGTTCCGCCGTAGGACACGCTCACCAGTTCCACCGAACATCCAAAAGCTTTGGCCAGGTCCCGCCAGCGTTCGCCAAACTTGCCCGCGGTCAGCACCAGGACCTTGTCTCCGGGGGAAGTGAGGTTGGATACCGAGCCTTCCATCACGCCCGTGCCTGAAGATGCCAGCGCCAGAACGTCATTGCGCGTGCCAACGAACTCCTTCATGTCGGCCAGCACGCGCGAAAACAGAGCGCGGAAGTCGGCGGTGCGATGATGCAAAGCGAACGAAGCCATGGCGGTCTGCGCCGCCGGGAGGATGGGAGTCGGGCCTGGAGTGAAGAGACGGTTCTTACGCAGCATTTACCAAGAAATCCTTTTGTCCAAGAAGATCGTTCTAGTTTACCGAATCAGGCGAATCTACGCATGCTTGAGGCGTCCATAGGGTGGAACTCGTGCACGAGACACCATAAAACACGAAGGACACGAAGTTCGACGAAGGAAACCGAAGAGAACTGTTTTTCTTCACGAACCCTTGTGTCCGTCGTGGCTATCGACTTTGACTTCGGGCTGCCCGATTCCCGCAGACGCTATAATCCTCGCATGAGCCTCAGCGAGCAGATTCAGAAAGATATCACCACGGCCATGAAGGCGCGCGAAGAGCATCGGCTGTCTACACTCAGGATGGTCAAGACCGCGCTCAAGAATCGCGAGATCGAGAAAATGGCTCCGCTCGATGACAAGGAGTCACAACAGGTGCTCACCACGCTGATCAAGCAGCGCAAGGATTCGGTGGAGCAATTCACCAAGGGCGGCCGCCAGGAAATGGCCGATCGAGAAGCGGCCGAGATCAAGCTGATCGAGACCTACTTGCCCAAGGCCGCCGGCGAAGAGCAGATTGTGGCTGAGGTAAGGGCCGTCATCGCCGAAATGAGTTCGCCGACGATGAAAGAGATGGGAACGGTGATGAAGAACGTCATGGCACGTTTCGCCGGGGCGGGAATCCGGGTGGACGGAAAACAGGTCAGCGACGCGGTGAAGCGGGAGTTGGCGGGGAAGTGATCTGACCTATGACCCTGGCCCCGGGCACCAAACTCGGACCTTTTGAGATCATTGCCCGGCTCGGCGCGGGTGGGATGGGCGAGGTCTACCGTGCACGGGATTCGCGCCTGGATCGCGGTGTGGCGATCAAGATACTTCCCGGGGCATTTTCCGGAGACAGTGACCGGTTGCGCCGCTTTGAGCAGGAAGCGCGCTCGGCATCCGCACTCAATCACCCCAATATCGTTACCATCTACGAACTCGGGCAGGAGGCTTCCACTCGCTACATTGCGATGGAGTTGGTGGAGGGGAAAACCCTGCGCGACTTGCTTGTTTCTGGATTGCTGCCGGTACGAAAAGTGCTCGAGATCGCGGTACAGGTTGCCGAGGGCCTGGCCAAGGCACATGAAGCCGGCATCGCGCACCGGGACTTGAAGCCTGAGAACCTGATGGTCTCTAACGATGGATTCGTTAAGATCCTCGACTTCGGTCTGGCCAAGCTCACGTTGCCCAGCGGAGGCGCGCCGGATGCGTGCACAACCCTCGCGACTCAGGCGGGCGTGGTCATGGGAACCGTGGAATACATGTCACCGGAGCAGGCCGGCGGCAGCCAGCTGGATTTTCGATCCGACCAGTTTTCATTCGGCCTGGTGCTCTACGAGATGGTGGCCGGCAGGCGCGCCTTTCAGAGAAACACGGCAGCCGAGACCATGGTGGCCATTCTTCGGGAAGCGGCCGAACCGATCGGTGTGCTGAACCCCCACGCTCCCGCCCCCCTGTGCTGGGCTATCGAGAAGTGCCTGGCTAAAGAGCCCGAAAAGCGTTACGCCTCTACCCGGGATCTCGCGCGGGAACTGGCTGCCCTGCGCGACCGTTTCTCGGACAAGCCGCCGAGGCAGGGAGAGACGCGTCCGACGAATCTTCCGGCGCAGCGGACCGGATTCGTGGGACGGCAGAAGGAAGTCACTGCCGCCAGGGAACTCCTGCTGCGTGAGGATGTGCGCCTGGTCACGGTCACCGGCCCGGGCGGGATTGGCAAAACCCGTCTCGCGGTGCAGGTGGCGAGCGACCTGGTCGAGCGCTTTCCCGGGGGGATCCACTTTGTCCCGCTTTCCCATGTGAGGGATCCCGACTTGATCGGCGCCATGATCGTTCAGGCGCTGGGGATGCGGGAAGCGGGAGGCAAGTCAACGCTCGAGGTTCTCAAGGAGAATTTACAGGATTCGTTGAGCGCACCGACGCTGATCCTACTGGACAATTTCGAGCACCTGGCGGGGGCGGCGCCTACCGTGGCGGAGTTCCTGGCCATGGGTGCCAATCTCAAAATTCTGGTCACCAGTCGGGCAGCATTGCATGTGTATGGAGAACATGAATTTTCCGTACCGCCGCTGGCTCTGCCGGATTCCCAGTCCTTGCCATCGATTGAAGCTCTGTCGCAGTACTCCGCGGTCGCACTGTTCGTGGAGCGGGCCAGGGCCGCCAAACCGGACTTTGAACTTACGAGGGAAAACGCCTCGGCCATCGCCGAGATTTGCGCCCGCCTGGATGGCCTGCCACTGGCGATCGAGCTCGCCGCCGCCCGGATCAAAGTTCTTTCGCCCACCTCCATGAGGGCGCGCCTGGCCGGCCGGCTGCAGTTATTGACGGGCGGAGCGCGAGACCTGCCGCAGCGGCAGCAGACGCTTCGCGCTGCCATCGACTGGAGCTACGATCTGCTGAACCCTTCCGAGCAGAAACTTTTCCGGAGATTGTCGGTGTTCGCAGGTGGATGCACCCTGGAGGGCGTGGAAGCCGTATGCGACACCAGGAGCGATCTGGACCTGGACTTGCTCGATGGAATGGCCTCCATGGTGGGCAAGAGCCTGCTGCAGCAGGTCGACCTCGCACAAGGGGAATCCCGATTCGTCATGCTGCAAACGATTCGCGAGTACGCTCTGGAAAAGCTGCAGGCCAGCGGGGAGGAGGCTCAGGTGAAGCGCGCCCATGCCGCCTACTGCCTGGTGCTGGCGGAGGAGGGAGCGGCGGAACAGAGCGGCACCGAAGGAACGGAATGGCTGGAACGCTTCAAGATTGAGCATGACAATTTCCGCGCCGCCCTGGAGTGGCTCACGGAAACCAGAGATTCAGACTGGGGGCTGCGTCTCGGCTCTGCTCTGTTTCGTTTTTGGGAGGTGGCCGAGTATCTCGCCGAAGGCAGGGGCTGGCTGGGCAAGCTGCTGAAACTGCCGGGAGGGGTAGCCCCCACGAAAACACGCGCTCGCGTGCTTTTTGCCGCGGGCGTGCTCGCCGCCGAGCAGGGAGACTACGCTTCGGCGGACGCTCTCCTCGGAGAGAGTTGCGACATCGCGCGTCAGTTGCATGACCAGCAGGGCGCTGCGGTCTCGCTAAACGCGCTGGCTGTCATTACTCGGGACCGGGGTGACCTGACGGTGGCACGGTCTCTGTTCGAAGAGAATCTGGCGCTGTGGAAAGAATTGCGCGACCGAAAGGCTGAAGCTCGTTCTCTCAGCAACCTGGCGAGTGTGGTCAAGTTACAGGGCGACTATGCCCGCGCCCGCTTACTTTACGGCGAGGCTCTCTCAATCTTCCAGGCGCTGGGAGATCCGATCGGGGTGGCCTGGTCGATGAACTACCAGGGAGATGTGGCGCGTGATCAGGGGGACTCTGCGGCCGCGCTGACGTTGTACGGGCAGAGCCTGGCAATGTTTCGTGAACTCGGCGACCCCTGGGGCATCGCTGGCACGCTCGCGGATCTGGGCAACCTGGCCAGGGAAGAAAAGGACTATGCCGCGGCAAATTCTCAGTACCGGGAGAGCATAAAGTTTTTCCAGGAACTGGCACATAAGCGAGGAATTGCCCGTCTGCTGGAGTGTTTCGCGTGTTCAGCGGCGGCTCAGCTCGAAGCCGAGCGTTCGCTGCGTCTGGCGGGAACGGCGGCCGCGCTGCGCCACAACATCGGCGCTCCGCTCACGCCGGCGGAACAGGCCAAACTGGAAGCCAGTCTGGACCCGGCTCGGCAGTCTTTGAGCAACACCGCCGGGACCACCGCCTGGTTGGAAGGTTGGGCCATGCCCGTTGAAAAAGTTGTTGAGGAAGTGCTCATTCCGGAGGCGGCTTCTTCCTCGCATTAGCAGATGAGCGGGTTACTCCGCGCTCGCTGGATCGATGAGCCGGCGCACGGCTGAGACGCGATTGGCGGGGATGCCCACACGCCTCGCGTGTTCCTGGATGGTGACTTCGTCCGGTGAGAGGTAGACGCAGTACACCTTGTCGCCGGTTATGTAGCTATGGAGCCACTGGATCCCCGGGCCCATCTCCCTCAGGACCTGTGTCGACTTTTGGGATAGGGCCCGCAGTTCGGCATCGGAGAGACTTCCCGCTCCCGGCACTTCGCGTTCGATAACGAATTTTGGCATAGGTGTCTCCCTGATGCGTACGTATGCTAACAATCAGATGGAGCGGCTTCAAGAGGCCCGGCACCGGGCTGAGCCGCCTTGCCCATAGAAGCCAAGATAGAGGATGAGGTTGCCAATGGATCTGCGATCGCTTCAGAAACCTTTGAAAGAACAATACCGCAACGACCCCAGCGCCTCGCGAATCACGCTTCGGGCGAAAGGGGGGCAGACCGAAGTTCCAGTGGCATGCTCGGTCGATATCGGACGCGCCATCTACCAGGCCGAGGCCCACAAAGGAGTCGGAGGCGCCGGGACTGGCGCCTGCTCGGGCGACCTTTTGCTTGGGGCTCTGGCGGCTTGCGCCCAGATCACCTGTCAGATGGTGGCGGCAGCCATGGGCATACCTACCGAGCGCATCGAGGTCACCGTAGAGGGAGACTTGGACCTTCGAGGCACCCTTGGCATATCAAAGGACCTGCCCGTCGGCTTTGAGAGCATTCGCCTTCTTTTTGACATTGCCGCGCCCCAGGCGACCACGGAACAGCTACGCGGATTACGGGAGAAAACGGAACAGTATTGCGTGGTGATGCAGACTCTAATGCACCCGCCAAAAATACAGACCGAGTGGGTTAATCAGGACTGAACCCGTTGCCAGGATGAAGGTTTAGCGAACGACGTTCGCGACGATCAAACGGACGACGATCAACGAGTCCTTTGCAATTCCCGATACGCCTCGCTCTTCGAGACTCCCATCTCTTTCGCGATCCTCTTCAAGGCTGCTTTCTCGTCCAGCTTTTCTTGTGCCATGATCTGTTCCAGCCGCTGTTTTACGCTCGCGGCAGCCGGCGCTTTCGGCGCTTTCTCTTCTCCTTTGCCGATCAGCAGCGTGATTTCTCCCTTGATGTCACCCCTCGCCTTCAGGCTTTCGAGGATATCCCCGGCTCTTCCGCGGAGGAACTCCTCATGGATCTTGCTCACTTCCCGCGCGATCACCAGGGGCCGCTCCGCGCCCAGAATTTCGACCACGTCTTCGACCGCCTCCTTGACCCGGTGTGGCGCTTCGTAAAAGACCTGCGTCCGCGGCGAGGCCTGGATGCTTTCCAACATCTGCCGCCGCTGGCCGCTCTTCGGAGGGAGGAATCCGCTGAAGCGGAAAGAATCGGTAGGCAAACCGCTGGCGACCAGAGCCGCAAGGAACGCCGATGCGCCCGGGATGGGGACCACAGGAATGTGGTGCCGGATGGCCAGAGAAATCAGGCGAAAGCCAGGATCGGAAATACCCGGCATGCCAGCGTCCGTCACCAGCGCCACGCGCGCCCCGCCCTCCAGGTCGAGCACCAGTTCGGGAGCGCGAGTCAGCTCATTGTGTTCGTGATAGCTCACCGTGCGCGTCGGGATGCCATAGTGGTTGAGCAGCTTTTGTGTCTGGCGGGTGTCCTCGCAGGCGATCATGTCCGCCTCCTTGAGCACCCGCACCGCGCGCAGCGTGATGTCTTCGAGGTTCCCAATCGGCGTTGCCACCAGGTAGAGTCCCGGCGCCAGCGTGGTTCCCCGATTCGCGCCAGCGTTCTCGCTCGGCTTCATGAAGGCGAGTCTAACATCGGACGCTGCCCGCTCGTTCATTGACGGGCTAAGGCGCAATCCCTAGAATCAGAATAGCTTTCAGCCGTCAGCTTTCAGCCTGCTACAGGCGTGTGAGAGCTGAACGCTTGCAAGTCTCAGGGAGTCCATGCCACTTTACGAATACGAGTGCAGGAAGTGCCATCATCGCTTCGAGCGCATTCAGAAATTCTCCGATCCTCATTTGAAGAAGTGTCCTGACTGCCGTGGGCCGGTCGAACTGGTGATCTCCGCCCCAGCGGTGCAATTCAAGGGCTCGGGATGGTACGTCACCGACTACGCCAAGAAGTCATCGTCGCCGGGTGCCGCGAATGGCGATTCCTCCTCCAAAAAAGAGGCCAAGTCAAAAACGGAAGAGTCCAGCCAGTCCGAAACTTCCAAAAAGGCGGAGAGCTCCAGGAAGTCCGAAGGCTCGGCAAAGAAGAACGACAAAAGCGAAAAGAAGTAATTGCTGTCCTCTCAGTTCCCGGTTGCAGGCAAGCAACCTCCAGCCCATGAAACGTGAATATCCCGATTCGCCACTCGTAGGCGTCGGCGCGATCATCATCGAAGACGGGCGCGTCCTGCTGGTCAAGCGCGGACAGGCTCCACTGGCGGGCGAGTGGTCCATCCCCGGGGGCGTGCTGGAACTGGGAGAAACGTTGCGCCAGGCCGCCGTCCGCGAGGCCCGCGAAGAGACCTGCCTTACCGTGGAAACCGCCGACCTTCTCGGCGTTTACGACCGTGTCCTGCGGGACGAAGCCCAACGCACCCACTATCACTATGTGCTGGTCGATTTTCTTTGCCGGCGGGTGGAGGGCGAAGCCCGCGCCTCGGGCGACGCCGCCGAAGTGCGCTGGTTCACACCGTCAGAAGCGGCAAAGCTGCCCTTGGCCGAGGACACTGCCGAAGTCGTCCGTCTCGCCTTCGAGAAAGCCGCGCCGAAGAGTTGATCGATCGCGACGCACTCGCAGCCTCGGGGTTTTCGGGGGAGTTCGTGAAACCATGCAAGCACCAGACTTGCCAGCAGGTATAATCTGCGTCCGACTGGTTTGCTATGGCTCTCGCTGCGGGCACACGCTTGGGGCCTTACGAGATCGTCGCACCGGCCGGCGCCGGCGGCATGGGCGAAGTGTATCGCGCGCGCGACACGCGGCTGAACCGCGACGTCGCCATAAAAGTCCTGCCCGAGCATCTTTCCAGCAACCCTGAGCTGCGCGAACGCTTTGAACGGGAAGCCAAGGCCATTTCGCAGCTCTCACATCCTCACATTTGCGTCCTCTACGACATCGGAAAGTATGAAGGCGCTGACTACCTGGTGCTGGAATACCTGGAAGGCGAGACGCTGGGCGCGCGCGTGCGCCGGGGCCCGCTTCCGGCGGACCAGGTGCTGAAGTTCGGGGCGCAGATGGCGGACGCGCTGGACAAAGCCCATCGCCACGGTGTCGTCCACCGCGATCTCAAGCCTGACAACGTCATGCTGACCAAGTCAAGCGTAAAACTGCTGGACTTCGGACTGGCCAAGCCGGTGGCGGGCGCGGTGGGGGTAGCTTCCTCTGGTGCTGCCACCATGACCCACAGCCCGCTTACCACCGAAGGCACGCTGGTGGGAACCTTCCAGTACATGGCTCCGGAACAACTGGAAGGGCAGGAGGCCGACGCGCGCAGTGACATCTTCGGCCTGGGATGCGTCCTCTACGAGATGGTAACCGGCAGGCGAGCCTTTGAAGGCAAGTCCACGGCAAAAGTCGTTGCTGCCATCATGACCAGCGAGCCGCAGCCACTGACCTCCTTAGCGCCATTGGCGCCCGCCGGGCTCGAAAGAGCAGTTAAGAAGTGTCTCGCCAAGGATCCTGACGAGCGCTGGCAGAATGCCGGCGACCTGGCCAGCGAACTCAGATGGATTTTGGAAAGCGGATCACAGTCTGGAGCCGCTATCCCGGTCGCAGCTCGGGCTCGCGGAACGCTGCTGGGCTGGGGGGCGCTTGTTCTGGCAGCACTGGCGCTGGGAATTCTGGCCGGCTTCCTCTTGCGGCGCCCGGTCGCGCAACCGGTGCTGCGGGTAACGGTCAACCTCCCGTCCGGCAGCAGCCTGGTTCAAGGCCAGGCTGCCATGTTGTCACCCGATGGACAAATGGTGGTAATGACGCTGGCTGACGCGGACGGGAAATGGAGATTCTGGATCCGCCGCTTATCCAGCGATACCGCGCAACCAATGGCGGAAACCGACGGGGCAATCTCACCCTTTTGGTCCCCGGACAGCCAATATGTCGGTTTCTTTTCCTCCGATGGAAAACTCAGGAAAATTGTTGCCGCCGGAGGAGAGCACGCCGAAGCCTTGAGTGCCGTGCCTTGGTCTGTCTACTGGGGCGCCTGGAACCGGGAAGGGGTGATCGTTTTTTCCGCAGGGCACCTTGGGCTCTATCAGATTTCGGCCTCTGGTGGAACGCCAGTCAAGGTTCCTGTATCCGAAAAAGATCAGGCAGATTATCGTTGGCCCAGTTTCTTGCCCGACGGCAAGCATGTCCTGGTGACGTCTAACAATGCCTCGGGCGGAATTTTCGCTGTCTCCCTGGCTACTGGGCAGGTGCAACTTCTGTTGTCGGGTGAAAACGGTCCGGCGCAGTATCTCGAACCTGGATATCTTTTGTTCTTGCGTGGAGGCATTTTGCTGGCGCAGCCCTTCGATGCCCGCAGTCTGCGAGTGACCGGCAGCGCCCAAAGTATCGCGGAGTCAGTCTCCCCAGGCTCAAGTTTCTCGGTGTCTGGCAACGGGCTGTTGTTGTATCAACGAGCCTCCCAGTCCCAGCTCACCTGGATGGATTCCGAGGGCAAGAAACTTTCTACGGTCGGCGATCCAGGTTACTTGTCGGCGCCTTATCTGTCTCCCGATGGCCGCTACGTGATGGTCACCGTGCTCCCGCCAGGACAGAAAAATCAGAAGCTTTGGCTCTACGACCTCAGCCAGGGCACCGTCAGTCCGTTTACCTTTGGCGAAGGAGATGATGCCTATCCTGCCTGGTCTCCCGATAGTCAGCAGGTCGCATTTTCTTCCACGCGCGGCGGCCAGGAAGACATTTACGTCAAACCCGTGGGTGGGGGCAGCAGCGAGCAACTGCTGCTTGCCGACGAGGGTAACAAGGAACCCGATCGCTGGTCCCCAGATGGCCGCTATATTCTCTTTGACTACACTGGCAAGAAGACAAAGGCCACCGATATCTGGGCCCTGCCCACGTTCGGAGACCGCAAACCCTTCCCTGTCGTCCAAACTCCTGGCATCGACTATTACGGTACGTTCTCCCCCGATGGCAAATGGGTGGCCTACGAGTCGGATGAATCGGGACGGGGCGAAATCTACGTGGTGCCATTCCCCGGGCCAGGAGGCAAATGGCAGGTTTCTACCGACGGTGGAGTCCAACCCTTGTGGCCGCCAGGTAAGGAACTGTTTTATTACACCGTCGATTCGAGGCTTGCCGCGGTGGAATACTCTGTCCTGGGCCCAAATTTCATCGTGGGTAAGTCCCGGCTGCTTTTTGTAGGGCGCTCTATGGGAAGTGTCACGGGCGCTGATGTGAGCCGCAATGGCGCCGATGTCAGCCGCACGAACAAGGAGAGGCGCTGGCTCATGGCCCTGCCGGTTGGGGAACCCTATGCCTCTCCCCTGATCCTCACTACCAATTGGACGGCCACCCTCAAGCATTGAAAATCGCGTACGCTCCGGGTTGTATCTGATCAGCGGACCTGTGCAGCAGTCGTCTTGCGTCCAGTCTGCTTGTCGGAGACACTGGATTCATGGTCTGGTTCTTCATATTTTTTCTGGTCTCAGGATTCTGCAGCATCCTCTACGAGATCGTATGGCTGCGCCTGGCCATGGCGCAGTTCGGAGTCACCACCGCGCTTACTTCGATTGTGCTTTCCATGTTCATGGCCGGCCTGGGACTGGGCTCCTGGGGAAGCGGCCGCCTGATCCGCCGTTACGAAGGCGGAATGAGGATTCCTGCCCTCCGTCTCTACGCCCTTGCCGAATTGCTCATCGGCGCTTCAGCGCTACTGGTTCCGTATCAGTTGCTGTGCGGCCGGATTCTCTTGGAACGCATGCAGGTGTCCTCTTCGTGGGCCTACTATCTCGGCTCCGCGGTTTGCGTTGCTCTGACTCTGACTCCGTGGTGCGCCTGCATGGGCGCAACCATACCGGTGGCCATGCTGGCGATCCGGAACCGGAGCCATGAACCCTCGGAGCGATCGTTTAGTTATCTGTATCTCGCCAACCTACTGGGAGCGGTGGCGGGAGCCACCGTGCCGCTTCTGCTGATCGAACTCCTGGGCTTTCGCGGCACCCTGAAGATCGGTGCAAGCTTGAATGGCGTGCTGGCTCTGTCGGCACTGATCCTCGGGGCCAGCCATTCAGCGCACAGATCAACCCTTCTTCCTGCCACTGCCGCAGCCGGCCAAGTCCCTGATCAGTCTTCTCCCAGCGCGCCGCCCCGGCCGCTGGTTCTCCTGTTCCTTACCGGATTGACCAGCATGGGCATGGAGGTGGTCTGGATCCGGCAGTTCACGCCTTACCTGAACACCGTTGTCTATGCCTTCGCTTCCATCCTGGCGATCTATCTCGTTTCCATGTTTCTTGGGTTGCAGGTGTACCGGGTCTGGAGCGGGAAAAATCGCCGGGAAGGCGCGTGGATCTGGGTTCTGCTGGGTCTGTTCGCGCTCTTGCCGCTGCTTACCGCCAACCCCGGCGTCCCCCTTTCAAAGTTGTTGCGCTTGTTGTTGGGGATCGCTCCGTTTTCCGGTGTCCTGGGATTTCTTACGCCCCTGCTGGTAGACCGCTGGTCGGGAGGCGACCCCGGCCGGGCAGGCAAGGCATACGCTACCAACATTGTCGGCTGCATCCTCGGTCCGCTCCTGGCGGGCTTCCTGCTTCTGCCGCTGCTGAGTGAGCGTTGGGTGTTGTTCGTATTCTCGTTGCCCTGGCTGTTAATCGGTATTCGCCCCTCAGCGCGAAGAACGGATTCTCGCCCTGACTGGCAGTCTGTTTTCTCCTATGCGGTTGCATTGGCAGCTCTGGCGCTGCTATTCAGCAGCAAGACTTACGAAAACCAGTTCGCCCACAGCATCGTTCTTCGCGACCACACCGCAACCATCGTGGCCACTGGAGAGGCCAGGAGAAAGGCGCTGCTGGTCAACGGTGTGGGCATCACCGGATTGACTCCCCTCACCAAGATCATGGCGCACTTGCCGCTCGCGTTTCTGGATCGTTCTCCGCAGAACGCCCTGGTGGTGTGTTTCGGGATGGGCACAACTTACCGCTCCCTGCTTTCCTGGGACATTCCCGTAACCGCCGTGGAGTTGGTCCCGAGTGTTCCCCGCGTCTTCGGCTTCTATCATGCGGATGGTCCCGAGTTGTTGCGCTCGCCGCTCTCCCACCTGGTGATTGATGACGGGCGCCGCTATCTGGAGCGCACCTCGGGCCAGTATGACGTAATCACTATCGATCCCCCGCCGCCGGTGGAAGCGGCAGGATCCAGTCTCCTGTATTCCAAAGAGTTCTATGCCATCATCCGCCTGCGGCTCCGTCGCGGAGGCATTCTGCAGCAGTGGCTTCCCTGGGGTGACGCGGTGGTCCATGCGTCCGTGGCTCGAGCGCTGAAGGAATCCTTTCCCTACGTTCGCGTTTTTCATTCCGTGGAAGGCAGGGGATACCACTTCCTCGCCAGTGACCAACCCCTGCCGCAGAGGACAGCCGGCGAGCTGGCGCAGCGCTTGCCGGCAGAAGCTGCGACCGATCTGGTGGAGTGGGGTCCGGAAAGCAATGCCGAACGCCAGTTCGCGCAGGTCCTTAATCGCGAACTCTCGCTGGATCAGATGATCGCGGAGGCGCCCGAAGCGCCGGCGCTCCAGGATGACCATCCCGTGAATGAGTACTACCTGATCCGGCGCCATCAGCAGAATCCGGCGCAGAAGCGCTTCGACGACCACCCCAAATAGAACGGCCCGCGCATCTTGCGACGCGCGGGCCGTCCGGTGGACTGCTTGGAATTGACCAAGAGGTGGTCACTCTAAAGTGGCACCTTCAGCGAACTCCGGGCCCCGGCTCGACCATTGCCGGGTGGAATCAATCCTGAATCACCGGTCGAGTTTGCGAAGCTCTTAGAGCGACCGCTCTAAGTCTCAGCCACCTCACCTGGTCTTAGACTCCCACTACAACTACTACAATCAGAACTTGTCATTCGACCACCTCCTTTCCGGTGTATTTGCACCATAGTACGAATCCCTCCGGTGAGTCAACCGCCCGGAATCGAGAGAGCGGCGGGTGCCCCGTGCCTTTCTCAGAACGGGTGAGCCGAGGGCTGGCGGGTCCGGGTTTTCAATCCCCAAATAAGGAGAAATCGCCCCTCAAGGTCACGGTTTTTCCCGCAGAGGAACCCGGTCGCCGGCATCGTCGATTCGGGAAGTGGCTTGACGGGTTCAGGTTACTAAGGTTGATTGCCCGCACTTTCCCGGGCCGCATATAATTTCAGAACTTCCACCTCCGCATCGAGGATTGCTGTTCATGACCAAGGCCGTCGGCGCTGACCGTAAAGCTCAGGAATTGAACATCTTCCATGATGTGGCCAAGGCCCTGACTTCTTCCCTGGACCTGGATTCCATCCTGCAAACCATCATGGAGAAGATGGCGGAGTATTTTCGCCCGGACAACTGGTCCCTGCTCATGGTGGACGAGGAACGGGATGAGCTGTATTTCGCGATCGCGGTGGGGAAGGCCTCCGAGAGTCTGAAGAATGTCCGGCTGAAGGTCGGAGAAGGCATCGCCGGCTGGGTGGCCAAGCACGGGGAACGAGTCGTGGTGCCGGATGTATGCGCCGACCCGCGCTTTGCCAAACGCATCGATGAAATGACCAAGTGGGAAACGCAGTCGATCATCTGCGTGCCTCTTCGCTCCAAGCTCCGGGTGCTGGGCGTCATCCAGTTGCTCAACGTGCGAATGGAACATTTCACCGACCAGGAATCTTTTTTCCTGCAATCAATCTGCGATTACGCCGCCATCGCCATCGAAAACGCGCGCGCCGTGGAGAAGATCCAGGAACTCACCATCACCGACGACTGCACCGGACTGTATAACGCCCGTCACTTGTACAAGACGCTGGAGACCGAAGTGTATCGCTCCGCGCGTTACGGTTATGAGTTCACCGTGCTGTTCATCGATCTCGACCACTTCAAACAGGTCAACGACACCCACGGACACCTGATCGGGAGCAAGCTGCTGATGGAGATCGGCTACCTGATCAAGGCCCAGCTTCGCCTGATTGACTATGCGTTTCGCTACGGCGGAGACGAATTCGTGGTTCTGCTGCCCCAAACCGGAAAGGATGCGGCCCTGGTGGTGGCGCGCCGTCTGCGCGACAGCCTGCGCACCAGCATGTTCTGCCAGGAAGAAGGACTGAACTTGAACGTGCGCGCATCCATCGGAGTAGCCACCTATCCCCATGACGGCAAAAATCCACGGGAAGTCATTCGACAGGCCGACGAAATGATGTACCTGGTGAAGAATACTTCGCGGGACAACATTGGAATCGCCGCGCGCGGAGTGATGAAGTAAGGGCTCTGGCGTCTAGTTTCTGGTTCCGAACTTCTTCATATTCCCACACGCGCCAACCCAACAATAGTTTCTGGTTTCACGGTCGGATTCGGCGGCTGTCCCCGCTTAGGCCGGCCGGCAAGTCCTCAATTGTCTGGCAGAGCTACTCTGCTGAAACCACCGCGGGATGGGTCATGGGCGCCGGTTGGTGTTTTCCGGCGACTTCGGGCTGCTGCATCCATTTGCGGATCTCCGGCAGGGCTGCACGGGTCGCATTCTCGCCGGCGCGAATCAGCTCGTTGGAGCGCTCGAAATCATCGTACTTGTAGCCGCTGACGTCGGGATCGATCACCAGATCAGACGCTGCCTTCCACACGCTGCAGGTTTTCTCCTGGGCGATGGCGAAACACTGCCCGATCACATCGAAAAGGTGACGGGGACCGGCATCAGCGTTGGTCCAGCTTCCCCTGAGATGCACCGCCAAAACCCGTTGGGCTCCCATCTCACGCAAGGGGACGCTGGGCACGGCGTGGGCCAGCATTCCATCCACCAGCAGGCGCCCCCGAATTTTTACCGGCAAAAACATTCCAGGGTAAGCGCTGCTGGCGCGAACAGGGTCTACCAGGGGGCCGGAGTGAAACACCACTCCTTCTCCGGTCGAGAAATCGGTGGCGGTCACAGCCAGAGGAATCTGCAGTTCTTCGAATGTCTTGACTTTCAGGATGCTGCTGAGGAAACCGATCATGCGCTGATTGCTGGCGAATCCATAGCGCGAAAGAGTCCAGCGGGCGAAGTGTTTGAAGCGCACGCGAGCCGCAATCTGCTCCAGCTCGGGAATGGTTACTCCGCTGCAGTAGGCGGCTCCGATAAGGGCACCCACGCTGGTGCCCGCCACCAGGCTGATGGGAATGTCTTCCTGCTCGAGGACTTTGAGAACGCCAATGTGGGCGATGCCTCGGGCAAAGCCCCCGCCCAGCGCCAACCCGATACCTGGCTGAGGGGCCTGTTCCATTCCGGAACGACCCGACAGGCCACGTCCGAAGGCCTGCACCGAACGAATGATCTTGCCCAGACTCTTCACCGGACCCTCACCTCTCCCGGCTCGCCCCGGTCTATCCCAAACCCCTTGCTAGCACATAAGATGCCAGCTTCCGGGTGCGAGTTCCAGACACCCCGGTTAGGGGGTGGAGGTTACCTGAGGATGGATCCCCGGCCCGATCATCCGCCCGGTGACTAACTCCAGCAATCCTGTTAACTTAGGGGCCATGGTCCGGGAAATCTCCGCCGGCGGTGTGGTGGTGCGGCATTCTGGCGATGACTGGAATCTAGCCGTGATCGAGCCCGAAACCGAGGCCTCATCGGCCCGCGGCGGCAGGAAAACTTCACGCAAAGTGATACTGGCCCTGCCCAAGGGGCTGGTGGATACGGGGGAAAAGCCCGAACAGACGGCCTTGCGCGAGGTTCGCGAGGAGACCGGACTGGTGGCCACGGCGGTAACCAAACTGGGCGACATCAAGTACGTTTACGTTCGCTCCTGGGGAGACGGTCAGCGGGTGTTCAAGATCGTGTCTTTCTACCTGCTACGTTACGAGTCAGGAGAGATTGATGACGTTGCTGCCGAGATGCGGGTAGAGGTGAAGCGTGCGTCCTGGATTTCCCTGGAAGAAGCTCCCCGCAAGCTTGCATATCGGGGCGAGCGGGATGTGGTCAGGCGGGCGCTGCAGTACCTGAAATCTAATCCGGAGGTTTAGTCATGGCCCAAGCTGAACATGTCGAGACCCACTTCATGGCCACCAATTTGGTGCGTGACGTGGTCATCGGAATGGCCGACGGCCTCACCGTCCCCTTCGCTCTCGCCGCTGGCCTCTCGGGAGCGGTGCAGAACACGCGGCTGATCGTGGTGGGAGGTCTGGCCGAGATCGCTGCGGGTTCGATTGCCATGGGCCTGGGCGGCTACCTGGCAGCGCGAGGCGATGCCGAACACTACGAGCAGGAACGGGCCCGGGAGTATCGCGAGATCAAGGAGATTCCGGAAGAAGAGATGGCGGAAGTGAGCCGGGTGTTTCAGGCCTATGGCGTGACCCAAGAGGAGAGCACTCCGGTGGTGGAAGGCCTGAGCCGGCGTCCCGATGCGTGGGTAGATTTCATGATGCGCTTCGAGTTGGGGCTGGAAGAACCCGACCCGCGGCGCGCGGTGACCAGCGCGGCTACCATCGCGGGCGCATACATCGCGGGCGGACTGATTCCACTTTCGCCTTACATCGTGCAAGCCAACGCAGTGCGCGGTCTGGCGTTCTCGGCAGTAGTGACGCTGGTCGCGCTGGGCGTTTTCGGCTATCTGAAAGGACGTTACACGGGCACCGGCCCGCTGCGCAGCGCAATCCAGACCATGGTGATTGGCGGGCTGGCGGGGGCAGCGGCATTTGCACTGGCCAAACTTATTTCATGAGGTTTGATGCTCGATCTGGCATCGTGCGCGGGTCTAGAGAACCTTGGTGGTGTCTTGGAGCTAGCCGCCTCTTCCCGCATAATCTGGTAGTGAATTTTGAGTCGTTCGCGCTGGCATTCTTCCGACCGTGCCCAGGACAGGCCCGCCCGCTGTGGGGAAGGCATCGAAGCTTCCTCGTAGTTCTTTTGCTGGCGTCGTTGTGGTCCACATCGGCGGCCGCCAGGAATAAGCATTCGCCCGTCGCCCCAACCCCCGACCCCGAATACACTCCCGCCCTGGCTGCGGCCAACCGCTTTCTGCAGGCCTGGCAGAACCAGGACCATGAAACCGGCCTGCTGATGCTGACCGATGCAGCGAAGCAGTACAGCCCGGAGGATCGTCGTGAGTCGTTCTTTTCCGGAGGACTGGATGCGGCCTACGAAATCAGGCGGGGGAAGAAGCTAAAGGCCGGACGCTACGCCTTTCCCGTCACTTTGTTCACCTCCCGTTCGGGCTACCGGTTGCCACGGCCGTACCAATCGCAGATTATTGTGGTTCGGGCTGGCAGAGACGAGTGGGCAATCGATAAACTGCCGTAGGGGTTCCCGAAGCTCTAACCACGAAGGCACACGAAGGGCTATCCTTCCTCTCGGGCAAAGTCCGAACCAGTCATGAAGCATATTCATAAAGTCGCTGTCCTTGGCGCCGGAACCATGGGGGCGCGTATCGCGGCTCATTTCGCCAACGCAGGCGTGCCCAGCTATCTGCTGGACATGGTTCCTCCGGACGCTCAAGCGCCGGCCCGCAACAGCATCGCAGCAGGCGGTCTTGAGGCCGCGAAGAAATCCAGGCCAGCGGCATTTTTCGAACCCAGCCTGGCTCGGCTAGTCACGATCGGCAATTTTGAGGACGATCTCAAGCGCCTGAGCGAAGTGGACTGGATCATTGAGGCGGTGGTCGAGAACCTCGAGATTAAGCGGAGCCTGCTGAAGAAGGTGGAGACCGTCCGCAAACCGGGAACGATCGTCACCACCAATACCAGCGGCCTGCCCGTGGGACAAATTGCAGAGGGTTTTTCCGGCGATTTCCGCAAGTCGTGGTTGGGCACGCATTTTTTCAACCCACCGCGCTATATGCGGCTGCTGGAAATTATCCCGACGCCGGAAACCGATCGGGCCGCCATCGAAGCCGTTGCCCACTTCAGCGCTGTGAACCTTGGCAAAGGCGTAGTTTTCGCCAAGGATACGCCCAACTTCATCGCCAATCGCATCGGCACATTTTCAGTGCTCAATGTCATGCGGCTGATGCAGGAGATGGACCTGAGCATTGAAGAGGTAGACGCCCTGACTGGGGAAGCGTTGGGGTGGCCCAAGTCAGCCACCTTCCGCACGATTGATCTGGTTGGCTTGGACATTCTGGGGCATGTGGTCGCCAATATGGAAAAAATCGGCGGGCAGGGAGATTCGCCCCAGACCAGCAAATTGCCGGACTTTTTCGAGCGGATGCTGGAGCACAAATGGCTGGGGGACAAGACCAGGGGCGGGTTCTACAAGAAGGCCCAGGGTAAAGCTGGAACTGAAGAACGGCTCGCGCTGGATTGGAAGACGCTTGAGTACTTTCCGCTTAAAAAGCCGAAATTCGCTGCCCTCGACATGGCCAAAAATATCGAGGATCCGGGAGCGCGGCTGCGCACGTTGCTTGGCCTCGAGTCGGGCCCGCAGAAAAACGACAAAGCGGGGACATTTCTCTGGTCCGCCTTGTCCGACCTATGGAATTACTCCGCCAACCGGATTCCTGAAATTTCCGACACGATTGTCGAGATCGATCGGGCCATGCGCATGGGCTTCAACTGGAAGCTCGGTCCCTTCGAGCTCTGGGACGCAACCGGGGTGGAAGTGATCGTGGCGCGCATGAAGAAGGAAGGCGGTCCGGTGGCCGCGAATGTCGAACAGTTGCTCGCGGGAGGGAAAAAATCCTGGTACCTGGACGATCCCAAGGCTGCCTCCGGACGGGTTTATTGGGATTTGCGAACCGCGAATTATGAAGCGGTGAGAGTCTCTCCCGGAGTCTGGTCAGTGGGCGTAGCCAGAAAATCCCACGGAGTCGTGAAAAAGAATGCCGGCGCGTCCGTGGTGGATCTGGGGGATGGAGTCGCCTGCCTCGAGTTTCATTCCAAGATGAACTCGCTGGGCGGCGACATTGTCAGTCTTATTGGTCAAACCCTGAAGCCGAATGGTCCGGGGGATGGGTTCGACGCCTTCGTGATCACCAATGACGCCGACAACTTTTCGGTTGGCGCCAACGTCATGTTGCTGCTGATGTCGGTCCAGGAAGAAGAGTGGGACGAGGTGGACCTGGCGATCCGGCAGTTTCAGGGCATGACCCAGGCGATCAAATTCTCACCCAAGCCGGTGGTGGTGGCGCCGTTTGGACTCACGCTGGGTGGCGGTTGCGAAATTTCCCTGCATGCAGCGGCGCGGCAGCCACATTCCGAACTCTACATGGGGCTGGTGGAAGTCGGCGTTGGACTCCTGCCGGGCGGGGGTGGGTGCAAAGAAATGCTGCTGCGGGCTGTGGATAGCGCGGCCGCCATTCGTCCCGGTCGGGCCGAGTCCATCGAACTCATGGAAGCCATGAAGAAAGCCTTCGAGACGATTGCAACCGGCAAAGTCGCGACTTCCGCCCACGAGGCGCGCGGCCTCGGTTTCCTGCACGAGTCCGACCGCATTACGATGAACCGCGAGCGCGTGCTGGCCGATGCCAAGGCTCGGGCCCTGGAATTGGTTCGCGGTGGATATGAACCCCCGCAGCCCCGCGCCGACATCCCGGCCCCAGGGGAAAACATCCTGGCTGCGTTGAGGCTGGGAGTGCACATCATGCGCCAGGGTGAATACATTTCTGACCACGAAGTGAAGATCGCCACCAAAGTTGCGGAAGTGCTGTGCGGTGGAAACATCACCTCGGGCACACCCGTGAGCGAACAATACGTCCTGAATCTGGAGCGCGAGGCATTCAAGTCGCTGTGTGGTGAGAGGAAGACCCAGGAGCGAATTCAGTACACGCTGAAAACGGGGAAGACGCTGCGCAATTGAGACCCTTTCGCAATGACGAACATCTAATGCCTGACAGCAGGCTTTGGTCCTGCCTGATTCGTAACTGTGGCGTGATGGCTGAATGCTAGACTGACCGCTATCACCGGCTGCTGGAAATGATTATGAGAGACGTCGTCATTGCCTCCTCCGTTCGCACTCCTGTGGGACGCGCCTTCAAAGGCACGCTCCGCACTACCCGTCCCGATGAATTGGCCGCCGTGGCCATCAAGGGCGCGCTGGAACGTGTGCCCCAGGTCGATCCCAAAGAGATTGAAGATGTAATCCTGGGCTGCGCCACCCCCGAGGCCGAGCAGGGCATGAACGTGGCGCGGATCGCCGCCTTGCGGGCCGGGATGCCGGTGGAAGTTTCGGCCCTCACCATCAACCGCTTTTGCTCTTCGGGCTTGCAGGCAATTGCGCTGGCGGCGGAGCGGATCATGAGCGGTGGGGCCGAAATCATCGTGGCCGGCGGTACCGAGTCGATGTCCATGATTCCGATGGGCGGGCACAAGATTTCCCCCAACCCGTGGCTGGTGGATCACTACCCCGACGCCTATCTGACCATGGGACTGACTGCCGAACGATTGGCCCAGCGCTTCGGCATCACGCGCCAGGAGGCGGATGAATTTTCGCTCCGCAGCCACCAGAAGGCGCTGGCGGCGATCCAGGCCGGAAAGTTTGAAGATGAGATCGTGGCGGTACCGGTGAGCTTCGTGACACCGAATGGTTCAAAACCAAAGAAACAGGAAGTGGTGTTTAAAACCGATGAAGGTCCCCGCGCCGATACTTCACTGGAAGCCTTACTTGCGCTGAAGCCGGCGTTTCATGCTAAGGGCACCGTGACTGCTGGCAATTCTTCACAGACCTCGGACGGCGCAGCGGCGGCGGTGGTGATGTCCGCTGATCGGGCCAAGGCTCTGGGCGTAAAGCCGCTGGCACGTTACCTTGCATTTGCCACGGCTGGGTACAAGCCAGAGGAAATGGGGTTGGGTCCAGTGTTCGCGATCCCCAAGGCCTTGAAGCTGGCGGGGCTCAAGCTGTCCGACATTGATGTAATCGAGTTGAATGAGGCGTTCGCGGCGCAGTCGCTGGCGGTGATCATGGAAGCTGGGCTCGATCCTGAGCGGGTGAATCCGAACGGTGGGGCGATCGCGTTGGGACATCCTCTTGGATGCACGGGGGCGAAGCTGACAGCGACCATTCTTCGCGAGCTGAAGCGGCGCAATGCACGCTATGGGATGGTGACTATGTGCGTGGGCGGGGGCATGGGCGCGGCGGGGATCTTCGAAAATCTTTAACCACGAAGGACACGAAGTTCCACTAAGAAAAGCCCATCTCCCATGGGACCTACTTAGTGGGCCTTCGTGTCCTTCGTGTCCTTCGTGGTTTAGAGATTTCTCTTTGCCATTGTGACGTGTGACCTAGACATCGCAATATGTATTGACAACCATGGAACTGGAGGTTGCCATGGCTACTGTCCCGATCAGATCGACGACACCGCAACAGGTCAGTCATGCGGTGATCACTGCCGCGATGGCGGTCCATACCGAGCTCGGCCCGGGTCTACTCGAAACCTATACCGCGTGTTTGCAGCACGAACTGAAGCGAGCTGGATCCCTCTTTGCAATCAGGTCGCTCTTCCCGTCGTATACCGGGGAGTAAAACTCGAGCTCGGATACCGTATCGACCTTCTCGTTGAGGACCTTGTAGTAGTGGATATCAAGTCCGTCGAGGGCATCTCTCCAGTCCATCCGGCCCAAATCCTTTCGTACCTCAAACTCAGTGGTAAATCCATCGGACTGCTTATAAACTTTAATGTCGTGCATCTCAAGGATGGTATCAAACGGTTCGTGAACGGGACTGGATGGAAGTGAAGGCAAGAGCGTAGACCACGAAGGACACCAAGGTACACGAAGAGAGCAAACTCCCCGCCCTTCGGGTTACTTCGTGCCCTTGGTGGTCAAAGGAGTTCTTAATGGCAACCACCACTGCAATCCCCGGCACTAAAATTTCTGGCGGCAGTTTTCTTCTTGAAGAGCGCCGCCCGGATGAAATCTTCACGCCCGAAGATTTCAGCGAGCAGCATCAGCTTATCGGACAGACCGCGGAGGAATTTGCCACCAACGAGATTCTGCCCAACGTCGAGAAGATGGAGCACAAGGACTACTCGATCTCGCGGGACCTGCTTAAAAAAGCCGGCGATCTGGGATTGAGCGGAGTCGAAATTCCCGAGGCCTATGGCGGACTGGAGATGGATAAAGTCACGGCCGCGGTGATTGCCGACCACATCGCGAAGTATGCAGGCTTCGCTACTACCTGGGGCGCGCATTCCGGCATCGGCACCCTGCCTACCGTTTACTTCGGCACCGAGGAGCAGAAGAAGAAATACCTGCCGCGGCTCGCGGCTGGGGAAATCGTGGGCGCCTATGCGCTGTCGGAAGCTTCTTCCGGATCGGATGCCCTGAACTGCCGGGCCCGCGCCCAACTCTCGCCCGACGGCAAGCACTACATCCTGAACGGCGAAAAGATGTGGATCACCAACGCCGGCTTTGCCGACCTGTTTACCGTGTTTGCCAAAGTCGATGGCGAGAAGTTCAGCGCGTTTCTGGTGGAGAAAACCTTCCCCGGTTTTTCCGTGGGCGGGGAAGAACACAAGATGGGCATACGTGGATCTTCCACCTGCCCGCTGATCCTGAATGACTGCCAGGTTCCGGTGGAAAACCTGCTGGGAGAAATCGGCAAGGGTCACGTCATCGCTTTCAATATCCTCAACGTGGGACGCTTCAAGCTGGGTGCGATGTGTGTGGGCGGCGGGCGAATCTCGCTGGAAAATGCGATTGGCTACGCCAGGCAGCGCAAGGCGTTCAACAAGGTGATTGCTGATTTCGGGCTGGTGCGCGAGAAGCTGGCCAATATGGCGACGCTGATCTACGTCGGCGAGGCGCTGGTCTATCGCACGGTGGGCATGATGGATGTGGCGCTCGACCAGGTGGATAAAGGCGGCCCCGATGCCGGCAAAGAAACGCGCAAGGCCATCGAAGAGTATGCGGTGGAATGCTCCATCCTTAAGGTCTGGGGCTCGGAGATGATCGACTACGTGGTCGACGAAACCGTCCAGATTTACGGCGGCTACGGCTTCGTCGAGGAGTATCCGGCAGAGCGCGCATACCGTGACGCCCGCATCAATCGCATCTTTGAAGGGACGAACGAAATCAACCGGCTGATCATTACCGGCTTCCTGCTCAAGCGGGCCATGTCAGGACAATTACCCCTCATGCCCGCGATCAAGAAGCTGATGGACGAAGTCCTGGCCGGTCCGAGCGCGGGTGAAGAATTGGAAGGCGCCCTCGCGGAAGAGCGCAAACTGGTGGCGCAGGCAAAGAAACTGGGCTTGTTTGCATCCGGCGCCGCCACCCAGAAGTATATGCAGGGGATTCAAGACCAGCAAGAGATCATGGGCGCGATCGCCGACATAGTGATTGAAACTTACGCCATGGAGTCGGCGGTATTGCGCGCCCGGAAGATGGTGGAGCGGCAAGGTGAAGCTGCAGCAGCGCTGCCCGTTGCCATGACTCGGGTGTACATGTCGCAGGCGATGGAGAAGATCGAATCCGCCGCCAAGAAAATCATCGCCGCCGTGGCTGAAGGCGACCTGCTGCGGACGCAGCTTGCCATCCTACGCCGACTGGCCAAGCACGAACCGTTCAATACCATTGAGTTGCGGCAACAGATCGCTGCGAAGGTCATCGAGAGGGGCAAGTATACGCTGGCGTAAAACCCGGATGATGAACCACTGGGGACGATGAGCCACGGGGGACGCAGAGCCGCAGAAACATAAATGCAAAGAGGGTGCGGCTTGACCTGTGCCCTTAAGATTTCCTCTTCAGTTCTTCCATCACACTCTGGATCAGTTCTTTCGCGTCGTTCAGGCCCTTCATCACCAACTGTATGTCCAGAACCGGCTTGCCGATCTGACGCTGGCTCTGGCAGTAAACCCCGTGTTGACCCACCAGCGCCATGGCGTCCGTGATCATGTCCATGGTCACGGCCAGCCGCCCGCGCGGGATGCCCATCATGGTCTCGTAGTGTTCCAGTTCTTCATGCTTTTCGTCGAATACCGGCATGGCAAGATTGTACCGTCCGCGTGGGTGGGTGCATAATGACGGGGGCCTTGATGTCCGAGGGCTCTTTTTCACGTCAAAGCATTCAGGCATTGGTGCTGAACCAGCCAACTGCTTCCAAGGAGCGATTCATGAAGAGATATGCCGCACTGGTCACGGTCTTGCTGTTTACCTGTAGTGTGTTTGTCGCCGCGCAACACGATGCCAACAAGCGTCCCAGCCCGGCGGCGCAGGCGCAATGCAAATTTGCCGACGGCAAGACCATCAAGACCGACTACTCCAGCCCGCGCGTAAAGGGCCGCAAGATTTTCGGCGGCTTGGTGCCTTACGGCGAAGTATGGCGAGTGGGCGCGAACGAGGCCACGACCTTCGTCACCGATGCGAACGTCAACGTAGGAGGCAAGGACGTGCCGGCGGGCAGTTACACCCTGTTTACCGTCCCCAGCGCCGACAAATGGACTCTGATCATCAGCAAGAAAACGGGCGAGTGGGGCGTTCCATATCCGGGCGAGGGAGACGATTTTACGCGCACGGATATGAAAGTTTCGTCCCTGCCGTCCCCGGTGGAGAATCTCGCCATCAGCTTCGACCCGGCGGGCTCAACCTGCGCGATGCATGTGGACTGGGAATCGACCCGGGCCACGATCGACATCAGCGAGAAGAAGTAGCCGGCGATTGCAATTGAGGGGCGTGCGGTGGGTTCAGCGCGGATTGGCAGTGAGCGCATCCACCGCATGCTGTGCTTCCGTCAAGTCGGGCGAAAGTTTCAGGGCTGCCTGATACGCCGCCAGCGCTTCGCTGCGGCGCCCAGCGCTCTCGAGAGCGTGTCCCAGCAACAGAAAGCCTTCATCGGTCGGGCGCAACTCGACCGAGCGCGCGTAGTTCCGGATCGCTTCATCTACCTGGCCCTGTTTTTCCACTAACTGTCCCAAACCCAGATATGCGTTGAACTGTCCCGGATTGAGCCGCAGCGCCCGGGCGTAGCTCTCCTGGGCCTGAGCGTCTTGCCCCAGCCTGCGATATGCATTTCCGAGATTGGCATAGGTCGCGGCCAACAGGCCGGCGTCGGAAGTGAGACCGATGGCCTGGTTGTACTGCTCGACGGCATCGGCCAGGCGTCCATGCTCCTGAAGATAGGCGCCCAGGTTCGCGTGGCTCATGGGATCGCGAGGGTTGATCTCCGCCGCAGCCTGGAAATGCGGATAGGCTTCATCGGCTTTGCCGGTCAGCAAGAGAGCGCCGCCCAGGTTGTCCTGCGCAATGAAATTTCTGTCCGTCACTGCCAGGGCATGAGTCCAAAGATCGTAACTGTTGGTCCAATAGCTCAGCTGCCGGTATGTTGCGAGGGAAAGCGCAACCAGAATGCAGGCAGCCGGGACGAGGCGAGGGGCTAGACCAAGGTGGCGGGCATCGGCCCAGTCGGCCGCACCCCAGGCAATCATCACGAAGATTCCGATCAGAGGGATGTAAGCATAACGGTCCGCCATGGCCTGGTCCCCGACTTGAATCAGGCCGATGACGGGAACCAGCGTGCCAAGAAACCACAGCCAGCCGGTCACCAGGTATCCCTTAGTGCGAAATCTCAGGACCATTACCGTAATTCCTGCCAGCACTAACATCGAAGCTGCCACCTGCCATGCGGCCAGGGAATTTCCGGGATGAGGATAGAGCGGCGCGAGTCGCGAGGGCCAGATCGTCTTCCACAAGTACATCGCATAAGCCACCAGAGCATTTTCCAGACGCACGCCCAGCGAGAATTGCACGGTGGAGCGCATCGCCCCGCCCGACTGCTGCGCCTGCATGGTAATCACGGCGCTGGCCGCGGAAAGAGCGAAGAGCGGGAGCTTCTCGGTGATCAATCTCGATAGAGGCTGCGGTGTGACTCTCAGAGCGCCGGCGGGGCTGCCCTGAATCCGGCCCAGGGGCCAGTAGTCCACCAGGAGAAGGACAAAGGGCAGGGTTACGACCATGGGTTTCGACATCAGGCCGAAAGCAAACAGCACCAAGACGGCCAGATAGCGCCGCCAATTCACTTTCTGCGCATACCAGAAATACGCGCCGATGGTCGCGAGAAAGAAAAATGTGCAGAGCACATTTTTGCGCTCGGCGATCCAGGCCACGGACTCGACGTTGATGGGATGAAGAGCGAAGAGCAAGGCCACGAACAGGCTCGGCCCCGTCCGTCTGGTCGCATACACAAGCACCAGAAACAGTAGAAAAGCGTTGGCCGCGTGAATCAGCAGGCTGGTGAAGTGGTGTCCGGCCGGGTTCCGGCGAAAGAGTTGATAGTCGAGTGCGTGGGACAGCCAGGTAAGTGGATGCCAGTTCGCCTGCTCGGTGGAGGTCAATGCCCAGGAGATCGTCGAGGCAGTGAGTCCATCCTGGACGTGGGAATTTTCGGTGACGTAGCGATCGTCATCGTAGTTCACAAAAGAGTGCCGGTTCACCGGGTTATAAAGCGCCAGCGTGATTACCACGAGAAGAAGACACAGGATTACGTTGCGTTGTTGAGGCGACTGGAACAAGCCCTCCGGCGTCTCCGCTCTGGTGGCTGGCTTCTTTGGAGGAGCAGGCACGAAAAGATTCTAACCACGGAGGACGCTGAGGACACTGAGGTAAGGCGGGTTGAACCACAGAGGACACAGGGGCTTTCCATCCCCGTCTTTTGTGCTTAGTTCTGTGGTTTCCACCTGAGCACGGGCTTGCGGGCGGCAGCGGTCTCGTCGAGACGCGAGACCCGAGTAGAGTGTGGAGCATCGAGCACGGTCTGGGGGTCTTCTTCGACTTCTTCCGCGATGGATTTCATAGCCTCGATGAACAGGTCCATCTCCTCTTTCGATTCACTTTCGGTGGGCTCAATCATCAGAGCGCCGGGCACGATCAGCGGGAAGGCCGTCGTATAAGGATGGAAGCCATAGTCAATCAGCCGCTTGGCGATATCCATGGTCTTCACGCCTTTTTTGGCCTGCAGTTTGTCGCTGAACACCACCTCGTGCATGCTGGGCGTGGAGTAAGGCAGATCGTACGCGCCTTCCAGTCCTTTGCGGATGTAGTTGGCATTGAGTACGGCATCTTCGGTGGTCTGGCGGAGGCCGTCAGGGCCGTTGGCGAGAATGTAGGCCAGGGCGCGAACAAACATCCCGAAATTTCCGTAGAAAGCGCGCACCCTTCCTACGGATTGCGGGCGGTCGTAATCGCAGGCCGGCGTGCCGTCGGTCCTGGTCAGCACCACCGGCCGGGGCAGGAACGGTTCGAGGGCTCGCTTGACTGCCACCGGACCGGAGCCTGGGCCGCCGCCGCCGTGCGGAGTGGAGAAAGTCTTGTGCAGGTTCAGGTGCATTACATCCACGCCGAAGTCGCCGGGGCGAACTTTCCCCACCAGCGCGTTCATGTTCGCGCCGTCCATGTAGAGCAGGCCGCCCTTGGCGTGCATGATTTCGGCAATCTTGTGGATTTCCTGCTCGAATACGCCCAGGGTATTGGGATTGGTAAGCATGAGCGCGGCGACATCTTCGTTCATCTGGGCGGTGAGTGCGGCCACGTCGACCATGCCCTGAGAATTGGACTTTAGGTTTTCGACCGCGTAGCCGACCATCGCAGCGGTGGCTGGATTTGTTCCGTGCGCGGAATCAGGAATCAGAATCTTTTTACGCGGCGCGCCTTTCGACTGGTGGTAGGCGCGAACCATGAGCAGGCCCGTGAGTTCGCCGTGCGCGCCGGCGGCTGGCTGCAGGGTGATGGCATCCATCCCGGTAATTTCAATCAGGCAGTCGCTGAGCGTCTTGATGATGCGCAGCGCGCCTTGGGAAATCGGCTCGGGCTGGTAGGGATGTCCGTTGGCCAGGCCATCAAGCCGGACCACCAGTTCGTTGACCCGCGGGTTGTACTTCATGGTGCATGAACCCAGGGGATACATGCCCAGATCGATGGCGTAGTTCCATGTAGAAAGCCGTGTGAAGTGGCGAATGATTTCGATCTCGCTGACTTCGGGCATATTCCCCAGGTCGCGTCTTTCCGCCGAACCCAGGAGCGCGGAGGCATCCACTTCCGGAACGTCGAGCGGAGGCAGCTTCCAGGCCGCTTTGCCGGGCGACGATTTCTCGAATATCAGACCTTCGTTCTGGCTGACGTGCCGCGTGGCTTTGCGGGTCATGTGCTTCACCGCGTCACCTGCTCGGCATCTACTTCTTCTTTTGCGGCTCTTACCGATCGTTCGCTTTCCGCCACCAGGCCGACTGCGGTGTCAATGGCGCTGCGCGTCGTCAGTTCGGTGCAGCACCACAGGGCGGCATTGCCGAGTTCGGGGTAGAACTTCTTCAGGGGAAGCCCGCCCACGATCTTGTGTCCAAGAAGGCGGCTGTTGATGGCGGCCGGATCTTCGCTGGTTCGAACCACGAACTCGTTGAATCGCGGCGAGCCCTGAAACAGAATCTTTGTGTGCCGGGCAAATTGTCCAGCGGCATAGGCCGTCTTGGCCAGATTTTGCTTGGCCAGCTCTTTCAACCCGACCTTGCCATAAACGGTCATGAAGATATTGACCATCAGCGCCACCAGCGCCTGATTGGTGCAGATGTTCGAGGTCGCCTTCTCCCGGCGAATGTGCTGTTCGCGTGTCGCCAGGGTCAGAACGAAGCCGCGTTTGCCGTTGCGGTCAGTGGTTTGACCGGCAAGGCGCCCCGGCATCTGGCGGACAAACTGTTCGCGGGTGGCCAGCACCCCGCAGTAGGGACCACCGAAGCCCAGCGGGACGCCAAACGACTGAGCCTCCATCGCGATGATATCCGCCTGCCGCGGCGGCTCAACGATGCCCAGCGATACCGCTTCGGCAATCGACACCACCAGCATCGAGCCTTTTTTGTGCGCAATCTCGGCGATAGCGGCGGCGTCCTCGATGGTTCCCAGAAAATTCGGCGACTGAATCAGCACACACGCCGTGTCCGATGTGATGGATTTTTCCAACTCATTCAGATTCAGCCGGCCGTCATCGCCAAATGAGGACGTGGCAAACGGCAGGTTCTGATGATGGGCATAAGTGGCCAGCACTTCCCGGTATTCAGGATGCAGACTGCGGGCAACAACTACGGAGCGGCGGCCGGTAAGGCGCACTGCCATCATCACCGCCTCGGCCGCGGCGGTCGATCCATCGTACATGGAGGCGTTCGCTACTTCCATGCCGGTCAGTTCGCAAATCATGCTCTGAAATTCGAAGATCGCCTGCAGCGTTCCCTGCGAAATTTCCGCCTGGTAGGGCGTGTAGGCGGTAAGAAACTCGCCGCGCGAAATGAGTGAATCGATGATCACCGGACGGTAGTGGTAGTAGGCGCCGGCGCCGAGGAAGGTGGCGTAGCTGTCGCCGTTCTCTCGCGATCGCTCGCGAAACCAGTCCACAATCTCGGACTCCGCCATCTGGCGTGGAACTTTCAGATCGCGCGCCAGGCGGTATTCTTCCGGAATTGGGGAAAACAGGTCGTCGACTGAGCGTGCGCCGATGGCCTTCAGCATGGCCTCTCGATCGGCAGGTGATTTCGGTAAATAACGCATAGAACTTACTTAGATGTATCTCCCGGCTTGCAGGATTGTGGGCTGGCCCGACCGATCAGTGTCCCGCCTCCTCGGAAACAAACTTCTCGTAGTCCGCGGCGGAGAGCAAAGAGTCCAGTTCCGCCGGATTTTTCAGGGTGATCTTGATCATCCAGGCGCTGTGCGCTTCCTTGTTGATTTTCTCGGGAGCGTTCGCCAGTTCACCGTTCACCTCGGTCACGGTCCCGGAAGCCGGGGCGTAAAGATCTGAAACGGCCTTTACCGATTCCACCGATCCGAAAGTCTTTCCCGAAGCGATCTCGGCGCCGGGTTTGGGCAGATCGACGAAAACGATATCCCCCAATGTCTGCTGAGCATAGTGGGTGATGCCAATGCTGGCATTCTTGCTGTCGGCTTTGATCCACTCGTGCTCTTTTGTGTACTTGTAGTCGGCGGGATAGGGCATGCGCTTGTGGCTCCTGGTGGCTTGAGTCCTCTGTGCTTAAGCTTTCTTCGGTCTCTTGTAAAACGGCGTTGGAACAACTTGCGCCTTCACTCCCTGCCCCCGGATTTCAACTTTCAACTCCGTCCCCAAAGCGGCGAATTCCGGCGGCACGCATGCCAGCGCGATATTTTTCTTAAGAAAGGGCGCGGGCGATCCGCTGGTGACATAGCCAATCTCGCCGCCGTCCTGTCCCAGCACTTTGTAGCCGTCGCGGGCGATGCCGCGATCGATCATCTCCAAGCCAGCCAGATTGCGGCTTGTGCCTTTCGCTCTTGCTTTCTCCAGGGCCGAGCGGCCGATGAAATCCGGTTTCTCCATTTTGCAGAAGCGATCCAGTCCCGCTTCCCACACGTTGATGGTGTCGGAAATCTCGTGCCCATAGAGCGACAGGCTAGCTTCCAGGCGAAGGGTATTGCGCGATCCCAGGCCGCAGGGAACGGCCGCGAACTCCTCGCCGGCTCGCAGAACTTCGTTCCAGACACGGGCGCTGGTGGTTTCGTCCGAGGGCACGTAGATTTCGAATCCGTCTTCTCCGGTGTAACCGGTGCGAGCGATCAGAATATTTTTCAGGCCGGAAACTGTGCCGCGCGTCACCCAGTAGAACTTGAGCGCTGAGAGGTCGGCGTCGGTGAGCTTCTGCAGCAGGTTGACGCCCTTCGGGCCCTGGATGGCAATCTGGGTAAAGTCGTCCGAGAGATTCTCGACGCTGCAGTTGAACTGGCGAGTGTGGTCGCGCACCCAGCTGAAATCCTTTTCGCGGGTGCCGGCATTGATCACCAGCAGATACTCTTCTTCTCCCAGGCGATGAACGATCACGTCGTCCACGAAAGTGCCCTGCGGGTAGAGCAGCGCCGAATACTGTGCCTGGCCAACGGCGAGGCGGGACGCGTCATTCATGGAAAGATGCTGGACGGCGGCCAGAGCCTCCGGCCCGGCGAGGCGGATATCGCCCATGTGGCTGACATCGAAAATCCCCACGCCCGTGCGCACGGCCATGTGCTCGGCGATAATGCCGCCCACGGAAGGGTATTCGACCGGCATTTCCCAGCCGTTAAATTCAACCATTTTGGCGCCCAGGCGACGATGAACCGGGTAGAGCGCGGTCTTGCGGATGGCGGGCGTAGTCGCCTCAACAGCGGGCAATGAAACCTCGATCCCAGGCGGGGCTGGGCTGTCGAAATGATGAGACTGATTACCCTAACATGGGCTCGGCGATGGCTTCAACTGACGGTTACCAACGGAACTTTCCCAGCCCGGAAAGTGGCGATACAGTTCGCGCATGGCCACCACCACCAAGACTAAGTACCGCTGCATGCAATGCGAGATGCTGGAAGACAAGTGCGATTGCGAAAAGTTCTGCTGCCTCTGTCAAGGGCAGGTCGACATCCGTTTGTGCCAGGACGGTTTGTGGTATTGCCCTCCCTGCCGTGAGGCCTGCGGTTACAAAGTGTCGGACCAGTAGCGCCGCATTCCGCGACACTCGGTCGAATGAGCTGAATGCGCGAAACCCTAGCCGCCGATATGCACCATGGTTCGCGAGGCGGGCACAAAATCCGGCTCGCCGATATGATGGCGTTCCTCTTTCTTCTGAACGATCCCGCGAATAAATTCCGCCAGTTCTTCGTCCGAGGCGCCGCGGCGCATCAAGCCGTACAGGTCGTGGTCCCAGAGGGAAAACAGGCAGGTGCGAATCTTACCGTCGGAGGTGATGCGGATGCGGCTGCAGTGTCCGCAGAAGGGATGTGAGACCGGGGCGATGATGCCGATTTCTCCGACGCCGTCGTCGAAGCGGTAGCGACGGGCGGTTTCGCTGCGGCCGTGCGGGATTTCAACCAGCGGGCGGTATTCCCGCATGCGTTGCAGGATTTCGTCGAGCGTCACCACGGTGTTGGGTGACCAAACCCGGTCTTCTTCGAGCGGCATGAATTCAATGAAGCGCACCACCACGCCTTCTTCGCGCGCGAACATGCCAAACGGGATGATCTGGTCTTCGTTGAAGCCGCGCATCAGCACGCAATTGACCTTCAGAGGCCACAGGCCGGCGCGGCGGGCCGCGCGGATCCCGGCAAGCACATGGTCAAACCCGTTAGACACGCGCGTAATGCGGGCAAAGCGATCGGGGTCGACGGCATCCATGGAGACCGTTACGCGTCCCAGGCCGGCGTCTTTGAGCGGTTGCGCGAGATCGGCGAGCAGATGGCCGTTGGTGGTCATCGCGATGTCGAGTGGCTCGTCGTCGCCGTTCACGCAGGGCCCGGCTTCAGCTGTACCACAAGGAGCCTCAAACAAGGCCGGCTTCGGTCTCTGTGGATGCAGCTTGGCCAATTCGCGGACGAAACCCACGACGCCCTTGCGCAGAAGCGGCTCCCCGCCCGTGAGCCGGATCTTCGTGATCCCGAGTCCCACCAGCACGCGCGCCATGCGCAGGTAATTGGCGAAATCCAGGTCCCCGTAAAGCGCGCCCTCGTTTCCGGTCCGACAATACACACACTTGTAATTGCAGCGATCGGTGATGGAGATCCGCAGGTCGGTGATGGGACGCCCGAATTTGTCGGTGAGAGTCACGTCGTCAATGTTGGACTTGTTCTGGGAAAGAGACAGACAGACGGAAAGACTCCGGCGGCTGTTTCCTTTCCAATGGCTTCTTCGTGAAGCCGGGAGGCGCGGGCGTTTCCACCTGCACCCTCGGGAGAGTGTGGCGCGGGCGCCCTTGCCCGCGTGTGCTCTCCCTCGCCGCCCCAGCCAGGTATGCCCGAAGGCTGAGGTGGTCGGAAACTCGACATCCCCATTATAAGGTCGCAGAGAGGCTAGGGTCTAAACCCTGATATTCAAGGTTTCGACGCGGCCAGTGCCTTTTCGATCGCGCTCTCAGCCATTGGTGCCATGATCTTGTAGCCCGCGGCGTTCGGGTGCAGTCCATCATCGGCCAGGTCGGGCTTCAACAGGCCTTTTTCGTCCACCATGGGCGCGAAATAATCCAGGTAGAGCAGGCTGTTGGCGGCGCAGTAGTCCTGCAGCCAGCGATTGAGGGCCAGGATTTTTTCCGGAGAGCGCTGGGCGAAGAGGTCCTTCGACTTCTCCGTATACTTGTGCACTGGCAGCACCGACGAAAATATCACCGCGATGTGATTCGCGCGCGCGAGTTCCGCCAGGGAGGCGTAATTGGCTTCGATGTCCTCCAGGCGCATGGGGCCGGTGTTTCCGGCGATGTCATTGGTTCCTGCCAGTATGAGCACCAGTTTGGGTTGCAGGTCGATGACGTCTTGCCGGAAGCGAACCAGCATTTGCGGCGTGGTCTGCCCGCCGATGCCGCGGTTGAGATACGGCTTGCCGGGGAAATATTCTTCCAGCTTCCAAATATCGGTGATGGAATCGCCGAAGAAGACGACTCGGTTCTCGCCGGATGCGGGCGGCTTGAGGGCGGCGTTGGCGGCGCGGTAGCGGGCGAGTTGTCCGAAGTCGTCGGTGAAGATGGCAATGCGCGAGGCCCGGTATTGATCCAGGCCCGGAAAGCCGGTGGAAGGGATGGTGGGCTGCTGGGCTAAAGCAAAGACGGCAGGGATCGTGATCAGCGCGAACTGCGCAATCCGGCGGAAGTATCTCAGGTGCATGGGTTCCTCGGGGAGACAGGATAACGCAGTTCGGCGCAGCATCCATGGAAATCCCCCGCACAGAAGCAGCCGCATTAGGGCATTGTGGAAATGGGTCCTGATTGTATATACTTCGATGTATATACATTGTGGGAGGTTGGTTATGGGGACGGCACGGGTCTTCCGGTCAGGAAACAGTCAGGCAGTTCGGTTGCCGAAACAGTTCCGGCTGAAGAGCAAGGAAGTAGAGATCTTCCGCCGGGGGAAGGAAATCGTCCTGCGGGAGAAGGATGGAACCATGTCGCGAGCTTTCGATCTGCTGGCTGGGTTGCCGGACGATCTTGACTTAGAGCGCGGGAAAGACCGGCCACAGAAGCGCAAGGGGCTTTAGATGGAGCCGCGCTATTTGCTGGACACGAACATTTGTATTTACATCCGGCAAGAAAGGCCGGAGCCGGTTTTGCGGCGGTTCCGCCGCCTACGCCCGGGCGAAGCGGCGCTTTCAGTCATCACCTACGGAGAATTGATCTATGGGGCCGCGAAGAGTTTACAAAGGGAGGCGGCACTGGAACGGTTGCGCGAGCTTCTCCATTGGTTGCCGGCGCTCCCCTTGCCGGAAAGCGCGGCCGAAGCTTACGGAACAACCCGCGCGGATCTGGCCGCGAAGGGAGAAATGATCGGGAACAACGATCTGTGGATCGCCGCCCAGGCTTTGGCAGCGGGGATGACGTTGGTTACCAACAATGAGAAAGAGTTTCGGCGGGTGCGCGGGCTGAAGGTACAGGACTGGGCGGCATAGTTCGGTCATCCAGGGGAAATGCTGGCCCGAATCGGTCGCCCCGTCCCCAGCCGGGCGATGCTGCTCACATCCCATCATAATTTGGCCCACCGCCGCCTTCGGGAGGCACCCAGGTGATGATCTGGTACGGGTCGGCGATGTCGCAGGTCTTGCAATGCACGCAGTTTGACGGGTTCAGACTGATTCGTTTGCCGTGCGGCTGGCCGGAGTCATCCACCATCTCATATACATTGGCGGGACAAAAATTCTGGCACGGGCTGCCGAATTCTTTTATGCAGCGCTGGTTGCAGATGTCGGTGTCGTGAATGACCAGGTGGGCAGGCTGGTCTTCCTCGTGCTTGGTGCCGGAGTGGTAGAGATCGGTCAACTTGTCAAAAGTGAGTTTCCCGTCGCCTTTCGCTGGGCCGAGAAGTTTAGCTTCGTCGCCGCCGTCCGCGGGCAGCTCGGCAAGTTTCTTCAGGTGCTCATATCCCGGAGTTGAGGGGTAGCGGTTGCGCATTCCGCGCCCGCCAGTGAGCTGCTGCAGCCCGGCGTGAAACATGCCGGGCCAGAAACCGTGCTCGAAACCCTGATGAAAGTTGCGGACCTTCCACAGCTCGTCCTTGATCCAGCTCGATTCCACGTTCTTCTGAAACTGGCTGAGTGTGGCCGCGGAGGGGTCGTTTTTTACCAGAGCCTCGAACGCAGTCTCGGCCGCCAGCATGCCGCTCTTGATGGCTAGATGAATCCCTTTCAATCGCTGCGAATTGAGGAAGCCGGCAGAGTCGCCCAGAATCATCCAGCCGTTGCCGGCAAGCGGCGGAATCGACCACCATCCGCCGTAGGGCAAAGACTTGGCGCCGTAGCGGATCATTTTGCCGCCATCGAGCAGTTTGGCAACCAGCGGGTGGCGCTTGAATTCCTGCAACACGCGTTGCGGATCGAGCCGCGGATCCGGATAGTCGAGCCCGGCCACAAAGCCGAGCGAGACCACGTTGTCCTTGCCGCCATAAATCCACGCGCCGCCGTACTCTTTTGTGGTCAGCGGCCAGCCCATGGTGTAGATGACTTCGCCGGGGGCAATGCGGCCGGAGGGAACCTCCCACAATTCCTTGATCCCCTGTCCATAGGTCTGCGGGTTGCGATCGTGACCCAGAGCGAAACGCGCGATCAGCTGCTTGGTGAGGGAACCGCGGGTGCCCTCGGCGAGGATCACAACTTTGGCCTGCAAGTCGTAGCCAGGTTCGAAATTTGACTTGGGTTGATTCTGCTTGTCCACGCCCTTGTCGTCGGTGCGGACACCGGTCACGCGGTCACCATCTTTGTCTCCGTCGAAGAGGAGTTCGGAGCCTGCGAATCCGGTGAAAATCGTGATGCCGGTTTCCTCCACCTTGCCGCCCAGCCACTTCACAAAGCGATTCAGGGAGATGACATAGTTCCCGTGATCGCGTAGCGGGGGCGGGGTAATGGGGAATTTGAATTTGCCTCGCTCCGTGAGGAAATACACCACTTCTTTCGTTACTTGGGCATCGAGCGGTGCTTCCTTCTCGAAACCGGGAAGCAGTTCGCGCATGGAGCGGGGATCGAGCAGGGCGCCGGAAAGACAGTGCTGGCCGATCTCGCGGGCTTTTTCAAGAACGTAGATGTTTTCCTTGCTGAGTTGGGAACCGGGATGCTTTGCGTTGTGCTGGTCAATCAGCTGCGAGAGCCGCAGCGCACAGGCCATGCCGGCCGGGCCCCCGCCCACGATGACGACGTCGGCGGGCATCTGGGGACGTTCAATGCCAGTGAGGGGTTTGCGGAAAACCAGCATATGCAAAACCGGGCCACAGATTCACCAGGATTTCCGGGGACAAACAACAACGCAAGGATTTGATCCGCGCCAATCCGTGTTGATCCGTAGCTGATTTCTAGCTTCCTGCTTTTGCCTTCTTCACTTCCTCAATCAGCGGTGGCACGATATCGAACAGATTTCCCACCACCGCGTAGTCGGCAATCTCGAAAATCGGGGCTTCGGAATCTTTATTCACCGCGATGATGGTGCGCGCACCCTTCATGCCCACGATGTGCTGGATCGCACCACTGATGCCCAGCGCGAGATACAGTTTGGGTGCAACCGTTTGTCCCGAGGACCCGATCTGGCGGTCCATGGGAAGCCATCCGGAGTCGCAGATGGGGCGAGACGCGGCGAGCTCACCGCCGAGAGCCTCGGCCAGATGCTTGGCCAGATCGATGTTCTTCTGCTCCTTGATCCCGCGGCCGACCGACACGATGATTTCCGCTTGCGTCAGGTCCACCGCCTGTTTCGCTTCCTTGAAGACTTCCTGCGGCTTGTTACGGAGGACAGCGTCGGCAATCTCGACGCTTGCAGTTTCAACCGGCGCTGGGGAGGCTCCTGCTTCGACCTTGTCTGCGCGGAAGGCTCCGTTCTGAAAGGTCACAAACCAGGGAGCGTCGACGGCAAAACTGACGTCGGCGGCCAGCTTGCCCTGAAACATCTGGCGCGTGAAGAGCAGCTTGGCACCTTCCTTTTTGTAACCGATGCAGTCGCTGATTGCGGTCCTCCCCATCGCCGTGGTCAGCTTGGGGATGAAGTCACGCACCTGGTAGGTGTGCGGCATCAGTATCAATTTCGGCCGCTTGGTCGCGATGAACTGCTTGAGCGCGGCGGCGAAGGCATCGGGTGTGTATGGTTCGAGCTTGGACGATTCGATGGCGTAAACTTTGTCGACTTTTTTCGCCGCGATCTCACCAGCGACGCTGGTCACGTTGCTACCAGCAACCGCTGCCTCGAGATTCCAGCCGGTCTCGGCCGCCAGGGCTTGCCCGGCAGTAAGCGTCTCCCAGGAAACGCGGTTCAGCTTTCCCTCACGTTGTTCGACGATGACCAGGATGGAGTCAGGCATGATTTTCGTCTCGGATACAGGTCCGGGCAGATGATTCTTAGACAATCAGTTCCCCAAATTCGAGTTCTCGGTTCCCAATGCTTTACAGGACGCGCACTTCGTTCCGCAGCTTCTCCACCAGCTTCTTCGCCACTTCAGCAGGTGGCCCTTCCAGAAATTCGGTGTTCTTGGTTTTTTGAGGAATATATAGCCGTTCGATTTTCTGCATATTGCCTGTGACCGCGGATTGCACCTCGGAGAGCGGCACTTTGCGTAGAGGTTTGTTCTTGGCCTGCTTGATGCCGATCAGGGTGGCGTAGCGCAGTTTATTAATGCCGGACTGAATGGTGAGTACGGCGGGCAGAGGCATGTCCACAAACTGGAAGAAGCCGGCCTCGAGTTCGCGTTTGACCCGGATTCCGTCGCCGGTTTTTTCAATCTGCATGATGATGGTAGCATGCGGCCAGCCCAGAAGTTCGGCCAGCACAACTCCGGTTTGGGCGTAGCCGTAATCGTCTGACTGCAAACCAGTAAAGATGAGATCGAATTTTTCTTCTTTGGTCGCCGCTGCAAAGGCGCTGGCAGTGTTAAAAGCGTCTAGGCCAACAAAGGCGCTGTCCTCGAGATGAATAGCGCGATCGGCGCCTTTGGCCAGCGCTTCGCGCAAAACCTGTTGTGCCCGCGCTGGACCAGCGGTGATGACCACGACTTCGCCGCCATGTTTTTCCTTCTGCCGCAGGGCCTCTTCCAGGGCGTAGGCGTCCGGTTCGTTCACCTCGTAGGAGACGTTTTCCCGGATCCAGTTGCCGGCTTCGTTGAGCTTGAGCGGGGCATCCTTCTGCGGGACCTGCTTCATGCAGACCAGAATCTTCATACCGTCACCGGAGGCAAACAGTTGAGTATAAACGAGCGCCCAGCATTCCGTGCGTCTTCATACGGATCATTGGTCGAATGCCTGCGGCCGAGTGCTATTCCGTGAAGACCACAGACTGCACACCAGAGATTTCGAAGCGTTTGCGGCAGCGCACGTTCTTGCAGGCCATCAGGTCATCTTTGCGCAGCATGTAGGAGCGGGCCTTGGCGAAGCGGGCACGATCGCGCTCATCGGCGCGTCCGGCCAGTTGGCGCTTCTTGGTGCGGACGATCCAGGTGACTTCGTATTCTGCGGGTTGATGGCAGTGCGGGCAATTCAGGGTTGCCATCTTCTTTTCCGGCCGCTCATCAAAAAACTCGCGCTCATCCATGGCTGTTTCAATTATTACATCTTCACGCGGATCAGGCTATGGCAAGATGTGTGTGATGGCGAAGAAGAAGCGCAAGCCGAAGCGATTTCGAGCGGTGGAAGCTGTGAAAGCGATGGCCCGGGAACAGATCGGCGCACCCCGGGCCGGCCGCGTGCTCCAGGATACGAGAACGGAGAAGACGGAGAAACACAAGCCTACTCTGGGGAAGTTGCTCGACGAGGAATGAGCCAGACCCGAGTCGCCGCGCGCACAGCAGTCGTTCCTCAGTCTGCCTTGCGCCGTTCGCGCCAGCCTTCGATGATCAAGTACAGCACCGGAATGAAGAACAGGTTCAGTACCGTGGAAACAATCATTCCACCAAATACCGTGGTGCCTACCGAATGCCGCCCGTGTTCGCCGGCGCCGGATGCGACCACCAGCGGCACCACACCCAGGATGAAGGCCAGCGAGGTCATCAGAATCGGTCGCAGTCGAATTCTTGCCGCTTCCACGGCCGCTTCCAGCAGCGGCATGCCGCGGTGGCGCAATTGCTCGGCGAATTCGACGATCAGGATGGCATTCTTGCTCGACAATCCCACCAGCATCACCAGCCCGATCTGGCAGTACACGTCATTCTCCAGTCCGCGCAGGGACTGCGCCGTCAACGCTCCCAGGAGTGCCATGGGCACGGCCAGCAGAACGATGAACGGCAGAACGAAACTTTCATACTGGGCGGAGAGCGTCAGGTAGACCACCAGCGTGCCCAGTCCGAACAGGATCAGCGTAGTGCTTCCCGACTGAAGTTCCTCAAGCGACAGACCCGTCCACTGATGGTTGAAGCCCTGGGGCAGGACCTTCTTGCTGAGATCTTCCATGGCCTCGATGGCCTGGCCGGAACTGAAGCCGGGCGGGGCGGAGCCATCAATTTCAGCCGAGCGAAACAGGTTGTAATGGCTGATTACCTGGGGCGCGGTGGTCTGGGCGATGGAAACCAGGTTGTCGAGCGGAATCATCGACCCGCTATCGGAACGTACGTAGAACTGCTTGATGTCCTTCGATTGAGCACGGAACTGCTGGTCCGCCTGCACGTACACCCGGTAGGAACGATTGTTGAAATCAAAGTCGTTGACGTACGCCGACCCCATGTAGATGCCCAGGGTGTCCGTAATCTGCTGCAGCGCAATATGCAGGCTCTTCGCTTTTTCGCGATCGATGGTCACCACGAACTGGGGATCGTTGGCGGTGTAGGTGCTATAGAGGCCGGTCAGGTCTTTGCGGGCGCCACCTTGACGTATCAGATCCTGAGTCACGTTCGCCAGTTCTTCCAGAGTATGGCTGCCCTGGTCCTGCAGTTCGTAGGCAAAGCCGCCAAACTGCCCCAGTCCCTGGACGGCCGCAGGCAGGAATGGAAGCACCAGCGCTCCGGAAATGCCGAACAAGCGGCCGCGAATGCGGTTCACAATGGCGTCCGCGGCATGCGCGTCCCCCTTACGCTGGGAATACGGTTTCAGTGGGACAAAGACCAGGGCCTGATTTGGGGCACTGCCGCTGAAACTGAAACCCGAGATCGCGAAAATGCCTTCGACCTCTGGAATGTCCTGAAGAATGCCCTGAATCTGTTGGCCGATGCGTTTCGTATACTCGAGCGAGGCTCCCGACGGCGCCTGCACCGCGATGATGAAGTATCCCTGGTCTTCATTGGGCACGAAACCCTTAGGCACGCGCTGAAAAACCAGGTAAGCAAGGCCCAGGGTTGTCAGGAACAGAATCGTCGCGACCAGGCGGAAACGCAGGAAGACGCGCAACGCCCGCCGGTATCCCTCGGTGACACCATCAATGACTTTGTCCACCCTCTTGAAGAACCAGTTCTTCTCCCCATGCTTGCTTCCCAGGAGGATGGCGGACAGGGCGGGTGTGAGGGTCAGCGCGTTGAATGCGGAAATCGAAATGGAGAACGCGATGGTCAGCGCGAATTGACGAAACAGGATGCCGGTGGTGCCGGGGAAGAAGGCCACTGGCACAAATACCGCCACCAGCACTAGAGAAGTAGCGATCACCGCGCCCGCCACTTCCGACATGGCCACTGACGCAGCCTTGTGAGTATCTCTCTCACCCTCCTGAACGTGGCGTTCAATGTTTTCAATCACCACAATGGCATCGTCTACCACCAGGCCTGTCGCCAGAGTGATGCCAAACAGCGTCAGCGTGTTGACGGAAAACCCCAGGACCTTGACGAAGGCAAAGGTTCCGATCAGTGAAACCGGAATGGTCACCGCCGGAATGACCGTGCTGCGCCAGTCCTGCAGAAAGAGAAAGATGACCAGGATGACCAGCACGATAGCCTGGATGAGGGTCGTGAGCACGTCCCGGATCGATTCGCCGACCGCCTCCGTGGTATCGAACGCGTTCTGATACTTCATCCCCGGCGGGAAATGCTGGGACAGTCGGTCCAGTTCGGCCAAAACCAGCCGGTCCACTTCTAAAGCGTTTGCGGTGGAGAGTTGGGTGACGCCGATACCCACCGCCTCGTGGCCGTTGAACATCAAGTCCGAGCTGTAATCTTCGGCGCCCAGTTCGGCCCGGCCAACGTCTTTCAGGCGGACCAGGGTCCCGTCAGCGTTCGTCTTCAGAATGATATTGTCAAACTGCGCCGCCTCGGTGAGCCGCCCGATGGCGCGCACGCTGATCTGAAACTCCTGTCCCGCCTTGATCGGGGGCTGCCCCACCTGACCAGCGGCGACGTCAACGTTCTGCTCCTGCAACGCGCTGACGGCGTCCGATGCGGTCAGGCCGCGGCTGGCCATGCGCACCGGATCCAGCCAGAGCCGCATGGAATATTTCCGTTCACCGAAGATGATGACATCAGCAACCCCAGCCACGCGCTTCAGCGAGTCTTTTACATAGACATCGATGTAGTTGCTCATGAAGAGCGGGGTGTAGCGCCCCTCGGGCGAGAACACGGCCGCGCCCAACACGAAATTGCTGGAGGCCTTGGTGATGGTGATCCCGGTCGCCTTGACCGCATTCGGCAACCGCCCCTGAGCCGTGTTTACCCGATTTTGAATGTCCACGGCCGCCAGATCGGGGTCGCGATTCAGGTCAAATGTGGCCGTGATCGAGCTCACCCCGTTGCTGCTGCTGGATGAGGTGAGGTACTTCATGCCTTCCGCGCCGTTGATCTGTTGCTCGAGCGGCACGGTCACCGCAGTTTCTACGGTCTGGGCGCTGGCGCCCACGTACGCGCTGGCCACGGAAACTTGGGGTGGCGCCAGGGTGGGAAATTGCGCAATTGGCAATGTAGGAATTACCGCCGCGCCGGCCAAGATGATCAGCAGCGCGCACACGGTGGCGAAGACCGGCCGTTTTATGAAGAAATCAACGAACATTCAGAAGCGGACCTCGGACTCCGGACCTGGGACTTTAAACCTCAAACCTCGGACTCCACCGGGCATGGAAGCGCTGTGAATTCGAACGCCTACTTTAAAAGTCTGACGGCTGAAGTCCGAGGGCTGAAGTCCGTGGTCCGCTTTTACCCTTGCGGCAGCACCGGCGCGCCATCAATCAGGAACTGGGTTCCGGAAACTATGATCTTATCGCCGGGCTTGATCCCTTCCAGAACCACGTAGTTGTTCCCGGTCATCTCTCCCACCCGCAGAGGTTTCTGATGCGCGACCGTCTTGCCGTCCTGCTGCTCGGCGACAAAAGCAAAAAATTGGCCGCCGATGCGGGAAACCGCGAGCACCGGCACCACGGTACGGTCCTGGGTTCCCCAGATGATCCTGGCATGAATGAACTGGGCGTTTCGCAGGCGGTCATTGTTGTTCGCGATGGGGGCCTTGGCCAGCACGGTTTGAGTGGTGGAATCCACCTGGGGTGAAATGAAGTTGATGCGGCTCTCTGCGATTACCTCGCCAGACTGATCGATAATCTGCACCGGCAGTCCGGGCCGGAGCTGGCCCGATCGTTCCACCGGAATGTACACGTAGGCTTCGAGGCTGCCGGGCTTGTCCACGGTGGTCAAGGGCGTGGTGACCTGCACCCGGTCCCCGACCCTCACCGGGATGTCTCCCACGATCCCCTTGCTCGGGGCCGTCACGCGGTAGTAGTGCAGCTGCACCGTTTCCTGGCGAACCTGCGCTTGCAGAGCCTGCAGCTGGGCTTTGGCTTGATCCAGCGCAGTTCTGGACTGGTCCAGCGCCTGCTTGCTGATGACCTTCGCGTCGTACAAGCCGCTGTTGCGTTCGAATTCCTGCTGATCCCACTTGACTTCGGCCTGCTTCGCCGTCACCGTGTCTTCCTGGGTTTTCAGGGTGGCCTGTTGTTTGGCAGGGTCAATCTGCATCAGCGACGTTCCGGCGGAGACGCGGGCTCCCGAGTGCACAAAGATATCGGTGATCTGGCCTTCCACCTGCGGCATGATGACCGCGGTATCGCGCGACTTCAGCGTGGCCACGTATTCGGTCGTATCCTTTACCGGAAGCAGTTGGGCGGTCAGGACCTTTACCGGGATACCCGCGGGCCCCGCCGGGGCCGAACCCCTCACCGACCCTCCGCTGCAAGCCACACCTAACGCGGCCAGCGCGAGGACTGGAGCCAGTTGCGGTCGTAGGCTCCTCGACCGCGCCCGCCACCTGGTTCCCCTGAGAGTCAGCAAATTCATCTTTGGATACCTTATACGATCCAGGCTTCCCGGCTTGCATCCCGCCGGCCCGCGCAGTTCTTCGCCAGACAGGTAAGATGCCGGCAAGGGGAGTTTAGGCCCGAAGACTGGGTGGAAGGATATTAGAAGGATAGGAGAAAGGTGTCCAGAAAGTTCAAAGCGGGAACCGAGGTCGTCTCAAAAAGACGCGGTAGCGGCCGGAACTCTAACGCTTGCGAGGTTTGGCGGCTTCCTGCATCTGCCGCTCTTCGGCGACCACCGCCACATAGAGCAGACCGAATGCCAGAACCACCATCAGCAGAACGAGTGCCATGGCTCGAATCTATTTGCGCTCATGCGCCTCTGCAAGATCACCGCTGTAACCGGCCCAGTAACACCACTATCGTGCCATGATCCAGGACCGCAGGTACCACGGCCAGCTTCTGCTACATTATTTCGGACCATCGTTCGGACCATGAAGCCTGCGCGCAGCTTCGCCAGCGACAACAATGCCGGGGTGCACGTCGCCGTTCTGAGGGCGGTCGCCCAGGCCAGCCTGGGTCATGCCGTCGGCTACGGCGACGATGTCTATACAGAATCTGCGGTGCAAAGATTCAAGCAGCACTTTGGCCGAGATATCGACGTCTTCATGGTGTTCAATGGCACGGCTGCCAATTGTCTGGGGCTGAAGTCACTGACGGATTCCTACCATGCCGTGATCTGCAGCGAGGCGGCCCATATCTATACCGACGAGTGTGGAGCGCCGGAGAGGTTTACTGGGTGCAAACTGATCCCCATTCCAGCGCCCGACGGCAAGCTCACAGTGGAGTCCGTCAGCCATGCCTATCACGGCCTAGGCGACCAGCACCACGTGCAGCCTCGGGTCATTTCCATTACCCAGGCCACGGAAGTGGGAACGGTGTACAAGCCGGGAGAGATCAAGGCCCTGGCCGGCTTTGCCCACCAGCGCGGCATGTTTCTGCACGTGGATGGGGCCCGCATCGGGAACGCCGCCGCCAGCCTGGGACAGACCTTGCGACAAGCCACTCGGGAGCTTGGGGTCGACGTACTCTCCTTTGGTGGCACCAAGAATGGTGCAATCGGCGCTGAGGCTGTGGTCTTCTTCGACCGGACGCTCAGCCGCAATTTTCTCTACCTGCGCAAGCAGGGTATGCAACTGGCTTCCAAGATGCGCTTCATTTCGGCGCAATTCGAGGCCTTGCTCGCGGACGACCTGTGGCTCAGGAACGCGCAACATGCCAACCGCATGGCGCAGTTGTTGCAGAAACTGCTTAGAAAGATCCCGCAGGTGGAGATCGTTCACCGGGTGGAGGCGAACGGCGTGTTTGCCAGAATCCCGCGAACCGCCATCGCCAGATTACAGAAGCGTTACTTCTTTTATGTTTGGAACGAAGAGCAATCGGTAGTGCGCTGGATGTGCTCGTTCGACACAACCGAACAGGATGTGAGACAGTTCGCCCGATTCGTGGCTGAGACGGTTAAGCGCTAGCCGTCAAGATCGAGCCGCCGAGGATGCCCGTCCACATCGCTGCGCGCTGGGTGGTTCTCCTAGCTCGCGGGCGCTCGACGCGGGTAGAATCACCAGCGCAGCTTGGGTTCAAGGGCAGTGAAATGGTCCTGGGGAGGTTTGGCTTTCTTGTCGCTGGCAAATAGTCTGGGTCTCAACCCGGCTGTGGTCCCCTCGATCCACCTGCGGCGTCGCCACGGGCATCGCGTTTCGAGAAGGGCCCCAGTGTTGCCATTTGCCATCCTGGCCATCATCCTTGGCGGAATCGCCGGCGTGGTCTTGGTTCGGGTCATGTCTGACCATACCGCCCACAGCGTTCTCCTGAAGTGGAATCCTCCCCAGCCTAAACCCGGTGTGACCGTGGCCAGCTACAACGTTTTTCGCAGCGCCCAATCGGGCGGGCCTTACGACCCGATCGCTTCTGGCATCAGTGGCCTGACCTACACCGATCACGACGTACACAGGGGGAAGACGTACTACTACGTAGTGAGCTCGGTTAACACCACCGGTGAGGAGAGCCGCCTTTCGAGGGAAGTCTCGGCCTCAATCCACTAGATCCGGCGCCATTCTTCGACACTAAACAGCCGGTGCTGGCCCGACCCAACCCGGGGCAACATCGGCTCCTCGCGGACCTCCGGCAAGGCAGGATCGCCGGGGTTACTTTCGTCGTGAGCCTGCCGTTATCGCGCAATTCGCGGTTTCCCGGACATAATTGCAGAGAGCAAGTCTTACAGAAGCGGGAAATTTGCGGTAAAGCTCCGAAGGGCAGGGGGGAGTATACCCAAATCGCTGGCGAAGGTAGCCAGGAAACATGGACAAGAGCGGCAATCCGGAATCCACCATACGAGTCTCCAACCAGTTCAGTGCTTCATCTGCGTGCGAGCATTGCCAGGGAATCATTCGTCATGAGCCGTTCTGCATCACCCTCAATACCAGAGTTCTCTACGCCTACGAGATCATTGTCGACGCCTGCAAGCTGACTCCTGGCGACCAGATTCTGCTGCACGGGATGAGCGTGGCGTGGGAAGGCAAGCTGTGCGCGGGAAAGTCAGTCACCAGCGACGCTACCCACATGCTCGGCCCCGGCCGTAAGAACAGCACTGGGTCCCTTCCGCTGCTTTTTGAACAGTAGCTCTTTGAACCCAGACATCAACTCACGAAACACGATCCGGGGAAGAAGGATTTTCCGCGTGTGGCTCAGGGCACGATGGCAGCAGCGCCGTCGATGGCGTCATTTTTCAGGGCAGCCAGGGCCTGGTTCACCTGATCGAGCGGATACGCAGTGACTCGGGGCCGAAGGCCGATCTCCGCTGCCAGCTGAAGAAAATCGCGGGCGTCAGAGCGGGTCATGTTGGCCACGCTACGCAGCTGGCGCTCGCCCCAGAGCAGGCGGTCATAGTCGAACTCGGGGATACGATCGAGGTGAATCGCGTTGATCGCAACCACTCCGCCCTTGCGCACACACGACAGAGCGGCGATGACCACATCACCGCTGGGAGCGAACGTGACTGCGCGGTCGAGTTCCACTGGTGGTTTCTCAGTTTCGCGCCCCACCCAGACGGCCCCCAGCGATTCAGCCAGGCGACGATGCGAGGCCCCGCGGGTGGACACGTACACCTGGCATTTCCAGGCGCGCAGCACGGCGATCGCGAGGTGGGCAGACGCGCCGAAACCGAACAGCCCGACCCGTTCTCCTGGCGCGACGCCCGCCACCCGAAGACTGCGAAATCCGATGATGCCCGCGCACAAAAGCGGTGCGGCATGCAAATCATCCAGGGTTGAGGGCAGTGGGAAGACAAAATCTGCGCGAGCGGCGACCATCTCGGCATAACCGCCATCCACTGCGTAACCCGTGAAAATGGGCGCATCGCAAAGGTTCTCAAGGCCGTACCGGCAATACCAGCATTCGCCGTCAACGCCACCGATCCAGGAGACGCCCACACGAGTTCCCACGGCCAGGCCCGGAGTGGCGCCGCCCACGATTTCACCGACGATCTGATGCCCAGGAATGAGTCGCTTACGGCGTGGTGGCAGTTCGCCCTCCACGATGTGGAGATCGGTGCGGCACACCCCACAGGCGCGGACGCGGAGAAGAACCTGGCCGGGCTGCGGCACCGGTTGAGGCACTTCATCAATGTGCAGCGGACGCTGCGAAATCTCACGCGGCGAATCCAGGATCGCGGCTCTCATAGGCGGTCTGGGGAATCGATCCGCCAATCATATCGTGACTCAGCAGCGGGTCTACTGGGCCCAGGTTTGCAGAATCTGGCCTGGGCCTTGTACATTTCTACGATACGACAGTCGAATACTGCTCAACCCGGCCTGATGGCGAGCCCCAAGGAGGCTCAACATGGTGCGGTCCCGCACAGCAATGCTCCGATTATTCTCTGTGGTAGTGGTCGCGTCCGCCGCTTGGTCGACCGCACTGTCCAGCGCTGCCGGGCAGGACACTCCGCGAAAATCCATGCCTGCCCCGGCAGTCCGCGACGCCGGTCTTGCAGCCTGGCAACAGGTCTATTCCGTCCTGACCCATCCCCGTTGCATCAATTGCCACACCGCCACGAATTATCCGCAACAGGGCGATGATCGGCATCGCCATTTGTTCAACGTTGTCCGCGGCCCTCAGGACAAAGGCGTGCCGGGCTTGAACTGCGCTACCTGCCACCAGGGTGCCAACGCCGAGAGCACGGGTGTTCCCGGTGCGCACAACTGGCATCTGGCGCCGGTGTCCATGAGGTGGCAGGACATCAACGACCAGATCCTGTCGAGCGCGGCAGTCTGCAAGTCCCTGACCGATCGGTCGAAGAATCACAATCTCGCCGGTCCGGCCCTCCTGAAGCACCACGAGGAAGAACCTCTCGTGCTCTGGGCGTTCCAGCCAGGCTCCCGCCAGGACGGGGCCGCGCGTTCGCCGCTTCCGCTAAGTCATGAAGAATTCGTTACTGCCACACGCACCTGGGTTGAGGCGGGAACGCCCTGCCCGCTCAATCCCTGAAATCGGAGGTTGGTCATGGAAACTTATACCCTCACCGTGAACGGTCAACCGAAGCAAGTGACCGCCGATCCCGGAACTCCGCTGCTCTGGGTGCTGCGCGAAGATCTGAAGATGACCGGCACCAAGTACGGTTGCGGCATCGCCTCCTGCGGTGCCTGCACCGTGCATCTGGCCGGCGTCGCCACCCGGTCGTGCGTGGTTCCGGTGTCTCTGGTCGGCGATCGGCCCATTCTGACCATCGAGGGCGTCGGCCAGGATTCCGTCGGCCGCGCTGTCCAGGCCGCCTGGGTGTCGGAGGACGTCGTCCAATGCGGGTACTGCCAGAGCGGCCAGATCATGAGCGCGGTGGCTTTGCTCAAGAGCACGCCGAAGCCGACCGACACCAATATTGAAGAATCGATGGGCGGGAACATCTGCCGCTGCGGCACTTATGTCCGCATTCGTCGGGCCATCAAAACCGCTGCGCAAGAGCTGAAATAGAGGAGACGCAAAATGTCGACCACGGCCAACACCGCCGACCAGCTTTCTCTTAGCCGGCGAAGCTTTCTGCGCGTCTCAGCAACCGCCGCAGGCGGGTTGCTGGTTTCGTTGTATTTCGATCTTCCTTTGGTGGCGCAAGAAGCAGGCCAGCCCAAGCCGAAAGCATATCCTCCGGACGCTTTCGTTCACATTAAGCCGGATGGCACGATCGTCATTCAGGTAAATCGTCTGGAGTTCGGCCAGGGCGTGCAAACGTCCTTGCCCATGATCCTGGCCGACGAGATGGATGCCGACTGGTTGCACGTAGTGGCGGAGCTCGCGCCTGCCGCCGACGTTTATCGAGACCCGCTATTCGGCATTCAGATGGTCGGCGGCTCCGGTTCCATCGCGCATTCCTTTCAGCAATATCGGGAACTGGGCGCTAAGGCACGTGCCCTGCTCGTTGCCGCCGCCGCGGAGCAATGGAAGGTGCCGCCCAGCCAATGCCGTACTGAAGCCAGCGTGGTTTATGGTCCGGGCGGCCGGTCAGCCCATTACGCCCAACTGGCGAACGCGGCCGCGCACATGCCGGTGCCGGAAACCGTGCCCCTCAAAAACGCGTCTGACTTCCGCCTGATTGGCAAGAAGACTCGCCGGCTTGACAGTCGCCCCAAGTGCGACGGTTCTCTGAAATTCGGACTGGATCTCGATCTGCCCGGAATGAAGGTTGCGCTGGTGGCGCATCCGCCGGTTTTTGGCGGTTCACCGAAATCCGTTGACGACAAAGCGGCGCGCAGCGTTCCCGGAGTGGCGGACATATTTCAGATCCCCACCAGCGCCAAAGGGACGGCGGTAGCGGTCGTGGCCGATAAGTTCTGGACCGCCAAGCAGGCTCGCGATCGGCTGCGGATTGATTGGGACCTGTCCAGCGTGGAGCGGGCGGACAGTTCGCAATTGTGGGCAAAGTACAAGCAACTTGCCGGCACCCCGGGCGGCGTTGCCGTGGCTCGTGGTGACGAAAAGGCGTTGGATGGCATCGTCGCCGGCAATCTCATCGTCGCCGAATTTGAGTTTCCCTATCTTGCTCACAGTCCCATGGAGCCCTTGAACACCACCATCCGGTTTGACGGCGATCGCGCGGAAGCATGGGCAGGTTCTCAGTTCCAGACCATAGATCAGATGGCAATTGCGCAGGTTCTGGGTTTGAAGCCGGAGCAGATCACCTTTCATACTGAGATGGCGGGCGGGGGATTCGGGAGAAGGGCGGTGCCGGACTCTCACGTGCAGCGCGAAGCCGCCGCGATCGCCAGGCACTTTACCGGGACTCCAGTGAAACTCGTCTGGACCCGCGAAGACGACGTGCAAGGCGGGTACTATCGTCCGATGCATGCGCATCGCGTCGAGATCGGAATTGGTGCGGACGGGATGCCTTCCGCATGGCGTCACGTAGTCGTGGGCCAATCGCTGCTGATGGGTACGCCCTTTGAAGCCTTCGCGGTGAAAAATGGTGTGGATGAAACCGCCGTCGAAGGCATCGTGGATACTCATTACGACATTCCCAACCTCCACGTTTCGGTACATCATCCAACCGTGAATGTGCCCGTGCTGTGGTGGCGCTCTGTTGGGCACACGCACACTGCTTTCGTCATGGAGACCCTGATCGATGAGTTGGCCACCCGCGCCCGGATTGATCCCATCGCCTATCGCAGAAAGCTCCTCAAGCCTGATGCCAGGAAACTGCGCGGTGCGCTCGACCTGATGGAAGAAAAGAGTGCACCCTGGCGTGCTCAGCTCCCGAAGGCTCATGCCGTTGGCGTCTCGTGCCACGAATCGTTCGACACCGGTGTCGCCTGCGCTGCGGAAGTCTCAGTGGAGAACAAGCGGCCTAGAATCCACCGCGTGACGGTCGCAGTTGACCCAGGAGTGGCAGTGAACCCGCTGACCATCGAGAGCCAGTTTCAGGCCGGTGTGTGCTTTGGCGTGTCCCAGTTGATGGCCAAGGGAGCGATTACGCTGAAGGACGGTCATGTGGAGCAGAGTAATTTCGATACTTATACGCCGCCCTATATCAGCGACGCGCCGGTGGCGGTGGATGTCCACATCGTGCCCAGCACAGAAAAACCCTCGGGATGCGGCGAGCCTCCAGTCCCCGTGATATCGCCGGCCGTGGTCAACGCTCTCTCTCATCTGACTGGTAAACGGTACCGTACCTTGCCGTTGGTCACGGTGTAGTTGTAGTGCTGTGTAGTAGTAGGAAGAGAAAAAAGAGCAGCCCAAAGCAAAGCAAGTTGCACTGCTTTCCGCACGCCGCATGTCCTCGCTCCTCCGAGTTCCTCCTTGTTTTTGAACAGAAATCTATGGAATCCACAACTTTTCCACAATCCAGTCGCGATTAAGTTTGTTCCTTCAGAGCAAAGGAACTAAGGTCACCGCAGGCTGCGCCGCTTGGAACGTAAAAACGTCTAGAGAGAGCAGGCGATTGAATGGCAGGAAGAAAACACAAGATTCTGGCTGCAGCCGCGCTTTGGGGAGCGTGTGCCTGGTTCGTGAGCCTGGACGTAGATGTCCTGGCGACGAATCTCCACAATGCTCCGCATTGGCTGCCCCAGGTTTTCCGTGCTTTGTTCATGGGCATCAGTGTGGCTATGGGGTATGCCGTATTCCGTATTTATCTGCTTGAAATGCGAACCCGGGTGGAGAAATATGCCGAGATCCGGGCGCAGATTCGCCGGCTTCTTGCCGATGTGCTCACCACACCCGACGAAGACTTGATCCACGAATTGCACCGCGCCATCCGGCGCATCGAGAAAGTGCTCAAGCGCTACGACCCAGAAGCCCCGCACACAGATGGGGAACGGCAAAAGGGAAAGGCAGCGTAAAAGTGAGAAGTCGGGAAATTCTGACCCCGGCGCAGAACGCGCACGAAGCCCTTGACCTTGAGCGGGAGCGCGACCGTCCCAGTCCTTACATGCGGGAACCGGACGGCTTCGAGAAGCAAGAGCCGACGCCAGATGCGCTCACCGTCTTGCGCAATGAGGCCGAACGACGCAAGGCGAACTACGGTCGCGAACGAAACGGCCCCTAGCCCTGGGAGCCGGCCCCAAATGAACCGCGAATCCAAATAGCATGACTTTGCAGGTTTCGTTCGTGCGAGCCCGCCGGAAGTCAACTAGCGACTGGCCCGCACGCGCCGTCCTGGCGAGTCGGATCGCCAGAATATTGTTGCCACACAGATCAGAGCGAACACCCAACAGGAGTTGAAAACGATATCGCCCAGCGGTCCCAGGGCATGATTCCCGAAGGGCAGGAATAACCAGGCCTTGGGCGAAAAGCGGGTAAGGGATGCCCCTGCCATGGTCACACCGTTACCGGCCAGGGCCGCCCTCACCAGGTTTGGATAGAATACGCGATTAAACAGTAGCACCGACATCGGGCTCCGGTCAGCCTCCTCGTTTTGTTTGCAATCACCAACTGCAATCGCTGGAATAACAACCAACACCCGAGGGGGCATTGGCTTGCCCGTTGCCGGGACCGTCAAGCGGCCACAGCGCGCACTTTCTTTTCGGTGACTTCTTCTTCCGCCCGGAGCCAGTCCTCGAGGTCATGGCCGTTCTCGCCCCCGCGAGCCTGATAAAGCTCGTAGGCGCGAACGCGGATTCGATCTTCGAGCTCTTGCGGCTCGCTGGTCACAGTTGCTGGCGGTTTTTTTGCAAGCTCGGTGCTCATGGCGTTCCTCCATTGGCACAAACCTACGCCTGAACATCGCTGAGATCAATCACCTAAAATTTGTGCACTCCGTACCGATTCTGAAGCCACGCTGGTGCGGTGAGCAAAGAAACAATTGCCGGGGAGCAGACCATTGATGAACTGTCTGCTCCACCGGCAAGGATTCAGACTGCGCCACGAGCCTCAGGCCCGGATCGCGATCACCTCGAGATACTCCGATGGAACCACGGTGAGCTCGTGGCCTCCTCGATTGTGCGATGACCACAATGCTTCCAGTTCCTCCCGCAGTTTTCTCGCGGCATTCTCATCCAGCGAGGCGAACGCGCGATTTGTCGGCCCATAGTACTGACGGAAGAACTCGACCACATCGGCCGGCGGGAAGGGATAGGTGAAATTGTAGTTGCAGCGCCTCAGGATCATGCCCGAAACTCCATGGCCCAGTCTTTCCCGCACCGAGGTCTCGGTACCCCACAGGACCGGAGCCGGCATTCCCGAGGGAGCGATGAACTTGGCGAAGGTCTTGAACATTTGTCCAATGAATCCCTCGGGCGTCCAATTTCCCATGGCGATGGTGCCGCCGGGACTGCAGACCCGCAGCAGTTCGTGAGCGACCACTTCCGGCCGCGGGGCGAACATCGCTCCGAACAGGCTGGTCACGACGTCGAAGCTGCCATCTTCAAAAGGCAGATCTTCGGCGTCGGCTTCCAAAAAACGGGCATTGAGGCCTTCCGCCTGGGCGCGTGCCTGGGCGCGCAGTATCTGGTTGGGAGCGATGTCGACGCCGGTGACCTTCACTCCGTCCCGCGCCGCCCAGAGAGCCAGCTGACCTGAGCCGCAAGCCACGTCGAGTAGCTGGCAGCCAGCGGGAACGTCGAGCTGTTCGTAGAAGGCGCGCGCGTCCTGCTCCATGTAGCGCGAGAAGCGGTCATAGTCGCCGGCCATCCACGTTGCTTTCAGTCGTGCCTTCAGGTTGTCAATTTCTGGTGTAACTGCAAGAGTGCTCATATTTCCTCCAGTATACTGATTCATTTCTTGTTCGAATAAAGGTCGTGAACCGCAGGGATGGTCCTGGGCCCGCCTGCCTATGACCCATTCCCGGTTGCAAATGTCTTCGATGGTAACGGGCAGCATTTTCTCTCCCTCAATCAAGACCTTTGGTTCGCCTGGGTTGACGACAAAGACTGCTCACGCGGCGTCCCGAGCTTGCGACGTACTTCACTATGGAGCAAGTCCTTGCACCGGTCTTGTCCGCACGTCCGGCTTTCTTGCCCGCGACGCGCTGCCGTATGATTGGCTTGCTCAGGAGTCCGGAAAGCTTTGCCGGGCGTGCGCGGGGGCTTTTATGGATGTGCTGTCCGAAGTCTTGAAGGTGGTGAAGCTGCAAGGAGCGCTGTTCTGCAATGGCGAATTTTCCTCGCCCTGGAGTGTTCAAGCCACATCGGCTCGAGCGATGGCAAACTTCGTCGCGCCCGGCGCGGAACACGTGATCATGTATCACTTGCTGACCGAGGGTCGCGCCTCGGTCCGGATGGGAAATGGCGAGCACATAACTCTTACTGCTGGCGACATCGTAATGATTCCCCATGGCGACCCGCACATCCTGGAGAACGGGCCGCCCACCAAGACCGTCGACAACTCACAACAAGTGGCGGATGTGCTGTCACAAGGGTTGAAGTTGGCGCGCCTGGGTGGCGGAGGAGAGGTCACGAGATTTGTCTGCGGTTACATGGCCTGTGAGCCACGCCTGAGTAAGGTTTTTCTCAGCGGGTTGCCACCGATCTTCAAAGTCAGTATTCGGAATGATGCCTCCGGCAGATGGCTGGAAAATTCCATTCGCTTTTCGGTGAATGAGGCCGATGCGTTTCGCGCCGGAGGAGAGGCGGTGCTGGCCAAGTTATCGGAAGTTCTATTCGTCGAAACACTGCGGGCCTACATCGCACACCTGTCCCCGGAGCAAACCGGTTGGCTGGCCGGGGCCCGCGATTCCGAGGTGGGAAAGACTTTGGCGCTGATGCACCGCAATCCCGCACATCCCTGGACCATCGCTTCTCTGGCCAAAGAAGCTGGCATCTCACGCTCGGTGCTGGCGGAACGCTTTCGCCACTACCTCAACCAACCTCCCATGGCGTACCTTACCCGCTGGCGCCTCCAGCTGGGAGCGCAGATGCTGGCCTCGACCAGTCATTCGGTGGCGCAGATTGCTGCCGAAGTTGGCTACGAGTCCGAAGCCGCATTCAATCGCGCCTTCAAACGTGAGTTTAAACTTCCCCCTGCGCGTTTTCGCAGCCAGTCGAAGCCGGCTGATTCAAAGCTGTCCCGCCAGGGAAAACCCAGGCCGGGGTGAATCGTTGGGGAGGAGAGTAATCGGGGTGGGCAGACCTCGGGCCCGCTGCAAGCCCCATTGTCCTGCACGTTTTTTCCCTCTTGACGCGCGCGGGCATACTTTGTATCCTATGCATAGGAATACGAGGTATACGATGAATTTCAAGGGGACGCTCCCCACGTTGATTCTGGAGACGCTGGCAAATCAGCCGAGCCACGGCTATCGTATTGCCCAGCGCATTAAGGAACGCTCCCAGGGTGTGTTGGATTTCAAGGAAGGCACTCTCTACCCCGCGCTTCACAAACTGGAAAATGAAGGTTTGGTGGAGTCCTACGAAGGCGTTGAAAAGGGCCGGCCGCGGCGCTACTACCGCATCACGAAATCTGGACGGGGGACCTTGGCCAAGGATCGGGCCGAGTGGCGCCAGCTTTCACGGGCGATGACAACAATTCTGGGGGAGGCATAAACCATGACTCGATTGGACAATTGGTTGAAACAGGCGACGCGGTATCTATCGAAGGATTCGGTCGCCCAGGTCCGAACCGAGATTCAGGAGCACTACGAATCCGCGCGGGAGGCCGCGATGATCAGGCCCGGCGGCGTGACCCCCGAGGAAGCGGATCGGTTAGCTTTGGCCGCCCTGGGCGATGCGAAGGCCGCGAACCGCCAGTATCGCAAAGTGCTGTTAACGTCTACCGAGGCAAAGATGCTCCGCGACGCCAACTGGGAAGCACGGGCCGTTTGTTCCCGCGCGTGGCTGAAGTGGTTGTTTCGAGCCATGTCTGTGACCGCGCTGTTGGCAGCCACCGCGTTCTTCTTTACCGGCTCACCCTTGCTGGCATGGACCCTGCTCGCAGGAGGCATCGCCTGTTCACGGCGCCATTTCTGCCGGTCTATACGAGGCCCTCCCGCGGGCGCGTTTTCCGCTATGTGAAATGGGTTGTGCTGCTGGGCACGCTCGGGCTCGCCTTCGGGACAGACGCGCACAGTTGGTCTTGGCTGCTGATGCTCAAATGGTCCTGGCTGCTGACGGCGTGCTTATGGCCGCTGATCTGGATCGAATGGACGCGGGTTTCGATCCGGCGAAAAATCCCCATCGCGCAGTGGCCCAGGCAGCTGTACCTCTGACCATGTCGGGACGCAGAGGACTGCCCTTCTGGAAAAACGCTACATCAGCAGCGTGACCACGCTGGTGACTACGAGCGCAGCGGCCCATATCAGGTTCAGATTGAGCCACGCTTTGCGAAGAATCGCGAGGCCGAGCTTGGTGTAGACCACCCACGCGATCAGCCCTGTGACCGCAAGATAGGCCGCGGTATGAACCCCGGTGGCCAGCAGCGCCGCGAGAGGAGTGGCGGCCACGGATGCGTGATGATGCCCTGCCATCTGGTCCGCCGCTTCCACAGTGTTGCTGCCCAGCAGCACCGGCACCACCATCAAACCCGCGCCATGGGCCGAGGCCATCAGAAACGACCACAGTGTCAGGTCCCGGAAGCCCACCTGCATGCGCACCCAGCGCGGGTGATAATGGCGCGCCAGGGAGAAGATTCCAAGACCGAACAGGATCGCGGCGACCGGATAGCGGATGGCCTCCCGCGAAAGCGCCATGCCGAGAAACGCCGCGGCCAGCACCACGCTGCCGATGGCCAACGCGTGGCCCAATGCTATCGGGACGAGCGCTCTCGCCACCGCGCTCCCCTTTCGCTCCTGCATCCCCAGCGCCACCGCGAAGAGCCAGCCCATCCCCGGGTTGACTCCGTGGTAGGCGCCGAGGAGCAGCATCAGCCACAATGCGGTTGCACCCAACTCCACATGCGTCATTGCGCCTCGGAGTAGCAGTAAGAATCAGAGGACGCGTCACCACCTTCAAGCCGCACCTGGTGCGCGCGCAGCCTGTCAAACTCGACAAAGAACTTTTCATCGAGCTTCATCCCGCCCTTCGGGTCCGCGTCCAGCTTTACCATCCAACTCTTCACCCCATCGGGATAGAACTGCTCGTCCCACGGAGAGTAGAGCGAGTTAGTGAAATAGACGCGCTTGCCGTCGCGGCTGACTTCGACCATCTGCGGACCGCCGTTGAGCGCCTGCTTGGGCTTCTTCGGGTGAGCCGCGCGGCGCACAATCCCGCCGAGGTGGACTGAGCCCGTCTTCTTCGGATTGGCGGGGTCGGAGACGTCGTACTGGATGAACTCACCAGTCCCCCAGCACGAAACATAAAGGAAGCGGTCATCGAGCGACAGGTTGATGTCTGATACTAGGGGCGGCACCGCCTTGAAGCCTTTGAGCAAGGGTGGAAGTTTCTCCGGGTCGGCTGGCTCGGCGGGGATTTCAATCACCTTGCGGACGGCCCACTTTCCCTTCTTGCCGCCGTCTTCGCGATACCACATCCAGATCGAGGCCGAAAGGTCCTTCAGCGAAACGACCACACCGACGAATCCATAGGTCTTCTTCGGGTCGTGAGACGGTCGCAGCTCAAGCACCATTTGTTGCTCCGCGCCCAGGTCCAGTTCCTGCAGGTGGCGGCGCTTGTCGAGGTCCCAGATATGCATTTTGTGGCCATATTTCCCGGCCAGCAGCAACTCCGGGTTGAGGCCATCTTTCACCATGTCTGGAGTGCCCCATTCGGAGGTAATCATGGTGTCGTGTCCCAGATGCCACCAGAAATCGTAGGCCAACTGCTGCGGGCCGCGATCCTGCTCCCACGGGCCCTTCAGTTCAAACGTGTTCGCATCCATCAGGAAAATGCCGCCGGGGCCGTCTCCGCTGGCCGATCCCAGCGCGCTCCCATACACGCCGTCGGGGCCGCAATGAATGGTATGGGGAGAGGTGTAGCCGGTCTTCTTGATGAATTCTTCGGGCTCGATCACCTTCACGATTTTCGGCTGCTTGGGATTCGGCTTCGTATCCAGGATGTAAATCCGTGAGGACCCGATGCCCGGCACGATCAAGTAGCGACGCTCCATGTGCGCATGCGGGGTCTGCGGGCAAAGGCACGCGCTGCAAGCGTTCCAGCCGAAGTGGTGCAGCTCATTATCGCCGCGGGAAAAATCCACCTGCCCGACCAGCCGGCCATACCCGGAGGAACTCGGATCGAGGTCAATGACGCCCATGGCGTCGTGTTTTCCATTCTTGCCGACGTTGAGCAACGCGACATAAGCCAGCCGTTCTGGCGGGGCCTGCATCGCCATGCCCGGTGAAGGGTAAAAAGTTGGATCCGGACGCATTAAAGCCATAAGCATTTCTCCTTCTGCTAGGATTCGCGAGAAAAATTTGTCTGGTCCTACTATGGAACAAGGCCCCGCGACGAACTTCCTGCACGTCCGTCTTTCTTGCCTGCACGTCCGTCTTTCTTGTTCGCGCCGGGTTACCGCATCATGACTGCCGCATCATGATTCTTGCCAAGTGCGAAGGGTTTTACCGGAGACCTGCGTGGATGCGCGTTTCTCAGACGGGGACTCCCTCCACGATCGACTCCATCGAGGCCGTCGGGATGATCCGGCGCAACTGCCAGCCCGACTTTGCAAATAACTCGCGGAACTGCTTTTCGCTGCGCTCGCGCCCGCCGGGGAAGATGAGCATTTGCAGATCGAGGAACTTCCCCGGGGAGAAATCGTTGCCCGGCTGAATCACGCAGTCAACCGCCAGCAGCTTGCCGCCCGAATTTACACCGCGGCGGCAGGCTTTAAGGATCTTCAGGCACTGGTCATCCGGCCAATCATGAATTATATGCTTCATGATGTAGGCATCGGCCCCTGCGGGAACGGAAGAAAACATGTCGCCGGAAACCAAGGCACATCGTTCCATCACCGGTTTGAGCGGCCCATTCTTGGCGCCCTCGACCACGTGCGCTTCATCGTAGAGCGTCCCCTGCAAGCGCGGATTTCGCTCCAGGATGGTGGCCAGCAAAAGTCCGTGCCCGCCACCCACATCGACGAGCGAGTGAATCTGGTCAAACGAGTACGCCTCCGCCACGGCCGGGCCGTCGATGGCGGAGAGCGAGGTCATGGCTCCATTGAAGATTTCCGCTTCCTTCGGATTCTCCTCGAAGTATTTGAACATGTGTTTGCCGAACATATGGTCGGGGGCCGGCTTACCCGTTCGCACGCAATACTCGAGATGCGCCCATCCGCGCCCGTGCCATTCCCGCCCGCCCATGATCGCGAAATCCCGCAAGCTGGGCGTTCCGTTGCTCCGTAGAACGGCCGACATCGGAGTCTCCGAAAACTTTCCGTCCGGCCCCTCCGCCAGCACGCCGACACTGGCGGTGGCGCGAAGCAGTCGGTAGAGGGCCTGGGGATGGGCTCCAATCTGGCTGGCCAGTTCTTCAGCAGATTTTGGAGCTGCTTCGACCAGGTCCGGAATTCCGAGCTGAGCCAGGCAGGAGACGGCCCCGGCGACGTGAGCACCGTTCAACAGCTGCATCATGCCGACCTGAGCAGGCGGGGTCTGGCCCGGGCCAGGGATGGGAGTCATTATTTGTCCTCCGAGATTTCCGTTTGGAGTTGCGATCAGTTGCTAAGTATATGCTCGGACCGTCTTGCCTGGTTCTGCCGCGGTTCACTGGAAGATTTCTGAAGAATCAGCGTGAGGCTGTTGGTCGGGACGGGCAGATTTGAACTGCCGACCCCTCGCACCCCAAGCGAGTGCTCTACCAGGCTGAGCCACGTCCCGACTGGAAGGAAACCGGCCGCTCTCTCAAACGCGGCGGTAGGGTTGACTCAAGGATTTTACACCAGGCTCAGCGATTTTTGCGCTTCGCGGCCCGGCGTAGCTGCTCCTCCACCACCGCGAACTGGATTTTCTTCTCCACCGGGTCAATACGATCCACGAGCACGCGGATCCTCTGTCCCAGGCGGTAAATCTTGCGGCTGTGCTGCCCGATAATCTCCCTCGTATTCTCGTGGTAGGTGTAACGGTCGTCGTCGAGGGAAGCCAGGGGCACCAGGCCCTCGACGAACAGGTCGGTCAATTCCACAAAAAAGCCGAATTTGGTCACGCTGATGATCAGGCCGTCGAAATCTTCTCCCACGCGGTCCTGCATAAACTTGACCTTCTTCCACTCCATCAATTCGCGTTCGGCATCGTCGGCCCGCCGTTCCGTCTGGCTGGACTCTTCCGCGATGTCGTGCAGTTCCTCGACCGGGATGGGGCCACCCACGGGTTGCACCGACTCGCGATGGGCAACGTGATCGCGGCGTTTCGACCAGGGGGAAGGAGTCTCGGTGTGGCGCGGGCGCCCCGCCCGCGAGTCCTCCGGGCTTGACCCTTCGGACTCAGTCGCTCCCCGGGTCCCGCCGGCGCGGCCAGCCCGCAGCACCTCTTTCAGAATCCGGTGCACGATCAAATCGGGATAGCGGCGAATGGGTGATGTGAAATGGGTGTAAGAGGTTGCTGCCAGGGCAAAGTGGCCAAGATTGTTTTCCGAGTAACGCGCCTGCTTCAGGGAACGCAGCATCAGAAAGGAAAGAATGCGCTCTTCCGGCTTGCCCGCGATTTTCTCCGTCAGCTTCTGGTACATGCGCGGCGTGATGTGCACTTCTTTGGGAATCTCGATTTCGCGCGCTTTTTTTCCCGTGCCGTAGCTCGCCCGGCGATCGCTCTTGAACTGCACGCGCTGGATCGGCAGCGGCCCCACGCCCAGAGAGTAGCCGAACGTCGCCGCGATCACTTCAAAGTCATAGACGCGTTTGGCGTCCGGCTTTTCGTGGATGCGGTACAGCGAAGCGATGCGCTGCTTTTCGAGATGCCCGGCCACGCACTCATTGGCGGAAAGCATGAATTCCTCGATCAGGCGATGGGCAAGGTTGCGCTCGGATCGGGTGATGCTCTTCATCAATCCGAATTCGTCGAACTCAATCACCGGCTCGGGCAGATCAAAATCGATGGAGCCCCGGCGCTCACGCTTGCGGTTCAAAATCAGGGCAAGATCGCGCATCAATTCAAAGGTGGGCACGAGTCCGGAATAGCGTTTGCGCACGTCCGCATCGCCTTCGAGCACTGCGTTCACGTCGGTATAGGTCATGCGCTGGGCGGAGCGGATGACCCCTTCGCTCAGTTCGTAGCCTAGAATCTCGCCGCGATGATCGATTTCCATGACACAGGACATCACCAGCCGGTCCACGTTGGGGCGCAGGCTGCAGATGTCAGTGGAGAGTTCGAGCGGAAGCATGGGCACGGCGCGATCCGGAAAGTAAACGCTGGTGCCGCGCAACCGGGCTTCCTGATCGAGCGCCGACTCCGGCGTGACGTAGTGGGCCACGTCGGCGATATGTACCTGCAACTCGAAGTTGTTGTTTTCCAGGCGCCGGACCGTGACTGCGTCATCGAAATCCCGCGCCGTTTCCCCATCGATGGTTACAATTGGCAGGGAACGGAAATCGCGCCGCTGATGCAATTCGGCTGCCGGAATCACGGGGTCGGCATCCTGCGCCTCTTCCAACACAGCGGCCGGAAAACGATGCGGCAGGTGGAACTTTCGGATCATGATCTCTACGTCCACACCGAAATCATCTTCGTATCCCACAATTTCTACGACCCGGCCGCGGGGGTTCTGCGTGGCCGTGGGCCAGTCGGTGATCTCAACATCCACCACCACGTTCTCCATGTCGTCCTGATTGGTGCGGCGAGTGACTTCCGCGCCCAGCACACGGTGAGGACTACTCTTGCCCTTGCTGTTTTCCGCCCCGGGTCGGGGCACTGCATCCCGGCCAGCTTCCGGAAATTCCATTCCCGCTGGGATCACGATCTCCTGCGCGATCTTCTGATCGATGGGTGTGACGTAGTTGTGCCGGCTGCCGTAATGAAATGTTCCCACCACGGTAGCGTGCGCCCGGCTTACCAGGCGAACGATGCGTCCTTCGGCGCGGCCGTCGGGACGAACCGCAGTGACTTCCACTACGACCCGGTCGCCATGCATGGCTGAGCCCACCGCGGGAGGGGGAATAAAAATGTCTCCCGCCAGACGGGCCTTCAGGCGCTCATCGAGCGAACTCGCTTCGGGAATAACAAAACCGAAACCATCGCGATGCATGCTCAACCGCCCCACCGCCAGGTTCTTGCCCGCGGCCGCCTGCGGAATGGCATAACGGTCAGAGTCAACCTGCTGCAACTGTCCACCGGCGACGAGATGCCGCAATCGCTCCCGAAGCTCATCCCGGGCATCGCCGTGGACGCCAAGCTCGCGCACCATCTGCTTGAACCCCGCCGTACGCCGGGGCTGGCTTTCAATTTTTTTCAGAATGGCAGAGTCGGAGAGCATGCCTGCCTGGTGCCTCTTTCAGAGAACGCCGGCGGAGAAGTACTTTTCCCGAAGAAGCCGGCGATGGTGCAGCTCGTGACCTGCAATGATGTAGGCAAGCGCCCGCACGCTCACCTCGTTCTTGTTGGCCACCCCGCGGCGGGTCCAGGCCGCGTCTTCCAGGCTGCGGAACAGCGCCAGTGTGGCCTGGCGAACCGACTTGAACTCCTCGATCAGCGCCGCGAGACTGCATTGGCCAAAGGGCCCGTACTTCACGTAGTCGTCCTGCTCGAAGCCTTCCATCGGAGTCTGGTCGTTGCGCGCAATTCGTAACGCCCGGTAAGCGAAGACGCGCTCGCTGTCGCTTACATGTCCGAGCACTTCCTTCACACTCCATTTTCCCGGTGCGTAACGGAAGTCTCCGTCAGCTTCCTTGCGAGCGGAAAGCAGCCCTGCTGTTTCCACGCATTGATTTTCCAGGGTGGCCAGGATGTCCGGCTCGACCACCAACGACACGTACTTGCCGTAGTAGGGCGCGTATTCGCTCGCGTCGGGCCTGAAGATGGTGGAGGTGGTTCGTGCCATGCTTTCAGCTCTCAGGTTTGATTTTCTCCCCTCAGCATACCTGAAGCCACACCCGAGGACGAACCGGCCTCGCGGCGACGCCGCGGCGTCGCACCCTTGAGATCACCGGTTACGTTGGTAACGCCTGCGTCCAGATTCGCTGACCATCCTGGTCACTCCAGACGATATTGTGTTCGAGGAAGAACTACCCGGACCGCCGGAATTTACACAGCCATTTCCAAACCGGGTAGCTCTGTCGGGTGGTAGAGGAAGCTGCGGTCTGCTCGAGTTGCGGCATCCGAATGTGTTGCAATATCAACCGAAAAAGGCGAATTTCCACAGCTCTGGTTTTCCCTTTGCGGCGTAAGATAGCAATTGGTCATGGAAATGCGGCCTTAACCCTGAATCCTTAACGAGGAAAGGACTCTAGCTACATGTGGAAACCCACGAATCAGCCTACGACTCCGGTCCGGCCGGGTGAGCCGGAACGTCCTGCCGTGCCCGCGCCCCCAACGACATCGGCGACCACTGAATCGGCTCCGGTGCCGCGCCCGGTTACGACCACCACTGCGGATCAGGCGACCATCGGCAAGTCTCTGGTGATCAAAGGCGAGGTCACGGGATCCGAATCGCTGTACATTGACGGCCGGGTGGAAGGCTCCATCAACCTCTCGGGCAACCGGGTTACCGTCGGCCGCAATGGCGTGGTCTCGGCCAACATCAATGCCCGCGAGATTGTGGTTCTCGGAAAAGTGAGAGGCAATCTAACGGCCAGCGACCGCGTGGACATCCGCAGCGACGGTTCATTGACCGGCGATGTGGTAGCGGCCCGCATCTCCATCGAGGACGGTGCATTTTTCAAAGGCGGAATTGATATTCGCAAGGCCGGTCAGAAGCCCAATGGCGAGGAAGTCAAGCCGGCTTCGTCGACCGAAACAGTTGCTGCCGCCCGCGCCTAGGTTTTGGCGGTTCACATCACGGCGAACGCTCTTTGCATGCTGAAGAGTGTTCGCCTTTTTATTTTCGTTGCAACCTCAGTTTTCCTGATCGCCGCCGGCTGGCCTGATGGCTTGATTTCCTAGGGCTCAATCCCCGCGCTCAGTTCTTCGGCTTGCCTCTCCGCTACCCGCGGGTAAGCCATGGGCTTGCGCCGGCGAAGGTCGCCGGGCAAAGCGGACTTCGTCAGCCATAGCCCGGCTGCGACCGCTCCCGCCCAGGTAATCGTAATGAGTCCCAGGGATTGGATGTCCGCGACCCGGCTGTTGCTCACCTTCACGATGCGGGAAACTTCATAGCTAAGCAGCCCTGCCACCAGCGCGGTGGCGCCTGCTTTCCCGATTTCTGGCCAGCGCAATTCGTTCATCCCCACCAGTTTTCGTCGATGAAGCAAAACCGCCAGCGCCAGCGTGTTGGCCACGATCCCCAGATCGGAAGCAATGGCTAATCCCACGGTCGAAAGCGAGCCATACAGCGCGGAATACACAGGGATAGAGGCCACCGTAATCAGGGTGGTCGCCACCATGGGTGTGAGAGTGTTTCCGGCGGCATAGAAAGCGCGAGAGTACAGACCCTGCGCCGCCCAAAAACACAATGAAAGCGAAAACCAGAAGAAATACCGCGCCGTCTCCTGGGAATCGGAGAACAGGAAGTGTCCGCGTCGGTAGACCAGATCGATCAACGGCGTCGCCGCCACCATCATCAGACTGGTGGCCAACAGCGAGGTTGCCACAATGCGGTAGATGGAACCGCTCACCGTCTCGGCAAACTCTTTTAGCCGCTTTTCGCCAAACAGCTTGGCAAAAAATGGCAACGAGGCCTGGCTGGTGGCCTGGCCCAGCACCGCAATGGGCACTGCGAACAGACGCTTGGCATAGTTCAGACGGGTAATGTCACCCACCGCTCCGGAAGCGAAGTAGCGCAGGATCCAATCGTCGGCGGTAACTAGGGAGACGCCCAGCATCAGCGGAATCGAAAGCTTTACCCATTCGCGAAATGCCGGATTGCGCACGTCGAACGAAATGCTGTAGCCGGTGCCGATGCGGGCCGCGCCCACGGCGTTGATCAGGAACGGTCCCAGAAAGCTTCCCGCCACCGCACCATAAGCCAGAGAGGCAATGCCGAGCCGGTGCGAAAAAAGCACTCCCCCGACAATGATCGCAGCGTTGTACAGTAGCGGCCCGAAAGCGGGAAACAGGAACAGGCGTCTGGAGAGTAACACCGCTGAGACGACACCGCCGACATAGAAGAAAATCTGTGCCGGCAGCAGAATGCGGGTCAAATGAACGCAAAGCTGCATTTGTTCAGGATTGAATTTAGGGAAGAGCAGCCGCGATATCTGGGGGGTGAAGATTTCAGTAAGGAGAATGCCGGCTCCCAGCACTGCGGTCATGACCGTGATAATGATCGAAAACGTTTTTTGTGCTTCCTCCTCTTTGTTTTCCGCGAGAAAGCGCGTGTAGATGGAGACAAATGTGATGGAAGCGGTTCCGCCCGCCACCAGATAGTTCAACCAGTCGGGGATGGTGAAGCCGGCAACATAGGCGTCGGTGGCAGGCCCAGCGCCGAACGCATAGGCAATGTAGGCCTCGCGCACGTAGCCGATCACGCGTGAGAGCATGACCGCGGACATGAGCAGAAGCGTCGCCGAGAAGGCAGTGTGCTGGTGCGAGGGGCGTAGAAGGCGAAGCAGGCGCGCGAAGCCGTGGACCGGGCGCGGTTCCGGAGACTCTGCAGAATTCGCCATCAAAGGGCGATTCTACACGCAAACATTCCGCTGCCCTGATACGCCGGATGGTTCATGCCGCAGTTTCCGGTTTCCAGTTTCTGGTTTCGAAACCGGAAACTAGAAACATGAAACTGCTAATCTCCTGCCGGGTGCGACACTCTCGTGTTTTTGTAGACCACGCCGCCCTTCATCACGAAATCAACATGCTCCAGAGCACGAACATCGGCCAACGGGTCCGCAGTCACTGCGATGATGTCGGCATACTTGCCGGCCTCAAGGGTACCCACGTCCTGGGCTCGCCCGATCAGATCAGCCGCGCTTGAGGTCGCAGCCCGGATCGCCTGGGCCGGAGTCATGCCGAATTTCACCATGTAGGAGAACTGCTTCGCATTGTCGCCGTGAGGATAGACACCCGCGTCGGTACCAAACGCCATTTTCACGCCTGCCTGGACCGCTTTCCGGAAATTCTCGCGTTGCAGGCGCCCCACCATTCTCTCTTTGTCGAGATTTTCGGTCGGGAGTCCATACTTGGGCGCCTCGTTCAGGATGTAGTCGTCGTTATAGATATCCATCACCAGGTAAGTCCCGTGCTCCTTGGCCAGACGGATGCCTTCGTCATCAATCAGGCTGGCGTGCTCGATGGAGTCGATGCCCGCCAGGATCGCATTCTTGATGCCTTCGGTGCCGTGGGCATGGGCGGCGATTTTGCGGCCGCCCATGTGCGCAGTTTCCGCTGCCGTTTTCAGCTCCTGCAGCGTGAATTGCGAGGCTCCGGGACTGTCCCCCCGGGAAAGCACGCCGCCGGTGGCAAGGATCTTAATCACATCCACACTGTACTTTTCCTGGGCGCGAATGACGTGGCGAATCTGGTCTTCGCTGTCGGCGAGCGCGAAGTCGCGTTCTTCCGGAAACATCATCACCCGGGTCTGCGGTGAAAAATTGTTCAGGTCGCCGTGGCCCCCGGTAATGGAAATAGCGGGACCGCTCGCCACCACGCGCGGCCCGGTCAGAAGACCCTCGTTGATCGAGTTGCGCAGATCCACCGCGAGAAATGGCTCTGAACCCACGTCGCGCACCGAGGTGAAGCCGGCCTCCAGTGTCTTGCGCGCATTCACAACGGCAGCGAAGGCGTGGCTGAAGGGTGTGTCCTTGAACTCGTAGAGTTCGTTATACCGGTCGGCGCGAGCGCCCAGATGGGTGTGGCAGTCGATCAGGCCGGGGAGAACGGTCGCCTGCGAGAGGTCAATGACCGTGGCGCCGGGCGGAATCTTGAGGTCGGCCGCGGAGTTCACACTCTTGATGCGTTCGTTCTCCACCGCGATGACCATGTTCTCGCGAACCTTATCGCCCGTGGCGTCAAACAAGCGGCCCGCGAGGATGTAGCTAACCTTAGCTGCCGGCTTTTCTGCCGTCGCCGGACTGGCCGGGGCCTGGCCATAAGCGACGGACGGAAGCATCACCAGCCAAACCAGCGCGGTGCAGACTTTCTTTCTCTTGATGGTGTGGTTCAAAGGCCGCTCCGGATTTGGGATTGGAAGTTCGAAATTGGACAGCTCGGAATGGGACAGAGAAGTCTCAGGGTTCCGCCGCTTCGCTGTCAAGCGCGACGGATGCGGCAATAGTTTTTCACGACCGCTCAGGGAGTTGCATGCATGAATCGACGGCGGACGCTATAATGCTCGCCCATGGCTGTTGTCGCTGGACAGAAAATCGGCCCCTATGAAGTCAGTGGGCAGATCGGCGCGGGCGGCATGGGCGAAGTGTACAAAGCGCGCGACCCGCGTCTGGGGCGCGATGTGGCCATCAAGGTCCTGCCGGCGTCCTTCTCGTCCGACACCGACCGCCTGCAACGTTTCGCCCAGGAGGCCCGCGCCGCTGCCGCGCTGAACCATCCCAACATTCTTGCCATTTTCGACATCGGCGAAGACAAAGGCGCGCCCTACGTCGTTTCCGAATTGCTGGAAGGCGAAACCTTGCGGGACCGGCTGCGCAGCGGCGCGCTCTCCAACCGCAAGGCCATTGATTTCGCCCTGCAGATTGCCCACGGACTGACCGCAGCGCACGAGAAAGGCATCGTTCATCGCGACCTCAAGCCGGAGAACCTCTTCATCACCCATGACAACCGGGTGAAGATCCTCGATTTCGGTCTCGCCAAGCTCACGCGACCGGAAGAAAGCGCCAGTTCAGGGGACGCACCTACCATGCAGGTGGCGACCGATCCCGGCCTGGTCATGGGGACGGTCGGCTACATGTCTCCCGAGCAGGTGCGCGGCAAGGCCGCCGACCATCGTTCCGATATTTTCTCCTTTGGCTCCATCCTCTATGAAATGCTTTCCGGCAAGCGCGCCTTCCACGGAGATTCACCCGCCGACACCATGAGCGCGATCCTCAAGGAGGACCCGCCAGAGCTTTCCGAAACCGCGCGTAACATCCCGCCGGCATTACAGCGCATTGTGAATCACTGCCTGGAGAAGAATCCAGGCCAGCGTTTCCAGTCGGCCGGCGACGTCGCCTTCAACCTTGAATCGGTAACCGAGATCTCCAGCCCCAGCAAAAGCGGCCTGCGGGCTGTGACGGTTCCTTCCGGCAGGCGATGGTTGCTGCCTTTGCTGGCGGCGCTCTTCATGGTGGTGTCTGGGGTTGCTATTTACGTGATTGCCAGACAGTCGGGAGTTCGCAGTGCGCCTAGCTTCCATCGCCTGACGTTTCGCCGCGGCACCATCCTGGCTGCGCGCTTCTCCCCCGATGGACAAACCATCGTGTACGGCGCGGCTCTCGAAGGCAAACCGGTAGAACTGTTCACTACGCGCTTTGACAGCACCGACTCCCGGTCCCTCGGCATGGAAAAGACCGAAATCTTGTCCATCTCCGGCAACGGAGAGATGGCGCTGCTGACTCATGCAGGTTCTCCATCCGGGTTCTACCCGTCGGGAACGCTTGCCCGGGTCACGCTGGCCGGGGGCGCTCCTCGCGAAATACTGGACCACGTTGATGGCGCCGACTGGACGCCTGATGGTTCCGATCTGGCGGTAGTTCACTCCAAAGGAGAGCTCTTCGCCAACAATCTGGAGTTTCCCGCGGGCAAAGTTATCTATCACCCCCAAGGATGGGTAAGCCATGTTCGCTTTTCACGGCGTGGCGATTTGATCGCCTTTGCTGACCACGTGCCCACCGGAGATGACGGCCGCGTGGTTGTGGTAGATCGCGATGGCATGCGGAAGGTCGCGTCCAGTTTTTGCACCTCGGTCGAGGGTGTGGCCTGGTCCAGTGACGGAAAAGAAGTGTGGTTTACCGCTTCCCCCGCGGGTTCGGCGCGCGCGGTCTACGCTCTGAGCCTGTCCGGCAAGGAACGCCTGGTCATGCGAGTTCCGGCGACTCTTTCCCTGCAGGACATCGCCCGCGATGGCCGCGTGCTGATCACGGAAGACAACATGCAATCCGGTATCGTCGCTCTTCCTCCCGGTGAAAAAAGCGAGCGGAACCTGTCCTGGTTCGACTGGTCCCTCGCTCTCGACTTGTCTCCGGACGGCCAAAATCTGATTTTCTCCGAAAGTGGAGAAGCCACCGGCGGGAGATATGGGATTTTCAGCCGCAAGACAGATGGCTCCCCGGCCGTTCGTCTGGGCGACGGAGCCTCAGGCGGATCTTTGTCGCCTGATGGGAAGTGGGTGGCCACAGATGACCTCAGTTCGCCAAGTCAGGTTCAGCTTCTCCCCACCGGCACAGGCCAGCCACGGCGTCTGACCAGCGACAACATGGCGCACGCTGTGGTCGGATGGCTCCCGGACGGCTCTGGCCTAGTGTACCTAGCCGCCGACCCGAATGGGCCGGTACGTTCGTACGTGATGGATTTGACCGGCAAAAGTCACGCCGTAACCCCGCCCGGCGCCAATCCCTCAGTGGTTACTCCGGACGGCAAATTCCTTCTGGCGCAGGATCCCGACGGCAGTTATGTTTATTATCCCCTTGCGGGCGGCGACCCCAAGCCTTTTCCGGCGAAGCTGGAGAGCGATGACCGTGTCACTGCATTCGAGCCCGACGGCCGAAGCGTGCTGGTTTTCAAGCGTGGTGTTCCAGCCCGGGTTGTCCGCGTTTCCCTGGAGACCAATCAGCGGGAGCTGATAAAAGAAGTCGCACCCGCCGATGTGGCTGGTGTGCAGTCGGTGTCGGGCATCATTTTCAGCGCAGACCGGAAGTCTTACGCGTACAGCTACAATCGCGTGCTTTCCGATCTCTGGGTTGTGGATGGGCTGAAATGAGATGGTGTGAAAATGAGATGGTGTGAAATAAGACGGGCTGAAATTGCCGGTTTGCCCGGCGCCGTCTTTGACAGCGCGCCGCAGCCCACCCGATAATCCAACACGTGGCTGATCCTGGTTCAGGCCAAAACTCCGCCCGCTCCGCCGTTTTCCGGCGCTCCTTCCTCAGGACGTTCCCTTCAGCGGTTCGCGGTGAAGGGGTGTATGTGTGGGACACGGAGGGCAAGCGCTATCTCGATTTCTCCGGCTCGGCGGCGGTGAATTTCATCGGACACGGTGTGCAGCAGATTACTGCTGCCATGGTCGAGCAGGCGAAGCAACTGGAGTTCGTCCACACCAGCCAGTTCACCACTCCTGTCGCTGAAGAATACGCGCGGGAGTTGCTGGAGTTTGCGGGAGAGAATTTTCGTGGCGGCGCGGTGTACTTCACCTGTGGCGGTTCCGAATCGGTCGAAACCGCCCTGAAACTGGCCCGGCAATTTCAGGTTGAAACCGGGCAGAACGAGCGTTGTCAGGTTCTGAGCCGAACGCAGAGCTATCACGGCTCAACTCTGGGCGCGCTTTCAGTTTCAGGCAACAAGCGGCGGCGCGAAATGTATCTGCCAATGGTGCGGGAATTCGCGCACGTGGGAATCCCTTATTGCTATCGCTGCAACTACGATTGCAGCGACGGTTGCCGCAACTGCGGTCAACAGTATGCGTCCGAATTGGAAAAAGCCATTGAGTCCGCGAAGGGCGAGGCTGCGGCATTCATCTTCGAGCCGGTCAGTGGCGCGACGCTGGGGGCAGTCGTCCCGCCGCCGGGATATCTGCAAAAGATCGCTGAGGTCTGCAGACGCCACGACGTGTTGCTTATCGCCGACGAAGTGATGACCGGCATGGGCCGTACCGGGCGGAATTTTGCGGTCCATCATTGGGATGTAGCGCCGGATATTCTAGTCACCGCCAAAGGTCTCTCCAGCGGCTATGCTCCCCTGGGCGCTGTCATTGCAACAAAGAAGGTCGTTGATGGGCTTTCCTCGGGCTCATTCCTGCACGGCTTAACCTACAACGCACATCCGGTTTCTCTGGCCGCCGGACGCGCCGTACTGCAACATTTACAGCGGGAGAAACTGGTTCAGACGGCAGACCTGGGGCACGAAGGAGCGATAGCAATTAAGCTGCAAGCCTCACTGTCCAGGTTGCTTGATCTGAAAGCTGTCGGCGATGTGCGCGGAATTGGCCTGCTGTGGGGAGTCGAGTTCGTCTCCGACAAGGTCAGCAAACAGCCGTTCTCGCCGGAGCAGAATTTTGCCGGACGTGTGACCTCGGCGGCGCTGAAACGCGGGTTGCTGGTCTATCCCATCCAGGGATGTGTCGACGGCGTCTCGGGCGACCACCTGCTAATCGCTCCCCCAGCGACCATCACAGCCGAGCAAATCGATTGGGCAGTGCAGCAGCAGGGAGAAGCGATCGCAGAGACGTTGTCATAACTCCCCGTAAGCCCTCCAAAGACACGCCTTGCAGGATCCGCCCGATCTCCTCAATTTCCTCTGTGTCTTCTGTGGTTCGGGTCAACCCTCCTACAAAACCGTAAAAGAGGCGAAAGACAACATCCCCCATCCATATTAGTTTCAATATCTTAGACGGTGACCTCCGCATGTTTAGCAGTTGATCGCCAGTGCATTGCCTGCAGCGCGCTTCCGGGGCAAATTGGCTCCAGCAATGAGGAGGCAGCATGGCGAGTCCCTTGATTGATTTTTGCGAGCAGGCTGACCCAAGCGTGCTCCGCGAAGTTCGCCGGATCAAGCGGTTCGAGAACCCGACCCGCATTCACAACGCTCTGTTCAGCAGCCCGGAGAAGCGAACCCTGATCTGGATGGCGGAGCGCACTCCACGTTGGATCGACTCCGATCCCCTGACGCTGCTGGGTTTTCTGGCGCAGATCATGGCTGGGGCCAGTTATGCTCTGGCGCGCTGGAATCGCTACTGGCTGCTGGGCGTGATCGCGTTTCTGGCGTTGAATTGGCTCGGCGACAGCCTGGACGGCACTCTGGCCCGGGTGCGGCAACAACAGCGCCCCCGCTACGGCTTCTATGTGGACCACATTGTGGACACCTTCGGAGGCCTGGCTCTGATGGGCGGGCTGGCCCTCTCCGGCTACATGCATCCCTACATCGCCATCGGCCTGCTGGTGGCGTTCCTGCTCCTCTCCATTCAATCTTACCTCGCTACCTACACCCTGGGAGAGTTCCAGCTCTCCTTCTGGAACTTTGGGCCGACCGAACTGCGCATCCTGCTGGCCGTCGGCAACCTGGCACTGTTGTATCACCCCATGGTTTTTCACGGCCAATATCACCTGTTTGATGTGGGTGGCGGTGTGGGGCTTATCGGCATGTCGGCAATGCTGATCTTCTTCACCCTGCGCAACACTCGCCGGCTCTATGCCGAGGAGCGCATACGATGACGTCCCAAACCTGGCGCGGCACCGCCGTGCGCTGGCTGAAGTTCAACCTGGTCGGCGGAATGGGAATTGTTGTGCAGTTGGCTGTTCTGGTGACGTTGAAGACCGGCCTGGGCCTCGACTACCTGACTGCCACAGCGCTGGCGGTGGAGGCCGCCGTCGTGCACAACTTCCTGTGGCATGAGTGCTTTACCTGGGCCGACCGCGCGGGAGCGAGTTCTATCCGCTTCCTGAAGTTCAATCTGACAACAGGGTTGTTCTCGATCGGTGGGAATCTGGTGTTGATGAAGTTGCTGGTCGGCCTCGGACACATGAACTATCTGCTGGCCAATGGAATCACAATTACCCTTTGCTCGGTGGTGAACTTTCTGGTCAGCGACGGCTTCGTGTTCGCGCGCCGCCGGGCCGGGCCTCAGTCCATGTGATCGTGCGCCTGCCGCTTCACCGACCAGACCTCTTGCGGCTTCTGCTCAAGCGGGTAGACGTGCACCATCCATCCGAAGATTTGGGGCATAAACTTCCCCCCGGCAGCATCGCAGTCAGCTTTGGTGCTGATGGAGCCTGCCAGCCCGAACTTTACGTTCGGTCCCCAGGCTTCGTTTTTTCTGTCTGAAGGCGGCAGGCACATATTGACGTGAGCATGCCACTGGGCGATGCTCAACGGAATTCGCTGGTCAAGATCGGCCCAGGTCGCCTTCTTGGGCGCGGTATACATCACGCCAATCAGTTTGTAGTCGTCGCCCTGCTTCTCGTAGAGCAGTGAAGTCGGATGTTCGGGATTGAAGTCGAAAGCCGCCTCGAAAGCGTAGCGGTAGTTGGTGAAGTGATACTGCTTCTGCGGCAGGTTGGGCAGAAATATCTTGTAACCATCGGCCAGCGCCACCTTGTAGTCGGTGTATTTCTCGGAGGCCTTGCGGGCGGCTTCCACTACCTGATCGGCTTTCTCCTGGTCCCCTGGCTTGAGCTCGCGCAGGGTGGTCATCTTCATGTGCGGCCCCATGTCCATCTCACGGGTTTCCATGGACTGCATGGCGTGGGCGCTGCCGTCGTTCTCCATACCCGCCATATCCCGCATCTCGGCGGCACTCATCTTTGACATATCGTGGGGCGTGTCATGGGACGCATTTGTGGCCGAATCTTTAGCCGCGTTCTGGGGAGCCGCATTCTGGGTTGCGGCCGGGGCCACGTCCGCCGCCGGCTTGTCTGTGCCCGGCACGTCCTCGGGCGGTTTCTGATCCTGCGCCATCGCGGGTAAGACCACGAACCAGGCGAGCCAAAGCAAGGCCAGAGTCCATCTGCGCATAGGGATATCCTGCCTGTACTAACCCTGAATCAGCCTGGTTGTTTCTGCAACAGGAGAGAAGTTAACTGGCGTTACGGGCGTAACGGGGTGGGGTGGGATGGAACGTAGAGCCGGACCTAATTGGAAGGTTCGAGAACGCCCTCGGCCGTGATTCGGCTGGCCTTACGGATCTCGGCCGCTATCTTCACCAAGGCCTCGTTGGCGCGGTTCGACCCTTCGTCAGAGATCATGGAGCTGGCGGCCAGGGTAAACAGCAGCGCGTCTTCCTGCTTGTCAAAATACAACACCACCTGACTCGCCGCCATGAGAAATACCTCCCCGGGGATTGATCTGAGGGAATCATAGGCTGGATTCGGGCCGGATTGCATGTACTCTCTTGGTGCCTCCGGATCCCTGCGTTGCCGAAATATGCCCGCGATCTGTCCCGCGATCGCGATTCCCGGTGCGAGCGTAGCAAAATGTTACAGTTAAGGGTCAATGTCCGCCCCGGAATCCCGCTTCGTAAGAGCTTGCCGATCGTTGGCCGTTGATCGGACACCCGTTTGGTTCATGCGCCAGGCCGGCCGCTACATGCCCGAATACCGCGCCGTACGCAAACAGTATTCGTTGATTGAGATCTGCAAGAGCCCGGAAGTGGCGGCCCAGGTGACGATCACGGCCGCTGAAGCCCTAGGCGTGGACGCCGCCATCATCTTTGCCGATCTTCTGCTGCCGCTCGAAGTGATGGGCTTGCCTTTTCACTTTGCCGGAGGCGAGGGTCCGGTGATTGATAAGCCGGTTCGCGAGCAGGCCGACATCACGCGCCTGCGCACTGACCGCGCTGCCGATCTGGGATATGTTTCAGAGGCCGTGCGCCTGGTCTGCCGGCACTTCGGATCCAGCCTCCCGGTGATCGGCTTCTGCGGCGCCCCTTTCACCCTGGCCAGCTACATGATTGAGGGCGGCGGCTCGCGCAACTACATTCATACCAAGAAGATGATGTACTCCTCGCCCCGCGCCTGGGATGAGCTGATGGGCAAGTTGGTTGCGGTTGTTTCCGCGTATGCAGCCGAGCAGGTACGCTCCGGCGCGGACGTGATCCAGGTTTTTGACAGTTGGGTAGGTTGCCTCAGCGTCGAGGACTACCGCCGTTACGTGCTGCCACACACGACTTCACTGGTGAAGACGCTGCAGAAGTCGGGGGCGCCCGTCATTTATTTCGGCACTGACACGGCTACACTCTTGCCCTCGATAAAACAAACCGGCGCAGAGGTGATCGGACTGGATTGGCGCATTCCGCTCGACCAGGGCTGGGATGCAGTCGGCCCCGGAGCCGTGCAGGGCAATCTCGATCCCGTCCTGCTATTCGCCGATTGGAAGGAGATCGAGGTGCGGGCCAGCGACATTCTGCGCCGCGCCGGCGGGCGGCCCGGACACATCTTTAATCTTGGCCACGGCATTCTGCCCGAGACTCCGGTGGAAAACGTAAAGGCGCTGGCCAGGTTCGTACAGCAGTATTCGGAGCGGCCGGCCGGCATCTTGCGGTGAACGTGGAGAACAAATTGTCGAATCCCGCCAGGCACGCGGTTCTGCTGCTGGCTCACGGCAGCCCGGATTCGGTGGATGAAATCCCCGAATTTCTGCGCCGGGTCACGGGCGGCCGTCCTGTTCCGCCGGAAGTGATCGAGGAAGTCAAACACCGCTACGGACTCATTGGCCGATCGCCGCTGACCGCGCTGACCCTCGAACAAGGCACCCTGCTGGCCAAGGAATTGAAGCTGCCGGTGTACGTGGGCATGCGCAACTGGAGGCCTTTCATCGCGGCCACGCTCTGCGCCATGAAATCTGATGGCATCGCCCGCGCCGTTGTCATCTGTCTGGCTCCGCAGAACTCCCGCACCAGCGTCGGGCTTTACCGGGCTGCGTTGAATGTGGGTGGTGACCCGCCATTCCGGGTGGAATTTGTCGAGTCCTGGCACGACCACCCTCTGTTGATCCGCGCGTTCGTCGAGAAGTTGCGCGCGGGCTGGGAGCGGGCCTGCGCTGACGCTGGTTGCAAGTTGCCGGTAATTTTTACCGCGCACAGTGTTCCTCAGCGCACCATCGCCGATGGCGATCCTTATGAAGCCCAGACCAAGGAAACTGCAGCGCTGGTGGCGCGAGGTGCCGGACTCGCAGCCAGCGACTGGAAATTCGCCTTTCAGAGCCAGGGCATGTCAGGCGGCGCCTGGCTCGGACCTACCGTTGAAGCAACCATTCTGGGTCTGAAGCAGGAGGGCCATCGCGGTGTCTTCGTGCAGCCCATTGGATTCCTTTGCGACCACGTGGAAGTGCTCTACGACATCGATATCGGTTTCAAAAAGTTCGCGGGGAAGGAAGGCTTGCAGCTCTGGCGAGCAGAGTCTTTGAATGATTCGCCGCTCCTGACGGCCGCGCTGGCCGAGCTGGCGCGATCCCGCATCCATACGTAACCGGCCGAAGCGTGCCCAGCAGGAGCGATGGGACGCCAGCCGTCGACCGGTACGGAATATCCATGCAGCGTATCGCCATTATTGGTGGCGGCATCTCCGGACTGGCCGCTGCTTTCGCCCTCGAGGAGCGACGGCAGGCTGGCACGCCGCTGCATTATGCGCTGTATGAAACCGGTCCGCGTTTCGGGGGCGTGCTCCTCACCGAACAAGTTGACGGCTGCGTGATCGAAGCCGGTCCCGATTCCTTTCTCAGCGAGAAGACCTGGGCCGCCGATCTTTGCCGGCGCCTCGACCTCGAAGACCAGCTCATCGGCTCCAACGATGCGGAGCGCAAGACTTATATCCTGGTAAGAAACGAACTTGTTCCCCTGCCCGACGGTCTGATGTTCATGATTCCGACCCGGATTCTCCCTGCGGTCATCTCGCCGCTATTCTCCGCAAGCACGAAGAGACGCGTGGCCCGCGAGTGGTTCCAGTCACCCCGCCCCCGCTCCGGCGACGAGACCGTTGCCTCCCTGATCGAACGTCACTACGGCACTGAGATGGTGGAGCGGTTGGCCGACCCGCTCCTGGCCGGTGTCTATGGTGGCGAAGCTTCTCAACTTAGCGTGAGGGCCGTGCTCCCTCGCCTGGCGGAAATGGAATCGAAGTTTGGCAGCCTGGGGCGGGGGATGATCGCAGCTCGCAAAACCCTCAAGAAGCCAGCACACCAGTCGCTGCCGATCTTCACCTCTCTCAAAGGCGGGATGCAACAACTGGCCGACGCACTCGCGAACAGGCTTCCTCCGGAGATACTCCACCCCAAATCTCCAGTGCAAGCGATTCAACGGCAGGATCACGGATGGGTTGTGTCGGCAGGCTATGCGTCCGACCACTTTGATGCGGTGATCGTCGCCACCTCGGCGCCCGCGGCTGCCCTCGCGCTCGAGATGGCAAGCCCGGAGCTCGCCGCCGAACTGCGGGGCATTTCATACAGCTCTTCCGTGACCGTTGCACTCGCATTCGATCAGGCCGTACGCGCCGCCTTGCCGCCGGGCTTTGGTTTCCTGGTGCCGCGCAGCGAGGGCAAGCGCCTGCTCGCCACAACTTTTGTTCACAACAAGTTTCCGCATCGCGCGCCCCCTGACCGGGCCCTGCTGCGCTGTTTCCTCGGGGGAAGCCGCGACCAGGCCGTCCTTGAGCTCTCTGGCGAAGAAATTCTGCGTATTGTGCGTGACGAGCTTCACCAGATTCTCGGCCTGACTGCCGAACCTCTGCTTTTCAGGCTCTACCGTTGGCCGGCTGCCATGGCGCAATACACCGTGGGGCATCTGGACCGGCTGGAACGCATCGCTGGTTTGCTAAAAGGATTGCCGGGGATCGAGCTGGCAGGAAACGGCTACCGCGGAATCGGCGTACCCGACTGCATCCATTCCGCGGAAGAAGCCGTTGCCCGGATCCTGTCGGCCGCGTGACCGGACGGGGGAGTTGGAACTTCGTCAATCGAGACGCGAATAGGTACGCTCGGCCAGAACCAGGCAGCCCAAAACTCCCGCCCGGTCGCCCAGCCGCGGGGGGACTACGTACTCGTCGAGATCGCGAGTCAGTTCTGTGGCGCGTACGTATCCGTTCAGAAGTGCGGCCAGTTCCTGGCGGATGATGCGAAAGAGAAGAGACTGGCGCAGCACTCCTCCGCCCAGCACAATGCGCTTCGGGGACAGCGTGAGAACCCAGTTAGCCAGGCCATGCGCCAGATAGTGGGCTTCCAGCGCCCATGCCGGGTGATCCGGCGTCAGGTTCTGCGCCGCCTTTCCCCACCGGGCCTGCATCGCGGGACCGGAGGCCAACCCTTCCAGGCAATCTCCATGGAAAGGGCAGCAACCCGCAAAAGGATCTCGCGCCCAGTCGTGTGGAACACGAATATGACCCATCTCCGGATGCACCAGGCCGTGGAGCACACGGTCGTTGATGATCGCACCGCCGCCGATGCCGGTGCCGATGGTGAGATAGAGAAAGTCGGAGAGGTCCTGCGCTGCGCCCCAACGTGCTTCGCCCAGAGCGGCTGCGTCCACGTCCGTATCGAAACCCACGGGCACGGCCAGCGCATCTTTCACTACTCCCGCCAGATTGAAGTTCTGCCATCCCGCCTTCGGTGTGGAGGTGACATAACCGAACGTGGCCGAGTCGGGATGGAGGTCCACCGGCCCGAATGAGCCGATGCCCACAGCTTTCAGTTCTCCCTTGGACTGCGCCTGCAGAAATGCGATGGCCTTCGCCAGTGTAGGTTCAGGCGACGTGGTCGGAAACTGCGTCAGCTTCAGGTCGTCGGGCCCGCTTCCGACACCGCAGACGAATTTTGTCCCGCCGGCTTCGATTGCACCAAACATGCTTGATCTACAAGCCCCAAGGAGTCTGCCACAGAACCGCGCCAGAACAAAATGCGGCCTTACTGTTGCGCGGTCCCTTTTACGACCAGAGCCAATTGCAGCTTCTCGCCCGTCGAAAGCTCGACGGCGGCGGAAAATGTCCAATGATCCTGGTCATCTTTATAAATCGACGGGGCGGGAGCCCCGTTGTCCGCCTGCACCAGGCTCAGGGGGCCGGGATGCCTGGTTCCAGTAGCTTTCCGGCTCAACTCGACCAGGTCCGGAAATTTGAACACGGCATTGGGATCGGCATCGGAGCCGGCCGGAACCAGGAGCAGGAAGTCCCGGTTCGGAGCAACCCCAAGATGGTTGCCGTCGCTGGGGATCAGTCCATAGCGCAGAGTGTAGAAGCCAGCGGCAATCGTCTGTCCCCGGTAGTCGCTCCCATTTTTCAGAAAGTGGAGCGCGCCAACCAGGGTGGACTCCGCCAGCTGGCTGTAAAGCACGTCTGCGGCATCCTTCTTCGCCTGTGCCGGGACGGGCTTTCGCAGCCAGAGCTCCAAGAATGGGGTCCCGTCATCGAGCGAAATCCGGAAGCCGTCAGGGTCGAGGGTACGCCGAACGGCTTCGGGAACGGCCGTGTCCGTCAGGGGCCCGATCTTTTCCACTTTGCCATTCTGCGCGCCCGCCAGCAGCGAAAGCGCGGCAACAGCAATCATCGGACACAAGCGGGCCGTAATCTTACGCAATCAGTGCTCCTGTGCGGGTTCTATTGAGCAAATGCGCCCACGAAGGCGCTGCGCTTGCCGTGAAGGTTCCACGAAACGCCCAGACCGGGGCCGGAATACGTATCGGTGAGAGCGACCGCCGGCATGGAATGCTTCAGGTCGGTTAACGGTGGATAGTAGGTGACTTCGTTGCCACACAGGTGATCGCTTTCATCAATGGAACGGGTCTGGACAGTGGCAAATTGCCCGGCGCGAAAACTGGCGGCGCCGTGGCGTTCCGCATTGACCACCAGTTCCATCTGGATCGGTATGACCTGCTCGACATGCTTGAGCAAGTCGCCGCCCATGTGTTGCGCGAAGCCGGTCAAGGCCGCCCGTTGCGGCGCGCTCGCCTGATCGTCAACCAACAACACCGCCTTGGCAGGAAGGGGGTTCTCGTAAGGATCTCCCAGAGTTCCGTTGGCGCGGATCGCCGCTGCCACCGTCAACCCCTGCAATGGCACGCCGTTCCAGCTGCCGCTGCGGACATGCCAGGCCAAAATGGCCTCATTGCCTACGAGGTTCACCTCGCCATTCGCAAAACAGGCGCCCGTGTAAATATCGGCGCTGCGCGTCTCCAAATAGTCACCGCGAATCTGCTGAGCCGACGACAGGGCCGAAACACACACGAAGACGCCAAGCAGAATGATCGAAAGGTAAGAACGCATACGAAACTCCTTCACCGCAAAGTCGATGATCCTATTGTCCTATAAGAGGCAGCGGACAGGAAGCGCCGCCTAAGCGCACTTTCCAGTGCCATGGCAGCCGCGGCTCTTCGAGTTGCAGTTGCCGGGCTCAGCCAGTTCACCATCGGGGCCAATGCAGGTTTGGGTATGAAGGCACCAGAACAAGCCATCATTGCAGGCCGGGACGGTCGGGTCCGGTTCCGCCAGAATGAACTGGCCCTTCCATCGCAATGCCGGACACAGGTTGGGATGGCGAGTGTTAAAGCGATCGGATTCGCTGATCAAGCGGCACCTCCCTGCGCGGCTTTCAGGATGGCGCGTTTCAGCGCAACCCGCGCAAGTTGCACTTTGTATCCATTGCTGGTGAGCGGCCTGGCATTCTGCAGGGCGGCATCGGCGGCTTTTTGCGCAATTCCTTCATCCACCGTTTGCCCGCGCAGAACCTGCTCTGCCTCCGGCGAAGGCCACGGCACCGGCGCGACGTAACCCAGGACAACCCGTGCCGACTGGATTTTGGCGCCATCCATTTTCAGCGCCACCGCGGTCACCGCCAGCGGCCAGTCGAAAGCCTCCTTCTGGCGGATTTCATAGTGCGCCGCTTTCATCCCCGGAGCCGGGGGCAGCACGACTTCCGTGACCACTTCGTTGGGAGACAGATCATGTTCGCGCTCGCCGTCGGCCTTCGGAATCACGAAGAATTTTGCCAGCGGCAGTTCGCGTTTCCCCTTCGGTCCCTCGAGTCTGATCACGGCGCCGTAGGCAATCAGAACCGGGACAACCGTAGACGGGCTGACGAACTTGGCCGGCCCCTCGTTGCCGAGAATAGCGTGATAGCGGTTCTCTCCCGCCGCCACCAGTTCCTTGCCAGCCTGGTCTTTCGGCAGCAGCCCGAACCCGTTACGGAAATACCAGCAGCGCGGGCGTTGGCAAAGATTGCCCCCAATCGTCGCCAGACTGCGAATTTGCGGGCTGGCCGCTTCGATGACGGCCTCAGCCAGAGCGGGATAGTTCTTCTTGACGCCGGCATCGTCCGCCAGATCGCCCAGAGTGGTCAGCGCTCCTATACGCATCCCGCGAGGGCTGGAAGAGATCCCGTGGAGATCCTTGATCTCCTTAATGTTAATGAGCCGCTTGGGCGAGACCACGTCGTCCTTCATCAGGGCGAGCAGGTCTGTGCCGCCGGCGAGAATTTCGGTGTTGCCCCACGCCGTGCCCAGCAAGCTGACGGCCTGGGCCCGGCTGGTCGGGCTGGCATATTCAAATGGTCGCATCACGCACCTGCCTGTTGTCCCAGAGCTCCCAGGACCCGGTCGGGGGTAAGTGGAATGAAGGGCACGCGCACCCCAATCGCATTCGCGACCGCGTTGGAAATGGCCGCGCCCGGCGAGACGACCGGAGGTTCGCCCAATCCAATCACACCGCGCTCGTCATAACCCTTGCCCGTCATCATCTTCACCACCAGTTCGGGAATGTCACTCAATCCGGCGAGGCGGTAGAACTCCATGTCCGCGTTGAGCATGCGACCCGTGGTCGGGTCCATGACTTTCTCTTCGAACAGCGCGTAGCTGATTCCCATAATCAAGGCGCCAAAACACTGGCTTTCAGCGGTTTTGAGATCAATCACCAGTCCGCAGTCCTGAACCGCCACCATCTTCTTGACCTTTACGATGCCGGTGTCGGTGTCGACCTCGACCTCGGCCATCTGCACACCACCCACCCCGCTGTTGGTGAGATCGGGTGGCTTGCTCTTGTCAGGATTCTTGCCCCGGATGGTGAGTGGCATGGCGCCCAGCTTGGAACAGGCTTCCTTCCAGCTCAATGACCGGCTGGAATCCCCTTTGACCGCGACTCTGCCTTTCACACATTCCAACTGGTCGGGCGGCGCGTTGAGCGCGGGCGCGACTAGCGCGAACAGCGCGTCCCGTGCGTCCACGGCCGCGCGGCGAGTGGAGGAACTGACCCCACCAATGGTGGTGGAGCCGCCGGAGCCCCCCGAAGGTGGATACATCGTGTCGCCGATCTGGAGCTGGATGGCCTCAATGGGCAATCCGAGCGTGTCGGCCGCGACAATAAGGATGCAGGTGCGGGTGCCCGTGCCCAGATCCTGGGAGCCCATCTTGAGTTCAACTGAGCCGTCCGGATGGATCGTCAAATCGCAGTCGCTGCTGTGGCCTCGTCCCCCCCAGGTGTGGAACGAAACCCCGACCCCGCGTACCACGCCATGTTGGCTTTGCGAGCGAGGATGCCACTTCTGCTTCCAGCCCATCAGTTCGGCCGCGATGCCCAGCTCTTCGCGATAGACTTCCCCTCGCGGCTTGGCAATGTCCAGATTCTTGCCAAAGAAATCGACCGGGTCCATGTTCAGCTTGGCCGCCAGGTCATCCAGCGCGCACATGGTCAGAACCGCAGCTTGCGGATGGTTGGGTGCCCGCCAGGCTCGTGCGGGTCCGATGTTGTTGCGGATGGCAGTGTGTTCCTTGCGCTGGTTCGGAACATTGAAAACGTACGGGATGGGAGGCATGCCGCCGCCCCCCGGGCCACCCGTGCCCCACGACTCAGACTGCCACGCGACCACGGTGCCATCTTTCTTCGCGCCTACTTTCACACGGGCAAAAGCGGAGGGCCGCGCCCCCGCAACCTTGAGCTCGGCCTCGCGTTCGAGCATGACCCGCACCGGTTTGCCGTCCGCTTTCTTCGAAATTTGCGCGGTAAAAATTCCCCAGCGGTCGGGAGAAAACTTGCTGCCGAAGCCACCGCCAATGTGGTCCTGGTGAACCCGGATGTTGCTGGCTGGAATCTTCAGCGGTTCCGCCATTTGCCCCGGGATTCCGGAAACGTTCTGGGTCGAGATGTGGGTGAGCAGATGGTCCCCATCAGTCCACTCGGAGATGGATCCGTGGCTCTCCAGACAGCAGTGGGTGATGACTGAACTCCCGTAAAGGCCATCGGAGACGACCTCAGCTTCGGTGAAAGCCTTCTCCGGATCACCGAGCGTCTGGGCGGCCGCTTTCTGATAGTTCGATTTGGGCTGGCCGCCCGCTCCGGGATGAACCGTTGCAGCCCGGAGCGCGTCCAGCACGGCGTCTGTCGCACCGTCAGATTTGAGTCCTTTCAGCGTATCTTCACTGGGCTTTTCCGTGATCCCGTACTGCTGGATTTGACCGACCATCTGCTGGCTGGGCACCTGGTTGTCGAGCATGTCATCGATATCGTCCATGCTCAGCGGGCCCTGGCCTTCGACCGCCCCACGGGGAGGCTCAGCATCGCTGACCAGATGGGGAAGCTGCTGGTATTCCACTTTGATGGCCCGCACCGCATCCTCGGCGGTAGGTTCGTCGACCGCGGCCACAGCCACGACCTCGTCTCCTTCCCAGTGGATCGTCGAGCCGGGTCCCTGGACGATTTGAACCGCTTTCACGCCGGACATTTTCTCGGCCACGCTGGTGTCAATGCTGACGATCTTGGCGTGCGCGTAGGGGGAACGCAGCACCTTTCCGTAAAGCATGCCAGGACGATGGACGTCGTAGGTGTACTTTGCCTGTCCTGAAACCTTGACGGGAGAATCGACTCGACCGATCCGTTTTCCGATCAGCGTCCGGTGTTCTGCGTCGGGCCATGCGTAGTCCGGCATCTCAAGCTCCCTTCTGAGCAATCTGCGCCACGGCTTTGCGGATTCCGTCATAGGTGCCGCAGCGGCAGAGATTCCCGCTCAAACCATGGCGGAGGTCCTCCGGCGTAGGGTGGGGATGCCGGTCAAGAAAGGCTTTGCAGGCCACAACGAACCCCGGGGTGCAGAAACCGCACTGTGAAGCGTCATTGTCCACGAACGCCTGCTGGACCGGGTGCAGCTTGCCACCCTGCATCAAAGACTCCACCGTGGTGATGGACTTGCCTTGGGCTTCAATGGCCAGGACCGAGCAGGAGTAAGCCGGCTTGCTGTCCAGCAAGACGGTGCAGGCGCCGCACTCGCCGCGATCACAGACTCGCTTGGCGCCGGTCAGCTCGAATTGGTCGCGGAGGGCGTCCAGCAGAGTGACCCTCGGTTCAAGATTCGCCTTCAGCTTCTTGCCATTGACGGAAAACTCCATCGGGACCTTCCCCGGGCCGTGGATGGCAACCTCTTGGCCGGCCGCCATCACCATCCTGGGGTCGGCCACGAGCGGCAGCGTGATGGAGATTCCCGAAATTCTGAGGAAATCGCGGCGGGAAACGCCGGAGCTTTCAGGTTTGGCGTCATCCTTTACATTCGGGTCATCATCGCTCATGGTTGATCTCCATACGGCTGCAACCGGCCTGGTTCTACCACCGGGGGACGGCAAGAATTGCCATCTGTTTTAGACGTAAAATCCGCGAACTCGACACTCTGACGGGTCAATGTTAATCGCGGGCTGGCTGAATCCGCAATATGTTGCGGCAGATTTTGAAACTGTACCCGAATGCCCTCCTGCTGGCGCGGCCTGCGCCCACGGGTGGCGCCGCCCCGTCACAAAGTTGTGATCCACTCTATAATTCCATCCGTCGAACTCGCCTTCCCGAGGATTCATGCATGGGACATCCCCTTCTCGATCTCACCAATAAGACTGCCGTGGTCATCGGCGGGACCAGCGGCATAGGGCTTTCCATCACGCGAGCCCTGGCGCAGGCCGGCGCCAACGTCGTGCCTTCGAGCCGTCGCCAGGAGCAGGTGCAGGCTGCGGTCTCAGAAGTGGAGACTCAGGGCCGCCGCTCGCTGGCCCAGGTGTGCGATGTCACCGACGACGCCAGCGTTGTGGCCCTGCTGCAGGCGGTGCGCGGAAAGTTCAGTCAGGTGGAGATTCTGGTGAACTGCGCCGGACGCACCAAGCGAATGTCCACGCTGGAATTTCCTCAGTCAGATTGGGAAGCGATCCTCGAAACCAATCTGAACGGCACCTTGCGCGCCTGTCGCGTGTTTGGCCGCCACATGGTCGAGCGCGGCTACGGACGCATTATCAACATCGGCTCGCTGGCGTCTTTTGTCGCACTGTATGAGGTCGCTGCTTACAGCGCAAGCAAGGCGGCCGTCGCCTCCCTGACGAAATCCCTGGCCATTGAATGGGCGACCGCAGGGGTGTGCGTCAATGCCATCATTCCCGGGGTCTTTCGCACTGACCTGAATGCAAGCTTGCTCGACGGCACCAAGCGCGGTCAGGAATTCCTGCTTCGTACTCCCATGCGGCGGTTCGGAAAACTGGATGAACTGGGCGGCGCTGCGATATTTCTCGCATCCGATGCCGCCAGTTTTGTAACCGGCCATCTCTTGGTGGTGGACGGTGGCTTCCTGGCCAGCGGCGTCAACCAGTAGATCGCGTTTCCGACAGCTGATTTTTCGAATTTTGGTCAAAATTGACCAGCCTCCCGCGGAGAAAAAACGCATGATGCAGCCATGAAGGTCACCAAGAAACAAGTCCTGGCGGTTCGGTGTCCCACTTGCGGAGCTAAGCCAGGAGAGAAGTGCGAGCTTAGCACCGGCCAACCGCGCACCGACCCCCATCGAGATCGGCGGCTCCTGGCGTCAGACAGTTAACTCTCACCGCGTACACAAAATCAGATCCCGCGCAAAATAGCTCATTCGGGAATACTTCCAATAAGGCCAGCCAGTGTGCTGGGACGTCGACAGGCTTGTGCCAATCGGCCATGCTTGGGGTTAAAATAACTGCGATGCGTCCTGTTCCAACCGCCAAAACGAAACGAGGATTCGATCCCAACACCTTCCTCGCCACCATCGGCGAAGGCAGGAAGAGCCTGGTCGTTTCCCGAAAGCAAAGGATATTCACCCAAGGGGATAAGGCCGATGCTGTCTTCTATATTCAGAAAGGCAAGGTGAAACTTACTGTCGTATCCAAGATCGGCAAAGAAGCCACCATCGGCATCTTGGATGAGGGCAATTTTTTTGGGGAAGGCTCGCTGGCGGGGCAGGCGCTGCGTATGGGATCCGCGTCGGCCATGACCGTTTGCGAGCTTCTGCGGATCGAGAAAAATGCAATGATGAGCGCGCTTCATCGTGAACATTCCTTTTCCGATATGTTCGTGGCTTATTTGCTGGCGCGCAATGTCCGCTATGAAGAAGATCTCGTCGACCAGCTGTTCAATTCCAGCGAAAAAAGACTGGCCCGTGTGCTTCTGATGCTCGCTCACTTTGGCAAGGAAGGGATTCCCGAAACAGTGGTCCCCAAGATCAGTCAGGAGACGCTGGCAGAAATGGTCGGCACCACCCGTTCGCGAGTCAGTTTCTTTATGAACCGTTTCAGGAAATTGGGCTTCATTCACTACGCCGGCGGGGAAGAAGGCGGGTTGCAGGTCCACAGTTCACTGCTGAATGTAGTTCTGCACGATTGAGCAACTCCACACCGATATTCCTCGACAAAAAGCGCTATCGGTAGCCTGCGAGCTTACGCGGTGTGCCCACCGCTGTGGCAGTCGTGATCTGGTAGTTCTGATAATCGATGGTGAAGTAGGCGTGTCCTCCCAGTCGAATTGTGCTGCTGCTCTTATTAGACACCGGCAGCCAGAAATCCCCCACCTTCGCGTAGACCTGTTCGATCCGGGTCTCTTTCGTCCAGAAGGAAGGGTTTTTCGCGGGAGTCGCCTCAATCCGTGCCACGGCGAAGTCCTCGGCATCGACCCAGATTCGGCCGCGATACAGGAGTTTGTTGTTTGTCAGTGGCTCGACGGCCAAAATATAAGATGAACCAGCCGGTGCGCTTTCATACCCCACCAGGGTAAAGCGATAGTTCTCCCGGTTGAGGGCTACGCGCTTTTGATTTTCCTCCGTGAGCGCCTCTTTTTCGCTCTGTAGCAGTCGCTGGAATACCCGATCGATCACCAACTGTGAACCTTTTTGAGCCCGGATGCTGAATTCCTTCGTTCCCGGCGCGCTGTACTTTACATCCACGGTCATTTCCGCACTTCTGGATCCCGGGAAGCCGTGATATTCGAGGCGATAGATCCGGGTCCCCTGGTAAGCGCCCAGCGCCTGGGCGCGTTCCAGGTTTCTCTGCACCAGGTTGTTCACGATTTCTTCCGCGCTGAGCCGGGAGTGAGGGACCAACGCCGGTGCAGTCGATGGTTGCGCGCCTGCGGCCTGCCATGCGCCGAGGCTGAGAAGGAAAGACAGGGCAAAAGGAGCGGAACGGACGTGTGGTTTCATCGCTGACCCGTTGACTCAAGATAACCCAACCGGTTTCTTCAAAAGTGTTCAATTTTGACCAGATTTGCTGCCGCCTAAACCCGACAATTCCAGCATTCTGCGGTTCTTGATTTCTTCGACATCTGTGGGCTGATTCAAGACATTCTCAGGAATCCGAAGCAGTCGCCCTGGCGCAAGTTGGTCGATAGCCTTTGCAAGGCCGCCCAAGGAGGGCGACACAGCGTGCGCGTTCACCTGGTCAATCCAAGCGAAGTTTCTTTTGGCACTGCGGTCATTACGCCGCGCTGGTTGTATGTCCTTGCCGCGGCTACACCTGCCAGCTTTGGCGATCCCTGCCTGGTCGATGAAACTCTGGTAGAGGTGAACCCGGACCAGATTCAAGCCGGGGATGTCGTGGGCATCGGGATCCACACCGCCAACGCTCTCCGCGGGTACCAAATCGGGAAAATGGCACGCGATCGCGGCGCCTACGTTGTGTTCGGAGGAATTCATGCCACCCTGTATCCCAACGAGGCGCATGAATTGGGCGGCGCCCATGCTGTTGTGAAGGGAGATGGAGATGTGGTGTGGTCCAGAGTCTTGTCGGACTGCTCTCGCGGGGTTCCTCTGCTGATCTATGAAGGGGGCCGGATCGAGGCTTCCGACTTCCTGCCTGCTCGCTGGGATCTGGTGCCGCGACAAAGCTACATGTGGGCCTCGGTGCAAACCGTGCGGGGCTGCCCAAAGCATTGCTCCTTCTGCTCGGTTTGGCGAACCGATGGTCAGCGTCCTCGTCAGCGTTCCTCCGACGTCGTCATTGAGGAAATCGTCCAACTAAGGAGACTCGGGTTCCGTTTCATCGCTCTCGCCGACGACAATTTTTATCCCGTGACTCTTACCGACCTCCGCCTCGCCGAGGAGCAGCACAACACCACCCGCCTGAATGAACTCAGAAGGATCCGGGCGGAGCGCTTCGAACTCATGGGTCGCTTGACCCAACTGCCCTCGGACACGATTTTCTTTACTCAGATCACCATGGAGGCGGCGGAAGATCCGGAGTTCCTCGATGCCATGCAGGCGGCGCACATCAAAGGGGCGCTGGTGGGGGTTGAGGCCGTGACTCCGGCGGGCTTGAAAGACGTTTACAAGGAGTTCAATCTTGCAGGTGACGCTCTGGTCAAGCAGCTGAGAACATTTCGCCAACACGGTGTATACATTCTGGGCTCGTTCATTTTTGGTTTGCCCAGCGACCGTCCCGAAACCTTCGATGCCACGGCTCTGGCCGCGGTTCAGGCAGAAATGGCTTTCGCCCAGTTCGTAATGCTGACGCCGTATCCCGGAACGGTGGACTTTATCCGCTGGGAGAAACAGATGGAGGCTGCGCCGGTCCACGTCAGTGGCATCCCGATCACGCGCCGCTGGCTCATTCCGCGAGGGCTGCGGCCCAAGCTCTATTGGCCCCATCCGACCATGTCGGCGGAGGAAATCCGCCGGCGCACGCAATCCGTCTGGGACACGTTTTACGGGCTCAAGTCCATCTGGATGCGGTCCCAGTTCATCAAATCCTTGCGCGCCCGTCTCGCTTTCGTGCTGATTTCGAAGATCTACAGGCAGATGTATGCGGACACCGGCATCGCCACCGACAGCGCCCGGGTTTCCCGCTCCGCGCGCTGGGCACGCTGGTTGGCAAAGCCTTGCCAGCGTCTGTTTGCAGCGCCTCCCATGCCGGACCTCAAAGTGCCCGGAATTTGGGGCGCAACTTCATCTTTGGAGGAAGACTCCTGCCAGCTGGCAGGCCGCTCTTAAGCGGGTCCGGGTAGCCCTTGCCAATCGAAGGGTCAACACCCATTGCCCCGAAGTCCTGCCTCACACCCGGACTAGAATGGAAGATGTGCGCTATTACACTACAAAACCGCTGAGCGGCGGCATCACCTTCAAATGTATCTTCTGCGAACACACCGTCACCACACAAGATTTCGACAGCCTTAAGGGCAACCGGCGCACCCAGGCGGCGTCGGTGATGAATCAGCACGCCGGGGAATTGCATTTCTCCCAGCTGCGGGCTGCGGGTCCAATGAAGTCGGGCAGTCGCGGTGCGCTTTGAAATCCATCCCGCTGCGGCAAGTATTGTCCGTAGTTTGTCCGGTGTGCGGAGCCAAACCCAAAGAGAGATGCACGCTCAGCACCGGGAAACCGTGTGTGAAAACCCATCTTGACCGAACTCTGGTTGCGACCAAGGCGGGCAGGCCCGAGAGCTTTGGCCGGGCTACGTTGCGTATTCTGAAAGCAGCCACAACCCGTGGTTTTCACAACCTGTTCCACCGAACTTAAGAACCGCGCGGCAACTGAAACCGAGGCGCTGATGTTTTTTCAGATTCATAGAGATGGTCAGGCAGTCAACGGCTCAGCTACGCCAGCCTCGAAGAAGCTTCGGCCGTGCTGGAGAAGGGCGAGCACGGCGGAGAAGTGACAGAAGTGGATGCAGGGGACAGGATGGTGCGCCGCTACACCCTGCAGGAGTGCCGCCTGGCGGCGCGCAAGTTTCGGCATGAAGTGCCCAACTAGACCGCTTTCGGCGATTTCTCGCCAGGCATCCACTCCCAGAGCACTCTCCTTATTTCTGTACCCAGCCTCAGGCGATGCCGCGGCGTCCACTCAAGAGGTTGATGACGAGAATTACCACCGCTACAACCAGCAGCAAGTGGATCAAGCTGCCGCCTACATGAAGACTGAAACCCAGAAGCCACAGAATCGCCAGAACAACAAAAATTGTCCAAAGCATATGCGTTCTCCTCTACGAAAATTGTGAGCACCCCCTGAAGTTCAGATCTTGTCGACGGTCAGCCTGGGAGCCTTCCATGGGATGCTGCTAGCGTGAGTCTCTTTCATTCGCAATCGCGATGCTGAGCAGAATTGCTCATTCGCGGTAGGTCGAATCTTTCACCCGACTGGCAGTTTCTCGAGGATGTGGCCGCACTCCAGGCAGGAGGTTTTGTGGCGGGCCGTGATCAACCCGCAAAAAGGGCACATCCGTTGTGACCGGTAGGCGTTGGCCTGCGGCTTCAGTCCACCAAGAAATCTGCTGAATGAATCGCGGATAAAAACGAGCAGTCTGCGAAAACTCCGGCCACGCGGACGAAAACCACGCTGCATCAAATCCATTTCCGCTCTTTCTCCGTGGGGCGACGGCTCCCCAAAGGGAGCGCGGTCGCAGCGCCCGCGTCCAGCCCTCGCGTTGCGCAAGCTCCGCGTCAGCTAGCATGACAGGCCAGAGCCGGTGATTCTGTGCAGGATTGCTCACATTGGAAAGATTTCGCTCTCGGGTGATGCGGGTCCGGCCAAGTCCTTTGTCGGCCGGAAGTTGAGAGTGAGCAATTCAGATCAGCTATTGTCTTGGGGCTGAGTGATCATGATGGTAGAGACGAGCACTTCTTCTCTCTCTTTCAGGTTCCCTGAACTAAGTCAGCCCATCTGAAGTCCTCTCCTCTTAGTTCCGATGTTCGACAAAGGAAAAATTCATGAAAAAGACAATGTCAGTCGTGTTAATGGGCTTGATGGGCCTGTTTGGAACCCTGGCCTGGGCCGGCACCGCCCGTGAGGATTCGGTCGAACGCCTGCAATCCTCCGTCGAGGTTCTGCACTCGATCATGGGGGCTCCGGATAAAGGGATTCCCGAGGAAGTGTTGAGCAATGCGAAGTGCATCCTGGTCGTGCCCAACCTGATCAAAGGCGGCTTCATCTTTGGCGGCAAGCACGGACGCGGAGTAGCGTCGTGCCGCACATCGAGTGGCTGGAGCGCCCCCGCATTTGTTTCGATTGGCGGCGGAAGTTGGGGCTTGCAGATCGGCGTCGAAGGTGTGGACCTGGTAATTCTGGTCATGAACGACCAGGGCTTCCAGCACTTGCTCTCCAGCAAGTTCGCGCTGACTGGCGAAGGATCGGTAGCCGCCGGCCCGGTTGGCCGTCATGCTTCCGCGGGAACTGACTGGAAGATGAACACTGAAATGCTGACCTACTCGCGCTCCAAAGGCGTGTTCGCCGGTCTGACTCTCGAAGGTGCAGTGATTGAGCAGGATAACGACTCCACCCGCGCCATCTATGGCAAGCACATGGGCTTCCGCAACATTCTCTCCGGCAAGGCGTCAACTCCGAAGAGCGCGGATGCGTTCATGAGGGCAGTTGCAGAAGCCGGCCAACAGTCACGGATCGCAGAAGCGAACGAAGACAAGAAGTAATTGCATTAAAAGACCCTGCCGAACACCGGATTCTACTGACCGGGACCAGTTTGCTGGTCTCGGTCAGCACGTTTCCAGCGCAGCGCGACCGTTTTCACCGGTCGAAAGGCGGCAAACATGAAAGTCCTCTTACGAAGCTCTCTCTGGGCACAACTGGTCTGCCTCAGCTTATGGCCGGTGATGCTACGCGGCCAATCAACTCTAGGAGAGAGCCTGGCGCTCTGCAACACCGGGCGCGAGGCCTGCGAACAGTCCAGAACCGTCCGGACGCCATTGAGCGAAACAGGCGCTGGCGACGTGGGACACAATTCTTCGAAATCATCTGGACTTAGTGAAGGCCTGGTAGTCTGCAACAATGGCTGGGAGGCATGTGAACTGTCGAAGGGTGACGTCCACGTTTCCGACCACCAGCGTAATGTTTCCAACTGCAGGAACGGGTGGGAGTCCTGCGACCGCTCAAAACTCACGCCGGCGGAGACCATCGCATTGGCAGTCGCCGATCACCGTCACAACCTGTCCAATTGTGAAAATGGGTTCGGATCCTGCGATCATTCGAGCCTGACTGGGACCGAGGCTCACGAGATCGCGCTCGCGGAGCGCCGGCGCAACCTCTCCGATTGCAAAGATGGGATTGGATCCTGCGACCGCCTCACACTCACCCTGCTGGAAGCCAATGAGGTGCGAATCGCGACCCACCAGCGCAATCTTTCCGACTGCAACGATGGTGCTGCGTCATGCGATCCCTCCAAACTGTCTCGAGCGGAAGCGAGTGAAGCGATCGCCTCGGAACACCGGCGCAACTTTTCGAATTGCAGCGATGGCTGGGGCGATTGCGACCGCTCCAAGCTGTCCCCAATTCAGGCCCGCAACGTGTCGGCCTCAGACCACCAGCGCAACCTCTCCGCATGCAGGGAGGGCCTCGAAACTTGTGACTACTCCAAGCTGACTGCCCTGGAAGCTGGAGCTCTGGCGAAAGCCGAGCACCAGCGCAACTATACGGCATGTCTCAAAGGCCGCGGCTACTGCGACTACTCGCGCCTGACCCACGCAGAAACGGGCACGATCCGGGACGAGAACAGCAGATCCGTGGGCATCGAACATCAATGAACCTGAAGGGCCACAAGTACGCTGAGGGATGACAGATGCCGAACACAGGTGAGAGACGCGAGATCACCAGACGTGTGAATGCGAAGGAAGCAGAGACGGTCCAGCAGTCGAAGAAGTTAGTGTCCAGAACCAGGCAGGCCTCCGCCGGCACCGCGGCAAAGAATAAGGCGCGACTCGCCGAATCCAAGAAGGACAGTGCCGGCCTGTCCGAAACTAGGTGAGGATTCGGTCGTGCGTGCCATTTGTCGAGTCCGTCGATCCATAGACCATGATCATGGTTCTGGCCCGCTCCCGCTGGTTGGGGGCAGCTCCGACCGGATCACCGACTCCGCCTGTTTCCACACCCCGGCGTCACATTCAATCTGGGTGTGGGCCTTCACGAAAGCGCGGTCATACCAGGGATACTTGTCACAGCGGTAAGGGCTGGCTTTGTAGTCAAATCGAAAATTCCCGATGATCCTTGTGCGTGTCGGATCGGCGGCGCGAATCTTGGACTGGCCGTGGAGAAGGCCGTGGGGCTGATAGAAATTGGCGGCCAGGGCCACATTCGCAGGGACGACCGCATCATTTCGGCGAATCATAGAGATGCTATCCACCTGAACGGTAAGGCGTACCAGGATGCCATCTTTTTTCAGTTCACGCGCCAGGGCGAGGGCTTCCGCGCCGCCCCAGCTATGCCCGTAAATAACGATACGGGCATTCCGTTTCTCTTCAAGAGTCAGAGCCCCATCATGGTTGGTGTCCAAGAGGTTCAAGACTCTCTTTCTGGCTTTTCCCCGGCGATAGCTCTCGAAGGTCTCCACGTCCACCCCGACGGGGTAGGCCTTGCGCATGCGGGCCGCGAGCTGCACCTCGCTATGAGCCACATTGTCGTGCCTGATGAATCCCCCAACAAACCCGATGACGATGACAGGCGGCATGGAGCGAGCAGCGGGGGCGAGAACAGTTTGTGCCAGACCGGTGTGGCCAAACGCGCCGACGGCCAAGAGCAAAAAGATCACAATGCCAGTCGGGGTGCTCAATCGACGAACGCCGGTTGTGCAGATCACCGGAGATGAGCGTCCCTGGAGAGCAGTGTTTTGGGTCGGGGATTTCAATCAGTCGCCGGGATGGGAGTAGTTAAAGACGGGTCCATGGGTGTGGCAACCTTTGTCTGGGGCACCAATTGGGAGGGCGGTGCAGGAACGCCCGCAACCGTCGTGCTCGGAATCACCGACTTCAACTGGTCCAGCGACTTGAGCACACTCTGCCAGCGAGCCTCGTCCTTCTTGGTCTCGATCGGCGCGGACGGGTCGGAATAGAAGTCCAGAATGTTGGCGCGCAGATCCGCTGACGTCAGATCGAACTTCCGATCGGACAGTTGGGCCAATAACTTGGCGTAGGTGTTGTCCGTGAGCGAGTATTCCGCTGCCCTAGTCGGGTTGCCCGTATCGAAATCACAATTGGGAAGCACGAGTGAGTCAGTTCGCACTTGTTCGAGGAAGGCCCGGTACTGATCGACCGTGGCATTGATACTCTTGATATACAGGTCTGCGGTCTGCGGAGTCGGGCTATTGAATCCCAGTTTTCTAAAGGGACCAATTTTCGGCATATATCGCAGGAGGGTTGACATAACGCGGGTGCCGAATCCCGGTTTGATGTAGTCCTTCCCCCACTCTTTCTCATAGTCGGAGCGCGAAAGGCGGTACAGGAATTTGCGTTTCGCGAAATTGGGGGTGTCGCGCTTCAGGTCCTTCTTGTGGATTTGCAGCGCGACCTGGGTCATTTGCGGAATCAGCCGGCTGACCGAGAAACGATATGAGCCGATCGCCAGATCCTCGTGGGCCAGCACATCTTTCAACTCCACTCCGTAGACGACGGGGAAAGCCCGTTCCAGCAGGGATTTCGAGACCTGGAACCCGATGAAATCATGGTACTGCGTCGACGCATAGCGATTCTTCGCCACCTGCGCCATGTCGAACCCGAACTCCGTCTTCAAATGCGCGGTCTTGTCCTGGGCATACCGGACCGACCTGCCAAACTTCGCGCGTAGTTTCGGATATTCGATTGCAACCGCCTGGTTGACCGCGGGGTGGCCGGCTATGTCCGACGCATAGTGCGACAAAGCGCCCAGCGCGAAAGCGTACTCGTTGACATCCTGACTTTCGAGCAGCAGTTCGCGGACGAAGTCGCCGCTGCGGACGTAATGCACCAGGTTGCTGAACTCGGCGCTGCCGAATGGATAGTATCCGAGATCCTGGATGACCGCGCCCCCATAAGCGTAAGCATGCGCCTCTCTGAGCTGGTCTTCCGAGAGTCCCGGATAGCGCTTCAGCAGAAGCGGCCGGATCGCGTCACCCCAGAGCAGGTCGACGATTTCTTCGTGGGTCAGAACGGAGTATGCAGGCGAGCCAAGGCTGCACATCCACACGATCAGAAGAAGTGCCACCGCACGGAGAGAAAGCCGGCGCCAACTCTCACCCGTGGCGCCCGCCGACATAGAAAAATGACGCATGCTTTTAAATGCGGCCCAGGACCAGGAGAACGACAACGATGAGAATAACTACACCCACTCCACCGGTCGGGGCGTAGCCCCAATCCCGGCTATGCGTCCACCGTGGCAGCGCCCCTATCAGGGCCAGCACCAGGATCACGATCAGGATCGTTCCAAGCATGTTTTTCTCCTTATCTTTGTTTTCACAAAGAGTGCAGCCTCTCTCGAGACTGCACCCGGTAAAACCCGCTACATCGTGATATTGATCGCAATTCCCTCACCGGGATAACTGCGGTTGTACAAGTAGTAGCCGTTGTCCACATAGTTGACGTAGACGTCGTCGTTGTCGTACCAGTCATTCCCCCAGTTCGACGGCCATGGATCAACCGGACTGATCCAATAACCTTCGTATTGGAAGCGTGGATACCCACCCACTACCAGGAAAGGAAGGCCCTGGATGCGGAACCCATGATCCGGCCCGAAGTATCCCCGGTAGCGGTCGTCAGGAATGCGATAGCCGCGGTAGCCACCGCGTTGCTCCCAGGTGCGATGATCGGATTGCCAGTTCTGTGAACGGTGCTGCTGCCAGGCGCTCTGCTCAACATGCTGCTGTTGCTGTGTGCGCTGAGGCTGCTGCTGCGCTCGGGCCTGCTGCTGGTTGTGCTGAGCCTGCTGTTGGTTGCGCTGAGCCTGCTGCTGCTGGTTGTGCTGGGCCTGCTGCTGCTGAGCCTGCTGCTGGTTGTGCTGGGCCTGTTGCTGGTTGTGCTGGGCCTGTTGCTGCTGCTGGACCTGCTGCTTCTGCTGAGTCTGCTGTTGGGCGTGCTGCTGCTGTTGTGGTTGCTGAGCATGCTGCTGTTGTGGTTGCTGAGCGGGTTGTTGGGCATGCTGCTGTTCGGGTTTGGCTTGCTCGTGGCCACGCTGTTGTTGTTCGGGATGGTCCTGTTTCTCACCCTGCTCCTCGTGCTGTGCCAGGGCGGGAGCAGCGATTCCCAGAAGCAACGACAGAATGGCTGTGCCAGTGATTCGAATTACTCTCATATATATTCCCTCTGTTAGTGCTGGATACGTAGCCTGCTCTACTGCAAGCTTCCTGTTTGTGCGTTCACCGGATTGCCGATGGCTTCACCGGAGACGAGAAGTTCCACTCGCCGGTTCTGTTGCCGGCCGGCGGAGTTGTCGTTGGTCGCTACCGGCAAGCTGTTGCCGAAACCTCTGGCGCTGACGGCATTTGTCGCCACGCCTTGTTGCACCAGGTAATCGCGTACCGAGCCGGCGCGGTTTTCGGACAGGGTCTGGTTCATTTGATCGCCGCCCACATTGTCGGTATAGCCGCCAACTTCAATGTTGAGTCCAGGGTAGGCGAGCAGAATACCGGCGACTTTGGCCAGCTTCTCTCGTGCACCCGGCTTCAACGAGTATCTTCCGGTGTCAAACAGAACATCGGACATGCTGACGATCAGACCACGCGCAGTGTCACGAGTCTGAAGGATTTTGTTCAACTGCTCGGACAAACGGCTGCGCATGGCGGCTTTGTCAGCGTCCGCTTGCTGCGCGCTCGCTTGGGCCTGCTGTGCAGCGAGACGGGATTGATCTGCGTCAGCTTGGGCTGCTGAGAGTGCATTGGCTGATGCAGCCTGGCTGTTCGCCATATCGGACCTGGCGTTGTCGGAGTCCGACTGGGCTCGGGCAGCATCGGCCTGGGCTCTGGCGGTTGCAGATTCGGCCTGGGCCCTGGCGGCTTCGGCATTGGCTGTGTCCGACTCCGCCCGTTCTTTAGCGAACTCGGCTCGGGCGCGGTCGTGTTGGGCCTGCTCTTTTTGCCGGGTAGCGTCGTCTGCTTGCGCCTGAGTATCTGCCTGCGCATTGGCGGCAGCCTGGCGTTCGTTCTCTAGGCGCTCCTCATCGATCTTTTTGACCGTGATGGCGCGAGCATCCTCCGCGGTCTGCACGGCCTCGCGAGCAACCCCGATCATTGCTTTTCTATTGCTGTGCTTGTCGGTGGCATCTTGATCGACCTGATCCATCAACCGCACCGCGTGCTGATAGGTGTCGTTGGCGTAGCTCTCCGCGCCCTCGGATCGCGCGATGCGCAATGCGTTGCGCGCTTCGAAGAATTCCAAAGGCAACCGGGTATTCAGGACCACCGGATCGAATCTGTAGCCGGTGGGAATATAGCCGCCACGTTCCATCAGCTCATACTTTGCGTCTACGGTCTCGAACGTGCCTTTGGTGTCGGCGCGAATCACGTTCTCGATTACGACCACGTTGCTGGGTTGACGCACGGCATAATAAGGTTCTGCCGTGACTACCAGCGCGAAGGCCTGAAGGTCGGTGGTGACGTCCACCTTGCTGCGGTGGTTATCGCCCACTAGGATCTCACCTAGATTCACGGCACGGCCCTCGGGTGAGATCGCCCAAAGGATGTAAGTCAGATACTCGTTGCCGAAAGTCGTGGGCTTCTCAAGATTGCCAAATTCCACCTCGATTTCGATGTAGCCCTTCTTGCTTTCGACTTTGGCTTGGCCGTTGGCCTGAGGCATCAGGTCGGTTCCCGCGAAATCCACTTTGGTGGCTCCGCCGCGATGCTTGTAGTTCACGGCCCGCACACTGCGGCTGACCACGGTGACCCGGAACGTGGGCGTGTGCTCCATGGGTTCGATGACCAAAGGTTGGGAATTGGTCTGAGCCAGTGCGCTCAAACTGAGGGGGATTGCCAGTGCTAACAAGAGCTTGGTCTTCACGGTATTTCTCCTTGGGGCAGATGTCTGCCGTGTTACTGCTTTAGTCTCGGTCTCGGGCGCGCAAATCGGCATTACGAAGTACTCATAATCAGCTCAGCCTTTCCCAATGCGGACATTGGAAAGGGAGTGAAACAGCCCAAAAACATTCAGTAGCCACAGAACGACGGCAATGATCACGACGCCATTCAGGATCGACTTGATGGATCCCTGCATGGGAACGAAGCGATTTACCAGCCACAGCAGAACCCCCACCACGATGAGAACTTCCACCAACTGAATTAAGGGCATGGTCTTTAACCTTTCTTATTACGCGGGACGACGCCTCCCTGCGCCCGCAGTGGCCCCGTTCTTGCGTTCGAGGCTTTTCTAGGGTCGAATCGTGTTCGCCGGAGGGTCGCCCGGCCTGCACGGAGATTACGGAATGCCAATCTGCTGAATGTGGTCGCTTGACTTGAATGGCTGGGACCTGACCCGCCGCGACTAAGTAGTGAGAGCTATGAACTGGCGGTCGTATCTCTCTCGACACACTCAGGCAAATACAGAATGGCAGGTAGAGACTTTTGTGTCTGAGCAAGATAGCTCACATGCGGAAAAGGCGTGGATTCAGCTCTGGGCGCTGAGGCGGGAGCGAATTACTGAAGTTCCCGGCAGGTCTTCGTTTTCAGGCGCGCGGGGCCCATCAACCCAGGGCCGCGCGGGGGACATGACGGTCTGGCATATCAAATTCTTCTCCACAATCGAAGCACACCTTGTACGTCCGCTTGCGGATTGTGAACACGCGACTCAAGTGCCTGTGACGACACCCAAAGATGAACTCGAGTATCCGAAGTACGGGGTTCATCGCTCCTCTGATCGCCTCCGCTCGCAACTGCCGTTGGCATCCAGCCAATTGAGCAGGGCATGCACGCTGCTTCGGGCCAGAGCAATCGCACAGTCCGCCGCGCCATAGTAAATATTGATAGTGTCGCCATCGGGATCCATCGTGTATCCGCACGGGAACACCACATCATTGACATCGCCGTGACGCTCGTACTCGGCCTCCGGCCCGAAGATCCACGAGTCGCCTCGCAGCAGGCACTTTTCCGGATTCTCGAGCTCGAACAGGGCCAGGCCCAGTCGGTAGAGACAGCCCGACGGCGTGTGCCGTACTCCGTGGTAGAGCACCAGCCATCCTCGAGAGGTCTCGATGGGCGGCGGCGACAGACCAATCTTGTTTGCGTCCCACCAGGCGCCGCGGCGGGCTTCCAACATCAGCCTGTGCCTGCCCCAATGGCGCAGGTCAGGAGAATAGGAGACCCACATGTGCGACCCCAGTGGAGTCATCGGCCGGTGAACCAGCGCCCAGTAGCCGCCGATTCTCCGCGGAAAGAGTGCGGAGTCTTTATCATCGGGTGGCATGATGACGCCGTAACGCTCAAAGCTGCGAAAATCCTTGGTCAAAGCCAGAGACACTCCCGGGCCGCCTCGCGAATAGGAAGTGTAAGTGACCACGTACTGCTGCAACTCCGGCGCGAACGTAATACGCGGGTCTTCGATACCCCAGACCTCCTCGGGATAATCCTTCGGGCTCGACAGCAGGGTTGGTTCGCTGTCAATTTGCCATCCGTCCACGCCATTGCGAGAGCGGGCGGCGCAAAAGTGCGACAGGCCGCGCCGATCCTCGACCCGACACAGCAGTAAGGTCGATCCATCCGCCAGCAATGTGGCCCCGGCATTGAAGACGCTGTTAATGGAGTAGGGCCAGTCCTTGGCGGTCAAGAGCGGGTTGGCGGGATGCCGAAGCAGTAGCGGTTCGTAACGAGTTGTGATGGCAACGCTCATGAGGTTCTCGCGAAAAAGAAAAAAGCGACTTTAAAGTGCATTGACTGTGGTTCCCGGACCATTGGCGGTGTTCAATGACTCACGGCTTGATCGCGGGCCATCACCCATTCTCTGTAAGCGCATCTCAACCTGCGCCAGAAGAAAGGCCAGAGTCGACTCTGCTCCCTGGTTTTCGTTCACCCGCTCAGGGTGCAAACCGTCCCGGCAACCACCAGTCGCAGGATCGTAGAGAGCAATTTGTAAGTCATTACCTCCCAGGAACCAGTTGAAGGCCGACCAGGCTTGCTCGCGCCAGCCATCCTCTCCCGTCGCACGATAGGCTTCGAGACACGCCGAAACCGCGCCTCCGGCTTCAACCGGTTGCTGGTCGAAGCGGGCTTTATCGCATCCCTTGCGGTAAAACCCTTGCGAGCCGATGGGCACGAAATGATCTTTCTCTGCGCAACGCTGGATTTGGCTGAGCCAGTTCAGGGTTCCGAGGCCAACCGATACCATCAAGTCATCCGAACTGCGGCGGCCGGCAATCAAGACCGCTTGGGGTAGCCTGGCGTTGGAGTAAGCCAGAACGTTTTCAAACCAGGTCCAGTCCGGTGACAGGTTTGCGCGATAGATTTCGAGCAGCCGGCTGGCCAGGACAGAGCTCATTTTCTGAGCATCCCGATCGCCGGGAAAGCGGTCGAGGTACTCCTGAATGCCCAACAAGGCAAAGGCCCAGGCGCGCGGACTGGTAAAGGCAACGACCGCCGGGACGGCACTCTCGAAGAGACGTCCCGCCGCACCCCTGAGGGCCTGTTCTTTGGAGCGCCCCAGAACCGTCCCCAGTGCCCACAACGCGCGACCATGGCAGTCTTCTGAACCCTCAACTTCGCTCCATTTTCGTTCATAGCTGAGGAAGTTTCTGAACCTGCCGTTTGCCGGGTTGAAGGCATGCCCCAGAAATGCCAGGTACCGCGAAGCAAGATCATCGATGACCACCGGCTCGGTTTGTCCAAGTTGTTCGAGGAGGATGGTGAGAATGAGCGCGCGCGCATTGTCGTCGGTGGTATAGCCCTCGATGTAATTGGGAACGGCAAAGATCGCATGCTGGAGGATGCCCGTATCGTCGGTCAAACGATGCAAGTGATCCAGTTTTAGCGCGGGTAGCTGGTCAAGACGTTTTTCCAGAGTTCCATCCCCAGTCATCGCGCGCGGCTGACGCATGCGGTCGCTGCGGGCCTGTCCAAAACTCCCCATGTAGCCCTGCGCTACTTTCTTCCAGACCATGTCTCGCGCGAACAGGTAAGCGCGTTTGCGCATGGCGTGGCGGACTGCAGGAGTATCCAGGAGTTCCACCGTCTTTCGCGCAATCGCATCCGGATCCTGGAAGGGAACCAGGGCGCCTCGGCGGTCGTCCAGGAGCTCGATGGCGTGCCAGTACGGAGTCGAGATGATCGCCTTGCCCGCGCCCAACGCATAGGCCAGCGTCCCCGACACCACCTGCTCCTCATGGCGGTAAGGAGTGATATAGATGTCCGCCGCGCCAATAAACTCGACCAACTCCTCGGGACTGACGAAGCGGTTGTGGAAAATCACCTTTGATTCCACACCCATTTCCTTCGCCAAAGCCTGGAGGTACGCGCGATACTGGTCGCCTTCACGGCGGAGAATATGAGGGTGGGTTGCGCCTGCGACCATGTAGACCACATTCTTGTGCTTCGACAAAATGTGGGGCAGCGCCTGAATCACGTTCTCGATTCCCTTGTTTGGCGAGAGCAAACCGAACGTGAGTAGGACCGCTTTACCTTCCACGCCAAAGCGATCCTTGTAGAAATTGGGATCCAAAAATGGCAAATCCGGAACGCCGTGGGCAACCATGTCGATCTTGCTGCCGGGCACTTTGAATATTTCTTGCAGGAATTGAGAGGAGAGCTCGCTCATCACGATGAGACGGTCCGATATCGCGGCGATTTCCTCCATCACCATTCGCTGGTCATAACTTGGTTCCCGAAGAACCGTATGCAGGGTGGTTACGACTGGCATCTTGAGGCGCCGCAGAAGACCCAGAATGTGACTCCCGGCTGGACCGCCGAAGATTCCGTACTCGTGCTGCAGGCATACGAGGTCGAAATTGGTGAAATTCAGAAAGTCAGCGGCTTGCTCATAAGAGGACAGATCGTCCTGGGCCAGCGCGAGTCTTACCCGGGCTGGGTATGCATAACCCGATTCCGTGTCATTGACTGGCACAGCGAACAGGCGCGCTGCGCCATACTCAGTAGAAATCGCCTCGCACAGGTCGGTGGTGAAGGTGGCAATTCCGCACTGCCGCGGAAGATAGTTGCCAACCACAGCGATCCTGCTCGGCAGCCCCGCACTCGATTGCGGCCGAACCGGCATCCTGGACGCTGAGGATGCCACGGGGCGCCGATTCACAAGTTTGAGGGTCGCAGTCGAAGGTACTGTCTCTATGACGGACATCAATATCCTGGATGGAGCACAGCTGGAACTGTTCTGACAAGAGGTTTGGGGGAAGGGCCCGACTTCAGTCGTGCCGCACCGAATCCGTGAGCAGGAACGGGCAATGACACCTCATTTCACTCGCCTTTTATGGGGAGACTCTCTCGCAAAATAGCGGTCGCCATCTCTAGTATCAGCTTGTTTGTGCGGAGAAGACTGGTCAATAGTGACCAGATTGCTATTCAGGAATGCTCTAGAGTGAGTGTGCAGCCTTGGGCCACGCCGCATCTGGCATGCAAGCCGCTTTGGCGGCACTCGACAGAGGATCCTTCCGGCGGTGGCTCGATAATCCTCTAAATCCTGTCCTTCGGGGAGTGTTCCATGATGGCGCCAGAAAAAGGTCCCAATCGCCTGAACATGAAATTCACGGAGTCCGGCAGGAAAATTGTCATTCATCTGGTGCGCGGTCTTCCCCCCAAAATCAGCAGAGACAAAAAGACCATCACGATTACGTTTCCGGAGCACGTGCGGATCCGCAGCACGCTGCCTAAGGGCTAACTCACACCTACTTTATCCTTTGAGCCACAACAGGAGAATTCTATGGCACCGGCGGTTCAAGTCGGCACGATCCTGATCCGGAAGGAATCGCCGCGCATGGCCGAAGCTCTCACCTTGGAGAGCGAGCCTTATCTGGCGAATTGGAGCGTGGTGAAGGCTCTCGACGGCTTGGCCCTGGATGACAAAGTCCACGCCGCTGGATGGAACTTCTTTTTCATGGCGGCGGAAGTGAAGGTGATGTTCTTCGGTGCGATCGGGGCCCAAAGAATCCGGCACGCATTGCAGCGCATCCTGGGAAAAGTGAAATTGCAGAACTTCAATTGCCTCGAGGTGACTGGCATTGTGGCCAAGCGCTTTTGGGGCCTGCCCTATGCCACTGTTTCCGCCCATTCACGGCACATTCAACAGGGCTGCCGGCTGGATGACATCGAACGGCGCGGAGCCATCTACCGCTAGGGTGATTTTGGCAAGCATTGATTTCAGCACCCTCCGATCTGGCCAGCCTCACAGGTTGTCCCGCCTGCGTCCTCAAAGCCCTCGTCGTGAGTATTGCGATGAGGTTCTGGGCGGGTGGTATTGACGTTTGTCAGGCCGCCCGGTGGTAGCCTCAGAAAGTTGTGCGCTGGGAGGAGTTCTGCAGGAACTGAATCAGGTAACGCGGCGTCAGTCGCTCGCCAGTACCGTTCTGCATCAAGCTGTCGATGCTCTGCCCGGCCCCGCGAGAGTAGAAGCTGGTTCTCAGGTATTGCCCTGCCTGGGCGCCCCAGTCCCTTCCGAATTGTTGATCCGTCCTGTGTTGAATCTGGTGCGCAATCATCTCGCCTACGACGAAACTTTGCAGGTAAATGGGATCGGAGCCATACATCGGATTAAAGGCCCAAACGGCAGTGTCGTGCATGTCAACCCCAAGGTATTTGGCATGGATGCGGTTATAGACAGCGGATGGATCCTGGTCGGGGTCGGCATAGTCCTCAAACTCAGACAGAGCGTCCGCAATCGTATTGCGGACACTGAAGAGCATCTTCAGCCGATAGGTTGTTCCGACGATGCCGGCCTGTTTCGCGCTGAGCGCAAATAGTTGAGTGTTCACTTCCGGGCGATACAGCATTAATGCGATCACTTGTGCCAGGCCTTCGTCCACAGGTTCGGCATAGCTGTTACGCAGCAGGAACGATGGCTCCGCCATCATCTGATAGTGCAGGGCATGTCCGGTGGCGTGCAACAAGCGGTCATAGAAGTAAATGCCTGAATACCGGTTTGCCAGAATCTTTACTTCCTGTCCATAGAGTACGGGGTACGCCGCGCCGCCAAAGCTCAGGTCCGCGACGTGCATCTCCACGGGATCGAGGTTGTATCCCAATGTCGCCGTGAGCTGCCTGGCCTTGGTCCAACCCTCGTCGGTCGAGAACTTCTGTGATTCAAACTCGTTGGTGAAGTTGGAGAAGTAGAACTCCAGATCCCAGGGCTCGATTTTAGCGACGCCAAGTTCGTCGCGCATGCGCTTGAGCAGGCGCTGATATTCGGGCTCAGTCTCTTCCCAAATCTGCTCGAACCAGCCAAACAGCGGCTGCACCTCCAGGCCTTTACGATGCAACATGAACATGGAGAAAAGCTCAGCGGAGTATTTTCCTGCAAGCTGATTGCGCAGCTTGATGGCGTCTTGAATGCGCTTGCCATTGGCAACCGTGATCTGGCTGGTTGCCCGCCACGCTTGCTCACGCAATTTGCGGTCCGAATTGTGCGCCAGAAGGTCGGTAACTTCAGCGCGCGTCAACTGACGGTCACCGACGATATACCGGGTAGTGTTCTCCTGCCGGGTAATCTGCTCAACCACGGCAGTAAGATCGGGGTCATTCGTGATTCTGGTGTAGACGGCCTCGTTGAGAAACAGCTTCCTGCGTGTCTTCAGCAAGGGGTCGGAAAAAGTGGTGTGATCGAGGTCCTGCAGAAAATTATCATCCGAGACCACGGCGCGAATCTGTTCTTGAACCGGCCGTGACGAGAGGTTGGACTCTCCCATGGCGATCTTGTACTCAGTTCGCCAGTAGTCAGCGTACAAATTCTCCAACTGCTTCTCCCGGCCATCCAGCTGGGCTGCCACCACGGCAGGTTTCTCCGCTACGCTCGCCGATAGCAGCAACAGACACATCAATACGCGTGCGCCCATAAATCAATTGGACCACGAATGTACAGCCCCTCGCGAATGGGAAACGTCGGCGTGCAGTTACATTAGTCACGGTAATGAATGCTCAATGGCGCTGCGAGCATGCTTGAACTGGACTGACGATCATTTCAACGAGTGAAATTGCGAGAATAGGGATGGAATCTGGTTCTTACCGGGCGCATCATAATAATAAGGAGCCAACCGGGAAGGATGAACGTGGGGTGGGAATGTTGAAGAAGGGGTTTTTATCAGCGGGTGTACTTGCCTTTGCTGCAATGTCATGGGCGCAGGTTTCTTCGGGACCGCCAGCCGCGAATTCGGCGAGCCAGACCGCAGCTTCGAGAGCCGAGAACTCCGCTGCTTCAGCCGATAAGCTGGCGCCGGGAACCATTCTGTCGGTCGAGTTGTCAAAGTCGCTGGACGCCAGGAAATGCAAAGCGGACGACAGGATCGAGGTCAGGACTGCGGCCGATCTGCTGACGCACGGTCAGATTGTGGTTCCGCGAAACAGCAAAATCATCGGCCATGTAACCGAAGCCAAGGCCCGCAGCAAAACTTCTCCCCAGTCGCTGCTGGCAATCACGTTCGATCGCATGGTTTTGAAAGACGGACGCGAAATACCGCTGCAAGTGGCGGTACAGGCTGTCGGAAGACCCCTGCATGCGGCCAGCCGACAGGCAGGACCGGGGGGAGACACACCCGCTTCCATCGCTTCATCACTTCCTGGCGACCTGGCAGTCCCTCCTGACCCTATGCCCAGGGCGTCGTACGGTTCATCCGTCATCCCGCTCAATCCCACCAGCCAGGGAATGGTCGGCGTGAAGGGGCTCGCTCTCGACACCTCAGGCCCGGTGTCGGTGGTGAGCTCGAACACCCGGAATGTGCATCTGGATAACGGGACGCAACTGATTCTGCGCGTGCGGTAGGACCCATGCCTTCCTGACGAACTTCGCTACCTCCGCCTACTGTGGCTTGTGTTTTAGTGTCTTCCCAATCGCGAGCAAGAAGATGGCACTCTTGCCTTTTGCGTGGGGCGAGAAGAACTGAATCACTTCATCGTCGAAGAAGGTTAGACCGGTCGCACCAAGTTGCTGGGCGTAGGCAGCCAGATACATCTTGCCGCCGATGGCGCCGGCCTCCAGTTGGACGGCCCGGTAGCCGCGGTTTCCGTAGCGCTCGAGGATTCGTTGCAGATCCGCGAGGAAGAAGATATCCACACACGCATCGGCGGGCAGGTCTTGCTCCAGTCCGAGATGATGCGCCTCGGAGCGGAATTTCCCCTCTTTCAAAAGTTCCAGCGTGCCTGAATCGCGCCGGAAGAAATAAGCACCCAGCTTAAGACCCTGCACCGAATGCACAGTAAGGTAAAGATCATTGAGCTGCCCGCCAGGAGGCTCAAAGAAATCAGCCGGAAGACCTCGCGTGGCACGATCGAAAATGACAGAGAGTTGTGCCAGCGTGACGGATGCCGTCTTGTCGAACCGCCGGGTTGACCCACGGCGCAGGATCACTTGCTCGATCATGTCCTTCGGTTGTTCTTCTTCCGGCGGTGGCTGGAGGGGCACGGCCTCGCCTGCCACAGCAGAAGTTGAAGGGATCGGTTGCCGTCGCCACTGAAGCACCTCCTCTTCGGACTCAAGCGAAGATGCGTCGTGCATCTCCAGCATGGCGGGGTATTCGACCTCGCCTCGCGAAAGCGGGACCGTCTCCAGGCTGAGGGCTGGAGCCTGTTTCGGGGCCGGCAGCAGACTGTCCGATATGCGACCAATCGGTACGAGGCACAACGAAACCTCACGGCGCGAATCAAGACCAAGCAGCCAATTCACTTCGGCATCCACGAACCCGAGCACGACCTCCGCCGGCAGCCCCGAAGCCGCAGAAACAGCCAGCATATTCGCCAGCAGGGTGCCGTTGTCCCAGCCAAAATGACGATAGGTGCGCGCCTGGTACTTCCATGCATTGCGCCAGTACGTTCCGGTACAGATGATGGTCGCGGGCGCATGAGCTACGGCAGGTTCCATCGCCGTCGCGTGAGCGAGGTTTCCGCGGAAATCACCCTTTCTCAGAAGGCGAAGTGACACATCCGCCGGATTGAAGTGGTACACGCCCCCATCCAGGCCCGGGAGATTGCCAGTTACGAGATACAACTCGATCTCGTAGAGCGCTCCGGTGCAGGCTGCAGCGCGAAAGTAGAATTCTCCCGCTGGATGTGCGCGCTCTTTGGTGATTCCCGCCGAGAAGTATAGGATGCGCGCCAAATCCTGAAGCTGTGGAATGGTATCGGCTCGCGAGGAGTGCAGAGTCTGTGAAATCGCGGAGAGCGCGGTCACCCCGGTTTGTGGCACATCCCGCGGCAACAGGAACGGTTCTATGTTTGGGTAGATCTTGAAGGGCCGCGGTCGATTCGCCCAGTCGAGGAAGTGAGGATTGTTACGAACACTCCAGTAAGAGTGCTTGGTGCCATTGTGATAGTCCCAGGTCGCCTGGATGTCGCGGTTTTTCATGACGCGCCATGTCAGACTAGCACCCACCGTGCGCCCGGAGAAGGAATCAACCCCACCGCCCGAGCTTAATGGGCGGCCTTCATCTGGGCCTCAAGAAAGCCCAGCACGTCGGCTCCCCACACGTCCGTTGCCGAGGAGCAGAATCCCCAGTGTCCATCCTGATGGGTGCTGCCGAAAGCGGGATAGATCTTCGATTGAAAATCCTTGTGTTTCTTATTTGCCTCCGAGCTTAAGACCTGGCTTGGAGCAAGGCTGTAATCGTTCGCCGCCTGAATCAGAAAGACTGGCGCTTTGGCGAGATCTACCGCGCGCATGAGGCGCCCTCGAAGCGGCAGGTTTTGCCCCCACGACATTGCGCCCGGAGCGAACGGCACCAGTGCTCTTACGCCCAGGTCGCGTTCACCCGTCAGCAGGGTTTGGATGCCTCCGTAAGAGCAGCCTGAGATGGCGATACGGGCGGGGTCAACAAAGGGCCGAGACTTTAGATAGTTCAGAGCGGCAATCACATCGTCGACTTCGGTCTCCTGAAGCTCGACCATGCGTTGAGCACGCTCGTTCGGAGGCGCCTGCTCCACCAGATCCTGGATGTTGTTCCCTGGAGAGCGGCCTTGTCCTCGGCGATGCGGAACAAAAAACACGTAGGAATGCCCGGTATAGAAGCTGGCTAATGCAGGCTGAGAACCCGGCAATTTCTCACTGCCGTGATTCCACACGATTGCCGGAAAAGGGCCAGTGCCCTCGGGCTTCCAGAGAAATCCGTGCAACTGGAGTCCTCCGCTCGGAAAGACCACTTCCTCAGGCTTCGATTGGGCCCGGGATATGCCCTGGACGAATGCGAACAGCAGCAATCCACAGAGGAATCTCTTCAATCTCCGGGCAAACAGATCGGTTTGGCGTACAGACATAGTCGACGCGACGGCCTCCTGCTGCTCGCCACAGACGGCAGAATTCTAGCTCAGCTCAGTTCCAATTGCTTTGTATTGTCGAACTTTAGGAGGTCTCTTGCGACCTCAAGAGCCGGTATCTGAGGACCGCGCCGTCCTCCAAAGCTGGTATCTCACGATCGAATATCTAGCTGCAATATGAACAGCTTAACGCGCTGTTGAGACTGTTTCCCATCCGGCATCTTTTTTACCTCCTCGCCCGTATATCCGGGTAGCATGAACGCCCGAGCTTATTGCTCCGTGAATGTGATGGAATCCGAGGCCAGCGCAATCGCTCGCGGTCTCCGCCGGCGTGATCCAGATTTACTGGACCGTCTCATCGAGCAGTATCAGCACCGGCTTCTTCGTTATCTGGTTTACCTGTCAGGAAATCGCGAACTGGCCGAAGACCTCTTCCAGGAAACCTGGATTCGCGTGCTCGAACGCGGCCATCAGTACGACGGCAAGCACGAATTCAGCACCTGGCTTTACGCGGTAGCGAGAAATCTGACGATCGATTATTTGCGGAAGAAGAGTCCGGTCAGCCTGGATGGCCTGATGGAGAACGAAGAGCATGCACCACTCGAACCTGCCGACACCCGCCCCATGGCATGGGAAGTGCTGCAGCAGCACGAACAAGCCGAGCGCGTCAGCGCGGCCCTGGTGGGCATCCCGGCGGAGTATCGCGAGACCGTGGTGTTGCGTTTTCAGGAAGGACTGGCTTTGGAGGAGATTGCCACGGTGACCGGGGCGCCCCTGGGCACGGTGAAGTCGCGACTGTATCGCGGACTGAATATGTTGATGTCGCGGCTGAAGGGAGCGCAGGCATGACGCGGAACCCACATGACGAGGCCCGGGAATTGATCGCTCTGGGTGATGGTCTCTCGGATCCTCAGCAGGTCTGGCTGCGGGCCCATCTCGATGAATGCGAAGCATGCCGTCATTATGCGGAAGCAGCCAACGGGGTAGTTCGTGCTTTGCGCTCGCTGCCGCTCGCCGCTGATTCCCGCCTGGTGCGAGCCACGCAGATGCGGGTGCGCTTCCATGCCAGCAGGCTTCGGGAGACCCGGGAACGCATGTGGCTGGTGGGGATGGCGTGTCTGGGCGTGGGTCTTTCCGCGACGCTGACCCTCCCCCTTTTGTGGCGGCTCTTTGCCTGGATGGGCGAAGGGGCCGGAGTTCCGACCCTGGTTTGGCAAACGGGCTTCCTGTTTTTTTTCGTCGCGCCGGCGCTGGTGGTAAGTGTGCTGTTGTTGGCTCGCGGTACGCACCTCACCAACAACGGCGGGCGGTCGCGGTAGTGGCAGTAACAAGGCGGACACATTAATGCAGATAAAAAACGAAACTCAAACTGGACTCACTGCGGAAATCAGGATTGTTCCGGCGTGGGCATGGACGCTGGCGGTGATCGTATTTGTCGCCGCCCAGATTTTCTTCAACATTGTGGTGGCTCGCCACCCGCATGCTCCACCGGCGTGGGGGCGAGCGTTGATGGGCCTTGGGGCTGGAATTGGCGGTGGCTGCTATTTGCTGCTCATCGGCTATATCAACCGCGACGCAAAACGCCGAGGGATGAGCCCTACACTTTGGACGATTATGTCCATTATTATTCCCAACGCCCTGGGCATCATTCTTTACTTCCTTCTGCGGCAACCGCTGGGCAGTGCCTGCCCACAATGCGGCCATGCGGTGCAGACCGGATTCAACTTCTGCCCTCGCTGCAGCTACAAACTGAGCCCGAGCTGTCCGCAATGCCAGCGCGTGGTCGGGTTAAATGATGTCTATTGTCCGTACTGCGGAATCCCGCTGCGCAATCAGGCCGCCCCGGCCTCTGGGCTCCCATCAAGGCTTCCCGGTTAGCGGCCAATAAAGTCGCATGTCTCGGACTATAGGAAGGAGCAGGCCAGCGCCGCGTGGGTTCGCACATGAAAGCCGCCGTCTATAGCCGGTACGGTCCCCCGGATGTTGTCCAAATCAAGGAGGTCGAAAAGCCTGTTCCCGGGGACAATGAAGTCTTGATAAAAGTTCGCGCGGCTTCCGTCAATCCACTGGACGAGGGTGTAATGAAAGGCGGCGGTCGCGTAGTGACCGGACTGCGCCAACCAAATGCCGCCCGACTCGGGGTTGATGTGGCCGGCCAGGTTGAAGCGGTGGGCAGGAACGTCACGCAGTTCAAACCAGGCGATGCAGTGTTCGGTGTGTGCATCAGTGACCCGCAAGCTTCGGCTCTCAGAGTCTGGATCCCCAAGGGGGCGTTTGCCGAGTATGCGTGTGCTCCTGAGTCCGCCTTGGTCATGAAGCCGGATAACGTGACCTTTGAGCAAGCGGCCTCCGCTCCGGTGGCGGCATTCACCGCATTGCAGGGTCTTCGGTTAGGCGGCGTGGGCGCCAGGGGACAGATTCAGCCGGGAGAGAAGGTCCTGATTAATGGTGCAGCGGGCGGCGTGGGCACGTTCGCAGTGCAAATTGCCAAGTCGTACGGCGCAGAAGTCACCGGCGTGTGCAGTACGAGGAACGTGGACATGCTGCGATCCATCGGCGCAGATCGCGTCATTGACTATACCCAGCAGGATTACACCCAGAACGACTTCACCAAGAGTGGACAACGCTACGACCTGATTTTTGACTGCGTTGGGAACCATTCGTTGTCCGCCTGCAGGCGGGTCTTAAATCCTAACGGAACATATGTCATGGTCGGAGACCGGAGCGGTCGGGGGATGATCGGGGTTTTGGCCCGTTTGCTCACAGCGCTGGTGTTATCGCGATTCGTGAACCAGAAGCTGGTCACGCTTCTGGCGAGACCGGACAAAAAGGACCTGAGCATCATGCACGAGCTCATGGCGGCCGGAAAACTAATACCAGTCATCGACAGGCGTTACAGCTTGAGTGAAGTCCCTGAAGCTATTCGATATCTGGGAGAGGGACACGCTCGAGGAAAAATAGTAATAACTCCGGGATATAGCAACACCTGAATGGCGCCTTCTTGTGTCTTGAAATTGACTTGCTTCTTTCCACGGCCTAACATTGGCGCCACATGCTGGAGCAGACAGTCTCTCATTACCGCATTGTGGGCAAGCTGGGTGGCGGCGGAATGGGCGTCGTGTATGAGGCGGAAGACCAGCGCCTCGGTCGGCGTGTTGCGCTGAAGTTCCTTCCCGAGGAATTAGCCCAGGATCCTCAGGCGCGCGCGCGATTTCAGCGGGAAAGCGCGCGCGGCGTCGGCCCTGAATCATCCAAACATCTGCACCATCTACGACATCGGCGAACACCAGGACCGTCTCTTCATTGTCATGGAATGCCTGGAAGGGACGACGCTGAATCACCGCATCGAGGGCAAGCCTCTCTCTCTGGAACAGCTTTTGGATTTCGCCGTGCAGGTTGCGGATGCGCTCGATGTCGCTCACGCGGCGGGCATCGTCCATCGTGACCTGAAACCGGCGAATCTGTTTCTGACCAAACGCGGTCAGGCGAAGATCCTGGATTTTGGTTTGGCCAAAGTCGCGCGAGGACCATTGCCGCCGTTGCAAACCGCGGCTGGATCGTCGCCCACCATGGCTGTGGACCAGGATCATCTCACCAGCCCGGGAAGCACGCTGGGAACGGTGGCTTACATGTCGCCGGAACAGGCTCGGGGCGAAGAGCTGGACGCGCGCACCGACCTTTTTTCCTTCGGCGCGGTTCTCTACGAGATGGCGACCGGGCGGCAGCCCTTCACCGGCCACACCTCCGCGATCATCTTCGATGCCATCCTGAATAAGCCGCCGACCGCGCCCCTCCGCATCAACCCCGACCTGCCCGCTCAGCTCGAGGGCGTGATTAATAAATGTCTGGAAAAGGATCGCAGCCTGCGTTACCAGACCGCTTCCGCCGATTTACAACGCTTCAAGCGCGACACCCAGTCTGCCAAGATCGCGGCGGTTTCGGGGATTGCTCCGTCAGCGGCTCCGGCTCGGAAATCGCGTCGTTGGCCGATACTGGCGGCCTCGGTCGCTTCCGCGGCAATCGTTGCCGTGCTCGTCGCCGGCTATTTCGCGGGCTGGTTCACTTCCACGCAGCCTTATTCGCAGGCCTAGCTTAAGCCGCAGCAATTGACCACCAACGCCTCCGAAGATCCGGTCGCGGTCACTTCGATTTCGCCCGATGGAAAGTATCTTCTTTACGCCGACCTCGAGGGACTGCACCTCAGGCTCATTACCACCGGAGAAACCCAGTCACTTCCCATTCCTGATTCGTTCTGCTTCCGTTGAGCGCGCATTCAATGGTCCCAGGATGGGACCAAATTGCTGGTGAGCGGACCGGTCGCGCAGGAAAAGCAGGGCATCTGGATCATCTCGGTCATCGGCGCCACGCTGAAGAAAATACGTGATGATGCTTTCGACGCGTCACTCTCTCCCGATGGATCGCAGATTGTGTTTCGTGACTCCGTCGCCCGGGATATCTGGCTGATGAACGCCGACGGCGGGCAGGCCAGGTCCGTCCTTAAACCTGAAGAGGGCTACTTTCTGTTTTCGCCCACGTGGTTTCCCAACGGCAAACGCATTCTTTATTCCAAGTATCACCAAGATAATGGCGAAGTGAGTCTGGGACTGGAAAGCCGGGATCTCAAAGGCGGGGACCTGGTTCCCCTGCTTTCCAACCCGCAACTTACCGACCTCTGTTGGGGCCAAAGTGGACAGCTTATCTACTCCGTGCGCGAGCGGCCGCCCAACCAGTACGACTCCAATCTCTGGGAAGTGCGCCTGGACGAGGAAAGCGGTAAGCCCAGGGGAAATCCCCGACGTCTCACAGACTGGACCGGATTTTTCTTTTCCAATCTGGATTTCACCGCCGATGGGAATCGTTTCGTCTTTCTGAACATAAGACCCCAAAGCGATGTTTATGCCGCCGAGCTCGGCAACGGAGGAAGTGAGTTGAAGGCTCCCCAGCGGGTGACCCTCGATGAGCGCACCGATTGGCCCGGCGGATGGTCACTCGACAGCAAAACGCTGTTTCTTTATTCCGACCGCAATGGGAATTTCGATATCTACAAACAGGGCGTGAATGAACGTAATGCCGAACCGATCGCTACCGGGTCCGATGAAAAATGGGCGCCGCAGATCAGCCCCGATGGCAAGTGGCTGCTTTACATGCAGTGGCCCAAGGCCGCTGCCGATGGTACTGTCGCCAATTCCGGAAAGATCATGCGCAGCCCGGTGGCAGGCGGTCCCGCGGAAGCGGTCATGGACATCAAGGGACATCCTGACATTCTCTTCGGCGACCCGACTTATTCGGTTGCAGGTTTTCCCAGCTTCCGTTGTCGCCTGCACGCGCCCAGCGGTTGCATGCTCGCGGAAAAAGGTGACAAGCAAATCATCTTCACCGCCTTTGATCCTCTGCAGGGACGAAAAGCGGAGCTGACCAGGGTTTCGGTGGATCCCGACTTTTCAAACTGGGACCTCTCTCCCGGCGGGACCCGCATCGCGATCTCCGTCTTCGACTACAAGGCGACGGAGATTCAAATTGCTGCGCTCGCGGGAGGAACTCCGCAGAAATTGTCCGCCATGCCCTGGACGGAACTGGCTGCGGTGGCGTGGGCGGCGGATGGCAAGAGCCTGTTTCTGGCCCGCATGTCTTCGCGAGGGACGTCCGTGGTTCACATGCCTGTGACGGGCGGGCCCAAACTGCTATTCAAACAACCGAGTTGGGATATCTTCTCGCTGCTGCCTTCGCCCGATGGCCGCTATCTGGCATTTGGCCCTGTCATCACCACCGCCAACGCCTGGACCATCGCATCATTCCCGCGCAGATGAGCCGTGGCCGCGGATTATAATGGCGCACACTTATGGCCCTCATCGCAGGCGCCAAACTCGACCCCCATGAAATTCAATCGCCACTGGACGCCGGGCAAGAACCACTGCTGGGTCCTGAACCCTGGCATATAAATGGAGAGGGAGTTCATGCAGTGAAAACACTCAAGTGCGTTCTCCTGACACTAACTCTGATCGCGGCTGGCTGGTGCACAGCATTGGCACAAACCGAGCGCTGGCCGGAGCAGAAGGCGAATGCCTGGTATGCGCAACAGCCGTGGTTGGTTGGGAGTAATTACGTTCCCAAGTCGGCAATTAACCAGTTGGAGATGTGGCAGGAGACGACCTTCGATCCGGCTGAGATCGACACCGAATTTGCCTGGGCAGAAGCGATGGGCATGAACACCATGCGCGTTTTTCTGCACGACCTGCTCTGGCAGCAGGATGCGGCTGGCTTCGAGAAGCGCATCGACCAGTTCTTGGTGATCGCGTCTCGGCATCACATCCGTCCGCTGTTTGTGCTCTTCGATTCCTGCTGGGACCCGTTACCTCATTTGGGTCTGCAACATCCGCCGATTCCGGGGATTCACAATTCGGGCTGGGCGCAGAGTCCCGGCGCGACCGCGCTGGCGGATGCAAGCCAATATCCGCGGCTGAAGGCGTACGTGCTCGGCGTGGTGGGGGCCTTCGCTAAGGATGACCGCATCCTGGCATGGGACGTATGGAACGAACCCGGCGCCGACAACGCCGGAAGCTACCTGAAAGAGGAACTGAAAGCGAAAGACAAGATCGCCCGGGTGACGGTGCTCTTGCCCCAGGTGTTCGCGTGGGCGCGAGAGGCCCATCCCGTGCAACCTCTCACCAGCGGAGTGTGGGCCGTGGACACCTCTTCCGACGGCGCGGACCTCGGCGAACTGCAGCGGATTCAACTGCGCGAGTCTGACATTGTCACGTTTCATAACTACACCTGGCCGGAGTACTTCAAGAGTGAAGTCGCCTGGCTTAAGAAATACAACCGGCCGGTGATTTGCACGGAATACATGGCGCGTTCGGTGGGCAGTACCTTTGACACGATATTGCCGATCGCCAGGCAGGAGGGAGTCGGCGCCATCAATTGGGGATTCGTCGCCGGCAAGACGCAGACGTATTTGCCCTGGGATTCGTGGCAGCGTCCCTACGTCCGCGACCCGCCGTCAGTGTGGTTTCACGAGGTGCTGCGACCCGACGGAACCCCGTATCGGCAGGCGGAGGTGAATTTGATCCGGCAGCTCACGGGAAAGCGGTAGGAGTCGAGAATTACGCGGGACCCGCTTTAAAAGTCTGGCAGGGTGTTCGGGGGACTCATGTCAAAATCGCGCAGGGAATTCCTCACCTTCACATCCCTTGGCTTGATCGGCGCAGCCATCACCGGCCAGAGCCCTGCGCAGACGCCCAGCGGCTTGCCGCCCGGGGCGCCACCCGCATTTGGCGCGGGGCCGGCAGTCGGGCCTGAGGTGTCGTCTTCCACCTTCGCTGAAGCGCAAAAGCTGGTTCAGATCGAAATGACCGAACCGGAACGCGCGCAGGCCGCCGCCAGTTGGCGCGCGACTATGGCCGCCCTGTACGAGCGACGGACCGGGCCGCGGAAAGTGGCGCTGGAGACGACGCTCGCCCCCGCGACACAATGGAACCCGGTGCTGCCAGGCATGAAAACAGGTCCAGAGCGTGACCAGTGTGTGCGCACCAGGACCGATCCGGGGCCCTTGCCGGCAGATGACGAGGACATTGCCTTCGCCTCGCTGGTAAAACTCTCGCGGTGGATCGAGCAGCGCAAGCTTAGCTCCGAGCGCCTCACTCAAATTTATCTGAAGCGACTGGAGCGGTTTGACCCAAAACTACGCTGCGTCATCACCCTCACCCGCGACCTTGCGCTCCGTCAGGCTAAACAGGCCGACGCGGAGATCGCCGCCGGCAAATATCGCGGTCCGCTGCACGGCATTCCGTGGGGCGCCAAAGATCTTCTCGATACCGCAGGAATTCCTACTACCTATGGCGCCGAGCCTTTGCGAAATCGCGTGCCCACGGAGGACGCTGCGGTCGTGAAGCGTCTCCACGCGGCGGGCGCGGTGCTGGTGGCCAAGCTGAGTCTGGGAGCGTTGGCGCTCAATGACATCTGGTTTGGCGGACAGACCATGAACCCATGGTTGCTGGAGGAAGGCTCGTCGGGTTCAAGCGCCGGGCCGGGCGCGGCCACGGCCGCGGGCTTGGTGGCTTTTGCGATTGGAAGTGAGACCGGGGGCAGCATCGTTTCTCCCTCCATGCGTTGCGGGGTTACCGGCTTGCGCCCTACTTACGGCCGCGTGCCACGCACCGGCGCAATGACGCTGTGTTGGTCGCTCGACAAACTCGGCCCTATGGCCCGAAATGTCGAAGACACCATCCTGGTGCTGCATGCAATTTCCGGGCCTGACGCGGGAGACCTGAACAGCGTGCCGAGCAAGCTTGACTTCGACTCGGGTGCGGCCGTGGAAGGCCTGCGCGTCGGGTATTTCCCCGCATGGATGAAGGAAGACCCGGCAACCAGCGTCGACCGCGCCGCGCTGGACGTCGTGAAAAAGGTGGGCATGGTTCCGGTTGAGGTCACGCTTCCCGACTGGCCCTATGACACGCTCGATCTGATTCTCTTCGCCGAAGGCGCTGCTGCGTTCGAGGAACTCACACTCAGCGGGGCATTGAATCAGTTGAAGGTGCAGGTGCCGGATGCGTGGCCGAATCTCTTCCGCCAATCTCGTTTCCTGTCCGCCGTGGACTTCGTGCAGGCCGACCGCCTCCGGCGCAAAGTGGCGGAGGAGATGGTGCGCGTGTTTTCCCGAGTTGACCTGCTGCTTGTGCCTTCGTTGCGGGACGAAATGCTTACGCTTACGAACTTCACCGGGCATCCCTCACTTACACTGCGTGCGGGCTTCGTCGAAGTGTCGGAGGCCCGCAGCGACTGGGCACCCGATCCGAACCATCCCCTGCCGAAGTTCTCGCCGCCGCGCCGCGTACCCCACGGCATCACGCTGATCGGCCAGCTTTTCGACGAAGGGACGTTGGGGCGGGTCGGGATCACTCTCGAACGCAGCTTCGGCGTAGCGGGCGAGCGGCCGCCAGGTTTCTGAAGTGGGTCTTTCCTGGTGCTTCACGTTTTGCGGTGCCGTGTATCTTGTGAAACAGGGTGCCTATCAATGAGAGCAATTTTCTCTGCGACTGCGTTAGTTCTTTGCATTGCGCTCTTTTCTGCGGCGCAGGTAGATCCGCGCTGGAAACCAAACGATCCAGACCGTCCATTGCCCCCGGTAATTGAGCCGGGGACGGCGAGCACGCAGGACGCGCCGGGGCGTCCTCCCTCTGATGCCATGGTGTTGTTCGATGGCAAGAATCTCTCCCAGTGGACGGGCGCGGATGGCCAGCCGGCAAAGTGGAAGGTCGCGGATGGCTACATGGAAGTAGTGCCCCACAGCGGCGCGGTGCAGACGCGCCAGCCTTTCGGTGACTGCCAACTGCATGTCGAATTTGCCGAGCCCACACCGCCGGTAGGCGAGGGCCAGGAACGCGGCAACAGCGGCGTGTTCTTGATGGGACTCTACGAAATCCAGGTGCTCGATTCATACCAGAGCAAAACCTACGCTGACGGCCAAGCCTCGGCGGTGTACGCGCAATTCCCTCCGCAGGTGAATGCCGCACGGCCGCCGGGACAGTGGCAAACTTATGACATCATTTTTCACGGACCCCGCTTTGAGAAGGATGGCAAGCTGCTGCGCCCGGCGCGGGTCACTGTTCTGCACGACGGAGTGCTGGTGCAGGACAACGTGGAGTTGTCCGGCCCCACCGGCCACCATGTGCGGCCCCCTTACAAGCCAACGCTGGACAAGCTGCCCCTCAGTCTGCAGGACCACGGCAATCCGGTGCGCTTCCGCAATATCTGGATTCGTGAACTGGCCGAGGGTCAGTAGAACTCACAACGTGGCGCTCAATTCGAGGTCTTAAGCGGCCACGCGATCTGGCCGCCGCGATGGTAGGCCAGGTTGCCGATGTGGCCGGCACGGGCGGCGGCGACTCCCGTTTCTACCGGCGCGTTGGGCTCCTGGCGGCTCTTGATGCAGGCGAAGAAATTTTCCATGTGCGAAATGGTGCCGTCGCGGAAGCTGTGCTCTGTAAGAACCGGGTTTTGCCCATTTTCCACGCTCTCGCGATAAACCGCGAAGCCGCCGCGATCGATTTTCAAGGTTGCTTCGGTCCCGCGGAACTCAAGGCCACCACCATCGATGGATGAATTCATCATGCCGTCGTACGCAACATCGAACCCGGGATAGCGGAAGGCTGCCTGAATGGTGTCGGGACAATCCCACTGCTCGAAAACAAATTTGTCGGCCAGCATGTGGGCCTCGCGCGGCTGGTCGGACTTCATGGCCCAGTGCACCACGTCGATCCAGTGCGAGAACAGATCGGTCATGGCGCCGCCACCGAAATTCCAGAACCAGCGCCAGTGATTGTATTTTTCCTCGCTGAACGGTTGATCTGGGGCGGACCCGAGCCAAAGCTTCCAATCGAGCGCCTGCGTGTCGATGGGCTTGGGCGCCCAGTCGCGATGATAGTTCTGCCACCAATAAGTTCGCACCTGGAGAACGCGCCCGAGACTGCCCGCCTGGATCAGGTTTACGGCATCACGAAAGTGAGTCCAGCTGCGCTGCTGCATGCCGCACTGCAGAATCTGCTTGCCGGATCGAACCGCGCGGGTGAGTACGGCGCCTTCCTCGATCGTGTGGGTGACCGGCTTTTCCAGATAAACGTCTTTGCCGGCGGCCAAAGCATCGACTGCCATGCGAACATGCCAGTGGTCCGGCGACGCGATGAACACTGCATCGATGTCCTGCGCGAGCACTTCACGATAGTCCAGGTGGGTAGTCGCGACACCGCCGGACCGTTCCTTGACGGCATCGCGATGCAGTGCATATACGTCGCTCACCGCCGCGATCTGGTAGGGGCCGACCTTGTCGGCAGCATCCAGCAGGTTCCGCATTCGGCCGCCCGCTCCAATGACTCCGACGCGAACGGTATCGTTTGCGCCAAGCGCTCTGGTTGAGGCGAGCGCAGTAAGTCCACTGGCGATGAGGAAGCTTCGACGATCAAGCATATTAGCCTGGTTCTCCAGTTCGTTTTTCACGTCGCTTTTTATCAACTTGTTTGCCTGGAGTGAAGACAGCTTATCAAACCTGGAATGTAAGAGTGGTATTTGGATTGGATTGATTCGGACTAAGCCGGCAGACGCAAACTTTAACCTCTACCGATGCTGACCCTCGTGACACGCCACACACAGAGTAATCAAATTCAACTCGTCATCCGAGCCCTGCTGACTGCGCAGTTGCCTGTGATGGACCTGTAGGTTTTCTCGGGAACCACAGACTTGACATCTCCACCCGTCGCGGCTTATTACCTGTTGCCGCAGTCGTTCATACAAGTCGGGTTCCAGCTGAAGTCGAGGCTGCTTGGCCCGGATTGGGTTCACGAGGCCTTCGGGGTCACTTCGTGCAGAAAGGCCTGTCGTTGTTCGCCAGGAAGGAACTTGAAGAACCACTGAAATCGTCCATCTGATCAAACAGGACGACGCCTGGGTTGTTCTCGACCGCTGGACCCAGGCGGGAACCAATCTTTCCTCAGGCAAGTTCGGCTTTTACCTTCCCGGCGGCGATCAGGTTTCGCTGGCGAGTTTCGGCCACTACGTCAACCTGAATCTTCACTAAAGAGCACGTCCACGAACCTAAGAAGGCAACCCCGATATTGAAGGAGGCAACCCCCAGGCCCCCTTTGCGTTCAAAGGGTGACGAGACGAGGGAACTGGGGCCGCCTTTGCAAACGCCCGACTAGCGAGAGACCCGACGATTGTCAAGTATCGATGGTCCCAATCTGGTACGTAGCATGCTCAAAGATCCTAAGACCTGTGGAAAAGTCGGGCCTGGGGGTCGGCTGGCGCGATACAATGGCGCTACCTTTTTCCACATCCATAATCCAACCTGAAAGGGGCGTACCGACTTCCCCCGGAAGCGAAGTTCATCAGCATGACAACTGTAGTTCGTATTGCCGTTTTTCTGCTGGCTGAGAACCGCCTCCTGCGTGAGGCTCTGGCTCGCATCCTGAACAAGAAAAATGACATCACTGTGGTCGGTGCGGCCGCCTGTTCGCCTACCTACATCGAGGCCATCGCAGCCGTCTCCACCCGGGTGCTGCTGTTCGATGCATCGGACGCCACCACCAGTCTGGCCTTCATCCGTACCATCCGGGAAGCCTTGCCTGAATTGAAGGTTGTAATGATTGGGATGGAGCCCAACCGGGAGCTGTTCTTGCAGGCGGTCCGCGAGGGGGTTGCCGGTTATCTGCTAAAGGACGCAACCGCGGCAGATGTTGCGGCGGCGGTGCGATCGGTGGCCAACCATTGTGCTGTCTGCCCGCCTGAGTTGTGCCAGGCATTATTCGATTACGTGGCCCAGCAGCGAACCAGCTTCCCGAGTTTTTTCGTGAAGCAGCAGTTCGGATTGACCCGCCGGGAGCAGCAGTTGGTGGAAATGATCGGCCGTGGTTTCACCAACAAGGAAATCGCCGGCGATTTGGGCTTGTCAGAGCAAACTGTCAAGAACCATATTCACCGGGTGTTGCGCAAAGTCGGTGTCAGGGACCGTTTGGCCGCGGTTGAAGCGTGCCGAACCCAGGGCTTCCTCCCGGCATAGCTCCCGGGGGCAGGTTGAAATAGCATATCTGCACCCTGTCCTTTCGAGTGGTACGGTTCTGGTACTTTGCAAGCGCATTTGAGGTACTTCGCTCTAAGGATCAGCAAACCCAGTGGTACTCACCCAGTATTTTCTGCAATCACCTTCCTGAGACTTAATTGAACCTGTTCTGCGACGCGCCTGTAGCCGAATACTGTCCTGGAGGTGCGGCGTGGAGAAAATCAGGGTGTTGGTCGCCAATCGGCCGCGGCTGATGCGGGACCTGGTCATGGCCACGATCTCGGATCAGCCCGATATCGAGATTGTTGGTGTTCTGGAGGATGACGCTTCGATCCTGGAAGCGGTCGAGCACGTCCATCCCGAATTTCTCATCATTGCCTTGGACCATTCCGACGAACGGCCACACATCTGCGATGTGCTGCTCGACCGCTTCCCGCACATGCGCATTCTGGCTCTGGCCGCGGAACGCAACAGCAGCATTTTCTATTGGGCGAGTCTCGACATTCGCTCTAATCGGATTGAAAACTCGGAAGCTGGGATTCTGAGCACGCTGCGCGGCCGCCAGTTGGTGGTTGCGCCTGTGCCATCCACTGAACATAGGACGAACTAGGCGTTGCACGTGGGTTTTGCTGTTACGAGGTTTTGAATCAGGGATTTAGCTCACAGACGCTCTGTGAGTGAGAGGGCGGAGCTGTGAACCGGAGTGGAAAGTTGCGATGCTTTCAGAGACGACTCCAATCGCCGAATCGATCGGCGGCGCCGGGTTAGCCGGGGTGGCCTGCCAGCGTGAGGGCGGAGCCGCTAGCTGGTACGCGGCTTGCACTCGCGCGCGGCACGAAAAGCTGGTGAGCAAGCAACTCGAGGAAAAGCGTATCGGCTGCTTCCTGCCTGTCTACCGCAGCGTTCGCCGCTGGAAAGACCGGCAGAAAGAACTGGAGCTGGCGCTTTTTCCTGGATACGTCTTTGTCCGTATCGGACCCGAGGATCGCTTGCGCGTGCTGCAGACCTCCGGGGTGGTGCGTTTTGTGAGTTTCAGCGGGCAGCCTGCGGCGCTCGACAACGGTGAGATTGAAGCTTTGCGGAACGGAATCGCAAACGGTGTGAGTGCGGAACCGCATCCCTACCTGAGAGTGGGCCAGAGGGTGCGGGTGAAATACGGTCCGCTGTCCGGGGCCGAAGGCATCCTGGTGCGCAAGAAAGATAAATGCCGCCTGGTCCTCAATCTTGATCTCATCATGCGCTCGGTTGCCGCCGAAGTGGATGCAGCCGATCTGGAATGAGCACGAATCACTGTTGGTCAGTCGTCCCATGGTAGCCGGCACCTGCATTCCCGATTTCTTTCGATCAGCTCCGGCAAGCCCAGCCAAACCGCGGAGGTCGTTTGTGGCATTCGATGTTCCAATTCGCAGACTCAGAGTGTTGATCCTGATCGCGGGCCTGAGCAGCGGCGCGGCCCTCGAATTGTGTGCGCAGGAAGACCGCGAATATGGCCGGGTGCAGACAGAAAGGGAAAGCCCTGTCCAGACCCGGGCGGAGAAGGAAGCCGCGCAGCAGGTCTCCCTGTCGCCGGACAAGATTATCGAGATCCTCCGCAATGAGCCCGGCCTGCTGTTGCAAGTGAAGAAAATGCTGGTGCGAAAAGCCTTCGAACAAGGCCGCATTCTCGATCCCAACGATCTCACCGACGAGGCGTTGTTTCGCCTGCTGCGCGAGGATTACAACATTCGCGTTCTGGCCACCAACGAAATTGAAGACCGGGCCTACATCCAGGCGAAACCCACGCGGGCCGAGAGACAGCGAGCCAAGGAACTGGAAGACCAGCGCGTGCTGGCAGGACTCTCTTTGCCAAGTAAGGAGGATGCGGCGTCCAAAGTGCCGGCCAACGCCAGAAGCCAGGAGGAACTCTACTGGGCAAAGCATGAGCAGGATCTCGAAAACTACGAGCCGCTGAATTTGCCCGCCCAGCGCAACCAGATCGGTTTACCGCCCGCCACCACACCTGCCCCCGCGCCCGCCCCGGTGAATCCCGCGCCGCAGAATCCGGCGCGCGCGGTCCAACGGGCCAATATGCAGCAGAACGATGGAGGGTTTGGCGACGGTCTGGATTCTGCCGGCATGATGCGAGTGCGCCCGGAGGATCTGGCTGAATTGTTGAGCGTAAGTTCGTCCGGCGGGTCCAGTTCGGGAAATATGACTGCAGGCATGGGCCAGATGAAGGGAGAGGGCGGGCTGCAAAGTCTTCAGTCCTCGGGGGGGAGTTCGTCCCCACGCATTCCGCTGCAAATGTCGGCCTCAGGGCCCGATTCTTTCAATCGCGCGCCCACCATGTCGCAACTGGCTCGTATCGAGAATCCGCGGATACCTGTTCTCTCGCCTGCCGATCTCAACCAGGATCGTCCGCTAATTCGGCATCGGCCAAATCCCTACGCCAATGTGCCGTCCCTGTATGACCTGTACGCGCAGGTCTCGCGGCGTCCCGCGGTACTGGAACATTTCGGAACCAGCGTTTTTCGCAACGATACCGGCACGCTGGACGATTTGCCCATCGATCTGCCCGCAGGGCCCGATTACGTACTGGGCCCGGGTGACGGGTTAAGCATCGAGTTATGGGGAGGCTTGGCCCAGCGGCTGCAGCGAGTGGTAAACCGCGAGGGCGGCTTGGCCCTGCCCGAGGTGGGAACCATCCAGGTGGCGGGTCGCAGCCTGGGAGATGTGCAACACATTGTGCAATCGGTGCTGCGCACTCAGTTCCGGGATGTGGAAGCAGATGTTTCCCTGTCCCGCATCCGGTCGGTGCGAGTCTACGTGGTGGGAGAGGTGGCCAGTCCCGGCGCCTACGACATCAGTTCGCTCTCAACCGTCCTCAATGCTTTGTACGCGGCCGGTGGGCCGACTTCCCGCGGCTCCCTCCGCCACCTGCGCCAGTACAGGGGCAAGGTACTTGTCGGAGAGGTCGATGCCTACGACCTGCTGCTGCATGGCGTTCACAACGCGGTAAGCAGGATTCAGTCGGGTGACACTATCCTGGTTCCTCCCATGGGCGCAGAGACGACGGTGGAAGGCATGGTGCGCCGTCCTGCCATCTACGAGTTGGGGGCAGAAAAGAACCTGGCGGAAGTCTTGGAGCTTTCCGGGGGAGTGCTTCCCTCAGGCACGCTGCGCCATATCGATGTAGAGCGGGTGGTGGCCCATGAGAAGCGCACCATGTTGCGGCTCGATCTGCCCGAGAGCGACGATCAACAGGCAGTCAACAAAGCTCTGGAGGAATTCCAGGTGCAGGACGGAGACAAGATAAAAATCTCTCCCATCCTGCCCTACGCCGACAAGACGATCTACTTGGATGGGCACGTGTTCCGCCCGGGAAAATATCCTTATCGCGAGGGCATGAAGGTAAAGGACATCCTTCATTCCTACAGCGATCTTTTGCCCGAGCCTTCGCGTGGTCACGCCGAGATCATCCGCCTGGAAGGCCCGGACTACACCCCGGTCGTGCTGGCATTTAATCTGGGCGACGCCATGGACGGCCAGGAGCAGAACCTGGTCCTGAAACCCTTCGATACCATCCGCGTCTTCGGGCGCTATGACTTTGAGGACCCGCCGGTGATCACGGTCAGCGGCGAAGTCCGCGATCCGGGCGATCATGTCACGAATGGAGTCACCCACTTGCGGGATGCGGTCTACCTCGCGGGTGGAGTCAGTCCGGATGCCCAGTTGGACGATGCGCAGGTGTTCCGGCACACCAAGGACAACAAACTTAAAGTCATCAGCGTCAACCTGGCCAAGGCGCTCGACGGCGATCCCAAAGATGACGTACTGCTCGAGCCCAAAGATCGCATCTTCATTCACCGCAACCAGTCCAAGGTAGACCCGCCGACGGTGGTGGTTGAAGGCCAGGTAGCTAAGCCGGGCAAGTACCCGCTGGGCAAGGAGATGACCGCTGCGGACCTGGTGCGGGTCGCAGGCGGGCTCAAGCGCGGAGCCTATACCGAAACCGCTGATCTCACTCGCTACCTGGTGCAGGACGGGACCAAAGTGGTGGGCGAGCACGATACCGTTCCCATCGCGGCGGCGCTCTCCGGACAGCCCGACACCGACGTGCGCTTACGCGACGGTGACGTGCTTACCATCGGCGAAATGACAGGCTGGAACGATGTAGGCGCCGCCATCACGGTGAAGGGCGAAGTCCTCCACCCTGGAACTTATGGCATCCGGGAAGGAGAGCGACTCAGTTCCGTGCTGGAGCGCGCGGGGGGGCTAGGCGGGAATGCCTATCCCTATGGAGCGGTATTCGAACGTGTCCCGGTGAGGGAGTTGGAGGAGAAGAATCGCTCGGAACTGCTGCAGCGCGTACAGGTCGAAGGAGCTCAACTGAGGAGCGCTCCCGACGGCGACGGAGACCAGAAACTGGCCAAAGACGCAGCCCTGGCGCAATGGCAAACTACGATCGAGAGGTTGCAAAACACCCCTCCCAGCGGCCGTGTGGTCATTCATCTCTCGAACAACATTCAGAAATGGGCCAACAGCTCCGCCGACCTGCAAGTGCGCGCCGGCGACGTGATCTACATTCCCAAGAAGCCCAGCATCGTGATGGTGGATGGTTCGGTCTACAACCCCACAGCGGTGTCGTACAAACCGGGAAAAAGCGCGGACTGGTATCTGCTGCAGGCCGGTGGGCCGACGAATATGGCCAACAAGAAGGCGATGTTCGTAATCCGGGCTGATGGTTCGGTGGTGGGCGGCTCCGGGGGCCTGTTTAGCGGCGGAGTGGGAAGCGCTGCCTTGCGGCCCGGGGACATGGTAGTGGTTCCGGAGAAAGGCTTCAGCGCCAACACCAGATGGAAGAACACCTTGGAAGCGGCGCAGCTGGCCTATGCTGTGGGTATAGCGATCCAGGTCGCGAGAAGCTTCTGAGTTGTGTGCTTGGGGAGTGGCGACCTTGCGTATCACCAGGTGGTTTTTGACCGGGATTTGGCTGGTTACTGCAGTCGCGGGAACGGCTCAGACTCAGGGCGACCAGTCTGCGCCGTCCGGCACTCAAACACCGGACCCCACTCCGGCGAAAATTCGTATTCTGCCGCCCCCGCCCGGGTCAGCCCAAGCCGCCCAGCAAGATTCACTGGATGCGGCGAGGCTTGATTCGGCAAAACTGGATTCAGCGAAACTGGATTTAGCGGAAGAAGCCAACGGCTGGCTCCCACCGGGAGCCGATCCCCAGAACACTCTGGGTTGGTCGTTCGTGAAGCACCTGGCCTCGGACCAGGCAGCATTCTGGAAAAGCGGAAAAGACCTGGGCCGTGGGAATCTCAAAACCTTTGCGCCGTTTGTAGGTTTTACCGGGCTCCTGATCGCGAGCGATAGCTGGCTTTCAAAACAGGTGCCGGATAAACCCAACCAGTTGAAGCGCAGCACCGATGTGTCGCAGTACGCGGTCTACTCGCTGATTGGCGCGGCCGGCGGATCCTTCCTCTGGGGACATCTGACCAAGAATGATCACTTGCGCGAAACCGGACTGCTGGCCACCGAGACTATATTGAACAGCACAGCGCTTACCTACGCGTTCAAAGGCATCACCCAGCGTGAGCGCCCGTTCCAGGGAGACGGTTCGGGGAAGTTCTTTCAGGGAGGAAGCTCATTTCCCTCAGAACACTCTGCCATCGCCTGGTCGGTGGCGACCGTGATGGCCCACGAGTATCCGGGGCCGCTTACCAAGTTCTTCGCGTACGGCCTGGCCTCTGCGGTCACCCTGACGCGGGTCACCAGCAAGGAACATTTTCCCTCCGACGTCCTCATCGGCAGTGCCCTGGGCTGGTACCTGGGACGGCAGGTGTATCGCGCTCATCACGATCCCGAAGTGGGAGGCGGACCATGGGGTCCGCTGCTCGAGAGTGACGGCGAAAAAACCCGGAACCCGGAGAACATGGGCTCGCCCTATGTTCCCCTCGATAGTTGGGTGTACCCGGCACTTGAGCGTCTGGCGGCGCTCGGCTACGTGCAAACCGCGTATCTGGGAATTCGTCCCTGGACGCGTATGGAGTGTGCGCGACTGCTTGAAGAAGCGGGAGAACGGCTACGCTATGACGGAAACGACGGCGAAGCGGACAGACTTTACGCTGCGGTGGCCAGCGAGTTTACCGCCGAGACCGCTCGTCTGGATGGAGCTGCGAACCTGGGAATGAGCCTCGATTCGGTGTACACGCGGGTGACCGGAATCTCCGGACAGCCCCTGCGGGATGGTTATCACTTCGGACAAACCCTGATCAACGACTACGGACGTCCGTACGGCGAAGGGGTGAACGGCATCGCTGGGTTCACCTCGCATGCGGTGGCTGGCCCGCTGTCGATTTCAGTGCAGGGTGAGTATCAGCACGCTCCGGCTGTGGCGTCTGACCCGCTTAGCGTTTTGCAGGCAACGGCGGCGGTGGACGGAGGCGTCCCTCCTCTTCCCAATGGCACTCCCACCATCAACCGTTTCCGTCTGCTGGACAGTTCAATCGGACTTACCTTCAAGAATATTAGGGTCTCGTTTGGCAAGGAGAGTCTCTGGTCGGCGCCCGGTGAAAGTGGTCCATTCCTGCTGAGCAACAACGCGTCGCCCATGACCATGCTGCAGATTGACAACGTTTCTCCGTTCCGGATCCCGCTGGTTTCCCGTTTCCTGGGCCCGGTGCGCACGAATTTCTTCATAGGACAGCTTTCCGGCCAGACCTGGGATTTCAATGATCCAACCTTGATCGGACCCGGCTTCAGCCCGCAGCCTTTCGTGCACGGCAACAAATTCAGCTTCAAGCCGACCCCGAATCTGGAGTTTGGTTTTGGCGTTACCGCCATCTTCGGAGGGCCCGGCCTTCCCTTCACCTGGAACGAATTCCTGAAAAGCTACTACTCTCACAAGGCCAGCACCAGGACCAATCCGGCCAAACGATTTTCCAGCTTTGATTTCAACTATCGCGTACCGGGTCTGAGGAAGTTGCTCACTCTCTACGCCGACACTGCGGTAGGCGACGAGGTCTCGCCGCTGGGCTCAAGCCGTCCGGCGCTGAATCCCGGGATTTACCTTCCACAGTTGCCCAAGCTGCCCAAGCTGGAGATTCGCGCGGAAGGATTTAAAGATGGTGGTCAGGGCGTGATGTACATCGATCGCCGTTATCGGTCGGGCTACACCAACGACGGGTTTCTGCTGGGAAGTTGGATTGGCCGCCAGGGCCACGGCGGACAAGCTTGGGCCAAGTATTCTTTCTCTCCCCGTACGAATCTTCAATTCGGATACCGCCTCCAGGAGACGGACAGGATTCTCGCCGGGGGCGGTCGCTTGAACGATTTCTCCCTGCGGGGCGAGTTCATGCTGGGGCCGGAAGTCGCACTCTCGACTTTCCTGCAGTATGAGCAATGGAATTTCCCTGTCCTGGCGCCGAGTTCGAAGTCGAACATCACGTCGTCGGTGCAGCTGACTTTCCATCCCAACTGGGGAACCCGCAAGTGAAGCGGCCGATGGAAGCGACTCGAACATCGGATGCATCACCGGCCATCAAAGATCAGTAAATGAAAGATCAGCACATGAAGGACACCAAGGAGCAATGAGCCCGTTAAGAGTATCGTCAGAGCGGCAGACCGGGATCGATAACGTGCCTCAGGTCGAAGTTGAGGCCAAGGTCCCGGCCGCCGGCAACTCCCGTCAACCACTGGTGGTCAGCTTGCGCCAGTTGTGGGACGAACGGAAGTTTCTCGGCAGAGTCGTAATCGCAGGCCTATTGGCCGGCCTGCTGATCGCGTTCGCGATTCCGAGCGAGTACCGGTCTTCGGTCCAGTTGATGCCGCCCGACAATCAGTCGAACACGGGAATGCTGTTCGCGGCGCTGGCGGCCAAAGGAGGGATTTCCGGAGGCGGAGCTAGCGGCCTGGGAGCGATTGCCGGAGACCTGCTGGGAATCAAGAATTCCGGAGCGCTCTTCATCGGAATTGTGCGCAGCCGGACGGTGCAAGACCGGCTGGTGCAGCGCTTCGATTTGAGGAAAGCGTACCGTGCCCGGCTGGAAGAGGACGCCCGCAAGGAATTGGCCGAGAACACCACGGCTGCGGAGGATCGCAAGAGCGGAATCGTGACCCTGACGGTCAGCGACCGAAGCCCGCAACGGGCGGCAGCCATTGCCCAGGCCTACGTGGGCGAGTTGGATCGCCTGGTGGCGGAACTCTCCACCTCCGCCGCCCACAGGGAACGCGTCTTTCTGGAAGAGCGGTTGAAAGCGGTCAAGCAGGATCTGGACCAGTCAGCCCAGGACTTCAGCAAGTTTGCCAGCAAGACTGCGGCCATCGATATCAAGGAGCAGGGCCGTGCCATGGTAGAAGCCGCAGCCATACTGCAGGGACAATTGATTGCGGCCGAGTCGGAATTGAAAGGCCTGGAAGCAATCTATACCGCGAACAATGTGCGCGTGCGTTCGGTGCGGGCCCGCATCACGGAACTGCAGAAGCAACTGGATAAGCTGGGCGGAAGCTCGGCCCCCGCAAACGAAAGCCCTACTGCCGCAAACGGAGAGCCCGGCGCAGAGGGCGATTCCGTTTATCCGTCGATTCGGCAGCTGCCGGTGCTGGGAGTCACATATTTCGATCTTTACCGGCGAAACAAGATCCAGGAAGTGGTGTACGAAACTCTGACCCAACAATATGAACTGGCCAAGGTCCAGGAGGCGAAAGAAACACCCAGCGTAAAGGTCCTGGACGCGGCGATTGTGCCCGAAGCAAAGTCGTTTCCACCGCGTCTGCTGATCATGCTGCTGTGTGTATTCGTCGCGTTTACCGGGGGAGTAGCGTGGATCATGGCGCGTCAGCGCTGGGAGAGGACCGCGCCGGAAGATCCAGGAAAAGCTCTCGCGCAGGAAGTCTTCCGAACTGTCAATGCCAGAATGCCTTGGGCAACGCCGAATGGTTCGCGATGGCAGGCCATGAGCCACAAAGCCTGGGTGCGTCTGGCTCGGCCGGGAAATCCCGGCGGCAAATCCGACCCCCAGGAATGAAGCAAACTGCTCGACCCTCCCGGCTGCTTCATCCCCCGTGGTGGAAAATCTTGATGATGAGACAGATCAGTGGAGGATTACCGGCAACGCTGCGCGCTTCGCTCTCGTGGCCCCGGATCCATCAGGCGTTTTTCAGCATCAGCGATCAGGCACTCTCGGTCGGCGGCATGTTTCTGGTCAATGTCGCCCTGGCCCGGGCTCGAAGCAAGGAAGAATACGGGATGTTCGCTTTGTCGTATTCCGTGTTCACCTTTCTCTCCGGACTGCACAATGCCGCCATCCTCGAGACCTACACGGTTTACGGCTCGGGACGCTACCATCAGCGTTTTCGCGAGTACGCGCGCCTGGTATGGCGCAGCAACGCGTGGCTGGCGCTGGCTTTGACCGCGGCGCTGTTGCTGGTCTGGGGAGTGCTTTCCTGGAGCGCGCCCGGCCTGGCTTCCCGCTCCTTGTTGGGCATGGCGCTGGCCAGCGGAGTGCTCCTCACCGCCTCCTTCGTACGCCAGACTTTCTACGTCAGAAGAAAGCCGGAGTTGGCCGCGCGCCTGTCGGCTGTTTTTTTTGTGACCGTTGCGGCGCTGCTATGGGTTGCAGTGAGAGTAGGCGTGCTCAGCGGATTCTCGGCCTTTCTGGCCGCGGCTTTCGGTTGGCTGGTGGCTGCGGGGTCGATGCCGCATGAGCTCCCCAAAGCTGTCCGGGAAAACTTTCTCGAGGTGCACCCTGATTATTGGCCGGAGCACTGGAAGTACGCGCGCTGGGTTTTGGCGACGGCGCTGGTTTGTCAGCTTACCGGACAGGGTTACTACTGGCTGGTGGCGGGCTTTCTCTCCTTGAAGGAAGTGGCGGAACTGCGGGCCATGTATATCCTGGTGGGGCCGGTGGACCAGCTCTTCATGGCGCTCTCGTTTCTAGTGTTGCCCATGATGGCGTTCCGGTACGCTTCCGGGCAAATGAGCAGGCTTCTCTCCTTGTGGAGGACCTACCTGCTGGTATGTCTGGTCGTGACTTCCAGCTTTGCCGTGCTGGTGCGCATCTTTGGCGGTTCCGCAATTCATCTGATCTATCGTGGAAAATTCGACGACGTTTCCGCCTTGTTAAGCACGCTGGCTCTGCTGCCTCTGGTGCTGGGAGTGGGCAACACCATGAACTCCGCCCTCAAGTCGATTGAGAAACCGAACATGGTTCTTTATGGGTATCTGGCCAGTGGAGTGGCCACTTTCCTTGGCGGCATCCCGCTGGTGATCCACTTCGGATTGCGCGGCGCGGTCTACGGCATGCTGCTTTCGGCGGCCGTGTACAGCGCAACCCTGGGCGCCGGATTTGCCGCCTGCCTTCAAAAAAGGCCATATCGTGTGCACCTGGCCAACCCCAACGAAATCGGCTTGCCCTAGACCGTCGTTTTGAAAGCGAACCCCATGCCCACATCAGCCCTGCAGGAAACTGGCGCGCGAAAAAAACGCAGCCGGCGGCTGCTGTTGATCGTGGGAGTTTGCGCCTACGTCGGTTGCTTTCAGTGGATGTACATCAATTACCTATACCCCGTCTTCGGCTACTACGGTTTCGACTACAACCCGCCCGCCACCAAGTATCTGGCCCTGGCCTGGGGGTTGAGCCTGTTGCCCAGTCTGTGGATGCCCCTGACGCTCACCCGGGCGTCGCAATTGGCCTATTGGATTCTCTACATCACGGTCCTCATACCCTGCATGGTAGTTCCGATTTATGCCGAGGTGGGCACCCCGGCGGAAACGGCTGTGCTCATGGTGACCCTGTTCGCGGGTTTCGCCATCACCGGCCTGGGCTACCTGGTTCCGCTGATGCCGCTCGGTTCGCCAAACATTTCGAGTTCCTTCTTTTGGAAGCTGTTCGCTTCCATCGCCCTGGGATTGACCGTGTGGGTGTATCTGGTGTTCCGCCACACCCTTAACATCGTTTCATTCGGGGATGTCTACGACGTCCGTTTCGGCGCGGACGACCTGATCGAAGGCACCAAAGTCAGCTATGCCCTGATGTGGCTGTCGGGCGCCATCAATCCCTTCCTCATGGCCTGGGGATTTTTCTACAAACGCCCATGGATGCTCGTGGGCGGCGTTCTGGGTCAGCTTTTGATTTACAGCAGCTTGGGAACCAAAGGTTCAATTTCCTCGGTGCTATTCATTTCAGCTTTCTACTTTCTGCTCAAACCTGGCCGTATCCCGTTTGCCCTGAAGCTGAGTTGGGGAGTTGCCTTGCTGCTGGGTGGACTCTGTCTCTCTTATGTTTGGGCGGGCGGCTCGGCGGGGCCGGTGCAGTCTCTCTTGCTGTTTCTGATCCTGATGCGCACTTTTGGCACACCCGGCCTGACCGTCGCTCAATACTACGACTTCTTTCAGCGCAATCCGCTGACTCACATGTCGCATGTATCCGTGGTGAACTGGTTCATCCCCTATCCCTATGCCAATTTCCTGGGTCTCGAAGTCGGCTATGCATATTCCGGGGATCCAACTTACGATGCCACCGCAAACCTTTGGGCTTTCGATGGGCTGGCATCCTTCGGACTGCCCGGAGTGTTGCTGATCTCAGTATTTTGCGCCCTGGTTTTCTGGATGCTGGATTCTGCGGCCCAGAAACACGAACAGCGCTTTGCGGCGCTGGTGATCTGCTATGCCGCCTACAACCTTGCCAACATCTCCATCTTCACCAGCCTGTTTTCCGGCGGGCTGTTTTTGCTGATTGTGTTTCTTTATCTGGCTCCGGTGCGGGGCGGAGGTGGTTTTGCTCAGCCCGCTCTGGTGGTGGCACACGACCGGACCCTCCCCAGCCTGGGCTAGGGGTGGCGCTGTCGACTGAGATCAACTTTCCATGGGATTCATCGATCAGAACCGGAAGCTCTACTACCGTTTCCGGCGCCGCTTTGCGCACGTGGCCGACACGGTCTCGGATAAGTATCCCGAGATCGTTGGCGCCTTTGCCCGAGACGGCAGCGTGATCGCCGATGTTGGAGGAGGAGCACAATGCGCCTTCGCGCAGCAGTGCCGGAACTCGCATATCGTTGCTCTGGACATTTCTGCAGCCGAGTTGGGACGAAATCACGATGTTGAAGACCGGCGAGTGGCGGATGTGACCAGGCACATGCCCTTGCCCGACTTTTCATGCGACATCGTAGCTTCCCGATACGTGGTCGAGCACTTGCGCGGAGTGGAGCGCTTCGCGGAGGAGTCATACCGGGTGTTGAAACCGGGAGGGGTGTTTATCACGCTCTTTCCCAATAGGAATGCGCCCTTCAGCCTGATCAATCGTGCGTTGTCGGTTTCCGCCGCCCGCAAGGTTGCGTACGCATTGAAGGAAGAGGCGGCGCGCTGGGATGTTTTTCCGGCCTACTACGAGTACTGTTCGCCGGGCGTTTTCCGGCGCTTGCTCGAAAGCAAGGGTTTTACTTCGGTGGACGTGAAGGTGACCTACTCCCAGTCAACCTATTACAGCTTCTTCTTCCCCCTGGCCCTGCTAGTTCTCTGTTACGAGTGGATTTTGGCGCGACTGAATTTGACGGCACTTTCCGCGCACGTTCTGGTCTGTGCGAAAAAGCCCCTGCCCGCAGGAGAACAGAATAGCAGTCAGCGGCAATTTCAGCAGCAAAGTATGGTTGCTTCAGACGTTGTGGCCTGAACCAGGCGCTTACTTCGCACGGCTCCCCATGCAGATATCAGCGGCAAAAGCTAAATCTCAACTTCAGACCATGCGCCGGGTCGCGGTCGCCGGCTTGCAGAGGGTGGCCTGGAACGATCTGGCGACCCATTCCACACCGGTGCGCGGCAGTCTCACCGTGATCCAATCGGGGCAAGGAATTCCATTCGCGATTGCCCGCATCTTCTATATCTACGGCGCCACCAAGGATTGTGAACGGGGGGCCCACGCGCACTACGATACCCAGCAGGCATTCGTCGCGATCAAAGGGAGTTTCTCCCTGGAACTGACCGACGGCGACCAGAGTCAGACCTACGTGCTGGAAAAACCCGATCGCGCTCTTTATGTTCCTCCCATGATTTGGGCGCGCCTTTACGACTTCAGCGACGACGCCATCTGTCTGGTGCTGGCCAGTTCTCTTTACGATCCCGCCGATTACATCCGTGAGTGGGAGGACTATCTGGCGGCTCTCGGCAAGCAACCTCTATGAACCTGGTGGATCGGATTCTGACTCGCCCGGAGTTTGAGCATGCCCCGCCGGTAGTAGTGGATATCGGCGCCTCCGGCGGACTCAACCCGGCCTGGCGCGGGATCCGCCGGCATTCCATCTGCATTGCTTTCGACGGCGACAACCAGGGACTGAAGAAGGTGCCGAGAGCGTCCGCTGCCTACAAGCAGCTTTATGTTTACAACCTGCTGGTGACGCCGGAAGGGCCCGGCTCAGCTGACTTCTATTTCACCCGGTCGGCGACCTGTTCCAGCCTGCTTCCTCCCAATCGGGAACAGCTGTCGGAGTGGGCCTTTGCCGACCGCTTTGAGGTTCTAGAAAAACGCGAGGTCAAGACCACCAACCTGACCACCATTCTCAACCAGTTGGGTTTGGAAAGAATCGACTGGTTCAAGAGCGATTCCCAGGGCACCGACCTGCGATTGTTTGCCAGTCTGGGCAATCCCATCCTGAGCCGGGTGCTGGTTGCGGAATTCGAACCCGGCATCCTGGACGCGTATCAGGGAGAAGACAAACTCTGGCAAGTGCTGGCCTTTATGGAAAGCCATGATTTCTGGATGTCGGATATGCGTGTGAAGGGATCGCAGTGCCTCAGAACAGATCTCATGACTGATTTCACAAACCTGGAAAAGCGTTTCGCTCCGCTGTTCCTCAAGAGATCGCCGGGCTGGGGAGAGATCGCCTACCTGAACTGCTTTCGACGTCCGGACTTTACCGCGCGCGACTTCCTTTTGGGATGGGTTTTCGCATTCCTCATGAAGCAATACGGGTTCGCTCTGCAACTCGCGGTCACCGCTCGCGAACGCTTCGACGATCCCGTCTTTGATGACTTGCGGCACCGGGCGATTGCGATGATCCGCTTGTCGTACTTGAAGCCTTCGGCCTACCTCGACTTGATAAGCAGGCTGCTGGGCAAGCTCCGGAGGCAGGGCTGATCGTGCTCCCTACTGCAGAAGCCGGACTTGGGACTGGAACCCGCACCGCTCCCGCGGCGGTGTTGCTTCCTGCCAATCCGCACGCCAATTATCTGGCGCACAAGGAAGAGATTGATCGGGCTGTCTCGACTGTCCTTGAAAGCGGCTGGTACATCCTGGGGCAGGAACTCGGCCGGTTCGAGGCTGAATTCGCCGTGTACATCGGAGCGGCTGAAACCGTTGGAGTAGGTAACGGGACTGATGCGCTGCAACTCGCGCTCCGGGCCTGCGGGGTTGGACCCGGCGACGGCGTGATCACGGTTTCGCACACCGCTGTGGCCACGGTATGTGCGATTCAACTTTCCGGGGCAACTCCGATCCTTGCGGATATCGATCCGGCGACCTTCACTATCGACCTGAACCGGGTGGAAGACATTCTCCGCAGCGACGGCTCGCGCCGGGTCAAGGCCATTGTGCCGGTTCATCTTTACGGCCATCCCGCGGATATGGCCGGGGTTATGGACCTCGCCGGACGGCATGATTTGTTTGTCATCGAAGACTGTGCGCAGGCGCATGGCGCCAGGTGGCAGAACCGGAAAGTTGGGTCCTTTGGCCACTTTGGCGCGTTCAGCTTCTATCCGACGAAAAATCTGGGCGCGCTCGGGGATGGAGGAGCGCTCGTCACCAGCCACGCCGAACTGGCGCAGAAGGCGCGAGAGCTTCGCCAATACGGGTGGAAGGAGCGGTATATCAGTGACGCGCATGGCATGAACACCCGACTCGACGAACTGCAAGCTGCGATCCTGCGCGTCAAGCTCCGCTACCTTGACGAAGAGAATGACCGGCGCAGGCAAATTGCTGCGCGATACAGCCGTTTGCTGTCCGGGAGCGCTTCGCGGCTGCCCCGAGAGTCAGATGCCGCAGAGCATGTTTACCACCAATATGTGGTTCGCAGCCTCCAGCGGGACAATCTGCGGGCCTTTCTGAAGCGCAACTCGGTGGAAACCGCGATTCTCTACCCGGTGCCAGTTCATCTCCAGCGCGGATACCGTGAAACGGAAGTCGGTGCGGGGGGAATGCACGAAACCGAGAGAGCCTGCCGGGAGATCCTGAGTCTCCCGCTCTACCCGGAGTTGACCGACGCGCAAGTATCCAGGGTTGCAGAAATCACGATCGCAGGAATGAGGGATGAGGTTGGAACCGGAGCCAACGGCGCAGGTTAAATCATCGGTCCAGGGGCCTCATCTGGCATCGTGACAGAAAATGAAGTACTTCTGCACCTACTTTGATCGTCACTACCTTCCCCGTGCCCTAGCGCTCTATCGCTCTTTGAGCGCCCATTGCGAGGACTGCCATCTTTTCGTCTTGTGCATGGACGAGGAGGTTCATCAGGCCCTGGAAAGACTCGGCCTGCCTGGGATCACCACAGTCCGTCTGCAGGAACTGGAGCAGGCAAATATTGATCTGGCTCGAACCAAAGCGGGACGCTCGAAAGTCGAGTATTACTACACCTGTGGCCCGTGCTTTCTGCTGTACCTGCTGCAGCGCCGTCCCGAGATCGGGTTTATTACCTATCTCGATGCCGATCTCTTCTTTTTCTCCAGCCTGCAGCCCATCTTCGACGAGATGCAAGGCCAGTCCGTGGGCATCATTGAGCACCGGTTCACTGAAGCGCAGAGCAAACTCAGGCGCTTCGGCAACTACAACGTGGGCTGGATTTCCTTCCGGCGTGACCAGCCCGGATTGGCATGCCTGCACTGGTGGGCGGGGCGCTGCATCGAGTGGTGCTACGACCGGGTTGAAGAAAGCAGGTTCGCCGACCAGAAGTATCTGGACGAATTTCCCATCCGCTTTGAAGCGGTGCGCGTGATCCAGCACAAGGGCGCCAACGTCGGCCCCTGGAACGTGGCCAACTATCCCATCACCCGGGAAGGAGAAGAGATCCGGGTGGATGGACAGCCGCTCATTTTCTTTCACTTCCACGGATTCAAGGTACTGAGTTCCTGGTTGTTCGATACAAATTTCGGAATGTTCCACGCCAGTCCCTCGCGGCTGGTCCGGGAAAAAGTTTTCGGTCCGTACATTCGTGAATTGCGGGACCTGCGTCCTGAGGTTGGACCGGTCCGCAGTCTGCGAACCAGTAGCCGCAACGAAAGCCGCGGTTTCGGGATCGTCATGCGCAGCGCGCGGCTGGGCGCGCAACTTGGTTTTGGCATCCTGAGCCGAGCCTACATCGTCGACTTTCGGAGAAGCGTGCTTTGATCAGATCAGAAAGGGTTCGTTTGGTGCCCATGTGCGAATAGCGGTGTTGTCCGAAACATTCTCCAAACCAATGGGCTACCTGGAGAATATGCTGCCCAAATACCTTGCCCGCCTGGGTCTGGATGTTCATTTGATCACGATGGATCTGGCCCCCTACTACCAGATGAAGGAATCCGCCAGGACCTACAACGGATTCGTGGACTGCGGCCTGACTCCTGGCACCATAGAACCGTTCCAGGGCTACACGCTGCACGTTCTCCCGCACCGGAACGTGCTGGGATACATGCAAATGGCGGGTTTGCGTAAGAAACTGCAGACCATTGGTCCAGACATCGTTCAAACCCAGCACACCATCGGATGGCTTCCACTGCAAGCCGCGGCGGCCCGGATCTCCACAGGCTACAAGCTGTTTACCGGCAACCATTACCACGCCTCGGTTTTCCCCCTGGCCGGCAAGAACGCGTCTCCGTGGAACCAGGAACTCATTCGCTGTCGGCTTACGCGAACCCTGCCGGGCTGGCTGGTGGCCACCTGCACCGAGAAGTGTTACGCCATCACCTCCGATTGCGCCGATGTGGCGGCGCGCTTTTTTGGCGTGCCCAGGAGCAAGATCGAGATCTGCCCCCTGGGCGTCGACACGGAATTGTTCAGTCCAATGGCGGGTGAAGCGGACCATCAGGCCAGGTGTGACTTGCGCCGCCGCCTGGGATTCTCCGACGGCGAAATCGTCTGCATCTATACCGGCCGGTTCAGCGAAGACAAGAATCCACTCCTGCTGGCCGAGGCGGTGGATCGTCTGGCCCGAAGAGACGAACCTTTCCGTGGCTTGTTTGTGGGAAACGGAGCGCAAGCTCAGGCTATCCAGTCCAGTCGCGGTTGCGTGACTCATCCCTTTGTCCCGGTTGACGAGCTGGGCGCGCTGTTTCGCGCTTCTGACATTGGCGTCTGGCCGACCCAGGAGTCCACTTCGATGTTGGACGCAGCCGCTTGCGGGCTGCCCATTGTGGCCAACCACACCATGTTGGCTCCGGAACGGGTTGAGGGTAACGGCTCCACCTACAGACTGAATGACCTGGATGACCTGGTCCGAGTTTTGCTCAGCCTGAAGGAAGCGCAGGAAAGACGGCGGTTGGGTTTCTGTGGCGCGGAGAAAATGGCGCGGGATTTCAGCTGGGCATCGATCGCCCGCCGCAGACTGTACGACTACCTGGTCGCGTTAGGGTCGACCCAGCGGCTGCCCGAGAAGGCCGTCTCCAAAGAATTTGCCGGGAGGGTAGATTGAACTGGTCCCGGGCGAGGAAGTGTTCCCGTTGCTAGAAGCGCCAGTCCTGTCCTTATCGAGCGGCACGCTCCTGGGGAAGATTGTCCGCTATCCCATGAGAATTCTGCCTCGCGGCATGACCGTCCCGGTCCTGCAAGGCCCGCTCCGAGGCATGAAATGGATTGTTGGTTCGCAGCGCCATGCCTGTTGGCTGGGCTCATACGAGTCGTACGTTCAGAACCTGATTGCGCGGGAGGTGAAACCTGGCGCTGTGTTTTACGACCTGGGGGCGAACGTGGGATTTTATTCTCTGCTCGCGTCCGTGCTTGTCGGGAACGGAAAGGTATTTGCCTTCGAGCCGCTGCCGGCAAACGTGAGATACCTGCGAAAGCATCTGGACCTTAACCGGATCAAAAACGTGGAAGTATTCGAAATGGCCATGTCGGACCAGGCCGGGCAGGCCTCGTTCCAGGAGGAGGAAACCCGGGCGATGGGGCGACTGGACGCGGGCGGGACCATCCAGGTAGTCACGGCAACTCTCGATTCACTGCTCCAGGAACAAGTGATCGATCCACCCGGCTTCATCAAGATGGACATAGAAGGCGCGGAGTTCCAGGCTCTGCTCGGCGCCAGGGCCTGTCTGGCGAAATACAAGCCCAAGATCCTGCTGGCCACCCACGGCAAACAAGTTCATCGCGAATGCTGCGAATTGCTGCGCTCCTGGCGTTTCGACCTCCAACTGGTGGGAGAGCCATCGGAAGATAGGGCGGAGCTTCTGGCATCCCCACACGCTTGAGTGAGGAACCTCCACACAAAACGCAATACACCATACCCATGAAAAAAGCTCTGATCACCGGCATTACCGGGCAGGACGGCTCCTACCTGGCCGAGTGTCTCCTCACCAAGGGCTACGAGGTCCACGGAGTCAAGCGGCGAAGCTCTCTGCTCAACACCGAGCGGGTTGACCACTTGTACGAGGACCCTCATGTTTCGGGCCGCCGCTTCCTGCTGCACTACGGGGACATGACGGACGCCAACAGTCTGGTCCGGGTGGTGGAAAAAGTGCAGCCCGACGAAATCTACAATCTTGCCGCGCAAAGTCATGTCGCGGTCTCTTTTGAGCAGCCGGAATATACAGCCAACACGGATGCGCTCGGTACGCTGCGCCTGCTGGATGCGGTTCGTGTGCTCGGTCTGGAAAAGAAGGTCCGGTTCTATCAAGCCTCCAGTTCCGAACTCTATGGTCTGGTGACGGAGACGCCGCAGACAGAACGAACCCCATTTCATCCCCGTTCGCCTTACGGCGTGGCCAAGTTGTATGCCTTCTGGATCACCGTGAACTACCGCGAGGCCTACGGCATGTACGCCTGCAACGGAATTCTGTTCAACCACGAATCGCCGGTTAGGGGCGAGACTTTTGTTTCCCGCAAGATTACCCGTGGCCTGGCTCGCATCAAGCTGGGCCTGCAGGATTGTCTGTACCTCGGCAACCTCGATGCCCGGCGGGACTGGGGCCACGCCCGAGACTATGTCGAGATGCAATGGCTGATGCTGCAACAGGAACACCCCGAGGACTTCGTGATTGCCACTGGTGTGCAGCGTTCGATCCGGGACTTCGTTGACGCGGTAGCCAGCGAGTTGGACATGTCCTTGCACTGGCGTGGCGTGAGTACGGAAGAGAAGGGCTACGACCGGTGGGGGAACTGCATTGTCCAGATCGATCCCCGCTATTTGCGGCCGTCGGAAGTGGATTCGCTGGTGGGGGATGCCAGCAAGGCCCGGGCCAAGCTGGGGTGGAGGCCGCGCACGGATTTCCACGAACTGGTCAGTGAAATGGTGGCCGCCGACCTGCTTGCGGCCGAGCGCGACAAGATGGTCAAGAACTCGGGCTACCGGGTGTACGAGTATCACGAATAGATCTGTGGAACGCTCAGCCAAAATCTACGTCGCAGGCCATACCGGGCTGATGGGCTCGGCGCTGGTCCAACGATTGCGCGAAACGGGTCATAGTAATCTGATCCTCAGAACGCGCCGGGAACTCGATCTCGCGGATGCCGCGGCGGTAGAAAAGTTTTTTGCCCAGGCGCAGCCCGAGTATGTGTTCCTGGCCGCCGCCAAGGTCGGAGGCATCCTGGCCAATGACTCCTTCCCGGCAAATTTCATCTTCGAGAATTTGCGGATTCAGACCAACGTGATCCACGAATCCTGGCGCGCCGGGGTGCAGCGCTTGCTATTTCTCGGGTCGAGCTGCATCTATCCCAGGCTGGCGCGTCAACCGCTCCAGGAGTCTTCCTTGCTTAGCGGCCCGCTGGAGCCGACCAACCGCGCCTACGCTGTGGCCAAGATTGCTGGAATCGAGATGTGCTGGGCTTACAACCGCCAATACGGAACCCGATTCCTGGCCGTGATGCCGACCAATCTCTACGGCCCCGGCGACAACTACCATCCCGATAATTCCCATTTGATTCCCGCCCTCATCCGGAAAATGCATGAAGCCAAAGTGTCGGGCGCAACCCAGGTGACGGTTTGGGGGACCGGGACGCCCCGCCGGGAGTTCCTCTATAGCCTGGACGCGGCCGACGCTTGCCTCTTCCTGATGGACTTGCCCGCGGCTCGGTTCACAGAATTGGTCTCGAGCCCGAAGGAGCCTCCTCTCATCAATGTCGGGTGCGGCCAGGACTTGAGCGTTCGGGAAGTCGCAGAACTTGTTGCCGAAGTTGTAGGAGTAAATCTGGCACTGGTATTTGATCCGGCAAAACCCGACGGTACCCCGCGAAAACTTCTGGACACCACGCGCCTGAGTTCGCTGGGCTGGAAATCACAAACCAGCCTGCGCGACGGCCTGCGGCTGGCCTATCAGGATTTCTGCTCCCATGTGGGTGCGTCCGAGGGAAAGCTTATTCCGTGCGAATCCTGATTCAGTCCATCAATTTCTCGCCCGAACTCACCGGGATCGGCAAGTACACCGGCGAAATGGCCGAGTGGCTGGCTGCCCGCGATCATGAAGTGCGGGTGGTGACGACACCGCCGCACTATCCCCAGTGGCGGGTTTTCCCTGGGTATTCCGCGTGGCGCTTCAGCCGTGAAGCGCTTCCGGCGCCCGGCGCAACCGGCACCCTAGAAGTGTTTCGCTGCCCGGTCTGGGTCCCCACCGTTCCTCGAAGCTGGAAGCGGGTTCTGCATCTTGCGAGTTTCTCGCTTGCCAGCTATCCGGCGATGCTGCGGCAGATTTCCTGGCGGCCTGACATCGTTCTGCTGATCGCGCCTACTCTTTTTTGTGTGCCCCCGGCTCTGGGTCTGGCCCGGCTATCGGGTGCGGTCGCATGGCTCCACGTGCAGGACTTCGAAGTCGATGCCGCCTTCGAATTGAGGGATTTTTCCTCGGTTCGCTTGCGGAGGTGGGTGCAGGCCGTGGAACGCGCTCTGGTGCGCAGGTTCAAGCGAGCGTCAGCCATCTCTGAACCGATGGTCCAGCGCCTTTCCAGCAAGGGCGTTGACCCTGAGCGATGTTCCCTCTTTCCCAATTGGGTGGACACCTCAGTCATTTATCCGCTGCCAACGCCGAGCCGGTTGCGCAGGGAGGTTGGACTTCCGGAAGACGCGGTGGTGGCTCTCTATTCGGGAAGCCTGGGGAAGAAACAGGGCCTGGACCTGCTCATGGAAGCCAGTCGCCGGCTGAGCTCCCGGTCGGACCTCCAGTTTGTCATCTGCACCGATGGCCCCGAGCGCGGCACACTGGCTCAATTGGCCAAGCAGTGTCACAACGTCATGCTGTTGCCTTTGCACCCCACGGATCGGCTGAATGAGTTGCTCAATCTGGCCGACATCCATCTCTTGCCGCAACGGGCCGACGCGGCGGACCTGGTGATGCCTTCCAAGCTGACCGGGATGATGGCCAGTGGCCGCGCAGTCCTGGCTACGGCTTCTCCCGGGACCCAGCTTGCGACCGTGATCGAGGGCTGCGGAATGGTCACACCGCCCGGAGATGTGGATGAGTTCGTTTCTGCCTTGGTGCGCCTGGTGGAAGATCCTGTCCTGAGGTCGGACCTGGGAAAAAACGCGAGACGGTATGCAATCGATCACATGAGCCGCGATGAAATTCTGGGTCGATTCGAACGGTCGATGATGATCGCCTGCGGGCATGCCGCACCAGAAGCGCAGCCGGAACTGGCAGGAGCCGGGAAACTGCCGGCCATGGAAAACTTCGCCATGGCTCCAGGGAAGTCCGGTGACGACTGAATTCGAAGAAATTCTGTTCCAGCCTGCGGGTACGAACGGGTCTTCCAACGCTTTTTTCTCAAAATACCGAGGTCCGGAGCTTCCGTTTCTTGTCGTGCAGGTGCTGTTGATCCCACCAGATAACTCTCTTGCTGCCGCAGCTTCGTTAGGAGGTCCATGTCAACAGTAATGATGGCGCCAGAACGCGAGTCTTTGCCTGTGAATGACAGCGGGCTGGGTGAGCCCCAACCGACCGGGGCCCTCTGGTCCCGCCAGGCCGCTTGCGCACTGGTTCTGGTTCTGACCGATACGGCGGCAATTGCCATCTCAATTAAAGTTGCGATTCTTTTCAGGATTTATCTGTTGCCGCGACTGGACAGCCATCTGGCGCTGCCCAACGTTCCATTTTCGAATTACACGGTGGTTTCGGGATGGATGTGGCTGGTGCTTCTGCTGTTTCTGGGGGTCGAAGGCCTTTATACCCAGCGCCGCTCGCTGTGGAATGAGATCGGTCACCTGTCCAAGGCGATTGGCTTGGGGGTAGCGGCAATTCTGGCGGCCGTAGCCCTGGCCCAGCGCAGTCCCGGTGTCTCTCGCGCGACCATTCTTTTGAACGCCATCAGCCTTCTCATCCTGTTGCCGGTCGCGCGCTACTCGGCGAAGTGGGTGCTGGGCAAGCTGGGCTTGTGGCGAAAGCGGATCCTGATCCTGGGAGCGGCAAACACTGCGAGGCTGGTCATACGGGGACTCAACTCGGATCCTGTCCTGGGTTATGAAGTGGCCGGTCTGCTCGATGACAACCCGCTCAAGAAGGGGAAGTGCATCGGAATGTGCGGCGGCAAGCACGCGTTTATCCTGGGGAACCTCTCGGAGACTCGAGAGCACATGAAACAGACCCAGGCCCGGGACGTGCTCATCGCGATGCCGGGCCTTCCCGAGGAGAAGTTATTGGCTCTGGTCCTCAAGCTGCAATCCTCCTGCGACAGCATTTATGTGGTCCCGCAGTTGTGGGGCTTGCCCATGATGAATCTGCACGTGGACGGCTTCTTGCGCGAGCGGGTGATGATGCTGAAACTTTCAAACAATCTGGCCAAGCCCTGGAACCGGTGGTTGAAGCGGAGCCTGGACCTCATCCTGGCCGCCCTGTTCACGCTGCTGGTTCTTCCTCTGGGGTTGATTCTCGCTGCCTTGATCAAGCTCGATTCGGAGGGGCCGGCGCTGTTTGTGCAGGAGAGGATCGGCTACTGGGAACGCAACTTCCGTTGTTACAAATTCCGCACCATGTCTGTGAAAGGCGATGAGCAACTGGCGCAGTATCTCGACAACCATCCTGATGCCGCCGACGAATGGCGCAGGTACGCCAAGTTGCGGGAGTATGATCCGCGCCTGACCCGCTTGGGACGTTTTCTGCGCCGCTGGAGCCTGGACGAACTGCCGCAGCTCCTGAACGTCCTCAAAGGGGATATGAGTTTGATCGGCCCGCGCCCATATCTTCCTCAAGAGCGCTCCCGCATCGGCGCCAACCTTTCCACCATACTCTCTGCCCGGCCGGGTGTGACTGGACTGTGGCAGGTGAACGGGCGCAACCATGTGACGATCGATGAGCGCGTCCAGCTCGAGGCATGGTACGTTCGCAATTGGACTGTGTGGCTGGACTGCATTGTTCTGGCAAAGACATTTAAAGCGCTGGCCTTTCCGCAAAATGGAACCGCTGCCCCCACTGCTCGCGGATGTAGCGCCCCGGTATCAAGTCGCGCCGCCAGTGCTGACTGACCGATGGTTTGCTGACCACGCGATCCTCAGATGTCATTTGCGTGGGGCTGGCCAGATGCGAGGGAAACTCGGGGCGAAGTCGGCGGGGGGGACATAAGAGCAAAATGAAGACCCTCTGCGGTCTCTTCCTCGCAACCTTGGTTTTCGCCGGATGCGGAGCAGGGTCCGACAGCACTGCAGACATTCAGGCTAAGGTGGACGCCGGTGGCACCATTACTTTTCCGCCGGGGACCTACCTGCTCACCCGAACGTGGTCCGGAAGAGTAATACCGTCATCCAGGGCGCGGGACCGGAGACGGTTTTCTTGTTCAAGCCAGCTTTCCCCCAGGTCCATTGCGTGAATGATCGCGCTTTTACCACTCCTTGCGACGCCGGAAATACGCCACGGCGGCGAATTGCGGGCCCCATTGCCGTTGGCGACAAGGTGTTTGGCGCCTCCGATGACGTTTCTGATCTGCATCCCGGAGACTGGCTTATCATCACCGAGAAGGACCGCATGCCGGGAGAGGTGGTCGCAATAGACTGGGCTCAAGTCGCGTCTGTCTCCGGCAGCAGTGTCCAGGTCCAGACCCCCTTCCGGACGGCATTTCCCAACGCGCGTACCTGGGACCCTGATCATAGTGGTCTTGGATTTTTTAAGTTGCCGCAATTAGTTGAAGGCGCACAGTTCCGAAACTTCACGGTTGTTGTTCCCGACTCCGGCCAAGGGGCTCCTGGCATTTCTGTTTTTGCAGCGCAGCACACTCTGATCGAGAACGTCACGGTGCAAGATCGCAATGGCCAGGCTCTTTACAGTTATTTATCCCAGGACTTGACGGTCAGCAAGTCTTCTGGAGATAGCGGTAAGACCCTCAACGAGTTCGCAGCCACGGTTGGAACCGGATTCTTCCAGGTGACAAAGAACAGTGTTCCCTCAAGCCTCGATGCTGGGATATACCTGCTCGCGGGTGTCCACGACGGTACCCTGACCGGCAACTCCATCTCGTTTGTGCAAAGTTCCAATGCAGCCGCCAACCCCGGCAATGCAATCGGCATCCTGGCGCGCGAGATCCAACGGGTGACGGTCACAAACAACGATCTGGCGGGTGGGGCCGGAGCGGGCAGCATGGGTATATCCGTGGGCGCCGACTATTATCTGGATGTACCGATCTCATCTTCCGGGAATATGATTGTTCCAAATGATTTCGGCGCGGCATGGGCCGCGGACTACGACCCAACCAATGTCCTGTAGCCGCTTTCACCCGCCACGGTGCACCTGAGAATCATCCCGCAAGTAACCCTTCCCGGATATGCCGCATCTGACAAAACGAAGGATGGGCGAGAGCGGGGATGCCCGGAAGTCTTTCGAAAACAGCCGTATCTCCGTCAGTCTCTGCAAGTCCTGGCCCTTGAGAAAGTGAACCCCACGGACCGCACGACTCGACCCTGGAAGATTTGGTTCCCCGGACGCATGGATACACCGCTGGGCTGGAAAGCACCTTCAGGATGTTAAAAGAGAACATGAATGCTGCTGCGCACGACTCGCCCCGAGCTGCGAAGGATTGTCTCGAAGCCAGTCTCCGGCCGCCGGGTCCACGAATCGGCCGCCGGGTCCACGAATCGGCCGCCGGCGGGGAGCGCGCGACCTTCTGGTTGTCATCACGTTCTGACAATTGCTGTCGACAGTAATCACGCAGGCGCGGACGAGGCTGCGATCCGATGCGCCCGGAATCAAACCAGCGGCAACCGAATGACCGCAAGGTGACGCGAACCGCTAAAAGAGGAGAGATATCCCCAGGATGGGGCGCTCACGCTTTCCCCGGATCGCGCCTGCAGGGCTCTGGAAAACCGGAAAGGATTTTAAGGGTAATGTCCTGTTCACAAGTGGTTCCCAAACCGATTTCGCTATTTCCGTTTTCGAAATGGAACGCGAAGACACCAGCACTTGCCAGGCAATACGGCCAGAACAACCCGATTCCCCATATTCTGCTTACCGACTTTCTGGAGCCGGAGGTGGGTCGCGCCGGGGCGGAGGAGTTCCCCGATCCGACAACCGATCCCTGGACCCATTACCAGCATCAGAACGAGAACAAGCTGGGGATGGCCAAGCGGCAACTCTTCCCCGCACACCTGGCGGATATAACCGACGAGCTGAATTCACCCGAATTCACCAGCTGGCTTTCGGAATTGACCGGGATCCCAGGTCTGATCTCTGATCCGAGCCTGGAGGGCGGAGGCCTGCATCAGTCCTGCCGCGGTGGATTTCTAAACGTTCACACCGACTTCTCCCATCATCACTATCAGAAGAACTGGCGGCGCCGGATCAACCTGATTCTTTATTTGAATCAGGGGTGGCATGAGGAGTGGGGTGGAGCAATCGAACTCTGGGACAGCAGCATGAAGCACCGGGTGGCGAAGTACCCGCCCCTATTCAACCACGCCTTGATCTTCAACACTAACGAAAGATCGTTTCACGGCTTCCCTGAGCCGCTTACCTGTCCCGAAGACCGCGCGCGCAAGAGCCTGGCCTTGTACTACTACACTGTCGACGACGATCCCAAACACGCGGTCCGATCAACGAACTATCGCGCCCGGCCGGAGGATGGCTTGGGTAAGTCTGCCATGATCTGGCTCGACAAGCAGGCCGTGGCTCTCTATTCCAGAGCCAAGGCGCGGCTCGGGTTCTCCGATGAACTGGCGAGCAAGATTCTTGCGTCGATCTCGAAGAAGAAGAGCCCCGCCCGTCGCGCTCCCAGCCTCCGTCACATCACACCCACTTAGGTCCGTGATTCTGCATCACACCTTCAATCCAACCTGCAAACCTGCACCGCTTGATTCTGGTAGAGGCAGTTCAGATCCGCAACACCGGGTTGCTGCAGCACCACCCAACTAACTCCATACTCCGCCCGCAAACGCTGGAAGTCTTGTAATCCAAATCTCTTCCAGTCCCTCCGCGCCTGAACCTGTTTAAGCCACTCTTCCGCCATGGCCGGGAACATACTGACGGCACCGCTGTCTTTGACTGCGTCCGCCAGCATGCTTCTCTCTGCGATAGCACGAAAACCATTCTCGTCTTCGCCCGCGATGTCCATGTGCCACGGATCGAGGGCAAAGAGGGCATCGGTCGGAGTGTTATTTCGAATCCAGGCAAACGCCTGCACCCATTGATTCTTCGGCGCCGTTCCCGGCCATTCAAGGTGAGCGCTGGCAGGAAATAACGCACGCTGGGCCAGAAACATGCCCGTGCACAATGGCACAAACAAGGCGAACCAGCGCCAGGCTCGGTCCTTTAGGACAAATTCTCCAAGGAATCCACCTCCGAGCAGGATCAGAAGAATGTAAAGCAGGTAGAGACTCCGCATCGGTTGAAACCTGGCCAGGCTTTCGAAGCGGGCTGGAATTGAGAGCACCAGGCCCAGGAGCAGAGATACCAGCCCGTAGATGATCAGGGCTTGGCATATCAAGTTCACATTCCGCCATTGCTTCGACCGCGCCACGCGGCTGAGCCACCACAAGATGGCGAGCGGCGCCAATGCCCCTATCCATTCGTACCACTGCCAGCGCATCAGGTAGTGATAGGAGTGTAAAACTGCCACCTCGTGATAGGCCTGGGAAGGAGCCTCGAATGCCATTCCGAGAGAACTCACACAGCTGAAGCTGACCAGCCCAGGCTCGAATTTCCGCATCAGTACCAGGAGCACGCAATAAGAAATGGCGAAGGCCGCCATCAGCGGATGGATCAGCGCCGCGAACGCCAGGAAAAGCCAGGCTTGCGCGTATTTCCGGTCGAGGACTCTCGCAATCGCAAAAATCGTGGCGAAAACACTCAGGTTCCGCGGATTAAAGTACTGATCCATGACGTAAAGCGAGGTTCCCGCCACGGGTAGGGTTAGAACGGCTGCCACCAGCGTGACTCCGGCCCAGCGGGCCCTGGCGTTGGTGAAACACTTTCCGCTCAACTCCCAGCACGCCAGCAGAAACAGGAAGATGGAAATCGAATGCCACAGAAACAGGAGCAGATCGAATGGAAGACGGGTGATGCGCGCCGAGGCCGCAATGATGTTGGGAAACAGGGTCAGGTGCGCGTGAGACTGAAAGAACTGGGCGCCGAAAGGAAACAGTTCAGGGTGCAGAAGTTTTTCGACCCCGGGCAGGTAGAGTTCCGCATCTTCGACCCAGGGATGGTAGCCATGCACCAGCACGGCGCCAAAACTAAGCAGCAGGAGAATAACGATTGGCTTAGGTTTCAATGTTTACCTGGCGGAGGATGCAGTCTCATACTAACTCTTCTCCGCGAAATCCCTGCAAACAGGGAAAAATACTGGGAATTAAACGCTCTAGGGCCTGAGTTTTGCGGCACCGGTGCTGCAAAGCGCCACATTTCCGTGAGGGGTATGGACCAGAAGCCTAAAACGATCAGGGATTTAACAGGGTTATTATTCCCTGAAACTGCCAGCAACTGAGGCTTGGGCGGACAGACAATTGCCTCACTTGCGACCTCGCGGTCCAGCAGCCTCGTCCCGAATTGATGGCGAATCTTTGCGCTAACGATGGTCCACATAACGGGTGGGTCTGAATGATCGACCATTGGGTTATGAGTGCAACCATCAACAGAATCTAAAGACAATGCGCGGCGCAAAGAGTAACGCATTGTTCTTAAGAAGAGCGTAACGTAATCCTGCCTGCCCCTGTGTTGCCCCTGTCATTTGTCGATAGTCTGGGACGGTCATGCCAGCGCTGGCTCCGGCCAAGCTTGGCATTACTACCTGTTGGCGGACAATCCGGGAGTCGACCCGTCGTTGATTACAAGTGCGTTTCTCGGTACTAATCCGGGAGGTATCTATTCCGGGTTGCTGGTTAGAACGAAGCCGCTCGCGCGGCGGACGCTACCGCGTGTATAGACACAAGCGTCGGAACTGTCCTCTTGAAGAACGGATGGCGCCCGAGGTAGGATGAGGCTGATGGCTGGAAGTGGTACATCGATGAGCATCAATAACAACGTTTTGGCCAAAGTCCCGGTCTGGCAAGGCTTTTCAGGCAGAAATCGATTGAATTTCCATAGCATCCCGCGTCCGCCGCACCCGCGAGCGGCTTCCTTCTAACGGCTTTATCGAACGCGCGCCCCAACCCTCTGTTCCGCTCCACTCTTCTTGTGAGGGCGCGCCTCCGATAAAGCACTAACGTCATCCGCCCATAATTTCCAATATAGAGATCACTCAGGTTTCACTCAGGCGGACGGCGGATGGGGTAACGAAGGACCGTTGTCCCGCATGTCCTATCCAGTCGGGATTGTTCGCGACCGGACACTGGATTCCATCGGTGGACACCTTCCATGGCCGAAGATTCCGATAGAAAATGTACTTTGTCTTTTATAGGCTTGGACTTAAGTGTCACGACGCCTTGGCCGCAGAATTGCTTGATCGTGTCTGAGGGAGAACTGGGAGATGGAGGGCAGCGCCATAAGCGCGGCGTGGGCAAAGCTCGACCATGCCGTGAAAGCAATCAGGCTGCGATTCGCCGACGGGTCACGGGCTGCCAGCAGCAAGAAAATGCCGAGTGTGACATAAACGCTAAGCATCATCGCCAACGCAGGCTCTTGCCGCACAAACACCGTCAAGGGATAAACGCCAGCCACAAATATCAATCCCACCACGACCAACACAACCTTCAGCACCCGTTCTCGACGCATAGTGCCCTCCTGTCTGTGGACACAATTACCACATGGTAGCGCAAGCAGGTTATTGCAGCTTCGCGTACCGTGGACGACGAAGGTGGGCGTATGATCGCCAGCGTTCTTGAAGTGAAAAAGGAGATTCCGGTTTAATGAACGCTTGGCCTGTTCGATTCGCTGTCCAGGGATAGATAGGAGAAATCTCCGTGGTCATGCAGTCGTCAATCAATCGTCAGGAGCAATCATGAGTCAAGACAGCGTTATTCCGGTTGCAAACAATGTCAAGTCGCGAAACGACCTCATCGACCGCGGGTTCAGTCGTCAGCCGCTCAGAATTGATGTAGACATAGCCTGCTCACTGGAAGCGTTAGCCCATGTGGCTTGGTCGATTCCAAAGGACAAGTACTATGACGGGGGCGACAGGTATCGTTCCTTAAATCGTGTCCGGGCTGAAATTGTTGAGGGCGGTGTAAAAGTTTGGTCGAGCGAGGAGAACACGCCCTACGTGCAGTTGAAGAAATACAACACGACACTGGGCGACCATCCGCGAGAGTATGCTCCGTTGCCTCCGGCAATCGCTGTTTCCATGGGCGTTCGCAAGATGATAGCTCACCACCTTCATTACCTGCCGCTCTCGGCGGTGGGGACGAAGTACTTGGTGAACGTCCATCTAATAAGGTTCACGGCTACGCCGGGTCGACCGTGCGACACGAGTCCACCGGGCTTGCATAAAGACGGGGAAAAGTAC
>DASZHW010000027.1:0-2133 GCA_035937515.1 Terriglobales bacterium | reverse complement strand
ACCAGCAAGCGCCGTCACGGATGACGTTCCCCCGGAGATCACCTGGGTGACGGCGTCAAAATAGCCGGTGCCCACGAAGCGCTGGTGTTTGACCGCTTCGTAGCCATGATCTAGTTCGCTGCTGAATTCCTCTTCCTGGAGCCGAGAGTACGCCGTCATTCCCGTGAGCTTGTATCCGCGGGCCAGTTCAAACATGCTCAGGTTCAAGGCATGAAAACCGGCCAGCGTGATGAACTGGAACTTGTATCCCATGACGGCGAGCTCGGTCTGGAAACGGGCGATGGTCGCGTCGTCCAGTTTCTTCTTCCAGTTGAACGACGGCGAGCAGTTGTAGGCCAGCATCTTGCCCGGAAATTTTGCATGAACAGCGTCGGCGAACTGGCGTGCTTCCTCCATGTCGGGATGCGAAGTCTCGCACCAGATAAGCTCCACATAAGGTGCATAGGCAAGAGCGCGGGCGATGGCTGATTCGATGCCGCCACGGATTCCGTAGAAGCCTTCTGGAGTTCTCTCTCCGGTGAGGAATTCGCGGTCGCGCGGATCCACGTCGCTGGTCAGCAGGTGGGCGCTGTCGGCATCGGTCCGCGCCATGATAAGCGTCGGTACGCCCAGCACGTCGGCAGCAAGGCGCGCCGCAACCAGCTTTTGAATTGCTTCCACGGTTGGCACCAGTACCTTACCGCCCAAGTGACCGCACTTTTTCGCGGACGAGAGCTGGTCCTCGAAATGGACGCATGCTGCGCCGGCCTGGATCATGGCCTTCATCAACTCGAATGCGTTCAGATTGCCACCAAACCCGGCTTCGGCATCAGCAATCAGCGGAGCAAACCAGTGCACTCCATTCTCGCCTTCGGCGTGATGGATCTGGTCCGCCCGGGTCAGGGCCTGATTGATGCGGCGGCAGAGATTGGGCACGCTGTCGGCGGGATACAGACTCTGGTCGGGATACATCTGCCCGGCATCATTGGCGTCGGCGGCAACCTGCCAACCGCTCACGTAGATCGCCTTAAGTCCAGCTTTCACTTGCTGGACGGCTTGGTTCCCGGTCATGGCGCCGAGAGCCGGAACGTAAGAGTCGCGGTGCAGCAGGTCCCAAAGCCGCTCGGCCCCTTGCCGAGCCAGGGTGTGTTCAATGTGGATGGATCCGCGCAGACGGTCGACGTCCTGCGCAGTGTAAGGCCGGGTAATTCCCGCCCAGCGTGTCCCCGACTTCCAATCCATTCCTGTGTTTGAGCTCTTTCCGTTTCCGTTGCTTCCCATACTTTGTTTTCCTTTGTGGCGCCGACGGCCCAAAAGCGCCTGCATCTTTGGGAATTGTGGGCCACAGACCGAGCCCGGTCAAACTGAACGTTTCTATCGTGCCGATAAAGGATTGTTATCAGGATCGATGTCTGTGATAATTAAGCGTTGTTAGATGCAGGAATCGGCTCGCAGGTAATCCATGGAAATCGATCAAGTTGAGACTTTTCTCGCAGTGGCTACATTTGGTGGCTTTCATCGCGCCGCGGAAGCCCTGCGCATTAGCCAGCCAGCGGTGAGCGCCCGCATCAAGGCGCTGGAGGATTCCCTTGGAGTGCGGCTGTTTTCGCGGTCCCGGAGTGGGCTGATTGTTTCGGATGCGGGACGTACCTTTCGTCCTCACGCCGAGCTGCTCTTGCGGACAGCTGCCCTTGCCCGCCAAGCCGTTCATGAATCGCGACCAGCCAGTGGAACTCCCCTGCAAATCGCGGCGGCGCTTTCGATCTCCGTATACTTTCTGCCGGGTATTTTGAAGCGCTTTCAGCGGGCTCATCCCAACGTCATCATCAGCATTCGCCCGGGTCACTCGAAAGAGGTCTTGGACATGGTGTTGAGCGAAGAGGCGGAAATCGGTCTGGCTCGTTCGCTCCAACATCCCGAGGTTGAAACCATAAGCCTTCGGGATGATCCGCTGCTGCTAGTCGTACATCCGAAGCGAGGTCCCAAACACTCGCGACGGGCTCGGCTGGAGCAGGTAGCAAGCTGGCCGTTGATTTTCTATGAACGGGGATCGAGCGACTGGACGCTTACCCACAGCTTGTTTCGAACCGCTGGCCTGGTTCCGAACGTAGCCCTCGAGGTCGACTCGATTGAAACCGCTAAGCGGATGGTGGA
>DASZHW010000026.1:0-5369 GCA_035937515.1 Terriglobales bacterium | reverse complement strand
GGAGACGGCCCTCCCGAAACCCCGCTTGCAGAGTGAAACTGGGCGCACCAGCGGCCAGCTTCGCCTCTTCGCGCAACTTGTGGAAGAAGGTTCATGGGTCACGGCCCGGATCGACCGGGCTGACACCGCTAGCAAGCCTCCCAAACCTGATCTGCGCTCGATGCTGCATGCTTTGGGCCCGGTGGTGGTTTTCGGTGCGAGCAATTTTCCACTGGCTTTCTCGGTGGCGGGCGGAGACACCGCTTCTGCGCTAGCTGCGGGAAACCCTGTCATTGTCAAAGCGCATCCCGCCCACCCGGGCACCAGTGAACTTGTGGGTCAGTTGGTACGGGAAAGCGTTCAGGAGTGCGGTTTGCCGGAAGGAGTGTTCTCGCTGCTGCTCGATTCCGGCACCGCAGTGGCTGTGGCGCTGGTCAAACATCCCCTGGTGAAAGCCGTGGGCTTCACGGGATCGCACAATGCGGGAAGAGTGCTCATGGATCTGGCTGCCGCCCGTCGTGAACCCATACCCGTCTTTGCCGAGATGGGCAGCACTAACCCGGTTTTTATTTTGCCGGGCGCACTGCGGGAAAATGGCGAGAACATCTCAACCGGAATGTACAAATCTTTTACCCTGGGAGCCGGTCAGTTTTGTACGAAGCCTGGGATCGTGTTCCTGCCTGAGAACGACGACGCTCGAACCTTCGTCGACAAGCTGAAGAAGTCGGTCCTCGAGTCGGGCCAGTTCAACATGCTGACCTCCGGTATACGGTCAGCCTATCAAGCCGCTACGACGCGTCGCCAGACAGAAACGGGCGTGAAGCTTCTGGCCGCGAGGCCTTCCTCGGCCAACCATCAGGAGTTGGGCGTAGACGCCGCGCTTTTCGAGGCCGATACGGAATCATTCTTGCGAAATCCGGAATTGGCTGCCGAGGTCTTCGGCCCGGCAACGCTGATCGTCCGCCACTCCACCCGCGCCCAGGTGTTGCAGCTTGCGCGCAATCTCGGCGGCCACCTGACGGCGACTATTCATGGCACGGACACTGATCTTCACGAGTTTAGGGATTTGGTCGCGATTCTAAAGGATAAAGTCGGCAGGCTGGTGTTTAACGGCTTCCCCACCGGGGTTGAAGTTTCCCACGCCATGGTGCACGGCGGCCCTTACCCGGCGACCTCTGACGGACGCTCGACCTCCGTGGGCAGCGAGGCGATTTTCCGCTTTTGCCGGCCCGTCTGTTATCAGGGATTTCCCGAAGCCACCCTGCCTGACGAGCTGCGAGACGGTAACCCTTTGGGCATCTGGCGCATGGTCGACGGAGAAATGACCAGAGAATCGCGGACGACTTGACCTCGAAGTTCACATCCCATTTAGGCGTTCAGGCCGTCTCCGGCTCCAAGGCACTGTCAGGAAGCACTTCGGCTGCGAGGGCCGCACCGCCAGCGATGCCGGCGTCGCCCCCGTAGAAGGCCGGAAGCAGAGGGATCTCCTGGCATCGCCGGTTTACGCAGCAGGAGGGAGGAGTTCGCGGATTTCTGCCAGGAAGGGTTTTATGAGAATCCCGATCCCTCCTCCCACAATGATCACATCCGGCTCGAGCAAGTCGATCATGTTGCCCAGCCACACAGATAGAAGCCCAACCGTTTCCCGCAGATTCTCTGCGGCCACGGGATCGCCTTCCGCGTAGGCTTCGCCGATCATTTCGGGGGTAAACGCCGTCGTGCTTGTCCCTGAGCCAGTCGCAGGAGCACCGACTCGCGCGTTCCATTGGCGCTGAGCTTTGCCTGGGCGCGCTTGGCGATGGCCGGGCCGGACGCAAGAGCCTCGATGCAGCCTGCCTTGCCGCACCCGCAGAGCGGGCCGCGATAATCTATGCTGACGTGGCCGCCTTCTCCGGCCGCGCCAGTGCGCCCGTGATAGATCCGCCCGTCGAACACAATCCCGGTTCCAATGCCGGTTCCGAGGACGGTAAGGAAAATGTTGCGATAACCGCGCCCCGCGCCCCACAAGGCTTCCGCTAACGTCGCGCCATTGGCATCGTTGTCGACCTTCACCGGGACCTTGTATTTCCTCGAAATCTCGTCGGCTAGGGGAAAGTTACGCCAGCAGGGCAGGTTGGGTGGATTGATGACAATACCGGTGTGGGGGTCAAGCGGGCCGGGACAGCAAATACCGATCCCGCGCAACGAGGCATCACATGTACCAGAGCTTACTGCCTTCCCAAAAACCTGGTCGATGGCTTGTAACGGTTGCAAGACCTGCTGCCGGCCCGTCGTTCGCCAACATGGGAACGCGGGTGTGATAGTGAATCTCTCCCGTCGGGGAGACTGAACCTGCAGCCACCTTGCTACCGCCAATGTCCACTCCGACTATGAAACCCGTTGGGGTCAAGGATGAGTCCGTTTCCATGGGTTCCGCTATCCCGGCGGTTTTACTGGAACAGGCCTCGACCCTCTAAACGCGTAAAAAATAATGTACAGGTAACAGATGGCCGGCAAAACGAATGCGTGGTGAAGTCCGATCGTATCGGCCAAGCGGCCTTGCGCCAATGGAATCAGGGCACCACCCACAATCGCCATAATCAGCAGACCGGATCCATCGCCGGTGAGCGGTCCGAGCTCGGCGATCCCCAAGGTGAAAATGCTGGGAAACATCACGGAATTAAACAAGCCCACCAGAATGATGCTCCACATAGCCAGGTGACCGAGGCTGAGGATGGACGTGCAGACCAGCAGGCATGCGACCAGCGCCGCGATCCCGAGTAGCGTCCCGGTACGCACCTTCTGCAATATTGCAGACCCAAGGAATCGCCCAACCATGGCTCCGCCCCAGTAGTACGACACATACTTGGCGGCAGACAACTCGGAGATATTACCGATATTGGTCTGGCTGAAATAGTTGATGAGATAGCTTCCGATGGAAACTTCCGCGCCCACGTAAACGAAGATTCCAATCGCGCCCAGCACCAGTTGACGATGCTTCCATATGCTCTCGCCCACAATCTTTCCATGGCGTTCAGCGCCCGGCAAAGGTGGCAGCTTGAACATGGAGACGGCAACCGCCAGCGCCATCAACGCCAGTCCGATGACCAGGTAGGGCAGTTTCACCGAGGAAGCTTCATGAACGCGGTAGGCGTGATGGGCCACTCCTGACATCTGTCGTACCACGTCGGCGTTCTCCCGCGTGCCGCTGAGGATAATCGCGCCGCCCAACCAGGGAGCGATAGCCGTGCCCACCGAGTTGAACGCCTGCGCCAGGTTCAAACGGCTCGACGCAGTTTCTGGCGATCCTAAAACCGCCACGTACGGATTTGCCGCAACCTGCAGCGCGGTAATGCCACCTGCCAGAACCATTAGTGCGGCGAGAAAAAGCGGATACGATGCTGCACTCGCCGAAGGAATAAACAAAAGCGCGCCCAGCCCCATGATCACAACCCCAACCACCATCGTTTTCTTGTAGCCAATCCAGTCGATGAGCCTTGCGGCGGGGATCGAAAAGATGAAATAAGCGGCGAAGAAAGCGAACTGGATCAGGCTGGCGCGGGTGTAGTTGAGGTCGAAGATCGCCTTCAGATGAGGCACGAGAACGTCATTCATTACAGTGACGAAACCCCACATGAAGAACAACGTTGTCACCACGCTCAACGCCGCGCGGTTGGAAGAGACGGGGCCGGTTGTCGGACTGATGGGAGTCTTGAGGCTGGTAATTGCCATTTAGGGCTCGTCTGGGCAGGCTTCGTGGCCGCCAGAATACGCAATCCGAGGTCAGCATCATACCATCGGAGACGCCATTGCTCGTATCTGTATTATTGTCAGGGTAATCGATTAACTTGCGGGAAACCCGCTTACTTTACCCTTGACAACCGGACGCATGGTGCTCCAGACTGCGCCGCGGAATGGTTTTCTGTGGACCTACGGCGCTTCCTTACACTGCACTCCAATTTGCATTCTGAAAACACATGCCCGCTAAACCGTCATGCGATCGGGATGGAACGGATTCCATGAAAAAATCGCTGGGCATCGCGGCTATTTTGGTGTTCTTGCTTTCGGGATGGGCAGCAGCTCAGGACAAATCCGCCGTCGTGATCTGGGTGGAGTCTGGGTTTCCCGCTGCTGATTCTGCCGTAGCCAGTCCGGAGCAGCTGGCCGGCTGGGTGCCCGGCGCGCAACTGGCATCGGTGGAGCAGCTTCGCCAATTGCTAAACTCGCCAGCTACAGCCCTTCTGATCCTGCCCTATGGCTCTGCGTTTCCAGAGGAAGTCTGGCCGGACATCCACCAGTTTCTGCAGCGTGGCGGCAACCTTGTCGTGCTGGGAGGCCAGCCCTTTACCCGCGCCGCCTATCGCCACCACGGAAGCTGGAAGTTGCGCGAATACAGCGTGCGCTACATCCGACCCTTGATGATCGATCAGTACCAGACCACGCCCGGTTTTGAAGGACTAGAATTTCAAGCGAACCCGGAGATTCCGCTGCAGCTGCCTGCGTTTTCGTGGAAGCGGGCGTTCAGCCCCGTCATTCGACTCAGTGCTGTCGATCTCTACAAGCGTGGCGGTGCGGCCGGCGCAATCGATGCCCGTCTCGACACCCTGGCGTGGGGAGTCAAGCAAGGGCGGAAACTTTCCGCTCCAGTGATGCTGGTAGACCACCTGCGAAACGGCTTCAATGGCGGACGCTGGGTATTTCTCAGCGCCGACTTGCCCCCTGAGTTCTACGGCAGCGCAGCGGGAAGCTGCGTGGTCAGAGATCTGGTAGAACTGGCGTTGCAGGGCAGCCAGGAATTCATTGTGCGCCCCGTCCTGCCGCTTTATTTGCCGGGAGAGCCGGTGCAACTCGACATCGAGTGGAATTCGGCTCGGACATCCCCCGCCGCGCTGACGGTGAAGATCGCCACCTACCCCGACGGCGAACCGGCGAAGCGCTCGGAAATGACAGCGACTCCTCCCGCAATCCAGTCCGCTGTTTTGCCCGCGCCATCTGGCAAGGGACTGCAGGTGGTGGAAGCGGCCTTGATGGAAGGCGACAAGGTTCGCGCCATTTACCATTCTGGCTTTTGGATTCGCGACGAAGAATATCTCCGCGCCGGGCCTCGCCTTACCGTCAACCAGGACTACTTCGAACTGGATGGGCATCCACTCGCCGTAATCGGGACCACGTACATGTCGAGCGAAGTGCAGCGGCTCTATTTCGAATACCCCAATGTATATGTGTGGAACCGCGATCTGGCGCAGATCAGCGGCGGCGGTCTGAACATGGTCCGTACCGGCTGGTGGACAGGTTGGGACAAATTCTGTAACGAAAATGGCCAGCCGTACGAGCGCACCCTGCGTACGCTGGAAGCTTTCTTGATGACTGCCCGTAAGAACGGGCTACCGCTGCAGTTTAACTTCTTTGCC
>DASZHW010000025.1:0-92350 GCA_035937515.1 Terriglobales bacterium | reverse complement strand
GGCGGTCTGGGCATCGTCAACCTGGCTATGCTGGCAGCCGTCGGCATGACCGACATTCACGCCATGAACGCCTTGAAGAGCTTTCTGGGGATCGCCATTAATGGCATCGCCACCCTCATTTTTGTCGTGAAGGGTGCGATTTACTGGCCGCAGGGAACTGTCATGATCGCGGGCGCGTTAGTGGGAGGCTACTGGGGAGCACACTATGCCCAGAAACTGCCGCAGGCGTGGGTACGCTGGTTCGTCATTCTTATAGGCATGGCGATGACGGCGTACTTCTTCTGGAGGGCTTATAGCTAGCCGAAGGCTCTCGCATAGTTTACGGAAGTTGCACGTCGAGGGCGTAGATTTCCTGGGTGCTCACGTCGCGGACAAAGAGCGGCGTGCCATCCGAAGTGAGACCGCTCCAGGATCCGACAGAACCAAAGTAGCGGCGGAGGTTTTTCAGGCTCACGACCTCTTCGGACTTCGTCTCTCCAACTTTGAACCTCCGGAAGGACTGGTCGTTGGAGTAGGTGCTGTCGAAGTAAAGATACTTGCCGTCCCGCGACCAGGAAGGGAACCCAAGAGCCGTGGTCTGGGTCAACCAGTCGGTCCACTTTTGCGTCTGGAAATCAAAAAGCGTCAGCTTTCGCGAGTCGCCGCCGACCGCCACCAGAAAGCGGCCATCGGGCGACCAGCGCGGACTGAAGACGCCTTGGGACCCGGGCAGAACGGAAACCTGGTGCGTCTGCAAGTCCAGAACTTCGATATCTTTGTTGTCCGCGTTCGACAGACGTCCAAAGGCGATACGCTTGCCGTCGGGTGACCAGGTGGGGTCCATCTCGCTCAGGTTTTCCGTAAGTAATTCCTGCGCTGCGCCACCTTGTGCAGAAACCAGAAAAACCTTCCACGGCTTTCCATATTGCCCGGCGGAGAAAATAATCTGCTTTCCGTCCGGTGACCAGCGGGGAAGGATAGCGAACACAGGGGCATTGGCAAGCTGGAGACGCTCGCTGCCATCAACGCGACTGCGCCATAGCGTCCCCTCAGGGACGGTGACGTAAGTGACCCACTGACCGTCGACGGAGAAATCAACCTGATCGACGGAAATTCCGGACAGGAACGGCAGAAATTGCCGGGTGCGGGAATCGTAACGTACCAGTTCGCCTCGCGCCTGGAGGCCGGTGACAAAAACCTTGTGCCCATCCTGGCTGGGTAAGGCGTGATCGAAGGCCAGGGGGCCGGTGGTGAGCTGCACCGGTGTCGCTACGCTTTTGTGGAAGAAGCTGTGTCGGTCAGGCAATGCCCAGATATTTGTGGCGGTGCCTTCCGCGTGGGTGAACAGGTAGTATGCGCCGTCGGGCGTCCACTGTCCGTTAGACTCCGCGCCCTGGTTAGGCCAACCAGAAAGCACGGCGTGAAGACCACTCCCGTCGACTTTGGCCTCCCATAGAGTGCTGACATTCTGTTGCGGATCGCCCTCGGTGAATCGAATGCGCGAGCCGTCCGGCGAAAATCTGGGGGCGAATGGTACGCCCGAGGTAGTGAGCAGCTTGCGAAGTTGACTGCCGTCTGATTTGGCCAGGTATAGAGACTTCCCGTTGGCGACAAGCAGCTGTCGTCCGTCGGGCGAAAAAGCGCCGTCGTGGCCGGTTAGGTCAGCTAGTCGGCGTGGCGACCCGGCGGGAAGGGGAACCATCCAGAGCGAAGCCTCCGACTCCGTCCCCACAAAAGATCCGACCAGCAGTTGCGAGTGATCGGGAAAGATGTCCATCGCGCTGGCGTTAAGGAGGGGAGTGGAGACGGCTGCCACTTCGCCGCCAGTCGCCGAAACCTGAGAAAGAACAAAGCGCTCGCCCGAGATTTCACCGAAATAAACGCGCGCGCCATCGGTCATCATGGCTGCGTTCTTGGCAAGGCTGTCATTCGTGATCTGGGTGACCCCTACGAGTCTTGGCGGCGGCAGGGGTGAACGCAGCCACCAGGCCACGGCAGCGATTGCGAGCAGGCTCGCCAATGCAACCACCGCCCAGAGCCATCGACGCTTGGTCTTGGGCTCGGCTATCGACGCTCTGGCGGCGCTCACTTTGCCGGAGGTGGTGTCGCGCTTGAGGCGGGTCAGGTCCGCGCGTAAATCGGCCGCACTCTGGTAGCGGACGTCCCGGCCCTTGTCGAGGGCCTTGGTGATAATACGGTCGACTTCCGCAGGCAGGTCGGGATTCGCGCGCAGCGCCGAAGCAGGCTCCTTGTTAAGGATCGAGTTGAAGAGCGCCGCCGAGGTGTCGCCTCTGAATGGGAGCGTCCCGGTGGCCATTTCGTAAAGCACCGCGCCGAAGGAAAACAGATCGGTACGGGCGTCCAGATCCTTCCCCAGGGCCTGTTCGGGCGACATGTAAGCGACGGTGCCTAGGGCGCTGCCCGGGCTGGTGAGATGCTCCTCCGTCATCGTCGGGGTTTCGCTGGATTTCGAACCGGCGGGCGCATTGATCTTGGCCAGACCGAAGTCGAGGATTTTTGCGTGACCGCGATCAGTCACGAAAAGATTCGCGGGCTTGATGTCGCGATGAATGATGCCTTTGGCATGAGCGGCATCCAGGGCGTCGGCGATTTCGATGCCCAGGTCCACCAGGCGATCCGTTTCGAGCGGGCGGCCCATGATCGCTTCCCGCAGAGTCTTGCCTTCGAGATACTCCATCACGATATAGCGCAGGCCGCCATGTTCCCCAATTTCGTAAATGGTGCAGATGTTGGGATGGTTTAACGCGGAAGCGGCGCGGGCTTCACGGCGAAAACGCTCGAGGGCTTGCGGGTCGTGCGCAATATCGTCGGGCAGGAACTTCAGCGCGACGAAGCGGCCCAGTGACGTGTCCTCGGCGCGGTACACAACACCCATCCCGCCGCCGCCCAGTTTGTCGACAATGCGATAGTGGGAGACCGTCTGCCCAAGAATCGGTTGAGCATCGGGCATGGGGCAACATCTTAGCAGAGGGGGGAAGGAGCGCCGGGGGATCGGCGGAAGCCGGTGGAAGCTACGCCCGGTCCCAAACTTTCTGCACCTACTGCAATGGCGCCGACGTGTGCTCGTGCACGATCATCCACTTCCCCGCCTGCTTTTCGAAGATCACGGTCCAGCGCCACGTGGCCAATTCGTGTTTGCCGGACGTGGTCACCGCGTCCTCTTTGAGCGTGGCAGCCACCCAGGTCAGGTTGCCGTCGGTGTGGATCTGGGCATCGTCATTTACGGTCAGCTTCACGCTCTTGTAACCCTTCAAAATCTCGGCGACGCCCTTCTGATACTCCGGCCAATTGTTGTACTTCAAGGGCATGATGTCGAAGAACGTGTACTCGCCCTGGTCGTAGTACTGGGCCATATCCGCGGGATTGAGCGAACTCCAGCCATCCATTATCTTCTGCAAGTACTTCTTGTCCGGAGCGGTGGGGGCAGGTGCAGGGGTCTTCTTCTTATGCTTGGACGCGGCCAGGCTGGAAACACTGAGTGCGAGCACACACATCAGAACCACCAGAAGACGCTTGCGCAACATGAGGGTTCCTCCAATTCGGCGAAAGATTGTCGCACAGGAGGCCAGAAAGCTCAAAGCAAGTTTGACGCTTTTCCACAGCACACGCTAAAATAGTTGAGTTTGTCTGTACCCGCGGTTCCGTTCTGGAGCCGTCCCCGCAATCGTTGCTCAAAGCGCCGACGCGGAAAGCAGCAAGCACAGGAGAATCAGCAGTTTCCCCGCATCGCGCCGGGCCGCGACGCGCATCGATTGGACGGAGGCACGAGTATGTATGCGGTCATCCGCGCCGGAGGCAAGCAGTACCGGGTGGCGCCGGGCGACGTAATTCGGCTGGAAAGCCAAGGTAAGGGCACCGACGGCCAGATCGAGTTCAACGACGTGCTGGCGGTTTCGGCCGAGGCCGGCCAGATCGGACGCCCGCAGTCTCAGGCGCTGGTCGTCGGCGAGGTCGTCGAGCAGGGCCGCGGCGAGAAGATTCTGGTCTTCCATTACAAACGCAAGAAGCAGTACAAGAAGCTGCGCGGACACCGCCAGTCGTTCACGGCCGTGCGCATCACCGAGATCGCGGTCGACGGGCAGAAGTTCACCGCCCCCGAGCTTCCCCGGAAAGAAGCAAAACCAAAGAAGGCCAAGCCGGTGGAAGTAGACGAAGTTTCCCCGGTTGAAGCCAAGGCGGCAAAGTCTCCGGTCGCGAAGAAGACTGCGGCAAAGAAAGTCGCCCCTAAAAAAGCCGCGCCAAGAAAGAAAAAGTAAACCACTGAGCACGGGAAGCTGGAACTAGAAACCGGAAACCAAGTTATGGCACATAAAAAAGGTTTAGGAAGTTCACGCAACGGTCGCGATTCAAATTCGCAGCGCTTAGGATTCAAAGCTTTCGGCGGACAAGTAGTCCCCGGCGGCACCATCATCGTGCGCCAGCGCGGTACGCGGGTGAAGCCCGGCTTGAACGTGGGTCGCGGCAAGGATGACACGCTTTTTGCCAAAATCAGCGGGCGCATCAAGTTCCTGGATAAGGGCTCGATGGGCAAGTTTGTCATGATCGAACCACTGGAAGCGAAGTAGTTTCCCAAGATCAGTGCCGGGTCGCAGGAGAACCTGCTCGGCGGCCCGGAGCCTCGGCACGGGCCGGGGCTTTTTTGTTTCAGCTCTCAGCTGTCAGCTTTAGCGGTCACTAAATTCCCCGCCGAGCCTTGCTCGGCCAGGACAGCCGGGGGCGGCTGTCCCCGCTTGGTTGGTGGTTCGGCTGAGGGCTGACGGCTGATTTTATGTTTATCGACGAGGCCAAAATCCGGGTCAAAGCGGGCGACGGCGGCAATGGCTGCATGGCCTTCCGCAGGGAGAAGTTCGTCCCGCGCGGCGGCCCCTCCGGCGGAGACGGCGGCAAGGGCGGGGACGTAATCATGGAGTCCAGCGAGCGCCACAACACGCTGGTACACTTCCGTTTCAATCCAGAATACAAAGCGGAGCGCGGACGGCATGGCGAAGGCTCGAACCGCACCGGACGCGAAGGTGTGGACGTCCTGCTGAAGGTCCCGGTGGGCACGATCGTGTACGACGACGAAACCGGAGAGAAAGTACACGACTTCTCTCGTCCCGACGATCGCATCGTCATTGCCTGCGGCGGCCGCGGCGGGCGGGGAAATGCGCGATTTGCCACGTCAACCCATCAGGCCCCGCGGGAGCACGAACCGGGACGCCCCGGCGAAGAACGCGTTTTTCGCCTGGAGTTGAAGCTGCTCGCCGATGTCGGACTGGTCGGCTACCCCAACGTGGGCAAATCCACACTGATCTCCCGCATCTCGGCGGCGCGGCCCAAGATTGCCGACTATCCCTTCACCACCCTGCAGCCCAACCTGGGCGTGGTGGTCGTGGGCCGGCCGCCTGAGGAGAAAAGCTTTGTCGTCGCCGATATTCCCGGCCTGATCGAAGGTGCGCACACAGGCGCCGGATTGGGAACCCAGTTCCTACGGCACATCGAGCGCACCCGCCTGCTGGTGCATCTGGTCGATGTCTCCGACGCCAGCGGCCGGACCGATCCGGTGAAAGACGTCGAGGTCATCGCTGAAGAGCTGGCCAGCTTTGGCGCACACCTGGAAGAGAAGCCCGTGCTCATGGTGGCTTCCAAGATCGACGTGGCCAATAAAGAGAACCTGGCCAAGCTCAAGCGGTATTGCAAGAAGGAAAAGTTGGAGTTGTTTCCCATCTCCGCCGTGACTGGCAAAGGGATTGAAGATCTGAAGTACGCGATCGCGGAGAAAGTGGAAGAGCTTCGTCTGCAACCCGCGGACGCGGCCTCCTAGTGGTCAGACGCTGAATTTTTCTGACTACTCATCGCTGAGAACCGACAGCTGCCCTTTGTGCAGATCTTCCACTGCCTTCTGTACTCTATCCGAGAGCGCCTCCATGTTCCTGAGCGTGTATCCGGCGGTCGAGATAGGCTCGCCTACGCGCATTTCCAGCGGGCGGCACTTGATGTGGTAGGTGTTCATCGGCAGGAGTTCGTAGGTTCCCACCAGCGCCACCGGCACCACATCCACTTGCGCCTTGATGGCCAGGAAAAATGCTCCCGCCAGGAACGGCTTGATCTGGCCGTCGGGGGTGCGGCCGCCTTCGGGAAAGATCACGAACGGCATGGCACTCTTCAGACTCTTCAACGCCGAGCGGATACTGCCGATCGACCGTGCCGGGTTCTGCTGGTCGACGCAAATCTGTCCCGATCGCTTGAGGTGCCACCCCACGATTGGATAGGCCAGCAATTCTCTCTTGAAGGCGATGCGGAACTCAAAGGGTAGATACACATAGAGCACCGGGATATCGAGCGCGGAGGCATGGTTTACCGCGTAAACATACGCCTTCGATGTGTCCAGAGTTTCCAGCCCGGTCACTTTCGTGGGCGAGCAAATCGTCTTCATGATCAGCTTTGACCAGAAACGCGCGAACCCGTGCAGGATGCGGCCCTTGTCCCCGAACAGGGATACCGGGATAGAAATGATTCCAAGAACCACCGTATACATCCAGATCAGCGGATCGAAAATGAAATACGAACGCAGACGACTGAGCCATCCGTGGCGCGCCAGGCCGGCCACTGTGACCGAGGGAGACGAGCGCACGCCCGCGGCTATCTCGCCTTCAAGCGGACGATCGTCGATTTCGTTGATGGGAGTCTTCACTGAAGCCACATCGATTAGATGCTCACGCCGAGCCGCCGCATCGCCTCTCCTACAATGTATATCGAACCGGTAATAACCACCACATTACCCGTTTCCACAGAAACTCCCGCCAGCGCCAGAGCCGTGGCCACGTCGGGGGCCTCCTCGATCGGGGTTGAGGTGCGGGACGCAGCTTGCCGAATCTCTTGCGGCGTGGCCGACCGCGGATTATCGGCGTGGGTGGCGATCACGCGTTGGGCCAGGGGGAACAGAATCTCCGCCATCTCGCCGATGGCCTTGTCCCGCATGGCCCCAAAAACAAAGGTCAGAGAACGATCGGCGTACCCGGCCGACAGCGCGGAACGTAAGGCCCATGCTCCCGCCGGGTTGTGCGCAACGTCGAGGATGAATTCCGGCTGGCCCGCAATGGCCGGAATGATCTGGAAACGTCCCGGCCAATTGGTCTCATGCACACCGCGTTCGATAGATTCCGGCGAAATCGGAAAACCCTGCCGGGCCAGCTCCACCGCCGCGGCAATAGCCAGAGCGATGTTTCGCACCTGATGGCGCCCCACCAGGCGAGACGTAATCAGAATCGGTTTGCCCATGACCTCCACGGCATAGTAAGTCGCGTGCTGGGGCTTCGCGTCGCCGCAAAGGAGGCGGAATTCCGAATGTGCCGAACCATGCGTGAGGGGCGGCACGTACGGCACCGCGTTTACGGCGCGCGCCCCTCGCTCCAGGATCGTGTTCCCGATCACGTCGTTGGCTTGCGGCTGCTGGGGCAACGTCACCACCACGCCGCCGGGCCTGATGATTCCCGCCTTTTCCGCCGCAATCTCCGCCACCGTGTTGCCCAGAAACTTCTGATGATCGAGCGAAATGTCGGTAATTACGCTGACTCGAGGCTCCACCACGTTGGTGGCGTCCAGCCGCCCGCCCATGCCGACTTCGAGCACCGCAATGTCTACCTTCCGGCGGGCAAAATACTCGAACGCGATGGCGGTCAGCATCTCGAAGAAGCTGGGGTGCCAGGGCAACTCGCCTTCGCCGACCAGGCGTTCGGCGGTGCGGTCCACCAGATCGTGCACCAGAGCGAAGTCGCCGTCACTGATCTGATCATCCGTGATCTGACCGTCAATGATCGGACTATCCATGCCCGGTTCTCCGCCAATCTGGATGCGTTCGTTGATTCGTGTCAGATGGGGAGAGGTATACAGCCCCGTTTTCAGGCCGGAGGCCCGCAGGATCGAAGCCAGCGTAGCCGCAGTCGAGCCCTTGCCATTGGTGCCCGCGATCAGGAGCGCCGGAAATTGCCGTTCCGGATTGTCCAGCGCGCCCAGCAGCACACGCATGTGCGCCAGATCGAATTTGTGGGAAGGCGTCTGGGCCAGTTCATGGCCAAGCGCGTACAAGCGCGCAATGGCGGTTTCGTAGGACAAAGGCGAGCTCCCGGCCTTCAGCTATCAGCTCTCAGATTATTAGTTTGCAACTTTGGATTCAGCCTTGCCACCGGGCTGCAGCCAACGTAAGTGAAGAGACCTCGAATGGACATCAAACCGGGTTGGCTGAAAGCTGAGGGCTGAGCACTGAGTCTTAAGCCGTCGTCTGACGACTGACGACCGACGACTGATCTCCAGACGACTGAGCCATAAACTCCAGTGCCCGCCCGATATACGGCTTGAGTTGTCTGCGATGCACCACCGCATCCAGCATGCCGTGCTGGAGGAGAAACTCGCTCCTCTGGAAGCCCTGGGGAAGCTTCTGCCGGATGGTCTGCTCGATGACCCTGGGGCCCGCGAATCCGATCAGGGCTCCGGGCTCGGCTATATTCAGGTCGCCCAGCATGGCAAAAGACGCGGTCACGCCTCCGGTGGTCGGGTCGGTCAGCACCGATATATAAGGGACTTTCGCCTCATCCAGCCGCGCCAGAGCCGCCGAGATCTTGGCCAATTGCATCAGGCTGATCACGCCCTCCATCATGCGCGCTCCGCCCGAGGCAGAAACAATCACGATAGGCGACTTGTTTTCCGTAGCCTCTTCGATCGCTCGCGTGATGGCTTCGCCCACCACGGCCCCCATGCTTCCTCCGATGAACGCGTACTCCATCGAGCTCACAATGATAGGGCGGCCGTTCAGCTTGCCGCGGGCATTGATCACTGCATCCTTCAGACCAGTGTCAGCCTGCGCCTGCTTCAGGCGTACCGAGTAAGCCTTGAGATCGACGAATTTCAGCGGGTCGGTGGAGGCCAGGTTCGCGTCAAAGACTTCGTACTCGTTGTCATCCAGCAACTGGGCCAGCCGGGTGCGGGCATCGATACGGAAGTGCCGGTCGCACTTGGGGCAGACATTCAGGTTCTCTTTCAGGTCCTTTTTCCAGATGATCTGCCGGCAGGTGTCACACTTCACCCACAAGCCCTCGGTGCGAACCTTGCGCTCTCCCGAAGTGTCCAGCTCACCGGATTGGCGTTTGAACCAGGTCATAAGAAAGCATTGAGTAATTGGGGAATTTCGTAATTTTGTAATTTGAACTTCCGAGCCGGCATGGGGCCGGCTGGTTTTTCAATTACCAAATTACAAAATTACTCAATTACCAAATTAGTATTCGATCCCTCTCTGCGCCATCACGCCCTTCTCGTAGGCGTGCTTGACCTGGCGCATCTCGGTCACCGTGTCCGCGATCTCGACAATTGTCGGATGGGCATTCCGCCCGGTCAAGATGATGTGCACCATTTCGGGTTTGCTCTTCAGAGTCTCCACCACTTTGGCCGGATCGAGCATCCCGTAGCTGATGGCGTAGTTGATTTCATCCAGGATGACCAGGTCCCAGGCGCCGGACTGAATCGCCTCCGCGGCTTCGGTCCAAGCCTCTTCCACCATGCGAACATCTTCCGGATCGGGCTTCTCCGCCCCGACTTTCACAAAACCGCGTCCCATCTGCTTCATGACAAACTTGTCGCCGAATGCCTTCACGGCGTCCAGTTCGCCATAATGCCAGGACCCCTTCAAGAACTGCAGCATCAGGACGCGCATGCCCTGGCCCACCGCCCGCAAAGCCGTGCCCATGGCGGCTGTAGTCTTGCCCTTGCCCGGGCCGGTATTCACGATGATGAGACCACGTCGGATGTCCGGCATATCCGGCAAACTATTGATTGTACCTGTTTTAGGACATAAAGGGATGCTGGACGACGGGCGTCGTCAACTACCTGGGCGCACAAGTCCAGCGTTGCCCGGGCACAGATCCTTCCGGGCACAGACCTTCCCACTCCCAGCCTGGCTGGATGGCAGAGTTGATCGCTATCTGTGAGACCGCTGCGCGGCAGCGGGTTACGGCATTTCGATGACGGCGCGCAGGTCCACTTTCGCATCCAGCGGAGGCGCAGTCACTTTGTCGTCGCCAATCAATTGGATGGTGATGCGCAAGGCATCAATTTCCCGCCTGATCTTGGCGACTTCCTGTTCCTTGGTTCGTAACACTTCAAACGGATTTCTCATGGCACGAGTCCTTTGGTCGGGAGGGCTGAACACCCGGTGAAGTTGTATGCCTACTCTAACCCACGACCGGGGTGTGAAAAACATCACGAAGGTACATCGGCTGAATTTCAGCTTTTTAATGACCTACGTGATAAGGATGGCCACTGAGGATGGTGAAGGCGCGGTAGAGTTGCTCCAGCAACACCACCCGCGCAAGTTCGTGCGCCAGCGTCATTTTGCCGAGCGACAATATTAGAGTGGCGGCCTGCCTTGCCGGCTCGCTGAATCCATCGGCGGGCCCCACCGCGAACAGCAGCGGAAGGGGGGTTCGCTCCCGATAGTCCTCCAGAAACTTCGCCAGCTCCTCCGACGAGAACTGCTTTCCCCGGCTGTCCAGCAGCACCAGCGTGTGCCTGGCCGGCCGCGCATCTCGAGCGCCAAGTCGCAAGACTGCAGCCTCGTCTTTCAGCGTGAGCCCTTCCACCTCGGCGTAGCGCGACAGGCGCTTCAAATACTCATCCGTCAACGACTGGATAGCCGGTTCCTTGGTCTTTCCGATCCAGGCAACTTTAAGCTTCACCCAACCGATTTAACCACAGAGGACACCAGGGACGTAGAGGACGTCCAGGCAGGAGATGAGTTTTGAAACCGGGGGTGCTCGCTAGGCCCGCTTCTTTCTCAAACCGCGTATGGCGACTCGCTTTTGTCCGCGGGGGCCGGCCACTAGATCGGCGGGTTCCATGCGCCGGGCCGATTTCCACAGCCTCTCCAGATCGTAGAACTTCCGCGCTTTTTCCGAGAAGATGTGGACCACAAAGTCTACATAGTCCAGCAACACCCACTCCGCCTGCTTGTACCCTTCGATCTGATTGGGCCGCATCCCGGCACGCTCCAGGCGTTCCTCCACCTCGTCCGAGATGGCCTGCACCTGCCGTGGATTGGTGCCGCTGCACACGACGAAATAATCGGTGAACGGCCCCGATCCCTTTTCCAGTTCTAATATCGTGATTTCTTCTGCCTTTTTTTCCAGGCAGGCACGGATGGCTTCAGAGACTTGTAGCTTCAAATCGTTCTTCTTCATGCGGGATTAGTCGAGGTCCTTGGTGGTTGTTGGGCAAGTCCATTGTAGCCGAGGTACGGAATTAAGGGGGGCATCGGTTCGACCTGACGACCGCGACTGAAGACTACAGATACAGCCCTTCCTTTCGGATGTACTCCTCCACCGCCGGATCCACAAACTTGCGCAACGGCTTCTTCGCGATGACCGCCTCCCGGATGGCTGTCGCCGAGACCGGTTGGTGAACATTTTCGAGCAAGTGCACCGTCGCTCCCGTCAGTACCAGGTCTCCCTTGGCCGGCTGCTTGGCGAAAGGCTGGCTCACGGCGCGAGCAGGACGAAGCTTCTCGGGCAGGGCGTTGGCAACATCGGCGAGAGAATATCCAGGACGGCTGGCTACGATGAACTCGCATTCCCGCAGTAGCGCCTCCGGCTCGCGCCATTGCGCAATCTCGGCGAAGGCATCGATGCCGATCATAAAAAATAGCTTGTCACTACTCTTCAGCGATTCCTTGAGACGGCGGACGGTGTCAATGCTGTAGTTCGCCCCGGGCGTGGCATGTTGCGCCTGCTTTCCCTTACCGCCGGCAGTTGGGATGGGAGTTGTCTCCGGAGCCTCGAGTAGCGACGGTACAAACGCTTTCTCCCCTGCTGTCGCGAGCCCCACCATGGCATAGCGGTGCGGGTAGGCTGTCAGCGGCTGGCGTTGTTTGTGCGGCGGAACGCTCGCCGGCACGAAGTAGATGCGGCCCAGTTGGAAGCGCTCCCTGGCTGCCCGCGCCAAGGCGAGATGCCCGTGATGAATCGGATCAAAAGTGCCGCCGAACAAGCCGATATTCATTGAGGTGTAAGTCTCCCGTATTCAGAGCACTGCGCGCAAGGTCTTGGTGGCGTCAGAAGATCCACCGGCACCTCTTGTGATCCCGCGTTAAATCATTCGCCCGGTTGCTCACACGGACGGACGGGTTGCCTCGCCGCCGTTGCTCTCCTGTCCTATGTCAGCTGGCCAGACTGCAGATGAACTCCCGTAACTCGCGCCATCCCATTCTGGGAATTAGAGTTGTCTCATGCGAGCGAAGTTCCCCCTTCTTCGCAACCGCTACATTCCTCCGGCTCGGGCCCCAATCCTCCGATACGGCGTCGCCGTTCTCAGCATTATTCTGGCACTGATTCCGGCATTCCTGCTCTCCGACGTGGTCGAGAGCCGGCTGGTCGTCTTTGCCGTCGCCATCATGGTCAGCGCCTGGTACGGGGGATGGAAACCGGGCCTGGTCGCCACTTCTTTCGCCCTGACCGTAAGCGCGTATTTTTCCTTCGCTGGGGCGCGAACTCCCACCGAATATCACCGGGCGATCATACATCTGACGCTGTTTGTGATCGTGGCGGGACTGATCTGCTTCTTCAACGCCGCGTTGCGCTCCGCCCAGGAAGGGCTGCGCCGTTCAGAGATCAACTTCCGGTCCCTGGTGACTCATGCCCCCTATGGCGTATGCCGCTGCGACTCGGGGGGCATTCTGCTGGACGTGAATCCTGCCTTTGTCTCCATGCTGGGTTATGCCAGCGGGGCGGAACTGGTGGGCCGCAATCTGGCCAACCTGCATTCCGATACCCAGCAGTGGTTCAGCCTCGCCGACTACCTTCGCACGCTGCAGAAGTTCCAGGGACTGGCCGCCGACTGGGCTCGCAAGGACGGCAGCATCATCAATGTGCGCCTCTCCGGGCGCGCCTTTCGGGACGACCGCAAAACCATCTTCTTCGAGCTCTTTGCCGAGGACGTCACCGAGCGCCGTGCCCTGGAACAGCAGCTTCGCCAGGCTCAGAAGATGGAGGCCATCGGCCGTCTGGCCGGCGGGATCGCTCACGATTTCAATAATCTCCTGATGGTCATTTCGGGATATTCCGAGTTCCTGCTGGATCGCATCGGGCCCGATCCGACGCTGCGGGGCCACGCTCAGGAGATCGCCAACGCCGCCGGGCGCGCTACCTCGCTCACCCGCCAATTGCTCGCCTTCAGCCGCAAGCAGATGCTCGCCCCCAAGGTGGTGGACCTGAACGGCGTGGTCACCGAGAACCTGAAAATGCTCACTCGCCTGATCGGGGAAGACATCGATCTGGTGATGGTTCCCGGCTCCGACATCGGCGCAGTGAAAGCCGACCCGGGCCAGATCGAACAGGTCATCATGAACCTGGCGGTCAATGCGCGTGACGCCATGCCCCAGGGCGGCAAATTGACCATTGAGACCGCCAACGTCACCTTTGATGCCAACTACACCCGTTTCCATGCCGCGGTGAAGCCTGGCGACTACGTGATGCTCGCCATCAGCGACACCGGGATGGGCATGGATGCCGAAACCCAGACTCACATCTTCGAGCCCTTCTACACCACCAAAGGGTTGAAGGGCACGGGCCTCGGCCTTTCCACGGTTTACGGCATCATCAAGCAAAGCGAAGGCTACATCTGGGTCTACAGCGAGGCCGGCAAGGGCACGACCTTCAAGGTCTACCTGCCGCGGCTGGGCGAGGCAGGCCTGCCCCAGGCCATGCAGCCTGCCGCCGCCCAGGAACAGCCCGGGCCCGGTCATGAAACCGTCCTGCTGGTAGAGGACGAAGAAAATCTCCGCCGCCTCACGCGCCAGTCTCTGGGTAACCAGGGATACAGCGTTCTCGATGCGGCCGATGGCACCGCCGCCATCCGGCTCTCCCATGCTCACAAAGGCCCCATTCACCTGCTGCTGACGGACGTCATCATGCCGGGAATGAACGGGCGCGAACTGGCCAATCAGATTTCGCCCAACCGTCCCGAGATGCGGGTGCTCTATATGTCGGGATACACGGAGAATCACATTGGCCACAACGGCACGCTGGACGAAGGCATAACCCTGCTCCAGAAGCCCTTTACCCTCCCCGCACTTCAGGCAAAAGTGCGAGAGGTGCTCGACACCCCACTCCCTCAGGAGGTACAGATGTCTGCTCGCTTAGCTCAATCCGCACCAATCGCCCGAACTCGTAACAAGATTTCCTCCCCCTTCCGCGCTACCCGCTTCGATCTCCACCTGCCGCTGAAATACCGGCTGGTGGGGGAAAGCGGCTGGCGCGAAGGCACCACCGAAAACATAAGCCGCTCCGGCATGCTCTTCCGGGCGGAGGAATCAGTGGCTCCCAACGCGCAGCTCGAGATCAATCTCGTGCTGCCGGCAGAAATCGCAGGCTTGGCCGCGGCGGAAGTAGTTTGCCGCGGTGAAGTCGTTCGCACCGTCGAAACTGAGGCGGGTACCGTGAGCCCGACCCTGGCCGCGAAAATCCTGCAATACCACTTCCAGCACAGCTCCCACCTTTCCGAGGCGTGAGGCATTTGCTCGAAGTCCGAACGGCGCTGGGCTTAGTGTGGACGGCAAGGACCACGTAGGCCCAGACGTCCCTCCTCTGGGCGGGCAAGCGCAGCTCGCCATGTGTAAAAAAACGGATAGACCAGCAGGAACCTGAAGGTTCCAAAGATAGTTGGTGTAACTGAGATATTTCGCCAACAACGCGAGTCGGGCGGAATAATAACCCCCTCCAACCCCTGGTCATAAGGAGTAGAGTCTGCGCGGAAACAACTGCCATTTACCGAATCTTAACTTCCCTGTCATTGCACCGTAATCATCCTACTCTACCGTGCCGGAGTCGAGCCCGATGCCAAGCGAGCACACGGGCCCGACTACTTTCCTGAAAAAGGTGACTGCGATGCGAAAAAAAACCGCAATTCTGGGTCTGTTGGCCACAGGGTTGGTATGCACTATGTTCGCCGCTGAAGGCTCCGTTCCCAACGGCGTTCCCAATCTGGACCACGTCTTCGTCATCATGATGGAGAACCACGGTTACAGCCAAATCGTTGGAAACCCGGCCGCGCCGTTCGCTAACCAATATGCAAAATCCGCCAATTCCACGAAGAATTACTTCGCGGTCGGCCATCCCAGTTCCACCAACTATTTGGAAATCGTGGGGGGATCGAACTTTGGTGTGCGCAGCGATAACGCTCCCGACTGGCACGACCAAAACTGCACGCCCAATCTTGGGCCCCCTCCCACTACGAATTCCGACTTTCCCGCAAGCTCCAGCATTTGCCCCATCGCGGGCACCGGCACGGATGCCGAGACGCCGGCCGTCGACACCACGAACCAGTGTCCAAATCCGGATGTGCTCGACCCCTGCCCACCGGGCTTAATCAGCATTGATGGTCGATCGATTCCGGCCGCCCCCAACACTGTTGGCAAGATGATTGGAGATCAGTTGGCAGAGAAGGGTCGCCGTTGGAAGAGCTATCAGGAGAGTCTGCCACCAGGCGGAGCTGACGGCATCGCCTACAACGACGGTTTCTTCACCGACCTCTCGACCATCCCCGACAGCCTTGGCGGCTCGAACGCATTCCTCAAACTGTATGCCGCCAAGCACAACCCATTTGTGTATTTCAAGAGTATGCAGGACGGCCACGACTCCAACAATAGCCTGGCCAACGTCGTGGGCTTCGAAGGCAAGGGTGGCCTTTACGACGACCTGAGCTCCGGCCGCTTTCCCTCGCTAGCACTCATTTCGCCCAACCAGTGCAACGATCAGCACGGACGCGGCAACGGCGGCGCTCAGTGCGCCTTTGATCCCACCACCGACGGCTCACAAGCCGGCCTGAACCCGGCACTGATTTATGTCGGCGACCTCACCTTAAGAGCGATTGTGGGCGCGATTCACAATTCTCCTGGGTGGGGAAACGGCCGCAACGCGATTGTGGTGGTGTGGGATGAAAATGATTACAGCTTCGTGCCCAACGTGAACAAGGTGCTGGTGATCGTGGATACCAACTATGGGGTCCACGGCGTCCAGAGTGGGCATTTTTACACCCACTTCTCGCTGACTAAAACCCTCGAGGCCGGCTTCGGGCTTGGCTGCCTGAACCATGCCTGCGACCAACACGTGGATACAATGTCTGACCTTTTCGCCAGGGGACGATAACGCGCTGCCGCTGAGCAAGCCGGGGGCTCCACCCCTCCATGTATGAAGGAGTGGGGCTCTACCCGAGCGGCAGTTTAATATTACCAACTACTGCAACCATAGAGGCCAGCTTTCAATCTTCGTCATGCTGCCGCAGACCTTCTAAAAGACATACTTCCGACAGGCATTTACACTCGCGGCGCGGGTGCGGGAATTGCGATTCAGGCTAATCCCCTGCAATGAAGCCCCTCCAAGGGATTGAACTCAAACCGCGCGGCCGAGGGCGCCCGCGCCACACGTCTCCAGTCGGTTCTCGAAGAATTCTTCCACGCTGGTCAGAATCTCTATCCGGCTCTTGGATTCGTAGATCGCCTTGCGCAGCGCTGCCCCGCCCGCCACTCCATGAGTGAACCAGGAAGTAAACTGCTTCATCTTGCCTTCCGCTCCCGGCATCTCTTCTTCGATCAGCATTTCAAAGTAAGTCCGGATCATCTGGTAGCGGTCGGCTTCGCTGGGCTGGTCATAGAGCGAGGCGGACTGTGTGGAACCGGGTCTCTGACCCGGTTGAGCCGGGCGAAGCCCGGCAGGGAGTTCAAGGGCCACTGCCGAGCTAAGCTCGGCCTGGCCGGATCGAAGCTTGCCCTGAGCAACGTCGAAGGGACCCGGCCCCGCACGGCCGTTTCCCAACCCAACCGTGTATTGCTCAATCTGCCTAAAGATCCAAGGATTCGACGGCGCCGTCCGCCCGATCATGACTGCGTCGCATCCCGTTTGCGCCACCATGGCGCAGGCGTCTTCCGGCGTCCGGATGTCGCCATTCCCAACCACGGGAATCTTTACCGCTTGCTTGACCGCCGCAATCCAGTCCCAGCGGGCCTGGCCGCTGTAGCCCTGCTCGCGGGTGCGGGCGTGCAGCGCCACCGCGCACAGACCGCAGTCTTCCGCCATCTTCGCTAACTCGACGCAGACCAGATTTTCGTCGTTCCAGCCGGCGCGGAATTTCACCGTAAACGGAATCGTGACCGCGGCCCGCACCGCCTCGAAAATCTTCCCGATGGCCGGCAAGTCTTTCAGCAGGCCCGACCCTCCGTTGCACTTCACGACTTTCTTCGCCGGACACCCCAGATTGAGGTCCACCAGATCGAAGCCAAGATCCTCGACCATGCGGGCAGCCTCAGCCATCACCCCGGGATCGCTGCCAAAAAGCTGAGCCGAAATGGGATGCTCGTCAACGTAGAAATGCAGGTAGCGCTTGGCCTTTTGATCCTTGGCGCGGAGAACGCCGTCCGCCGAGGTGAACTCGGTCATGATCAGCCCACACCCACCCAGGTTGCGGATGAAGCGGCGGAAGACAGTGTCGGTAACGCCGGCCATGGGTGCCAGCACGGTGGCCGGAGCAATCCTCACCCCACCAATCACGACCGAAGAAGGGACGGGCTTTGCCGATGTGGCGCGGGCGCCCTCGCCCGCGTCCGGCCCCGAATTGTCCCAGAACTTGCGCACGACTCTATTCTACCTGCCCCTCCAAAAATAAAGCCCCCGCCGCCGCAGGGGCTGAGAATCCGCGAAAATCCGTGGCCGAAGTTACTTCTTAACCGGTTCCGCCTTGGCGTACTTCCGCCGGAAGCGTTCCACACGCCCGGCCGTATCCAGCAATTTCTGCTTGCCAGTGAAGAACGGATGGCAGTTAGAGCAGATTTCCACGTGGATGTCGCCCTTGTGAGTGGAACGGGTCATAAAACTGTTGCCGCACGCGCACATGACGCGCACTTCGTTGTAAGCGGGATGAATGGCTGCCTTCATGGGTCTCCAAACTTGATTCGAGCATTAGATTCTAAAGGATTGACGGAGGATTCAGCAACTTCGGGCGGGCGGTTACGTCTTCCATAAAAAGAAAAACGGCAGGACCGACCTCCTGCCGTTTTCCATGTGAACGTTTTCGGTTTGAACGCCTTCGATTTGACCAGGCCCTACTTGCCGCGATTTACCGCTTTCTTGAGCTCGGCCCCGGATGAGAACTTGGCGACTTTCCGGGCAGCGATCTTGATGGTGGCGCCTGTCTGCGGGTTGCGCCCGTTGCGGGCTTTTCTCTGCGAGACAGAGAACGTGCCAAAACCAATCAACGCTACCCGATCCCCTTTCCTCAAAGCAGAAGTGATGCTGTCGACAGTGGTGTCGATAGCCGTGGCTGCCTGCGCTTTGCTGATGTGGCAGCTAGCTGCGATTCGGTCAATGAGATCAGCTTTGTTCATCTTTTCTCCTGGCAGGTTTCGTTGGTCCCCCAGCGCGCGCAGAGGAGGAAAGGAAGCACTCGCTGAGTGGGGAAACCTAGCGGCCCTATTTAGCTACCGTCCTGTAGGATTGTCAACCTGTGGAAATCCGCGCCTGTTGCCGCATTCGGAACACCGCGCTCATGAAAGCCCAGCCGGCGCAGAAAAAAGGCCACTCTCCCTGCCGGGGACGCTCAGAAAGTGGCTCTCTTCGGCCGAAAAAATCGTTATGCCCGCATCCGGGGCTTCGTCACCTCGCTTGGGAGTGGCGGGGCGTACTCGGTCCCTGCAAAATCTGCGGTCGAGTCCACTGGCGGTTTGCCGGCAGTAAACTGCTCCGCCTCGGTGGAGCCCGCCAGCGCGGTGGTGGAGGAATTGCCGCCCGCGATCACCTGGGTCACCATGTCGAAATATCCGGTGCCCACAAAGCGCTGATGCTTCACTGCTTCGTACCCGTAACGCTCGGCGCTGGCGAACTCTTTTTCCTGCAGGCGGGAGTAAGCGCTCATGCCGGACAGGTTGTAGGCCCGGGCCAACTCGAACATGCTTAAATTCAGGGCGTGGAAGCCGGCCAGCGTGATGAACTGGAACTTGTATCCCATGGCGCCGAGTTCGCGCTGGAAGCAGGCGATGGTGGCGTCGTCCAGCTTCTTCTTCCAGTTGAAGGACGGCGAACAGTTGTAGGCCAGCAGCTTTCCCGGAAATTTCGCGTGGATGGCTTCAGCGAAGCGGCGGGCTTCCCCGAGGTTCGGTTCCGAAGTCTCGCACCAGATCAGGTCGGCATAAGGCGCGTAAGAAAGACCGCGCGCGATGGCCGAATCCAGACCGCCCTGGATGCAGAAAAAGCCTTCCGCAGTGCGGTTGCCGGTGAGGAACTCGCGGTCCCGGGGGTCTGTATCGCTGGTCAGAAGATAGGCGCTGTGGGCGTCGGTCCGTGCCATGATCAGCGTGGGTACTCCCAGGCAGTCTGCGGCCAGCCGCGCTGCCACCAGCTTCTGGATGGCTTCCACGGTCGGCACCAGCACCTTTCCGCCCAAGTGTCCGCACTTCTTGGCTGAGGACAGCTGATCTTCGAAGTGAACGCAGGCCGCCCCCGCCTCGATCATGGCTTTCATCAACTCGAACGCGTTGAGGTTGCCGCCGAATCCCGCTTCCGCGTCGGCGATCAAGGGCGCGAACCAGCGCATGCCGTTCTTCCCCTCGGCGTGGTGGACCTGATCGGCCCGGGTCAGGGCCTGGTTGATGCGACGGACGAGATTGGGCACGCTGTCGGCAGGGTACAGACTCTGATCGGGATACATATGACCGGCATCGTTGGCGTCGGCCGCCACCTGCCAGCCGCTGACGTAAATTGCCGAAAGGCCGGCCTTCACCTGCTGGATCGCCTGGTTCCCCGTCATGGCGCCCAGGGCGGCAACGTAGGACTCGCTGTGCAGCAGGTTCCAGAGCCGCTCCGCGCCCTGCCGGGCCAGCGTGTGCTCGATGGCCAGCGATCCGCGCAGCCGCAGAACGTCCGGTTCGCCATAAGGGCGCGTGACTCCCGCCCAACGTGGATTCGTTGCCCAGTCCATTGCCAGATGTGAAGCCTTGCCATTCGTTGCCATGAGTGTCCTTTGTAGCGCCGTATTCCGTAGCGCCGGCGTCCCCGCCGGATGTCGGGAGGGCGTCTCGCCCTCCTGACTTCAAACCGGATCAAACTCTCCGTTCACCACCATCGCTTCGCTGATCCGGCGCGCCTCGCGGAAGGTTTCCGCCGTTCCCGGATCGCGTCCCGGATTCGCCAGCAATTTCTCCAGTTCTTCGTCAAATAATCTTGTGATCAACCCGGACGTGTGCACGACCATGTTCCCGGCGTCGTCGGTGACCGGGACGTGTCCGTTGTGCCGCAGCCGTTGCGCAATCATCAGCCGGTAAATGCGATCGGTGGCCAGGTCTTCCATGTAGCCATCGAGCAGGCTGGCGCCTTTGCCATTGAGTACGCCGTTGCGATAACGGATCACGGTCCGTACCGCCGCCCGCGTCCCGGCAAGGGTTCGCTGGCCGACGTGGTTCGGGACCGGCCGCAGGTTGGGATAGCGTTCGGCGTGCGCCCTTCGCTCCTGCAACTGGTTAGGCAACGGAAACTGCTCAATGGCAATCTGGTTCTGGTCGGGATGCCCCGTCCACGCGCCATCCATCAGGCAGTCGGCTTCGTTCTTCTTGTCCTTCTCCAGCGCCGCCAGCGCCCGCGCATTCAGTTCCGCGTCCTCACGGCTGGGATACAGCGCCGTCATTCCACCGATGGCCAGCACCCCGCGCTTGTGGCAGACTTCCGGCATCAGTTCCCGCAGGTTCTGGAAGAAAGGAACGCTGGAAGGAATCGTGTTGCGGTCGGGCAGTACCCAATCCGGATCATCCAGATTGAAATGGATGAGGCTGGCCATGTAATCCCAGCGCCCCAGGTTCAGACCAAGAATGTGATCACGCAGGTGGTAGAGAAATTCCTCCATCTGGAAAGCCAGGGGATGCGACTCCACCAATGCCATGCACTTGATGTAGTTGCGCGGCCAACCCCGTGCCTCGGCCAGGGCCTGAAACAGATCGCGCCACCACAACGCCTCTTCGGCAGACTCAGACTTGGGAATGTAGAAACACAGAGGATGCTTCAGTTCCGCCGGATCGACCCGGTACACGATGCGGGCCACGTCGAACAGCGACGCCGACGTCAGTTCGCTGAAAATCCCACCCTGCTGGATGTGCAGGCCACGCGGCCGAATCCAGATCACCGTCGGCTTGGGCTCAATCCCCACCAACCGGTCCCGCTTCTTGTCGAAATACGTTAACGTGCCGCGCAGGGCCTGCAGGATATTCTCCACTCCCAGCCGCTGGTGCTCCCATTCGTTCACCATGGAGTCTTCCAGATCGAGCATCACGCCGGGGGCGCCGGAATTGAGCATTTTGACCACCAGGTCGGCGTCGTCGGCCGGTCCCGTCATCTGGTTGCGCTGGTCCTGGCACCACTCCGGCAGCTGGATTCGCCAGCCTCTCCTCACTGCATCTCCGGGAAACAGGTGAACCGGTTTCTCGCCCACGTGGGCCTCCGCCAGGGCGCGATGGCGGTCCTCAACCAGCGATCTCTGCCCGGGAGCAAAACGGTGGTGGAGCGGAGCCATGAATTCCAGGAAACCCTGCGGAAGGTCGTGCAGTGGATCAAAACCGGGCGGAGTGCGGTTCACTGCAAAACCCTCGAGAGAAACGTTGCTTACGGGAATGGTTGCCATAAAAAGCTCGGCTCCTGAAAACCCGATCGGACGGGGGGAAAGGATTTTCCTCTCTGAGTAACAATCTTGCGCACTATCCAGGCTCGGATAGGGCCCCGTTCTAAACGGCCACGGAGGCTGATTCTGGGCAGTTCGGGGCCTCCGGTCAAACGGAATATTCAAATCGTTATGATAGAAAATATCTATCAGTAACCGGACGAGTGATAGTAATATGTTGTCAGTCGACGAGCGGCGAAGCTGAGGCTGATGGCTGACCGCTCCGGGCTTTGTGCGCCAATGGAAATTGACCAGATCAAGACCTTCCTCGCCGTGGCCACGTTTGGCGGCTTTCATCGCGCCGCGGAAGCTCTGAACGTTAGCCAGCCCGCTGTGAGCGCCCGCATCAAGGCGCTGGAAGAATCCATGGGCGCGACTCTGTTTGCCCGCTCCCGCAGCGGCCTGACTTTGTCCGAGGCAGGCCGGATTCTGCGTCCCTATGCTGAGGAATTGCTGCGTACTGCATCGCGCGCCGCCCAGGCAGTGCATGAACTCAAGCCCGCCGGCGCCGGCCCGCTGCGGATCGCGGCGGCGCATTCCATCTCGGTCTACTTCCTGCCGGACGTGCTGAAACGCTTCAAGCGAGCCCACCCCAAGGTCGTCATCGCCATCCGCCCCGGACAGTCCAAGGAAGTGCTGGAGATGGTGTTGAAGGATGAGGCCGAAATCGGACTGGCTCGCTCCCTCAACCATCCCGAGGTTGAAACCCTCAGTTTGCGGGACGATCCCTTGTTGCTGGTGGGACACCCGAAGCAGGGTCCAACTTCAGCGCGACGAGCCCGCCTGGAACAAGTGGCCAACTGGCCGCTGGTCTTTTACGAGCGGGGCTCGAGCGACTGGACTCTCACCCACAGTTTGTTCCGCCGGGCCGGCCTGGTTCCCAACGTGGCCTTGGAAGTGGATACCATCGAAACCGCCAAACGCATCGTGGATCGTGGTCTCGGCATGGCCTTCCTGCCACAACTGGCGGTGGGGCAGGAGATCCGCTCCGGCAAACTGGCGATGGTCAAGCTTATCGACGCCGAACCTCTGGGACGCAGCATCGACGTCATTCATCCCCGCCACCGGCCGCTGCGGGGAGAGGCTCAGGAATTCTTGCAGGTGATCCGGGATGCCGCCAAGGAAACGTCCACCGTGGGGCGGAGCTCGCACCGCACGCGATCGTCCCGACATCGACGGCGATCCTCAAGATGACCTAGGCTTATATGACCCAGGCTTATATTTCCTCAACTGTCCACAGCGAGGTCCGCAACTCCACAGGATGTGCACAGGCTGACCCGTTTTGCCACTTGCGCAAAATGCATTCCCGAGTGCAAAGTTTAGACAAGGTAAAAGAACCCAGGTCATGAAAGTTTCCGCGGACGTTTGTCCTCTCTGTGAAGGCACTGGCTGGAAATCAGTCATTATCGGTCCCGACCGCCGTGTCACCCGCTGCGATTGCCGCTTGCAGACCCGCGCCCAGACCTTGCTCGCGGCCGCCCGCATTCCCAAGCGCTACGAACCCTGTGAGCTATCGAACTTTGATGCCGACGGCCCCCATCGCGCCCTGGCTCCCGCGCGCCTGGCAGCGTGCCGGTTTGTGGAAGAGTTCCCGCTGGAAGGCACGGGCCTGTTGCTTGTTGGCGGCATCGGCGTCGGCAAGACCCATCTGGCGGTGGGCATCATCAAGGAATTGATGCTCAGCAAGGGGATCGCGTGCCTGTTCTACGATTATCGCGAATTGCTCAAGCACATCCAGAATTCCTACAACGATTCGGTCAAGGCGACTGAACTTGAGGTTCTTCGTCCGGTTTTCGAAACGGAAGTGCTGGTGCTCGACGAACTGGGCGCCGTCAAGCCCACGGAATGGGTCTGGGACACGGTCAGCCTGATTCTGAACACGCGTTATAACGAAAAGCGCACTACGATTATCACGACGAATTTTGAAGACCAGCCTGCAGCAGGCATATCCCGTTCGCTGTCGCCGGCCAGGGCGGCATCCCGGGATGAAACTCTGGGCGACCGCATCGGCGAGCGCATGCGCTCTCGCCTGCACGAGATGTGCCGCATCATTAGGATGGAGGGTGAAGACTTCCGCCAGAAGTTCCGTAGCGCCAGCTTTCGCTAAACCTTTAGTCGTCAGTCCTCGGTCGTCGGCAAGACTAGAGGGGACTACGGAGTGAGGTGGTTTTCTGGGAGCTGCGGGTTCTGCTGATGACTGACGACCGACGACTGACCTCTCCGTGTCTCCGTGGTTCATTCCCACTAGAATGAGGTAGTGCTGACCGAGCGCCTGGAGTTCGCTCCCGATCACGATGCGGAGGTGTTCGCCTCGGCCCCAGCCGCGCCGGCCGTGTTTCTCCTTCGCGCCATCGATCCCCAAGCCGAGCCCTACGTCAGCCGGACCGCTAACCTCCGCCGCCGTCTGCAACGCCTGCTCGGCCCTCCCGAGCAAAACCGCCGACTGAACCTGCGCGATCGCGTGCGCTTCATCGAGTACTCGACTACAGGCTCCGATTTCGAATCCGGCTTTCTCCTGTATCGAGTGCTGCGTTCCGTCTTCCCGAAAACCTACACGGACCGCCTGCGCCTGCGTTTTGCTCCGCTGCTCAAGCTGCACATGGAAAATGAGTACCCGCGCGCCTCCATCACCACCCGTCTCAGCCGCCCGGGAGGGCGCTCTCTTTACTACGGACCGTTCCCTTCACGCGCGGCGGCGGAAAAGTTCGCCAATGATTCGCTGGATTTCTTCAAGATGCGTCGCTGTGTCGACGATCTCCATCCCGACCCTCAGTTCCCCGGCTGCATCTACTCCGAAATGAAGATGTGCCTGGCCCCCTGCTTCAAGGGCTGTAGTGACGGGGAGTATCACGCCGAAGTGGCCCGGGTTCGCACCTACTTCGACAGTGGCGGCGAATCTCTGCTGCGGGAAATCAGCCTGCAGCGCGACCAGGCCTCGGCAGCTTTGGAATTTGAAGGCGCCGCCACGTTACATGCCACAATTGAGAAGCTCAAGCCGGTGCAGGGACAGCTGCCGGAGATCGTGCGGCGCATCGATCAACTGGCCGCGATCATGGTGCAGCCATCGGCCATCTCCGGGTCGGTGGCGCTGTTCCGCATCAGCGCTGGAACCACCACCGGCCCACTCGCATTTGCCATCCAGGCAGCGGAGCAGACCAAGTCCCAATCCATGGAGTTCCGTGTGCAGGAGGCCCTGGCCATGCTTCCTCCCGCGCAGCCGGCCAGCGCTTTGGAAACCATGGAGCACCTGGCCCTGCTCAAACGCTGGTTCTATCGCGGCAGCCGGGTGGGGGAAATTTTCTTTAACGATGACAAAGGCGGGTTGCCACTGCGCCGCCTGGTCCGCGGCATCGCCCGCATCTACCGCGGCGAGAAACCTGAAATCACGAGGAGCACGTACCCATGACCGACAAACACAATTCACTCCGCCAGCATCTTACCTACCTGCTCAAGGGCGGCGGCGCGCACGCCACCTTCGACGATGTAATCGGCGGAATCCCAGCCAAATTGCGGGGGCAAAAACCTGCAGGCATGGCGCATTCTCCGTGGATGCTGCTCGAGCACCTGCGCCTGGCGCAGTGGGACATCCTTGAATTCAGCCGCAACCGCAAGCATGTGTCCCCCGATTTTCCCCATGGCTACTGGCCTGTGACCGATGCTCCGCCCAGCGCCGCGGCCTGGAGCGCCTCCATCACCAGCTTCCACAAAGATTTGAAGTCTATGCAGAACCTGGTGGCCAATCAGAAAACTGATTTGTATGCCCGCATCCCCTGGGGAAGTGGCCAGACGCTTCTCCGGGAGGCCCTGCTGATGGCCGATCACAACGCTTATCATCTGGGACAACTGGTAGATCTCCGCCGCCTGCTGGGTGCCTGGAGCGAGTAGCAGTCCTGTCGTTCCCAGCCGAGGCACGCTATGTCCTGCTCTCGTCTGCTACTTCATTAACCCGCGATCGGAAGCCGCCAGTCTTTCGGACGCTTTCGAAACACAGCTTTGATTCCGTCCCTCCATCGCTCATCGAGGCCCACCACCGTCCATTCGATCTCCGGTGACAGGTAATGCAGCAGCGTATCGGTCGCTGGATGTACATGCAGTGCCGGCGCCACCAGAAACAGAAGTGGTGGCTCCTTCGACAAATTCCTGCCCGGGAAAATATCCAAACTGCTGGAATTCGCCTCGCGCATGGTGCCACGCCACGCGCGACCAATAGTCCAGCCCTTGCAGAGGCAAGTGGATATCCTCATCAGCTTTCAGTTCGACCACGGCCAGCCTCCGGTTTCGCGTCACCGTCAGCACGTCGATCATGGCGCGATCGGAGGCGGAAAATGCGGGTACCTGGGAATACAGACGATCGGAATCCAGCCGTTCATCAACTTCCTCCGCGCAGCCCAGGATCAGAGACTCCAGCCAGCGTTCCGGATGCAATCTCCACAAGACATGGTCGCGAGGACCCTCAGAGTGGCGCACCTCTCCTACTCTATGCACGAGCTGCTGGAATGCGCCTGCACTTGCATCCGAGAGCGCTTCCTCTTCGGCGCCCACTCCGAATACGATTTCCGGCACACTGCGCAGCGATCCCGGCTGGTGCTGGAGGTGGGCTCGCGCAAATTCCAACCCGTGGCATCGAAACCCGACCTCTGCCGGCGAAAGGACGACGGTTTCAACCTCCGGCATCAACTCCCGGACCGTCTCAATCGCCGCGGCAAACCGCTCGCGCGCCGCTGTCTCATCGGTCCAACGCACCAACCGGGTCCTTACGTTGCCGCGGTCGGAGATGTCAATTTCCCTGATGGCGTCTTCGCCCTCGCCCATTTCGTACAGTTCCCACTTGGCGGCGGTCCTGTTGAGGTGTGCGATCCGTTCTCGGGCTAATGCTGATTTGCCTCGCGGCACAAACAACTTGAGACCTTCGATATGCGCCTTTCCCACTTGCGCTTCCCGGCACGCATGCAGCCACAAGATGCCGAATGTCAAAGCTGCATCAATCGACGACTGCGTCTCCTGCTCGTTCACTCCGAGGACGGCACACCCGGACTGCGCCCGTCGTAGCACGCCGCGGGTATAGATCGGGCCGAACGACCGTTCCAGATCGGGAGACGTGCTGAACCGGGAAGCAGCATATGTGGGAAAGTGCCGTTCCACCGCTCGTTGCAGCCTTCGCTGGTAGGTGAGTCGCGCCGCTCGTTTTGCGGTGGGAGTGCGCCGGTCCCGCTGCCGGCAGATTTCGAGCTTGCTGGGATGAACCTGCCCCAGACGCTGCACCGAAAGCCGGAGCACTTCATTCTTGATCTCAACCTCGAGCACCCGCCGCACCATGTTGCGCTCAGCCGACCACAAGTGCAGCAAACACTTGTTGCGCTCCCCGGAGACTGAATACTTTGCCTGTGCCAGGTCAAACAGGACGGAGCCATCGTCATCCAACACCATTGCTTCCTGCGCTCCCGCCAGAAAATCTTCGACTGTCCGGACCAAGCCTTCAGGGGTCATGACTGCGATGTTTTCATCTCCGCCGGGCCCTGTCTGTGACGGATGACCATCGCTGGACCCGCGGGACCGCAGCCTTCGGCTGGCTAGACGAGCGAAGCTCGCCAGCGCAATCCGAGGCCAGGTTCACACCTCAGCCGCACCAACCGGCATGTGGGATAATGAAGTTGACCTCCGGGAGTCTTTCCCGGTCCAAGGACATCTAATTCTCGTGGATAAAAATCGGTTCTTTTTTCAGCATTACGGCCTTACCGAGCGGGACCTGGAACGCTACCTGGCAGCAGCCCTTTCCGCAGGCGGGGAATACGCCGACCTTTATTTTGAGTATCTGTCGTCGACCTCGCTGATGGTGGATGAGTCGATGGTAAAGTCCGCCTCTCAGGGCATCTCCGCGGGGTGCGGCGTGCGCGTGGTTGTGGGCGAGCGCACCGGCTATGCTTACACTGACGATCTTTCCTCCGAACGCATTCTGCACGCGGCTCGCACTGCGGCCCTGATCGCCAGCGGCCCGGCCAAGACTCCGGCGGTTGGTTTCCAGGAAAAACCCGCTCGCAGCCTGTATCCGGTCACGCTTCCGTCTGTGGATGCCGAAATCACCGCCAAAGTAGAACTGGTGATGCGCGCCGATCAATCTGCGCGCTCCTACGATCCACGCCTCAAGGAAGTCCGCGCCAGCTATGCCGACGAACTGCGCAACATTCTCGTGGTAGGCTCCGACGGCACGTTTGCCGAAGACTCGCAGCCCCTGGCCCGCATGAACGTCTCCTGCATCGCCAAGACCGAGGGCACATCTGCGCGCGGCAGTTCCGGCGGCGGCGGACGGGTTGCTCTCGACTTCTTTTTCGGCGAAAAAACGCCGGAATACTTCGCCAAGGAAGCTGCCCGCCAGGCCATCCTGCAACTTGACGCCCGCGAAGCTCCCGCCGGTGAAATGGAAGTTGTGCTCGGCCCCGGCTGGCCCGGTGTGCTCTTGCACGAAGCGGTCGGCCACGGTCTCGAAGCCGATTTCAACCGCAAGCAGACCTCGGCTTTTGCCGGGCTTATCGGCAAGCGTGTCGCCAGCGAGAAATGCACCGTAGTCGACAACGGCACCATGCCCTGGCGGCGCGGCTCACTGAACGTTGACGACGAAGGTCAGCCCACCCAGAACACCGTGCTCATCGAAAATGGAATTCTCAAGGGATATCTGAGTGACAAACTCTCTGCCCGCCTGATGGGAATGGCCGATACCGGCAACGGGCGTCGCGAGAGCTACGAACATATTCCCATGCCGCGCATGACTAATACTTATATGCTCGCCGGGCAGGACGATCCGCAAGACATCATTCGTTCGGTCAAGCATGGAGTCTACGCCGTGAACTTTGGTGGCGGCCAGGTGGACATCACCAGCGGAAAATTCGTTTTCTCAGCTTCCGAGGCTTATCTCATCGAAGACGGCCACGTGACTGCCCCGATCAAGGGAGCAACCCTGATCGGAAACGGGCCGGACGTGCTCACCCGCGTATCCATGGTGGGCAATGATCTGAAGCTTGATGAAGGTGTCGGCACCTGCGGCAAAGACGGGCAGGCCGTACCCGTCGGAGTCGGCATTCCCACGCTGAAAGTGGACCGCCTGACCGTCGGCGGCACAGCCAAGAAAGATCCCGGCGGGTTCATGCAGTAGAGCATTTCAGATTGCAGATTTTAGATTGCAGATTGAAGAGCGTGACAACGCTCGTCTCTTAATCTGAAATCTGCAATCACAAATCTGAGATCATCCTTATGCCCCAAACTGAACTGGCAACTAAGAACCAGGAACTGAAAACTGATCTTCGCGATCTGGCCCAGGACGTCGTCCGCCGCGCCAGAGCCGGGGGAGCCACGGCCGCCGAATGTGTTGTCCGAGAAGGCGACGAGTTCTCCACGCTGGTCCGTCTCGGCCAGGTGGAAACCTTGAAAGAAGCCGGTTCGCGATCCATTGGCGTGCGGGTGTTTCGCGGGCAGCGCGCCGCCAGCACCTATTCGAGCGACTTCTCCCGCGAAGCCCTCGATCGCATGCTGAAGTCGGCGCTGGATCTCGCCAAAATCACTTCTGAAGATCCCTTCAGCGGCATTCCGGAGGCCTCGCAACTCGGTTCGCTCTCCGGTGATCTCGATCTCTATTCTGCCGACGTATATTCGCTGCCCGGCGAGGAGCGGATCAACTACGCTCGCCGCACTGAGAAGGCGGCGCTCGACTACGACCCTCGCATCAAGAATTCAGAAGGCGGCTCGTTCGACGCGGCCACCGGCCATAAAGTATTGGCCAACTCTCACGGGTTTGTCGGCGAATATCGCCGGTCTTATTGTTCGGTCGCGGCTGTGCCTATCGCCCAGTCGGAAAACGGCGCCATGCAGCGCGACTACTGGTTCTCCGTGGCACGCAGTCTGGCTCGGCTGGAATCTCCGGAATCGGTGGGGAAAATCGCGGCCCAGCGTACCTTGCGGCGCCTCAATGGACGAAAAGTAAAGACCGCCAGGGTTCCTGTGGTCTTCGATCCCATGGTGGCCAATTCCATCCTCGATCACATCTTCGAGGGCATTAACGGGGACTCGGTCTATCGCGGCGCTTCGTTTCTGGCCGGCAAGCTCGGCCAGAAGATCGCCGGCGATCAGGTTACGGTGATTGACGATGGCACCATGATCGGCGGCTTCGGTACGTCGCCTTTTGACGGCGAGGGTACCCCGACGCGGCGCACCGTCGTGATCGAAAATGGTGTGCTCAAGTCGTACCTGCTGAACACTTATACCGCAAAGAAGCTTGGCCTCCAGACCACCGGAAACGCTGCCCGCGGGCTCGCCGGCACGCCGGGAATCGGCCCTGGAAATTACTTCCTGCAGCCGGGAAGGAAAACGCCAAAAGAGATTATTGCAGCCATCGCCGACGGTCTTTACGTGACTGAGTTCCTCGGCCACGGCGCCAACCTGGTCACCGGCGACTATTCCCGGGGCGCGTCCGGCCTCTGGATTTCGGGCGGAGAACTGGCCTATCCCGTGGAAGAAATCACCGTGGCGGGAAATCTGAAAGAACTCTTCTTCAACATTTCCGAGGTCGGAAATGATCTGGAATTTCGCGGCGCAATGGCGTGCCCCACCATTCGCGTCGAAGGACTGACGGTTGGAGGCGAGTAAATCTCCCCTCTGCATCGCCCAGAGTACAATCTCCTCATGGGAAGCCTGATCCAGCCTTCTCCCGCAACCCAAGAGAGTGACTCCAACTGGCGCCCCATTCTGCTGGGAGTCGTTCTTGTGGTCGGCGTGGTCGCGATTGCGGCTCTTCTCTTGCGTACCGATGCCAAAATCGCGGCCCAGCCTCATCCCTACGCCGCTAATCTCACGCTCTCTGACCTGAAGATGAGCGCGGCGGAGAATTTCGTCGGCTCGACCGTCACTTACCTCGACGGCGCCCTTACCAACGCCGGGGACAAGACCGTCACTCACGCACTGGTGCACGTAGCCTTCAAAGACTCGCTCGGCCAGCTCGCCCAGGCCGAAGATGTCCCCTTGCGCGTTCTCCGGACTGACGGCCCGTACCCAGAGGCCGTGGATCTGGGCGCCGCACCCCTCGCGCCCGGACAGAGCAAGCCGTTCCGCCTGACCTTCGAGCACGTCACCGCCGATTGGAATCACGAGTACCCGCAATTACAGGTTACCGACGTGTCGGTGAAGTAGCGCGCCATGATTCAGAAATACCGGCTCTCCTCCAGCCTCTGTGATCTCCGTGTCCTCCGTGGCTGACCGCAGGTTCCTCCTGCATATCGCTGATCCTCTACAATGTCCACATGCCCGAAGTCAAAACCCGCCTCACTGAGACCGTTAAGGCCGGCGGCTGTGCCTCCAAGCTAAGCCCAGCCGTGCTCGATCAGGTGCTGGGCAAACTGCCCCGCCAGCACGATCCCAACGTTCTGGTAGGCTTCGATCACGCCGATGACGCCGGGGTGTATCGAATCGGGCCCTCGACCGCGCTGGTGCAGACGGTTGATTTCTTCACCCCCATCGTGGACGATCCGTACACCTTCGGCCAGATCGCAGCTACCAATGCGCTCAGCGACGTCTATGCCATGGGTGGACGTCCAGTCACGGCGCTGGCCCTGGTGTGTTTTCCGGCGAGCGGCGAACTGGAAATTCTGGAGCAAATCCTGGCTGGCGGTCTTGCCAAAATGATAGAGGCGAACTGCACTGTAGTGGGCGGCCACAGCATCCGCGATGAGGAAACCAAGTTTGGTTACTCCGTCACCGGCCTGATCGATCCCAGCCAGGTGCTGACCAACGGGGGCGCCAAGCCCGGCGATCGTCTGCTGTTTACCAAGGCGCTGGGGACAGGCGTCATTTCTACTGCTCTCAAGCGAGGAACGGCAAGAGAGTCATGGATCGCCGCCGCCACGGGTTCGATGACGACGCTGAACAAAACTGCCGCCGAAGTCATCGCCGCCTTCTGCGCCACTCAGATGGAAACCACCACGGCCCACGTAGGGGCAGGTGTCCCACCTGCCCAGGCCGAGCCCAACTCGGCAAGCCTTCCCGTCCACTCCCTCACCGATGTCACCGGCTTCGGCCTGATCGGCCACGCTCGTGAAATGGCCCTGGCCTCGAAGGTCTCGCTGCGCTTCCGCGTCAACCAGATTCCACTCCTTGAAGGCGCCCTCGATTGCATTCGCGCGGGCGACATTCCCGGGGGACTGAAAAATAACCGCGATTTTGCCGAATGCGTGGTTGGCTACGAAGAGGGAATTCCCGAGGAGATAAAGACGATCCTCTTTGATCCGCAGACTGCGGGTGGACTGCTGATTGCGGTCGCGGGAGAGCATTCGCCGAACCTGCTCAAGTCTCTTAAGGCTGCCGGAGTCCCCGCGGTTGAAATCGGCGAAGTCCTGCCCACCAGCAAGCCGCTCATCATGGTCACTACCTAACCCGGAGTTTGCGGTCTGGTGTCCCTTCCCCGTTTCTCGCGCGGCTAACGTTGGTTGATCAGCTCCCAGATTTTTGCCAGGTGATGGTCGTCGTGCTCCGCAGCAAAGTACAAGTGATCCACCAGCCGCATGGGTTTTTTCAGCCGCGGGTGCATCATGGAGCGGGCAAATGCTTGGGGCTGAAATTCTCCCACCCGATCGACGAGTTGCAACCGCGCCTTGCGGAAACCGGCCAGAATGTCCGCCAGCAGGCGCGCGTTATGGTCGGCTTCGTGGGTTTTGCGATTGCTCAGGTCCGCTGGAGTGAGTTCGGAACCCCCGGCCAGATAGTCTTCCACACGCTTCATCCACAAGGGCTCGAGATCCAACAAATGCCCGGCATGCTCCTGGGCCGACCACTTGTCCGGCTGCGGCCTTCGCACCAGAAGCTCGCGCGGGCAGTCTCGGACGAGTTCCTCCAGCCGCACGGGAGTGCCCCGCAAACGAACCCAGAGATTCGGATACAACTCTAAGGGGAAAGAGAATTCAAACTTCCTCTCAAACCAGTTTGTCACCTGTGTCATCGATTCACCTGTTTCATCGATTGAGCCTAGATACGGATAACCCCCCGGATCACCAAAAAAATCAGGGCGGCATCAAGCCGCCCCTTTATTCTTGCTGAAGACTTGCCACCGAAGACTGACGACTGCTTTACGCTGGCGCCGGCCGTTCTCCGCCCTTCGCTCTTCCCGGCTGCAGTTCAGGCTTGATCACTTGCTGCACTCCATCATCGGGTTTCGACGGAGGCACGATCTTGGGCAATTCCTGGCCTTCGATGATCATCTTGATCTGCGCCGCATCCAGCACTTCCCGTTCGATGAGAGCGTGGGCGATCCTGACCAGGATGTCCCGATTGTCGCCAAGCAGAGCCTTGGCGGTGGTGTAACCCTTGTTGACCAGTTTTTGCACTTCCGCGTCGATCTTGACCGCCGTGGCCTCGCTGTAATCGCGATGCTGGGCGATCTCCCGGCCCAGGAATATCTGCTCTTCCTTCTTGCCGAAAGTCAGCGGGCCCAGGTCGCTCATACCCCACTCGCACACCATCTTGCGTGCCAATTCGGTGGCGCGTTCGATGTCGTTGCCGGCGCCCGTGCTCATCGAATCCAGGAACATCTCCTCCGCCAGGCGGCCGCCCATGAGGATGGCAATCGAGGTCTCGAGATAGTTCTTGTAGTAGTTGTGACGGTCGTCGATCGGCAATTGCATGGTCACACCCAGCGCCATGCCGCGCGGGATGATGGTCACCTTATGCAGCGGATCGGAATAAGGCAGCTTGGCCGCCACCAGCGCGTGTCCGGCTTCGTGATAGGCGGTGTTCCTCTTTTCCTCATCCGAAAGCAGCAGCGACTTGCGTTCCACTCCCATCAGGACTTTGTCTTTGGCCAGCTCGAAGTCGTACATCAGCACGGCTTTGCGGTTCTGTCGCGCCGCCGCCAGCGCCGCTTCGTTCACCATGTTGGCCAGGTCTGCACCGGAAAAGCCCGGGGTCCCGCGTGCCAGCACGGAGAGATCGACATCGTCTGCCAGTGGAATCTTCCGCGTGTGGACTCGAAGAATCTCTTCGCGCCCCCGTACGTCGGGCCGGCTTACCACCACCCGCCGGTCAAAGCGTCCCGGGCGCAGCAGTGCGGGATCGAGCACATCCGGCCGGTTGGTGGCAGCCATCAGAATGACACCTTCGTTGGACTCGAACCCGTCCATTTCCACCAGCAGCTGGTTTAGCGTCTGCTCCCGCTCGTCGTGACCGCCGCCCAGGCCCGCCCCGCGATGACGTCCCACAGCATCGATTTCGTCAATGAAGATAATGCAGGGCGCGTTTTTCTTGCCCTGCTCGAACAGGTCGCGCACCCGGCTGGCGCCCACGCCCACGAACATTTCCACAAAGTCGGAGCCGGAAATCGAGAAAAACGGAACATTCGCTTCGCCGGCCACAGCTCGTGCCAGCAGGGTTTTACCCGTTCCTGGAGGTCCCACCAGCAGCACGCCTTTCGGGATTCGCCCGCCCAGCTTCTGGAACTTCTGCGCCTCGCGCAGGAATTCGATGATTTCCTTCAGCTCTTCCTTGGCTTCATCCACCCCGGCGACGTCTTTGAAGGTTACCTTTTTCTGCTGCATGGAGAGCAGCCGGGCCCGGCTCTTGCCGAATGACAAAGCCTTGTTTCCACCCGTCTGCATCTGCCGGATCATGAAGAACCACAAGGCTGCCAGCAGAATCAGCGGCGCCCAGGTTCCCAACAGCTGCAGAGGCCAGCTGCCGCTGCTGATGTCGCGGATATTCATGGTGACGCCCTTATCCCGCAGCTGCTTGATCATGTCGGGATAATTGGCCGGAACGGTGGTGTGAAACGGGGAATCATTCTTGTACTTACCCCGTACTTCCATCCCTGTGATGGTGACTTCTTTTACGTTCCCCTGGTCCACATCCTCCAGGAATTGCGAAAAATTAGCTTCCTTGTCCTTCTGGCCCGGGCTTCCAGCCTTCATCACCTGCCATAGGAGGAAAGCCGACAGCACAATCACCAGCCAGAAAACCACCGTCTTTACCGTAGAATTCACCGAACACTCCTGAGAAACAAAGAGCCCGCGTCAAAAGACGACCGCGAAGCTTAATGCACCTTTTGATTAGATGCCCAGCTGTGGGGCCTGGATTGAGCGAACTCCTAAACCCCCATTCTAACCGTTCTGAGGGAAAAAAGGTCGGCGTTCTGGGTGTAACTTAAGTCACGAATTTGCATCAGCTTGCGGCGCCGATGTAAGGCAGGTTGCGGTTGGTCTGCTCGGGCGAACCTAGTCCGTAACCCACCAGGAAGGCCTCGTCCACCAGAAAACCGAAATAATCCGGCTGCAATTGCACCCGGCGCGCAGATTGCCGGTCCAGCAGGGTCGCCAGTTTCACCGAAGCCGCTCCGCGGGCCCTCAAGTCGCTCATAAGAAACTCAGTGGTGATCCCACTGTGCACCAGGCCCTCCACCACCAGCAGGTGCTGGCCACGGATGTCGGGTTCGTGGCTGAAGAAAATCTCCAGCACCCCGCCCGCGCCATCGTGCTCCATGTGGTACCGGGGCTTGATGAACTGGCAGACTACGGGGACTTCGAGCGCCCGCACCAGATCCGCCATGAAGATAAACCCGTTCTCCAGCAGGGCCAGCATGTGGATCGATTGCCCGCGGTAATCATCGGAGATCTGCCGCCCCATCTCCCGCACCCGCTTTTGGATCTGTTCCGCCGGGATCACGGTGCGCAACTGCTCGGGTCGTGTGCTGGGATTCATACGTCAGAATGCTCCCAAATCGTCAGAATTTCCGTCGCGCCTTCCCGGGGACGCAATCGCGCCGGGGCCGGGAAGCCCCGAACCCACACGATCTCTGGTCCGCTCGCCACCACTGGCCATAGCCTGCGCGCCCGCCCGGTCAACTTTCTTTCCTGTAGAAGTTCCTTGACCTTTTTCGGAGATTTGCTGTGGGCCGGCCAAAACCGATCCCCCGCCCGCCAGTTGCGAACGGTTAGCTCTTTGCCCAGCAAGGCTGGATCAAATACTTGGTCGGGATTATAACCCGGCGCTACGTCCGCCCGGACCACCACTGCCTCAAAAGAGGCTTGTATTTCAGGCACCTGAACGACGCCCGGCACCGGCATAGCATATTCGTAATCGATGCTCACAGCCTTGCCCTCTCGGTCCGCCGGGTCAAACTGCAGCGCCGCTTTGGTTCTCGAAAGGATCCACCCGCCGGGCAGCATAGCCGACTTGGTAGGCGTGAGGCCCAGAACCTCCTCTACGTGCTTGAACTCCAGACGCAAACCCAGGGATTCCGCCGCCGCTCGAACCACCCTTCGCCGCAGAGCCAACGGCAAACGACCCAGTTCGGGAAGCCTGAAGCACCGCCGAGCCGCTTCCCACACCGTCGGCAGCACCCGCATCATCTCGGCCTGCCAGAATTCCTCTTCCGCCCGCGCAATTTCTGCCATCTCGGCCAGCGTTTCTCGCACCGCCGGGTTGAGACTGCGTTCCAACCGGGGCACAATCCCATGCCGTACACGGTTGCGCGCATATCGCAAGTCGCGGTTGCTGGAATCATCTCGCCACTCCTGCGCAATTTCTTTCAAATAGGCTTCCAGCTGGGTTCGCCTGGTGGTGAGCAGCGGCCGGACAATCGAAGCTGGAAACTGAGAACCGCCAACTGACAACTGGGGATAGATCCCTGCGAGTCCGCGCGTCCCCGCTCCCCGCACCAGTCTCAGCAGTACGGTTTCCGCCTGGTCGTCCAGGGTGTGACCCGTGGCGATGCGGCTCAGCTTTTTCTCCTCTAGCAAACGCCAGAAATACTGGTAGCGAAGTTGCCGAGCCGCCGCCTCGGTGCTCAAGTGGCGGCTGGCCGCATGTTTGGTGACGTCGCCGCGATCGCAGTGCAACTCCAGATCGTTCCGTTGGGCTAGCAGGGTGACGAACTGCGCATCGGCGTCTGACTCATCGGCGCGCAGTCCGTGATTGAAATGGACCACTGACAGGACAACCCCGAGCTCCAGGCGCAACTCCATCAGCAGCCGCAGAAGAGCGACGGAATCAGCTCCCCCCGAAACCGCTACTGCGACGCGATCGCCGGCTTTCAGCAGTTCCAGCCGACGCACGTACTCAAGCACGCTCTGGGCCAGCTTGGCCACGGCCCCATGGTACATCGGCGCATGTGTGGGGGGCGTCCTTGCCCGCCAACGCGAAACCAGGAGTTCACTTCATCAGGCGATTTACGTCAGCGTGGGAAGGGGCGCCCTCCAGCGCGCGGTAGGTCCCTGTATTTTTCAGCTCTTCCGCCATCTTTCGCAGCAGGCCAAGGGTTGCCCGCATGGGAGCAGATCCCAGGCTGACCCGGGCCACGCCCAGCTTCTCCAATTCGGGAACGGACGGAGATCCCGGTCCTGCCAGTATGTTTACCGGGCACTTGAGTTCGGCCACGAGGCGCTTGATGGTTTCAGGATCGCGTAACCCGGGCACGAACACGGAGTCCGCGCCCGCATCCCGAAATGCCGCCAGCCGGCGCAGCGTCTCGTCGCAGCGTCCTGCCGGCGCCCCGGTCTGGAGCAGATATGTATCGGTCCGGGCATTCAAGACAATCGGCACCCCAGCCTCACGCGCGCTCTCCCGCACTGCTTTCACTCGTTCCACCTGCTGTTGCAGGTCAAACAGGGGATGCCCAGGATCGCCAGTTGCATCCTCCAGATTCATTCCCACTGCGCCTGCCTCGATCACTTCCTGCGTAGTCCGGGCGGCATCCTCTGGACGATTGCCATAACCTGCTTCCACGTCCGCCGTCACCGGGACCTTGACTGCGGCAGTAATGCGCCTGACTACCGCCAGCATTTCCGCGCGTGAAATTCGCTGGCCATCGGGATAACCCAGGCTGAAAGCGATCCCTGCGCTGGTCGATGCGATCGCGCCGAAGCCGGCGTCCTCGATCACGCGCGCGCTGGCAACATCCCAGGCATTGGGCAGTAGCAATATTTTCGGGCCGTGATGCATGGCCCGAAATTCGTCTGCCAGGGCTCGTTGATGTTTCTTGTCATCCATCTGAATGTCACAGCAATCCCTGACGACGACCGACGACTTTACAGTCTGCGTTTCGTCATCTTCTCCAGAAACCTGCCTACACTCACCACCGCTCGGCCGACCGTGCCCCGCCCGATCTCTTGAGTATCGTCGCGGGCACTCACTCTTACGGTGTAAAACTTCCCATCAAAGGACTCGAGCACTCCTTCCGCCCGGATTCTTGCACCGATTCCACTGGCCGCCCGGTGCTCGATATTGATTGCGGTTCCCACCGTGATTTCGTCGCCCTCGCAGTAGGGCTGCAACGCCCTGAAGGCGGCAATCTCCATCAGCCGGATCATGTCGGGCGTGGAATATACCGGAGGAAGATTGGGGTTGTGGGCCGCCAGGGTATGCTTCAGTTCGACGGTCTGCTCGACTTCGCCACGCACTCCGATGGGCATTGCTTTCGCCATGATTCAAGGAGTCTAAATCAGCCCGGTCCCGTATTTCCAAGTAGAATGGACGTTGCAAAATGCCGCAATTCACCGAACAATTCGACGTTGTCGTGGTGGGCGCCGGCCACGCTGGATGTGAAGCGGCCATGGCCTCCGCCAGGATGGGCCTGAAGACCGCGCTCTTCACCCTCAACGTCGATCTCATCGCCCAGATGTCCTGCAACCCGGCAGTCGGCGGCATCGCCAAGGGACATCTGGTCCGCGAAGTTGACGCCCTCGGCGGCATCATGGGCGAAGTCACTGACGCGGTCGGGATTCAGTTTCGCCTGCTCAACACCTCGCGCGGACCCGCGGTGTGGTCTCCCCGCGCCCAGTGCGACAAGCAGGCCTATCGCTTGAAGATGCGCGAGGTGCTGGAATCGCAGCCCAACCTGAAAATCAAGCAGGCGGAGGTTGCGGACCTGATGCTGGAGCCGTCGTCGGCCGTTGGTCCTTGGCCGTTGGCAAATTCTCCCGCTGATTGTCATTCCGAGGAGCGCAGCGACGAGGAACCTGATTTGGCCCACGACCCGGGACCAACGACCCACAACAGCGAGCGCAGGCGAGCTATCGGCATTCGTCTCCGCGACGGTCGCACGGTGGGCGCCGCCGCTGTGATCGTTACTACCGGCACATTCCTCAACGGCTTGATCCATTGCGGCGAGCAGCAATATCCCGCTGGACGCTCCGGCGAACCGGCCGCCGTTTTACTCGGCGAGGCCCTCAAGCAACTTGGCCTGCGCGGTTGCCGCCTCAAAACCGGAACCCCTCCCCGCCTTGACGGCCGCACCATCGAATGGTCCCGGTTTCAGGTGCAGCCCGGCGATGCCGATCCCACGCCCTTCAGTTTCCGTACTCGCCAGGTCGCCCATCACCATTCGCAGGTGCCCTGTTACATAGCCTGGACCACACCCGAAACTCACCGCATCATCCGGGAAAACGTTCACCGCTCGCCCATGTATAGCGGCCAGATCCACTCCATTGGACCGCGCTACTGTCCTTCAATCGAAGACAAGATCGTCAAGTTTCCCGACAAGATCACGCACCAGCTCTTCCTCGAGCCAGAAGGCCTGAATACCCACGAGGTCTACGTCAACGGCATGAGCACATCGCTGCCTGTGGAAGTACAACTCGCCATCCTGAAGTCCGTCCCGGGCCTGGAGACCGCGGAGATGCTGCGGCCGGGCTACGCGATCGAATACGACTCCATCGATCCCACCGAACTGGAGCGCACCCTCGAAACCAAGAAGATCGCGGGCCTTTTCCTGGCCGGACAAATCAACGGCACCAGTGGTTACGAAGAAGCGGCCTGCCAGGGCCTGATGGCGGGAATCAATGCCGCCCTCCAGGTGAAAAATGACGCGCCGCTGATTCTCGATCGATCCGAGGCCTACACAGCCATCCTCATTGATGACCTGATCTCCAAAGGCACGAACGAGCCGTACCGCATGTTCACATCGCGGGCTGAATTCCGCCTCCATCTTCGCATCGACAACGCCGACCGCCGCCTGACACCGCACGGCCGCCGGGTGGGCTTGATTTCAGACGCCGCTTGGAATGATTTCCTGTCGAAGCAGCAGCGCCTGGAAGCCATGAAGCAGTTGCTGGAAAAGGCAAAGCTCACCGCCGCCCTGTGGGAGAAAGCCGCCCCCATCACGGATCACGTGGGGACAGCCGCCCCCGGGCCGGGCTCAGCAAGCGACAGCGCTCTTTCTGCAACTGCGATCGGTCAGACGCTCGCCCAGTTGCTCAAGCGCCCGGAAATCAGCATTGAAAGCCTGGTTCCGCTCTTGCGCAGTCTGGCCCCGGAATTCTTCGACCGGGCCTCTGCGTCCACTGCGTCCTCTGTGGTGAATCTTTCTTCCGAAGTAAGAAACGAGCTCAAGTCGGTCGAAACTGAAATCAAATACGCGGGCTACTTGTTGCAGCAGCAACGCTCCATCGAGCGCCTCAAGAAGGCGGAACAGCGCGCCATCCCGCACTGGTTCGACTACGGGTCGGTCAGCGGGCTCTCCCGCGAGATGCAGGAAAAACTAATCAAGGTGCGTCCCCGAACCCTTGGACACGCCTCTCGCATCCCGGGCGTGACCCCGGCCGCGGTCTCCCTGGTGCACGTTTACATCGAGATTCAGGCTCGGCGTCGCGAACAGGCCGCGGTGATCTAGATTTGCCTCTGTCTCCGCCAGTCCCTGTGGTTAAATCTGGTGTGGTTAATTCCGGATTCATGCTCTCCGCCCGCCAGCACTTTCCCGGGCTGCTCGACAAAGTCTTCCTGGACGCGGCTTGCGTTTCGCTCACGCCCCGTCCGGCGGTCGAAGCCATCTCCAAATTTCTCGACCTGGCCATGGTCTGCCCGCTCGACTCTTCCACCCACCACCACATCTTCATGGACCAGATGCGGGCCGCCGCCCGTCCCGCCGTTGCTCGTCTGATCAACGCGCAGGAAGACGAGATCGCCCTGGTAGAGAGCACCAGTCACGGCCTGGCGCTGGCGGCAAACGCCATTCCGCTGGCTTCCGGTGACCGTGTCCTGATCTCCGATCTTGAATTCCTCGAAGTCGCCATACCCTGGACCCAAAAACGGAAAGAAGGCATCGAGATCGATGTCGTCCCCAATCACCAGGGCCAGGTCCGAGCCGGAGATTTTGCCGATCGCATCACGCCGCGGACCCGAGTGGTCGTCCTCAGTTCCGTTCAGTGGAGCAATGGGTATCGCTGCGACCTCGCGACCTTCAGCAAATTGTGCCGCGAGCGCAATCTCTGGCTGGTGGTCGACGCCATCCAGCAGATTGGGGCTGTCCCGCTTGATGTCGTCAAGACCCCGGTGGACATTCTCGCCTGCGGCGGCCACAAGTGGCTCAATGCGCCCTTCGGGTGCGGCTTCCTCTATATCAACCGGAATGCATTGCCCCGTCTGAATCCACCGCTGCCAGGTTACCTTTCCGTCAAAGATCCGGCTGGCGGCTGGGGAGAATATTTCCAGACGCCGGCCATAACGCCGGTCCAAGATTATGAGTTCGTGCCCGCAGCCCGCCGTTTTGAGAACGGCGGCACCGCCAACTATCCCGGCGCTGTGGGACTCGCTGCGTCTCTGAAGTTGATGGACGATCTCGGTCACGAAAATATCGCCACCCACATCTCCTCGCTCACGGATCAGTTGATCGCAGGGTTGGACAATCTGCCCGTCAGCATCGTCACCCCGCGGGCCCGCGAGAACCGTTCCGGCATTGTGACTTTCTCGATGGGCTCGGCGGAAGAAAACGTCAAGCTGATGCAGGGCTTACAGGAAGAGAGAATTCTGGTGTCAGTCCGTTACACGTCGAACGTGGGCGGGGTTCGAGTCTCCTGTCATTTTTACAACTCGCCGGAGGATGTAGAAACGCTGCTCGCTGCCATCAAGCGGTAGCGGGAAACTGCGCATCGGCGGTAACATCACATCGGGACAGATCTAATGGCGACCGCTTCTCTCGTCAACTTCATGGCCTACACTGAAGTCCCAAGTCCGGTTGGGCCGTTGCTCCTGGCCGCCGACGACTCGGGGCTGCGACACATCGAATTCGTGAATGGAAGATACGAGGTGCGGCCGGATTCCTCGTGGCGCAACGACGCCCGCCCCTTTCGCGAACCCGTTCGCCAGCTCCAGGCCTACTTTGCCGGAGAGCTGGAAACCTTCGATCTCCAGCTGGCGCCGCGCGGCACGACGTTTCAACTGGCGGTCTGGCACCGTCTACGCGAGATTCCTTACGGAGAAACAATCTCTTATGGCGAGTTGGCTCGCCGTCTCGGCAATCCCAATGCCTCGCGCGCGGTTGGCCTGGCTAACGGCTCGAATCCGATTCCCATCGTGATTCCCTGTCACCGCGTGATTGGCAGCAACGGCAAACTCACCGGCTACGGCGGCGGACTTCCGATCAAGGAGAAACTGCTCGCGCTGGAGCGCCGTCAGCTCCGCCTGCTGTAGATTTCACAACTCTGATCCATGCCCTCGGCGGGTTAACGCTTTTTCTCTCCCACTTCAGTTACCATTAGAAGTTGTCGGAAATTCGCATCCAATAAACTATGAACTACTCCACCGTCCTCGTCTTCACTTTCCTGCTGGTTGCCTCTTTCGCTTCGGCCCAGGCTGTCGATCCCGCGCTCCAGCCGCCCAAAGGGGCCCAGGTTGCCATCGTGGTCTTTGAGGACCTGCAATGTCCCGACTGCCGCCGGGCCGCGCCCCTGGTCGCGGAAGCCGCCCGAACCTATAAGATTCCCGTGGTCCGTCACGACTTCCCTTTGCCCATGCACAACTGGTCCTACGATGCGGCCATCATCGCCCGCTACTTCGATACCCAGTCAAAACAGCTGGGCAGTGACTTCCGCGACTACATCTTCGAACACCAGCCCGAGATCACGCCGCCAACTCTGCGGGCTTTCGCGGAAAAATTTGCCGCCGACCGTAAGGTCGAACTCCCCTTCGTTCTCGATCCCCAGGGCAAGCTGGCCGCGGGAATCAACCAGGACAAGAACCTCGGGCAGCGCGTCGGCATCAATCACACTCCGACGATCTATGTGGTCAGCAACAAGGCGCAAGGTAAGCCCTTCGTCGAGGTGGTGGACCGCACTAAGCTTTTTGAGCTGATCGATGCGATGAAGAATGAGTAGGGAAGAAAATCATGGCCACGGATTTTCACGGATCGCCACGGATTCAAATTCGAAATCAGTTTGGATTTCCAGCGATACGGCCCTTTTAGAACTTTGAGGTTTATCCGCGTTCATCCGGGTAAATCCGTGGCCAGAATTCTCTAGCCAACCTGCCAGACGGTATCCAACACGGTCCCGTCCACCCACTTGACCACCGCCACGGGACGCTCGCCCAGCTTGGGGCGCACCGGTTTGCCCCCACAGATGCGTTCTACTTCCGCCTTGATGTCCTGGATCGGCCGGATCGGCAAATTCGATCCCTTCAGCGCAGCCAGCAGGTCCTGACGCCGCGGATTGATCGCAATCCCCCGTTCGGTCACCACAACGTCAATCAGTGCGCCCGGCCCGGTCAGCGTGGTCACTTCGTCCACGATCACCGGGATGCGATCGCGAAACGCCGGCACGGCCAGAATGGTGCATCTGGCCTCCAGGCAGTTCTGCCAGCCGCCGATTCCATGCAGAAGCCGCCCATCGGAGTGGGTCACCACATTGCCGTTGAAATTCACATCCACTTCGGTCGCGCCCAGGACCACGGCATCGACCATGGACGCGAACGACCCTTTGCCGTGATAGTTGTATGACGTAAACGGCGAGGTCGGCACATGCCGGGGATCGCTGGCGATCGACTTCACTGCATCCAGATCAAACGTCTGCCCATCGAGAATGTAGTCGGTCAATCCTTCGCGCAACATCTCTACCAGATAGCGGGTCGAGCCGCCTCGCACGAAGCGCGCTTTCACGCCATCCTCTTTCATCATGCGCCGCAGATAATCCACAAACGCCAGCGCGATGCCGCCCGCCCCCGCCTGAAATGAGAACCCGTCGCGCATGATTCCCGCGTCACGCAGGAAACGGGCCACATACTCCGCCACCTTTAGCCGGTCCGGCGAGCGCGTGATCTGTGTGGTCCCGGACACAATCTTCGCCGGGTCACCGATGGAAGGAACTTCAACCACGTGATCCACGTTGTTCCCCTGAATCTGCCAGGGAATGCAGGGGAACGGAACCAGATTGTCGGTCACCACGATGACGGAATCCGCATACACCGAATCGGCCAGCGCGAATCCCAGGGAGCCGCACGCGGACTGTCCATGGGACCCGTCCGCATTGCCAAAGGCATCGGCAGTGGGCGCCGCGATCACCGTGATGTCAATGTGTACTTCGCCATCCTGGATCGCCTGCCAGCGGCCGCCATGCGAGCGCAATACGCCCAGTCCGCGCATCTTGCCCTGAGTGCAGTAGTCGCCCAGAGGGCCGTTCATCGAGCCTTCAATATGATGGATCACGCCCGACTGCATCAGGTCGATCGCAGATTTTTGCGAAGGGAACGACGCGCTGGGAAACCACATTAAGTCTTTGACGCCGATCTTCGCCGCAGCCTCCAGCATCATCAGCGCCACCCGGTCCCCATCCCGCAGATGATGATGGTTCGAGATGACCATGCCATCCCGCAGGCCGCACTTGCGCAGTGCGGTCTCGAGATCCATCACCCGCTTATCGCCATTGTCGGGATAGTCCTTGCTCGAGCGCACCGGCGGACCGGCTTTGCGGGCGCGCGGCTGGAATTTGGCTTCGCCCAGGTAGGGAATCTGGGGCTTGCCATTGACCATGGCCGGCACCATCCGTCCGGCCGCGTTCTGCACCAGCTCAGCTCGCTCCGTCATTCAGCTCCCTAACGTCAATAACCACGAAGGACACCAAGGATCACGAAGGAATTCCTTTGTGTGCCTTCGTGTCCTTGGTGGTTAAAGCCTCTTTTCGCCTACCCCTTCCCCATCCGCTTTGCCACCTCAACCAGTTTCTGCGCTCGCTGCACTACCGGCGGGTCGATCATCATCGATCCCAGGCTCACCACACCCAGCCCGCGTTGCTGCGCTTCCTCGAACGCGGCCACGATCTTCTGCGCTTTCTCGATCTCCGCCGCCGAAGGCGCGAAGGCCTCATGAATCACCGGAATCTGTCCTGGGTGGATGCAGCCCATGCCCTCGAAACCCAGCGCGCGGGAATTTTGCGCCCAGCCCCGCAACCCGGACATATCGCCCACGTCGGAGAACACCGAATCGATGGCCTGCACTCCCGCCGCCCGGGCGGCATTCACCAGTCGTGTCCGTGCGTAAAGGGTCTCGCCGCCTTCCACAGTCTTGGTCACGCCCAGGTCTGCGGTGTAATCCTCCAGCCCAAGCGAGAGTGCCACCAGGTTCTTGCTCGCTCCCGCGATGGCGAACGCATTCTCGATGCCCAGCGCCGATTCCAGAATCGGTATCAGCCAGATGGGCCGCGTAATGCCATAGCGGTTCTTCAGCTCGCCAATCATGCGGTCAGTCTCCGCCACCTGCTCCGGCCGTTCTGCTTTCGGAAGCAGCACCAGATCGGGCGCTTCGGGAACAATCTCTGCCAGGTCTTCCAGCCCCAGGGGCAACTGGTTGATGCGTATCATGCGCTCGCATTTGCCGAAGTCCACCGCCCGCAGCGCGTTGCGCACCAGAATCCGGGCCGCATCTTTTTCCGCCGGATGGACCGAATCCTCAAGATCGAGAATGACGGCGTCGGGCCCGTGCAGCGCCGCGTTGATGAAGTACTTGGGCTCCGAACCCGGTAGATACAGCCGTGACCGGCGCAAACGGTCGCGCGGAGATGCTTCCGGCAGGACGATCTGCTCCGGCGAAGCCTTGCGCCCGAGGCCCAGTCCGGCGCGCTTGGCAGCGGTTTCGATTCGCGCTGAAATTACAAATGGCAGCGCGCCCTCGTCCCGGATTTCCGCCCTCGCATGTTTCACCCCAAGCGATTCCAGCACCTGCCGCGCCTGCGCCAGTATGGATTCGCCATAGTACGGCGCGACCCGCGACTCCATGGTGATCTCAAGGCCCCCGCTGTCCCGCGCCTCGACGGCCACGTGCAGATCGGAGCGCACATCTTTGCCCGAGTGTCCCGCCTCCCCCACTCCAGCCGGCTTTGCTTCCTGCGCAGCAGTCATGCTCCAACCACCTACTTCAACTTCTCCACAATCGCATCGCCCATCTGCACCGTGCTGGCCGCGCCCTGGCGGATCGACTTCGGTCCACCCGGAATTCGCATCATGTCATAGGTGCGGACCTTGCCTTCCTTCACTACATCCGCGATCGCTTTCCGGATTCGGTCAGCTCTGGCGCCTTCTCCGATGTGATCCAGCATCATGGCCGCCGAAAGAATCATGGCAACCGGGTTCACGATGGGAGGATTCAGCTCGGCATACTTGGGGGCCGACCCGTGTGTAGGTTCAAACACCGCGACCTCGTCCCCGATATTGCCCGACGCAGCAAACCCCAGCCCGCCCACCAATCCGGCAAAGGCGTCCGACAAAATGTCGCCGAACAGATTCGAGGCCACAATCACGTTGTAGTCTTCCGGATTCTTGTTCAGCCACATTAACTGTGCATCGATGTTCGTGGACCAGAGCGCAATCCCGGGATAATTCTTCGCCACTTCCTTGGCCGTCTCTTCCATCATCCCGGAAGTTTCGCGCACCACATTAGGCTTTTCGCAGATGGTGACGCCTTTGAATCCGCGTTTCTTGGCGTACTCGAATGCCGCCGTAACGATCCGCCGCGCCGCCGCTTTGGTGATAATGCGCACGCTCACCGCCAGCTCCGGACCGGGCACGTTGGCAAAACCCTTGAACCGGGGATGAGTATTCAACGCGGCGCGCACGTTCTCTGGAGGATTCGTCCACTCCACGCCCACGTACATACCTTCAGTCCCCTGCCGGAAGACGGTGGTGTCCAGCTGGGGCTCGTCAAAGCCGCCATCGGTGCGCTTGCGGATGTAGTTCAGCGGATTCCCCGTGAAGCCGATGCAGGGCCGCATGCAGATATCCAGATTGAACTTCTGACGCATGGTCACGATCGGGCTGTAGTACACCAGCCCCTTGCCGCGCAGCTCGGGCTTTAGCTCAGCCTGAGCTTCCTTGTTGGGTTTGGAAGTGATGGCGCCGAACAGTCCAAGCTTGTGCTTCTTCAACAGCTCGATGGTGCGATCGGGCAGCGCATTGCCCTCATTGCACCAGATATCCCAGCCGATGTCGGCATGCACGTATTCTGCATCGAACCCCACCGCCTTCAGCACTCGCAAGGCCTCGGGTAGAACCTGATTGCCGATGCCATCGCCCGGCATCGTGACTATTGTGTGTTTCGCCATTAGTACAGTTTCTCCCCTAAGAATAAGCTCGCGTGGTGCGCGCACAACGAAACGCGGGCGAGGCGCCCGCGTCACAACTCCCTAACCCAGCCCCAATCGCTTCGCCACCAGATTCTCCACTCCCTGCGCGATCACCAGCGATTGCGGCACGCTGCCCAGCGGCGGGAAGGTAAACTTCCCCCCGTGCCAGCTGATCACGCCTGAAGTGAAGTCGATATCAATTTCGTTTCCGGGGATGATGGTCTTTTCTTTCGCCGCAATTTCCTTGGCAAACTGCTCACGCAGCCGCTTCACCAGCTCTGGCACTTCCACGCACAAGAAGCCGTTGTTGTAGGCATTGCGCAGATAAGTTTGCGAGAAGCTGGCCGCGATCACCAGAGGGATGCCCTTCGCCTTCAGGCACGTCACTGCCTGCTCGCGGCTCGACCCAGTCCCGAAATTGAAGCCGCTCACGATCACGTCGCCGGCCCGTGTCCGCGGGGAAAACTGCGGATCGTAGTTCTCCATTGCCACCTTGGCCATGGTCTCCGGCGTTACGTTGTCGCGGTAAGTGTAGTCCTTTCCGTAAATGGCATCGGTGTTCACGTTGTCCTGCGGCATGAACACCAGCCGTCCCCGCACCCGCTCGGGAAAGCCGGGAAGAATCTCAACTTTCTCGGCTTTGGTTCCTGACGCAAATTCCTGGTATACGCGCGCCGGGGCGCGCTCGGCCGGCCCATGTGGCCCGCGTATGTAGCCCGCCGCCGCGGAAGCGGCCACCACTTCCGGGCTGGCCAGATAGCACTGCGCATCGCGCGATCCCATGCGGCCCTTGAAATTGCGGTTGGTGGCGGAAATTCCCACCTCACCCGGCTCCAGCAGCCCGACGCCAAGGCCGATGCACGGCCCGCATCCTGCCGGCAAAGGACGCGCGCCCGCATTCAGCAGGGTCTGCCAGATGCCTCGCCGTTCCGCCTCTTCCTGCACCCAGTAGCTGGCCGCGCCCAGATAAAACTGTACGCCGTCTGCCACCTTCTTTCCCTGCAGCACATGGGCGGCCGCGGCCAGGTCTTCGACCCGCGAGTTCACGCAGGAAAGCAGATACGCTTTCTGGATCTTGACTTTCCGTTTTTCGATCTCCGCGAGCGACGCCATGATCTGCACCGTATCGGGCCCCGACACATGCGGGCTTACCTGCGACAAATCGAGCACGATGCGCGCGGCGTACGTGGCATCCGCATCCGGTTGCGGCGGCTCCGCCACCCAGCGTTCGATATCCTCATCGCTGAAACGCTCGACGCCCACCGCCGCCAGCCGCTGTTTCACTCCGCGCAGATATCTGATGGTCACTTCATCCACCGGGAACCAGCCCACCAGCGGCCCCCATTCGGTCGACATATTGGAGATGGAAAAACGCGCGTCCATGGAGAGACTGGCCGCGCCCGGGCCGCTGAATTCGACGGCCGCATTCAGCACCTCATCGTGGTTGTACAACCCGCACAGCGTGATGATGACGTCTTTTCCCGTGGTTCCCGCCGGCAGCGTGCCTTCCAGCACCACCTGGATGGAGCGCGGAATCTGCCACCAGAAGTCTCCCGTCGCCCACGCCGCCGCCGCATCGGTGCGCACGATCGGCGTGCCCACCGCTCCCAGCGCCCCGTACATGTTGGAGTGGGAGTCGGAGGCCACCACAAACGATCCCGGCACCACGTAGCCGCGCTCCACCATGATCTGGTGTCCGATACCGGAGCCTGCCGGATAAAAATCCACGCCATGATATTTCGCGAAGCCTTCGATGGCCCGGTACTTGTCCAGATTCAGTTCGTCCTGGTTTTGGATGTCGTGATCGAGAGCAAACACCAGCTGCCTGGGGTCGTGGACCTTCTTCGCGCCGATGGTCTGGAACTTCTTCATCACCGCCGACGTGTTGTCGTGCGTCATCACCCGGTGCGGCCGGATGGAAACAAAGTCGCCGGTGCGGAGTGGCCGTTTCGGCCCCTCGGCAAGATGCGCCTCCGCGATTTTCTCTACGACAGTCTGGCCCATTCATCACCTCTGGCCGTGTGGGACCGGGTCGTCGACCCGGTCGGGCCGAGCGAAGCTCGGCAGGTTTGAATTCGGTCGGCCGAATCAGGAAGCTGAATCGGCAGTTTCTTCCGCCCTTCCCGGGCTAGATCATTCTCCGCTTTTCACCCAGGGCTTGCGCGCTGCATTCTTGCACCGCTTCGCGGTTACGCGCAGTGCTCATCGGAGCGGCTATCGGCGCTTCGCGGTCCTCTTCTGCAACGCGACTTTCCTCGATGCTCCCTTCCTCACATCCGCCTTCATCAGCGCCATCAACTTGGTCACCGAGACCACTTTCTCCAGATTCCAGATCGCGTCTTTGAGTTTCTTCTGTGCGCTGCCCGACAGCACTCCTTCCGCCAGCGCGGCGAACTTCTCCTCGACTTCGGCATCGCTCAGGGGGTTCCGCGGATCACCTTTCGGATAGTCCAGTTGCTTGGTAAACGTCCGCCCGTCCGTGGTCGTCAGATTCACGATCACCCGCTGCAACGCCGGGAACACTTTCTCAATTTCCGGATCAGCCACCACTTCGACCTTTTTCAACTGCGCCCGGATTACAGGGTCCATGATCTTTGCCATTTCGAATTGCACCGGGGTGACCTGCCGGTCGGCGATCGCTGCCGCAATCACGTAGGGCAGGGAATGATCCGCCGTCTCCTTGGTGCGCGGATCGTATTTGCTGGGATCGGAAAGAATATCGGCGGCCCGCGCCAAGGAGCGGATCTGCACTTTCCTCACCTGATCCGGCTTTAGGTCGTTCGATTTCACAATATCAAGCACGGCGGAAATCGGGGTGTGGGTGAGCGCTTCGGTAGGAAACGCCTTCATGCCGCATTGCGTGATGCGCCAGGTCTCGCCCAGCCCATCGGTCAGCACATTCAGCTTCCACTCACGCCCGAAGCAGTGCGTCAACCCCTCCTTGCCGTCCACGACGTGTTCCGGTCCGGTGTAGCCCTTCTCCGCCAGCAGTGCGGCCAGCATTCCGCTCTGCGTGGCCATCGGATCGACGGTGTTCTTCATCATGGTCAGCTTGCCGGCTGTGACCGCGCCCAGGGTCGCATGTCGGCTGGCCGAGATGCCCACCGCGTGCTGAATCTGCTCCCAGCCCAGACCCAGCGCCCGCCCGGCCACGATCGGCGAAACGAAGGCGGTCAGAGTGGCATGATGCCAGCCTCGCTCGCGGATGCCGGGAAATGCCGCCTCGCAGAAACGCATCTCGAACTCGTGCCCCAGCACCAGGCCCGCAATCAGTTCCTTACCATCGCTCTTCGCCCGCTCGCAGCCGGCCAGCGCGGCGGGAAAAATGTCGGACGGATGTGACGGATCCTGTTTCCAGTAAATGTCGTTGTAATCCAAGCAACGGATCATCAGTGCGTTGGCCAGCGAAGCTGAAACTGCGTCGATGCGCTTGCCCGTGCCGATCACCGTCGCCGGTCCGCTTCCGGCGATCTCATCCAGCACTTCCAGGGCGATCTTCACATCATGTTGCTGGTAGCCGCCCAGCGCGCAGCCCACCGAATCCAGCAGGAAGCGCTTGGCCTGGTATACCGCCTCCTCCGATAACTGCGGGTAGCTGAGCGCCGCGGCCCAGCGCGACATGCGGCCGGTGATCGTTTCTTTGGCGACGGCTTCCTTCGTGGCGGACACAAACTCTCCTATTTCGCTTTTTTCCGGTGGTGGCCGATATTGTTCGGATTCTTGAACGGCAAGAACGCCATGAAGTCGGCGTGGTGAACAATGTAGGCCTCGGTGGTGCGCTTCACCAGATCGCCTTCGGCGGCGTGGGCCGCGATGATGTGGCAGACGGCATCCGGCACGCCGCACTCCAGGGCCAACGCCACCCCGGTAAACGGATGCCGCAGCGCTTCCCCACGCTCGCTCTGCTTGCTTTTGCCATCCGCCCCCAGTTCATACTCCAGCAGTTTGCCCACGTCCGCCAGCACCGCGCCCGCGATCACCGTGTCCATGTCGATGGGCAACGCCCGCCCCATGAACTGCTGCATGGCCTCCGCGCTCTGCCGTGCGATGTGTACCACGCAGCGTTTGTGCTCCATGAAAGTAATCGGGCAGTTCGCTACCAGAAGGGTGAACGGGATGCGATTCAGATCGTCCGGCTTCAGCGGGCTGCGCTCCAGCGCTTTCACCCAGGTCTGGGTGACCTGCTCGCGCAGCTTCTTGTCTTCGATCCACTGGATCTCCGGCCAAAGCTTGGCGACCGCCTCCCGCATCGGTTCAACCTCCGCTCAAAACAATGTAGCTTACCGTGGCGACGGAGGGGGCGTCTATCCAGCATTGTCCTTCCGCGCGCTTCGGGAACGGCAGGTAAATGTTAAAGTGGCCTGAGATGCCGCGTATGAAGCTGAGTCTCACGCTGTTGGTGCTTTCGGTTCTTGCCTTGCCCGGCGCTGCCAGCGCACAGCAAGGTGGCGCCATCGGTGAGCCTATCGCCCTGCAGACGCCTTCTCTTCCCAAGGGTTTTATGCGCCAGCCCTACCACTTCAAATTGGAGGCACAGGGGGGAATTCTTCCGCTCAGGTTTGAAGTGACCGCCGGCTCTCCTGCCGAAGGCATCGATCTGGCCGACGACGGCACCTTGAGCGGCGCTGCTACCGAGGTTGGCACCTTCCACTTTGTCGTGACCATAACCGACAGTGGCAAGCCCGCCCGCCAGCAGAAACAGGAACTGACCCTGGACGTGGTCGCGCCGCTGGTGGTCGAGTGGAGTAAGAAGCCCGTCGTTACCGGTCGCAGACTGGAGGCCGCCATCAAAGTCTCCAACCAGACTGGGCAGGACTTCGATTTCACCCTGATTGCGCTGGCCGTCGATCAGAACGGTCGCGCCACCGCGGTGGGCTACCAACACTTCTCGTTACTGAAAAACACCGATCAGCTGATTCCGTTCGGAGAAAATCTTGCCCGCGGCGTCTATGAGCTGAACGTGGACGCAGTCGGAGAAGTGGAAGCTACGAATACGATCTACCGGAGGCGTCTGGCGACAGGAGAAAAACTACAGGTTCTACAGGGGCCGTAAGGCAGTGTCTGCAGAACCGTTTCGCGCAAAAATTAAGAATCCCGAGGTGATGTTAGACTCATTCGTCTCGGCCAGTAGCTCGCTTTAGACCCTCACCGACCTGCCTTCGCAGCTTCCCTTGCGGGGCGCCGCGAGCGATCATGGCTCGGGCTCCGGGCTTACCGCCAACCGGACAAACCAGCTTAACGCCTCGGGACTCTATCCTGCCTTCAACATATCTTCTTGTTCGCCTCGACCAGCGCTTTGCTATAGACCCTTGCCCGCCTTCCCTCCGTCATCTTGCGATGCGAAGGGTGACTTGGCTTGAGCCCCGGACGCCGCACCAACCGGGAAAACTTCAGAAGCTGTCAAAGAACGAGTTTGTTTTTACTCCTTCTATTTTCAGAGTCAATAAAAAACACCCCGCTCTATCTGCCTCAAAATCAATGGAGTGCAAGCCCTCCACAGCCATATGTCACATTTGTGGTGCAGTCTCGAGAACGGGCGCGTGGCGCCGACATCATGGATCTTCATTTTTCGGCTTCCGAGGCGCACGCTTGCGGGTCCGATGCCCACATTCAGCAAGTGTTGGATTCTGAAAATCTCAGCGGGAATCCGTAGCGAGGCGGGTTTCGCCCGACCCTCCTTCTGGATCGACTGAGAACCGGGAACTGGCAACTGCGAACCGCCTTCCATCGATTTTCCCATTTCTCGTTTCTGTTTGCGTGTTCTCTGATCTATCCTTGCTGCCGGCCCACGATTATCCTGACTGCGCATGATCGTTGCCGGTGACGGATCGCTCCCATGACTCATGACTTCGCCAACGCCGAGGCTGCCGCCCGCTTCTTGCTGTCGCAAACTTCGCTTCGTCCCCGCATTGGACTCGTGCTGGGCTCTGGCCTGGGCGGTTTTGCCGACGAACTTTCCGATGCCACCCGGATTCCCTACACCAACATCCCCTTTTTCCCGCGGTCCACTGCCGTAGGACATGCCGGTCAGTTGGTGATCGGGTCCGTCGGAGGAATTCCCGTCGCGCTGATGCAGGGACGCGTGCACCTGTACGAGGGCTATTCCGCTAAAGAAGTCGTTTTCCCCATGCGAGTCTTTGACTGCATGAATATTCACGCCGTCATACTCACCAACGCCGCGGGCGGCATCAATCTCGAGTACAAGCAGGGCGCGCTGGTAGTCCTCACCGACCACATCAACCTGCAAGGCCACAACCCCCTGGTAGGACCCAATGACGACCGCTATGGCCCGCGCTTCCCTGATCTGACCCAGGCTTACTACAAACCCTATCGTGAAATTGCCCTGCGAGCCGCCAGACAGCAGGGCAAGACGCTCTATCAAGGCGTGTATGCCGCCTTGCTCGGTCCAAACTACGAAACCCCTACGGAGATCCGCTATCTGCGGACAATTGGCGCCGACCTGGTCGGGATGTCCACGGTTCCGGAAGTCATCGCCGCCCGCCACATGGGAATTAAGATTCTGGCGATTTCCTGCGTGACTAACATGGCCGCGGGAATTCTCGATCAGATCATCAACCACGAGGAAGTGCTCGAGACCGGTGAGAGGGTCAAAACCGATTTCGTGGCTCTCTTGCGAGCCGTGCTGCCTGAAATCGCGAAAGACGTGGGGCACACCTAAGCCAGGCGATGGAAGACGGGCGTCTGGCCCGCGCGATTTGCAAGCGCCTAGAACACAAACTTAGCCGCCACCTGGACCACCCTCGGCCCCCCGCCTCCCAGCCCGGGATTGGTCTGCGCCTGGTCGGGCGTCTGCGTGATCAGTCCCGCCGGGCCAAACCCCGGAACCACAAAGAAATTTGGCAGAGCGAAATTAGGATGATTGAAGACGTTGAAAAACTCCGCCCGGAGCTGCAGATTCACCCGCTCGAAAAGCTGCGTATTTTTGCTCACCGCGAAATCCACATCCCAGAAACTTGGGCCATAGATTTCATTCCGGCCCAGGTCGCCGAAGGTCCCCGACGGAGGATCCACGAAAGCATTGGCATTTAGATAACCGATCGTATCCGGCCCCGACTCCCAATTTGAGTTGATCGGATTTACTCCTGGCACCACGTTGGGCCGCTGATGAAAGTTGGACGGCGTGGGAGAGCCTGTGCCGCTGGTGTCGTCAGAATTTACGATCGGGACCGGACGCCCGCTTTGCGCTGTCACGATCGTATTGAGCTGCCATCCCTGGGACAGCCGCTTGGGGCCGAACAACCTGGGCACGCTGTAGCTGAAGGCCGCCGTAAACCGGTGGCGGGTGTCGAAGTTCGAGGGTCCATGCTCGGCGCGCAGGTTGTTGGAATCCTGCGGCAGGGCGACCGTGGCGAAATTGAAGTCAATACCATCCGAGGCGTCGTCGAGAGACTTCGACCAGGTGTACCCGGCGAATCCTGAGAGACCGTGCCAGTCCCGGCTGCGCACGGTGGCCTGCAGCGCGTGGTAGGTGGATGCGCTGATCGTGGCAAACTCGTCCATAAAGCCGTAGTTGATATTCGGGCGGTCGCCATTCACGTCGGGTTGATTAGCGTCTCGCAACCGTACCAGCTTGGTTCCCTTGCTGCCGACATAGCCCAGCTGGAAGGCGGCGCTGCTCCCCAGCTCCTGCTCGATGTTGAAGTTCCAGTTCTGCACATACGGTGTGACCAGGTTGCGCGGGGTAAAGAAAATATCCGCGCCCGCGGGAGGAAACGGCGGAGCCGGAAGAGAGAGAATGGGCGCTCCCGGGTTCGAACCATCGAAAGCGGTGGAGTCGTAATTATTGCTGAGGGAAACCACCGCTTTCGGCCCGATCGGGTTGGTGGCCAGTCCTGCGGAATTGGTGAAGTTCGCGATCAACAGATCCTGCGGGACGTAATCGAAGTAAACTCCATACCCTCCGCGAACGATAGTCTTGGGTAAGGCATTCCAGGCGAAACCAAGGCGGGGACCCAGATTGTTGAGATCGCGTTGATAAGCGCCGTCCAAGCCGTCCGTGCCCACCAGGGCCAGGTTGCCGTCCCGGCCCAGGTTGGAAAGCAGGTTGTGGCTTTCGCCCAGAGGACCGAAGTATTCCCAGCGCAGGCCCAGGTTGAGCGTAAAGCCCGCTCGCAGACGAACGTCGTCCTGCACAAAGAAACTCATCCCGTTGTTGAAAGTGTTGCGGCGAGTGTTGCCCGCATTGGCCAGGGGAAAGGTATCTCCCCGGTAGAAGCTGACCAGGGTCAGCGCGCCGGGATCATCGCATCCCGGGGCAGCAGGGCAGAGAGCGATCGTCGTCGGGTCAGCCGTTCCGAAAGAAAACAGCCCACGCTCCAGGTTGTCATTGAAACTGTCGATCACGGCTCGCCGGTATTCACCACCGAATTTGATGGTATGGCGTCCGCGGATCCAGGTGAAATTGTCCAGAATCTGGAAGCTCTGGCTGGTGCGTCCGCGAGGAATGCTGAAGCCGCTGGCTCCCAGGTTTTCGAAAACTCCGCCGAAATCGATCTCCGGCAGTCCCAGCTTGCCGGTGCCGACATCGAAGGTCGAAGTTGGCGTGCCTAAGCTGGCTGGGTCGAAGTTGGCATCGAGCGAATTGAACGAAGTGCGGTAGCGGCTGTACCCGAAGCGTACTTCATTGATTTTGCCGTAGCCGAGAGTGGAAAGCAGGCTGGCCGAAACCAACTGCACGCGAGTGGGCGAAGTCTGGGCAAACTGCGGCAGGCGCGATCCGGCGCCAAAGCCCAGGCCGCCTAGCGGAAAAACCTGCTGGCTGCGGGCGAAGGCGTACCGTCCATTGAGTGACTCCGTCGAGCTGATCTGGTGGTCAATTTTGGCGATAAAGCTGTCCACGTCGTTCTTGTCCTCCACGCTGCCGGGCGTGGTTCCGGTGGCGGATGTGGGGAAGAAGGCAAGCATATTGGTCAGAGCCTGGCTTGGAGTCCCGCCATCGCCCACAATTAACTGCTGGGCCGCGGTGATCTGGGTCTGGGTGGGCACCAGCAGGCTGAAGTCGGACGTAACTCGCTCGCGCTGTCCTTCGTAGGCGCCGAAGAAGAAAGTCTTGTCCTGAATGACCGGCCCGCCCAACGACACCCCGAACTGATTGTTGCGAAAGGCGCTCTTGGGAGCAGGATCGCGGTTGAAGAAGTTCCGCGCGTCCATGGCGTCGTTGCGCAGGAACTCGAATGCAGAACCGTGAAGATGATTGGTCCCGGATCGGGTAATGATGTTGACCACCGAGCCGCTATTGCGTCCGTACTCGGCATTGAACTGCGATTGCAGATTGAACTCCTGGATGGCATCAATGGGCAGGATCGAAGCCGGCGCGCCTCCGATGCCGGTCTGGTTGAAGGCGGAATTGTTGAAGAACGGATCGTTGTTATCGGTACCGTCGAGCGTGTAGTTGTTGGAACGGTCGCGGCTGCCGTTAATCGAAAATTGTCCGAAGCCGCTCTGGATGGCGGCGACGCCCGAGGGTTCCACGGTTGCGCCTGGCACCAAAGCCACGAGCTTCCCGAAATCCCGTCCATTCAGAGGCAAATCGGTTACCAACTTCTGGTCCACCACCTCGCCCAGCACGTCGCGCGTACCGTCCACCAGGGGCGCTTCTTCGGTCACCGTAATCTGTTCCTGCCTCTTCTCCACCTGGGTCAGGTCAAAGTCCGCGGTAGTGTCCAGGCCAACATTCACAATGACGTTCTGTGCTACCGGGGAGAGATTGGGGGCTTGCGCCATGACCACATACCCTCCTGCCGGCAATTCGGCGAGCACGTAGCCCCCGTCACCGCCGGTAACGGTTTCCCGCGTCAGGCCGGTGGCATTGCTCTTCGCCGTGACCTTCGCCCCCGCCATCACGCCGCCACTGGGATCCACTACGTGCCCGCGAATGGAGCCACGGTAGCTCTGGGCCAGAACCAAACACGGAATGAGCAAGAGCATCGCCATGACCATCAGGCGCGTGGGTTCATTGGAGTGTCTGGCCGAAAACACTGGCTGGAGCCTCATAGGTGGTTCTCCTTGGTTGCAATGATGGCATCTCTTGAAACAAACAGGCCTGCGAATGGACTAGTGATGCCTCGATTCAGGCTCTGGATTCGCTTTTACTTCCGGGCGCGGGAGATAAAAATTGGCGCCGGGGGCTTGATGGAGTAGGTCTCGGCAAAGCTTCCCTGGTTCACCGCCAATCCCACGTGGCCGCGTGAATCGATATACAGCAACGGCTTATTCAAAGCCACGTCGCTGAAAGTGCGGACGAAAGGCACATTTAGCTCCGCCTTTCCGATCGTAAGGTGGACCATCTGGCCATGGTTATAGTCAAGTTTCAGAAAATCCTCGCCGCTGAGATTGGTCACCAGGTTGCCATAAGGACCGTCGGTCGCGATCACTTCGCCGATCAGGCCGCGGTCGTCGAGACGGGGAGCCTGCAGGTTCAGCCGGACCAACTGATTCACGGCCAGCTCTGGCCCCACTTGCGTCCAGTCCGCACCGTGCGCAAGATGGGCGCCGACCGGCGAAAAGATATCGCGTCCGTGGAACGTAGACGAGAGCGCCGCCCCAATCATCCAGTCGCGGTTCGTGATCTCCCGCGCCGCTTCAATTCCGTCCCGATCCTGCACCAGCGTCATCAAGCCGTTGTCGGGAAGCACGAAGTACTGGCCGCGCTTCGACTTCACCACTACCGCTTTGCGCGTGCTTCCCACTCCCGGGTCGACGACCACTACGAACACCGTGCCGGCCGGGAAGTAGGGACTTGCGCCATAGAGAAAGCGAGCACCGTCCAGGATCGAGTATGGCGTGACCTGGTGAGTAAGATCGACGATTCGCAATTCCGGCGCAATTGAGTACATCACGCCTTTGCACAGCGCGACGGAGTCGTCGACCGTGCCAAAATCGGTCATGAAAACCGCCGTGGGCGGGGCAGTCGAGGCGGTCTGAGTCCTTCCTGTCTGGCCCGTCCCCAGCAGGACGGCCAGAAGAACCAGCACCACCAGGGTTCGGCGCAATTTCATAGGCCCTCCGACCAAACATTTCTCCGGTAAAGTCGGCTAGTTTACTGGAGTTTGTTGACAATTGGAAAGCTGCCACCGCGCCGCAATCTCTGCCGATCTCCGGCAAACGTCTATAATCTCCAGACCGAATCCTGATCAGGAGGCACTCATGTCCCAGGCCATCCCCGAAAAATATCGTGATCTGTTCAGCAAGCGCGCTTTCGCCAGTCTGGGCACATTGATGCCCGACGGCCGTCCCCAGGTAACTCCAGTCTGGTGCGATCTGGAGGGCGACCACGTGGTCTTCAATTCCGCCAAGGGACGCCAGAAGGACCGCAACGTTCGCCGCGATCCCCGCGTGGCTCTCGCCATCATCGATCCGGACAATCCCTACCGTTATCTCGAAATCCGCGGCCGCGTGGTGGAAATTACCGAAGAGGGCGCCGACGCCCACATCGACAAGCTGGCCAGGAAATATCTGGGCGTAGACAAGTATCCCTACCGGCAGGCGGGCGAAACCCGCGTGATTTACAAGATCCAGCCCGAGCACACGAACATGATGGGCTGAACGCGAGCGGCCTCGGAGTCTCAGGCAATTTCTGGATCATTAACCGTACGAACCATCGGGAACCTCATGCCAACTTTGGAAACCGAAACTACAGCAATCGATCTCACCTGGGTTCGCTCCCAGTTTCCTTCCCTGGCTCAGACCGTCAACGGCCAAACCGCAGTTTTTCTCGACGGCCCTGGTGGCACCCAGGTTCCGCAGCGCGTGATTGATGCCATCAGCGACTATCTCAAGACTTCGAATGCCAACACCTGCGGAGCGTACGCAACCAGCCGTCGAACCGATGCCATCATCGCCGGCGCGCGTGCTGCCATGGCGGACTTGCTGGCATGCGACAGCGATGAACTGGTCTTCGGTCCCAACATGACCACTCTGACCTTCGCCCTAAGCCGGGCGATCGGCCGCGACCTCGGCCCCGGTGACGAAATTCTACTCACCCATCTCGATCACAGCGCCAACGTCTCGCCCTGGCAGGCACTCAAAGAACGTGGCGTCACCATTCGCTTCGCCGACATCAACCAGAGTGACTGCACCCTCAATCTCGCCGACCTGTCCCAGAAAATCACCCCTCGCACCAGACTGGTCGCAGTAGGCTACGCCTCCAATGCGGTCGGCACCATCAATGATGTGAAGGAAATTGTCCGCCTGGCGCATCAGCACGGCGCCCTGGCCTATATCGATGCCGTCCACTACGCCCCACACGGCCCCATCGACGTCCGCGATCTGGATTGCGATTTCCTGGTCTGCTCCACCTACAAGTTCTTCGGACCCCATATGGGCGTGCTCTATGGCAAGCGCGAACATCTGCAGCGTCTGCAACCCTACAAAGTGCGCGCCAACACCAATGCCATTCCCAACTGCTGGGAGTGGGGCACGCTCAATCATGAATGCATCGCGGGAATCGCTGCCTGTGTCGAGTACCTGGCTGATCTCGGCCGCCAGGTTGATCCCGGCGCTTCCGGGCGCCGCGCTGCGCTGCTCGCCGCCTATCGCGCCATTCAGCACCACGAACGCGGCCTGGCCGGGATCATGATCCGCGGCCTCCTTGCCGTCCCCGGACTCAAACTCTACGGCATCAGCGATCTGAACCAACTTGACCACCGCTGTCCCACGTTTGCCGTGCGCATCGCCGGCCACACTCCCCTGCATCTCGCCATCCAGTTGGGCAACCGGGGCTTCTTCACCTGGGACGGAAATTATTATGCGCTGAATCTCACGGAGCGGCTGGATGTGGAGAAGGACGGCGGCTTCCTGCGCATCGGCCTGGCGCACTACAACACCGCAGAAGAAGTTAAAAGGCTGTTGCTGGCGCTGCGCGAGATTGCTGGCTAGCGGAAATTGCGTAGCCGAAGGACTTCCCGTCGCGTTTTGTTTCCCCTGTGGTTAAACGGTCATACCTCTACCCTGCACTTCGAGTACCTGATCGCCCTTCGCGATCAGCGCCACCGACGTCATGCCGATGAACAGCCCGTGCTCCACCACGCCGGGCGTGGTTTCCAACTTGCGAGCCAAAGCAGGCGGATCAGCAATCTTCCCAAACCTGCAATCCAGAATGTGATTGCCTTCGTCGGTCACAAACACTTTGCCCGACGAATCCTTGCGCAGAGTTACTGCGGCTCCCAGCGCGGCAATCTTCTTCGCCACCAATGCCTCCGCGAACTTGATTACCTCAACCGGAACCGGGAACTTGCCCAGGGTTGCAACCTGCTTCGAGGAATCCGCGATCACCACAAAATTCCTGCTGGCCGAAGCCACGATTTTTTCCCGCAGCAGCGCTCCGCCTCCACCTTTGATCAGCTGCAGTCCGGGCCCGATTTCATCTGCGCCGTCGATGGCAACATCGATCTCCTGAACTTCGTCCAGCGTGGTCAGTGGAATCCCCAGACTGGTCGCCAGTTCCGCAGTGCGAACCGAGGTCGGAATAGCGCGAATCTTCAGCCCGGCCTGCACCCGTTCGCCTAGAAAGCGAACCAGGTAGACCGCTGTCGAGCCCGTTCCCAGGCCCACAATGTCGCCATCCTTCACAAACCGCAGGCTGGCGCGCGCTGCCGCCTCTTTGTCCTGGTCGTTGGCCATCGCCGTCGCGCTCCTTAGCTCTTTGCGACCGATACTCTACCGCGTTCCGGGCGAATGCACCAACCCATGCCAGGACTAGCGGATTGAGGTCACCGGCTCGCCAGCTGCGGTGCTTGTCCAAAGCGCTGCGTGGCGTATCCCACGATCATTCCCACGATGCCGCCCGGAAGCATGATCTCGAAGTAATAGTGTTTGCCTCCCGGATTCGGGATCGCCGCCACCGCGAACGCCAGCACCAGGCCGATGCCTAAACCGAACAGGATGCCCAGCGGCAGCGAGTTCACCTTCTTCGCGAAATATCCGATCAGGACCCCCGCAATGAGTCCTTTCACCGTGGAGCCGATGACAATTGTCAGCAACTGGGCGCGTACGTCCGGAGTGAACCAAGCCGTCAGCCCGTCGAAGATGCCCAGCAACCCGCCCACCAGCAGTCCCAGCACGATCTTGTTCATAGCTTCTCCCAGCAGGCAGTTGCCCGCTCACTTCCTATGCAACGGATTCCGAAAATCCTTTACTCACCGCGCCCGCCACAGAATGAACAAGCCCCGCATCAGCAAATACGCCACGATTAAAAGAATCCAGGCCCGATTCTTGACCGTCCATCGCCACAACCGGGTAAAGAGGCCTTCCGGATAGGCGCTGACCGCCATTCCGTCCAGGTAGCGCGCGATGTCCCGCGCCAGTTCTTCCACCGAACCATACCGTTGCATCGGATCTTCCGCCGTTGCCTTATTTCCAATCGCGGCCAGAGTCCTGATCGCTCCTCCGCAACCTGCGAGCAGAAACCTCAGCACTGCGCCCAGCGAGTAAACGTCAGAGCGCTCCCCGACAGCGGCGGCCTCGCCACGGGCCTGCTCCGGCGCCATGTATCCCGGAGTCCCGAGCACCATGCCGTGGGCTGTATCCACGCCGGCCGTGTCCGTTGGGGACGCTCCGCCTTCGGCGCGGACTTCCCTGCTGCCTGGTGAATTCTCCGTCCTTTCCGCATCCCGTATTTTGGCCAGGCCCCAGTCCATGACCAGCACTTCCCCGAACCGCCCTACCATGATGTTTTGCGGCTTTAAGTCGCGATGCAGCACTCCGTGCGCGTGCGCGAAGGAAACGGCCTCGCAAATTTTCTGGAAAGTTCGCAAACGCTCGGGCGCCGCAGACGGCTCAGTGACATACTCGTCCAGCCGCCGGCCCTGCACCAGTTTCATGGTGTAAAACACACGGCCGTCCGGCAAACTGCCCACATCGTGCACCGGAACAATGCCGGGATGCTCCAGCCTTGCGATCACCTTCGCTTCGCGCAGAAGCCTCCCCGCCAGCTCCCCCGTGGAATCTGCGATTCCGATGACCTTTAGAGCGACCTGCCGCCCCAGGGCCGTGTCCTCCACCCGGTAGACACCGCCCATGCCGCCTTCGCCCAGCTTGCCCAGCAGCACATATCCAGTGCCGCTGAGGTCGGGAACATCGGCAGCCGCCGCGCGCAGCCGGTCTACCGCAGCGTCAGGCAGCCATTTCATGCGTCCTTCTTCATCCGGCATCCGTCCCCAACAGGCTCCTGGCCTCCCGCTGAAATTCTTCCTCGCTCCCTGTCATCTCCCGCAGTTGCTGCAGCACTATCCTGCGAAACTCGCGGCGCGCATAGGCAAGATAGTTGGTGACGTCCGAGGCCTCCAGCCCGAACTGCCGCCCGGCCTGTTCATAGGTCAGCTCCTTGCCGGCATCTTCAATGTCATAGAACTCGAGCAGACGAAAATGAGTTTGCTTACCCTGCTCTTCGCAGTGCTGCCGCAGGCGCTCCAGCGAAAGACTGAAAACGCTGCGCACCCATTCGCGCTCGAAGAAGTCTTCCATCTTCTCGGCCGCTGGAATCTCGAGCTGCTGCATTTCGCCTTCGGCGGTTTCAAAGTTCAGCGAAAGCAACTGCACGTCCCCGCCTCGCTTCAGCCGCCGCGATGCCTTGTCCTCGTTCGCCACCAAGTGGTCCACACACACTCGCAGGAAGGTCCGCAACCGCGCCCGGCGCGGATCGTATTGCCCGAGAAAATCCTTTTCCAGCAAACGGAAGAAGAATTCCTGGGTGAGATCCTGGGCCTGCTCATTGTCCTTCTGCCAGCGCAGGCGAATGTACTTGTAGACCGGCTTCCAGTAGGCCGCGATCAGGATATCGAGGGCCCGGCGCCGCTCCTCCGGCTGGGCGCTCCGCGCCGCCACCACCAGCGACCACCGCGTGACCGGAAAATTGCCTTGTCCAGCGGATTTCATATCCTTGTGCAGCGTGATTGCGGTTTCAGCACGCGCCCACGGAGTGTACGACGTCAAATTGCGGGCGACAAGCGTTGCGGAATTTGTTCGAACCATAGCTTCCTGGAGCGGTCAGAAAAAAATCCGTGCGGTTTTCATTCTCTCTGCATGGGTTTTTGGAATTTGCACAGGTGCACCAAAGTTTTGCCATTGACCGCGCGACCGATCGCGAGTAGATTCTTTTTCACCTTCAGCGAGAAACTCCAGCCCAACACAAGAACTTAAGGCAGATATTCCAATTCCATTATTTATTCCCTCCCCCCAAGGGTGGAAGAAGTGAGCAAAGCAGAAAGCGAATGGCAAGTCTACCGAACGCGATTTCTCATCCGCGCCAGACAACTCAACGGGCCTCTGGAGTTTCGGGACATGCTCGGGCGCGAACATCGCGGTCAAAAAGGCGACTATCTCGTTGAGTCTTCCGACGGCATGTTAAGAATCGCGCCGCGGGAAATCTTCGAAGATGTTTACGTGCCCATGGGCGCCGGAGACCCCTGGTCCAGGTCGGTCAGGCGCGATCTCTCAATCCCGGATTTGAAACGCCGGACCTCGGCTCGGGCCGAGATTTCGGCATGATCGGTCATCCCAATCGCGGCGGATGGGATGCCGCTGTGGAAAAGCCAATGCGGGAGTGGCATCTCACTTGTTAAGACTGAGATACAATATATAGGGATACCCCCTTGACAGGCACAACATACGGGCGTACTGTTTGCATCCCATAGTGGCTTTCAACCCTCGGCAAGTTTGCCGGGCGCTGCGAGCCAAGAGTAAGAAAACAAAAGGACGGCCATCTTGGTTGAGGTGACCGGGTTTGCCGTCTGGATGAACTTTCATCCGTCTTTTGGGCGGATTGCTTGCGCGGTGGCCGCTCCCTCGTTACGTAAGTAGCTGTTTGCTGAACTCCTCCCGAGGGGGCGACGACAGTTGACAAAATAAGTTGTGGAAAATACCTCGATTTGAGGGCTCGTAATCCCTTTCCTTCGAGGGCCAGGAATAGAGGATTTGAATGGAAGGTCTGGACCGATTGGTCAGCGAGTCTTTCGCCCGCCACGGGGTTGAACCCACCTTCGACTATCGCCGCATCGAGTGGTCCCCGTGGTTGCGTTGCGCGGACAGCTTCAGCCTGGTGCGGATGTCCAGCAAGCCGGGCGTGTTCGCCCTGGGCGAAGAAATCGTTCCTCCCGGAATGGTTCCTGCAAACGGTGGCAAGCGCATGCTGGCCTTGTTCCAGATCTCCGAGGCGGCGGATCTGGGGATGGCTCTCGGCCGCCTGTTTCTGCCCGGCAGCCCGGAGCGCGACCGCTTAGCCGGCGGCTCCTGTTTCGCCCGTTATGCGGTAATTGAAGACGCGACGCAACGCCATGCCGCCTGTGCCGCATTGCAGCGCTGGATGTCTTCTTCGCCTGAAACACCCTCAGGCATCATCGAACTGGGAACAGAGAACTAAGAACTGGAGACTGGTTTTTAAAACGGGTTCAGATTTGCGCGATACTGGAAATTGAAATCGAATCAGGAATCAGACAAGAGAAGTAAAGAATCTAAAGGAAAGAAGAGACAGAAATGGCAGAGGTCAGAGAAAAAGGAGCCCCCAACGCCGAGACCAACGCTGCTCCCAGCGTGCCCTCGGTAAACACCGCCACCCCCAGCAAGAAAGCCCCGGGCCTCAGTTTCCGCCGCTTCTTTACCAAGTCCGGCGTTTCTCCCTACGACGAAATCGAGTGGGAGAAGCGCACCGCGCTTATCACCGACGCCAAGGGTAACCCGATCTTCGAGCAGAAGGACGTCGAAGTCCCCAAGGACTGGTCGGTGACCGCCACCAATATCGTGGCCAGCAAATATCTTCACGGAACGCTGGGAACTCCCGAGCGCGAGAGTGGCGTGCGCGCCCTGGTCACCCGCGTGGCCGAGACCATTCGCGACTGGGGTTTGTCCCAGGGCTATTTCAGGACGCCGGAAGACGGCGCCACTTTCCACGACGAGCTGGCGCACATCCTGCTGCGCCAATACGCTGCCTTCAACTCGCCGGTCTGGTTCAACGTAGGATGCGACCGCATCGAACCCAATTCCGACGCCCAGAACTGGCACTGGAATCCGGTCGCCGGTCGCGTGGAATTCGGCGTGACTGGGTACAAGAGTCCGCAGTGCTCCGCCTGCTTCATCAACTCGGTGAAGGACTCGCTGGATTCCATCCTGACTCTGGCCAAGACTGAAGGCATGCTCTTCAAGTGGGGATCGGGTACAGGCACGAACCTTTCTTCGCTGCGTTCGTCCACGGAGGGCTTGAGCGGCGGCGGCACCGCCAGCGGTCCCCTCAGCTTCATGAAGGGATTTGATGCCTTTGCCGGCGTCATCAAGTCAGGCGGCAAGACTCGCCGCGCGGCCAAGATGGTCATCCTGAACATCGACCATCCCGACATCGTTGACTTCATCGAGTGCAAGTCCAAGGAAGAAGCCAAGGCGCACGCGCTCATCGCCTCGGGATACGACGGGTCATCTCCCGACTCGGATGCCTATTCGTCCATCTTCTTCCAGAACGCCAACAACTCCGTCCGCGTGACCGACGACTTCATGTACAACGTCCTCCGCGACAACGGCTTCACCACGCGCGCCGTCAAAGACGGTCGCCCCATGCAGAACTTCAAAGCCAAGGACCTGCTTTACAAGATCTCCGACGCCGCCTGGCGCTGCGGCGATCCCGGCATGCAGTACGACACCACCGTCAATCGCTGGCACACCTCGAAGAACACGGCTCGCATCAACGCTTCCAACCCGTGCTCGGAATACATGTTCCTCGATGATTCGGCCTGCAACCTGGCCAGCCTGAACCTGCTGAAGTTCGCGCCCAACGGCACCTTTGACGTGGAAGCTTATCGCCACGCCGTGGACGTGCTCATCACCGCGCAGGAAATCATCGTGGACAATGCCGGCTACCCCACAGAAATGATCGGCAAGAATTCTCACGACTACCGTCCGCTCGGTCTCGGATACGCCAACCTCGGGGCGCTGCTCATGGCCGCCGGGCTGCCTTACGACTCCGACGCCGGACGCGACTACGCCGCCTGCGTGACAGCAATCATGTGCGGCGAAGCGTACCTGCAATCGTCGCGCATCGCCGAACTCTGCCCGGCCCTGGTGCCAGCCACCGAGCCGACACAAAAGGGCTTGGCCGAAACCAATCTGGGCGCCGATGTCGGCAATGCCAATGTGGGACCGGGTCTCCGACCCGGTCAGGCCGAGCAAAGCTCGGCAGGTTTTAAAACCATGCCCGGCGGGGCCTGCCCCGGCTGGTACATCAACCGCGAGCCGTTCCTCGATGTAATCCGCATGCACCGGGCGTCAGTAAATAACATCAACAAGGCCAACGTCCCCACTCCGCTCTATGAATCTAGCAAAGCCTGCTGGGACGAAGCGCTGGCCAGCGGAGAAAAACACGGCTACCGCAATTCCCAGGTAACTGTCCTGGCCCCGACAGGAACAATAGGTTTCATGATGGATTGCGACACCACCGGGATCGAGCCCGACCTGGCGCTGGTCAAGTACAAGAAGCTGGTGGGCGGCGGCATGATCAAGATCGTGAACAACACCGTGCCTACCGCGCTGTTCAAGCTGGGCTACGACCACGATGAAGCCGACAAGATCGTTAGCTACATCGACGCTACCGGAACCATCGAGGGCGCACCGGATATCAAGGACGAGCATCTGGCGGTGTTTGACTGCTCGTTCAAGCCGGCCAAGGGGACGCAGTCCATCCATTACATGGGCCATCTGAAAATGATGGCGGCGGCGCAGCCGTTCATCTCGGGCGCCATCTCTAAGACGGTGAACCTGCCGGAGAATGCTTCCGTGGAAGACATCATGGAAGCCTATCTCCAGGCCTGGAAACTGGGATTGAAGGCGGTGGCGATTTATCGGGACGGCTGCAAGAAGTCGCAACCGCTCTCGGCCGCGGGAACCAAGACGGCGACATCGTCCAAATCCGATGTGGGCGAGGGCGTCCGTCCCACGCTGGCGCAACTTGAGCAGGACCTCAACGGGCCGCCGCGCGCGGTGCGCCATCGCCTGGCAGAGGAACGCGCTTCGATCACGCACAAGTTCAACGTGGGCGGACACGAAGGCTACATCACCGTGGGCCTCTATCCCAACGGGGAGCCCGGCGAGCTCTTCATCAAGATGGCGAAAGAAGGATCGACGGTCAGCGGCCTGATGGACAGCTTTGCCCTGGCGGTCTCGATTGCGATCCAGCACGGCGTGCCGCTGAAGCTGCTGTGCGAGAAGTTCGCCCACACCCGCTTCGAACCCAGCGGCTGGACCAACAATCCGGACATCGGCTTTGCCAAGTCGATCATGGATTACATCTTCCGCTGGCTGCAGGTCCGATTCCTGACCGGACAGCAGCAGTTGCTGTTTGAAAATCTGAGAATGAAGCCGTCAGTTGTCAGTTCTCAGCCGTCAGAAGCCGGCGATGGGAACGGGTCTCCAGCTTCCGACCAGAGGACGGAAGTGTGGCCTCCGGCGCCGGGGTCAGTGCACGCAGCCGACGCGCTGGCAGGACTGATCGACCTGGGCGACGCGCCCACCTGCAGCTTCTGCGGAAGCATCATGACGCGGAATGGAAGCTGCTACAGGTGCGGGAGCTGCGGGAGCACGAGCGGGTGCAGCTAAGCTGATCTGGGTAGGGGGCAGGTGTCCTCACCTGCCCAGCGGAGCCAAGCTCCGCAACGCTTTGGGAGGGTATGTCTTCAGCCATGCCGAAAGGCAAACCAACCCTCAACGGCTTTAGCAACTGAAGTTTAACAAGTCGTTAGCAGTCCGAGTAGACGTTCACGCTGTGAGGTGGGCACGGCCAACGCCGTGCCCAATTTCGTTTTGGGGCAAAGGAGGCCGTAAGGTAGTTTCCGATGTTGAACCAAATCCAAACTTTGGTAATTGAGATAGACATGCTGTCTTTGGGCGACGCAGACGCGCTTCTCATCACCTCACACACGAGCGCGGGAATTGCACGCGTGCTCATTGATGGGGGAAAAGGTTCCGATGCGGCTACGGTGAAAGAGTTCTTGCAGTCGAAGGGCGCCACGGACTTGTACGCAATCGTCTGCACGCACGGGCACGATGACCATGCGAGTGGCTTGATCAAGTTGGTTCAAGAAGACCATCACTTTTACAACTGCATGGATGCATGACATTCGCGACTATGTGAGCGAAGAAGATTTGCGGCTCGCATCAACAGGCAATTCGTCGGGTGCCGATTGCGTTAGGCAGGTCGTGGAGACGTCAAGGGAACTATGGGCTGCTTTTTGGAGTCGCAAAGTTGTTCCGCGGGCACCGTTCTCAGGGTCTCGAATTTCGAATTTTCCTGACGTCGTAGTGCTCGGTCCGTCACTGCCGTACTACAAGAGTGTTTTGGCACATTTCACGAAGGTTGAAGCGCCATCGGCAGGACTCTGGGCGGCAATATCAGCGACTCCGGCACGTGGTTCGCTATCAGGTCTTGGATCGTTGCTCTCGGGACCACCGACGCAGAGTCTAGGTCTCATGAGGCTGGCATCTCTCACTTCCCTACCTCCGATTGCCGGCGCGCTCAGTAATTCGAGTGTCAAAGAGAATCCGAGCACGCAGCCATACAACAACACCAGCGTCATCCTCGGGGTTTCGTTTCAAGGGAGCAAGTTGCTTCTTACAGCGGGTGCCGGAAGCGAAGCACCGGATCGGATTTCCGCCGATTGGAGCAGTTTGAAATGGATGCAGATCCCGCATCACGGAAGCGATGGGAATCTTTCTCAGGCCAACATCGAGCGATTTCGGCCAGAATTTGCGTACGTTTCAGCGTCGGGCGATTCGAGCCACCCCAGCCGTGCCATTGTTAGCGGTCTGATCAAGGTTCGCTCGCAAGTCTTCAGTACACATCAGAATCACAACCTTTGGTTCGAGATGGGCGTTGCAATGCCGTGGGGCTACGGCCCGGCGGTTCCGATGAAAGGCACGGGAACCCCGATATCGGCACCTCCCATAGACTGGGCCGAAATTCTGATGAAACGCCGTTAGTGTCCGAAAAAGGGACGATAGCGACAATGGACTTTTCCAAACTGAAGCTGGAAGTGTACGACCTGCTGGGTGTCATCCTTCCGGGGCTGCTCGGAATATTCGGAGTGTGGGTGTTGCTCAAGGGTTGGATGCCTTTTGTTGCATCGCTGCATCAGCTCAACGGGACAGAGCTCACCGTGCTCTTGATAGTTGCTTTCGGAGCGGGAAATCTACTGCAGGAACTTGGGGATTCAGCTGTCAAGACTCTCAAGGGAAAGCGGTTTTCGAGGAAATCTCGTGACGATTTTTGGTCTAGCGATGAAGCGCTTCCCGTAAGGGCCGCAATCACGAGCGAACTGGGGCAAGAATTGATCTTTGTTGACACAGCATTTGACTACTGCCTTACCAGGTTGAAAGACCGTTTTGCCAAGCGCGACATGTTCTTGGCGACGTCTGATTTGTGCAGGTCCCTGTGGCTTCTCGCATTTCTGGCCTTCGTCCCTGCAACACGCATCGCGTGGGAACACTTTTCGCCGACGTGCCGGTACTTCGCGGTCATCCTGGGCTTTGTGTTGTTTATGTTCTCCGTTGCATGGTTGTCGTGGAAACGTATGGTTCGCTTCCGTGAACTGTCTGAAGGAACGGTTTTCCGAGCCTATCTCGCAATGGTGGGCGAACATTCGTGAGCGGACGCGCTGCGGGGGAACGAAAAAGACGTTAGATTACAACTGACGGTTCAGTGGAGGTGTTTACGTGAGAAGGAAACGAGTGGAATTTGACGCGGAGAGAGTCGTAAAGAAGCCTGCGGAGGTTGCGTTTACAACGAAGAATGGAAAGCACGTTGATTTCACGGCGAAAAAGCCAGTAAAGGAAGACGTCCACGTCGATTTCTTGGCGAGGCCCAAGAAGAACAAATAGAGCGGCCCGCTGTCCGCCCGGACTCAGATGGGGGAGCTCGGGGGAGATTGAGAATGACGCATCTCGAAACGCTCATTGCGGAATACTTGGACTGGCGCGGATATCTCGTACGGAGGAATAAAAAGGTCGGGAGGCTCAGGCACGGCGGCTGGGAAGGGGAGCTTGATATTGTGGCATACCATCCGAAGTCGCAAGAACTCGTGCACTATGAGCCGTCGATAGACGCTATTGGGTGGACAAAACGCGAGGAGCGTTACCGAAAGAAGTTTGACGCAGGACGCAAGTACATCTTTATCGACATCTTCCTGGCTCCCTAAAACGATGCCACTGAACCAATTTGCGGTTTTTGTGGACCATCCCAAGAATCGCCATCATATCGCTGGTGGCACGATACGCTCTATAGACGAAGTGATGGCTGAGATCCGCAAAGAGGTCACGCACTGCGGCAAGATGTCGAAGGGTGCCATCGCTGAACAGTACCCGCTTCTTCGCACATTGCAACTCTCGCACAGTGGGTATTACAAAGTGGTTCCGTAGGCGGGTGGCCCACTTCTCCGATGAAAGGGTAGCTCCAGACGGGGTTACTCATTTTTCAATCTTAGGGTATTAGGAGAACAAAATCTTTTCTCGCGCAGGTCTAGAGTCGTGGAGATGAACGGTCCCCACTTCTCGCAAAGGACGCGAGAAATGGGGCACCCCAAACACCCCTCATCTCCTGCCTTATGCTGGCGTTCCACAGGCGGGTGGGGCGGGTGGCCCACCCTACCGAGCCCAGGATTCCTACTTGGAGGGTGCCCCATCCTTTCGCGTTCTGTGCGAAAGGGTGAGTGCGCGACTGCGGTCACAGACAACTACGTTTTGCATTGGACGCACGATCCCTGTTCGGGTCTCTGACGATGCGAGCGAACAGCAGATCCCTACACTTCGCTCGCTGCGCTCGCTTTGGTCGGGATGACAATGGTTGGGGGAGGTCTGAAGCTTCGAGGGTCATCGGCCAGCGCTCGACGCTTTTAGTTGTTCGAGATTTTCGGGGGCAATCCACTTTCCCGAACGCTGCGCAAGGGCGGCCAACGCTCGCGCTTTGTCGTATTCTCGCGTCTGCTTCAAATAGATCGTCAACAACGGATTGTAAGGCTCGCACTCGCAAGCATCCCCCGTACCGCCAATCTGGATCGCCTGGTTCAAATCCGAAATGGCCAGATCGTACTTCTTCTCCCCGAGGTAAACCGTGCCGCGATTGCAGTAGGCGTCGGAAAGACGGAGGCGTTGCAGCCGGTCCAGTCCGGTTTCCTGTTCGAAATCGGCGATGGCCTGGGTCCAATTCCCCATCGAAGCGTCGGTCAAGCCGAGCATGTCGAAGGCCATGGCATTTTTGGGATTCTTTTCTACTGCCCGGGAAAAATCAGCTTTGGCCGGAGCTAGAAAAACAGACGTAGGCTCCTTAATCATGTCCAGGCTGGCACGAGAATAGTAGGCATTGCCACGGCGGTAATAGATCTCCGCGTTGTCCGGGGCCAGCGCGATCGCCTGGTCATAATCCTGAACCGCCAAATCGAAGAGTCTGTTGTATTCCTCAGCTGCGATGAGTTTCATGACTCGCGAGTACCGAGCCTTGTCGGCATAGGCGTCAGCCCGGTCGGCGTATGCTGCGGAGCGTTCGGCATTACTCCTGGCGGCGGCGAGGGCTTCCCCGGCGTGGCGAACTTTGGCGTCAGCACGATTTAGATACCAGCTGTGGGAGATGCGCGCACAGCTGCCCAGCAGCACTATCCCAGCGAATAGAACAGTAGCGCTGCAAAGCTTCACGCGCTTCACGCTTGAATGGGGCGTGATCATCACCTCAGTATGCTGGATCGCTTATGCCAGCGAGTAGAATTTCTGGGCGCGTGTGCTTACTTAAATAATATTCGTGCCGAGCGTTGCACGGCTACGGCAGGTGGGACACCTGCCCCTACGTGGCCGGTGGTAGTGATAGCGTAGAGGACGGGAACCCTCCATTTCCTCGATACCTCAATTTCCTCCATCCCTTCAATCCTCTGTCGAGGAGTAGACTCTAGCGGTTCTGATCGCTCAGACCATCTGCAAATAAAAAAGGAGATGAGATGAAATACGTGATCAGCTGGAACGAACGGCCGCAAGGGTCGCCTGCGGAGTACGAGAATGCCCAGAAGCGAATCCTTGAGGTGTTTGGGCAGTGGAAGGCGCCAGCTAATTTTAAGATCGAGTTCTTCGTCGTGCGGGTGGGCGACTGGGGTGGGCATTTGCTGGTGGACTGCGACGATCCGCTGGCGATTCACAAGTTTTGCTCGATGCTCCCGGCATTTCAAATGGAGGCACGCCCCGTAATTGCTGTCCAGGACGCAGTCCGGGTCGAACTCGAAGTCATGGCTTGGCGCGACGGCCTGAAGGGCAAGTGATATACCACAGGCTGACGCCGGGCGGGTGGCCCACCCTCGGGGGCTAGAGTCTGCTCAGAGAGAGTTTCAAGGATCAAAGACCCCACTCTAGTCGCAAAGAGCGCGACTAGAATGGCCACCCGCCCCCCTGCCTTATGATGGCCACGAGATGTGGGCTTTTGATTGAGCCATTGAGTGGAGGGAACGGCAGTGACGAGAGACGAAGCCTGGAGTCTGGCCAATCATTGGGTTGCGGCCTGGAACGCTCATGATCTGGACTTGATCATGGCGCACTATGAGGATGCAATCGAGTTGATCTCGCCCGTTGCCGCCCATCTTTTGGGGACGCCGGATGGCAAGGTGGCCGGGAAGCCAAACTTGAGAGCTTACTTTCAGCGCGGGCTGGAAGCCTATCCGGAACTCCACTTTCGTCTTGAGGACGTGCTCTGGGGCATCAACAGCATCGTGCTCTACTACATCAATCAAGAGGGAACACGCACGGCAGAATTCATGGAACTGTCTGCGAGCGGGAAGGTGGTGCGAGTAGTGGCGAACTACAGTGCCTGACCGGGGACAACAACTGTTGCGAAGTTCAAAATCCCCACCCTTTCGCACAGGACGCGAAAGGATGGGGCACCCTTAGTTCCAATTCGCGAGTTTACAGCTCTACCATTCGCTGTAGAGACTGTCGGCGACGATCTTTCTCACTTTGTCGAGGCCCTTGATCCATGCCTGGTATTCGCTGCTGGCATTGGTCTTAGCGACGGCATCGGCAAAGGCGGCCATGCTGGGATACTCGATGGTCGCGACCACCATCCCGGCTTCTGGTCCGGCGAATCGGGCCTGCCATACCCGGGTCTGACCTTGAATCCCGAGGCTCTTCATGAGCTGCCTGCCCTTCTCGATCTCCGCCGTATAGGCGGCGGGATCCTCCGTCTTGACTACGACCACACGCAGGACCGTTGCCTTTTGCGCGAAGGCGGCGCTCGACGCTAAACAGACGACCAGCAGAATCACGCCAGCCATCACTACGCTTCTTGTCATTCTTGTGCTCATTCTCATTGGCGATCTCTCTCTTTTCATTTTTCAGAATTTGTTGACCACACCGGGCCGGGCACATGGTATGTCCGGGGCAGGCGCAAGTCAAACCCGGCAACCTAGCGGATGGAATCGCGCAACTGGATCAGGGCCTTGTCCACCGAGTTCAAGCGGATCAACCCGAAGCGGGGATAGTCGAGGTCGAGCACGGTGTGGATAGTCAGGGCGATGACCAGGGCATACAGAATGAAGATGGAGCCAGCTGCGGCCCTTCCGTTTTGCCATGCTGTAGCCAGCCAGCAGGCCGCTCAGAAGCGCGACCGAAATCGACAGGGCGAAGATCAGCGCCGGCACGTGAATGCGCAGGGCCATGGTGCGCGAGGTGGTGATGTCAATCATGTCGTTCAGCGCGGGCAGAAGCAGCCGGGCCACGTCGCCGGTGGGGTCCGCAGGACGGGCGGCGATGGCGCCAGCCCAGATCTCCTGCTGCAGTTGAGCGGCGTGCGCCATTTCCTGGTCGGCGGCGGTCAGGTCGGGGAGCTTTTCGTAGACTCGCAGGCGGGTATCGAGATACTCGCGAAACCGGCGGCGCATCTCGGGCTGCTGGCTGGCGGGGAGCAGGTCCAGCCGGAGGTAGGCGGTGCTGATGGCGTTGGCTTCGCGAATGATCAGGTCGCGGCGCTGATCGAGATGCGCGATGCCGTTGGCGAAGGTAAAAGCCAGAAGCAAACCCAGGAGCGCAAACACTGCCGCTTCAATGGTGCCGACGCCTTCGTGTGGGGCCAGGTAATCTCTTTTAGAGACGCGGCGACCGATGCGATAGCCGGCCTCAAGACAGGCCAGCATTGCAAAAAAAGGGCCAATCGACAGTATCGCCGCCACCCTTGCCGGGTTCATCGGTGCTCGCCTCGAAACGTCGAACAGTGTACCGGAAGTCCGGCGATGCTTGATGGAGGAAGCGGAATTTGGCGTAAAGCCCTAGGGTTAGCGCTAAAGCCGCGGGTTTGGCCGGAGCGCTCAGAACCGTGGAAAAGCTGCGGCCGATGCGAACTGCCACGAAAAGGTTGCATTTTTCCACGAGCCCGGGGTAAGATGCACAATGGACGCAGCAGTAAGCGTCCAATCTCGTCGCAGTACGCCCTTTCTTCCAAAAGGTTCAAAAAGTGAACAATAGCATGCGTGGGGTGATCCCATCTCGCCTCGCAACAGGTTCGGAGAGAACTTTATGGCGTGGTACGCTTATTGCATCACTGAACAGACCCTAACCAACGGAACCCGTTCTCGTCGTCCTTCGCTTCTGGAAGGGGTTCAAGGCGTGAACGGCGCGCCAGTGCTGGCCTATCCCAGCGGAGAATTCAACATCATGGTCAGCGAGTACGAGCACGATGGCCTGCAGTTCGGGGAAAAGAACGTCCTCGAGCATGCGCGGGTCGTGAGCATGTGCTTCAGGAGCGGAACCGTGTTGCCCTTCCGCTTTGGCACAATATTCGACACCGACGATGCGCTACGGCAGGCAGTGCGTTCCAATCGCCGTACCTTCGGCCAGAGCGTAGCCAGGCTGCGGGGCAAGGCGGAAATGCATTTGAAGTTGCTGGTGCGCGATGGGTCGCTGCGCGAGGCCATGGCGGAAGTGGTGCTCCCCGACACGGTTGGGGGGGAATACCTGATCAAGCTGCGGGAGAAGGCTTCCAAGGATCGCGAACGCCGGACCAAGGCGCGGGCGCTCTCGGTACAAGTTCACAAGTTGTTCAATCCACTGGAAGAAGAGATCAGTTGCAAGAAGGTCGACTCCGACGGAATGCTGATCGACATTGCCCACCTGATTGATTCCAAGTCCATCGAAAAATACCAGAACCGCTACAGCAGCGCTGCCAAGCAATTGAAAAATTGCGAGTTGTCGGTCAGCGGGCCCTGGCCTCCGTATCATTTCTTGCCCGGCAAACTAAGGACGGTGGCGGGAAATTCCTGAACGGCCGTCGAGCTTCCAACTGGTAGCGTCCAATTCCGATCCGCGCGTCGAGACGTCCTGCCTGAAGGCGGAAATCCGGCAGCTTTGAGTCCTCAACAGAGTAGTGCAGTGCAGGGAATGTGCAGGATTCTGCATTCGACCTGCGCGGGCGGAGCCTGGGCGCTTTCGGAAGCGAAACTTTGATCCCCGTATAAGTACATATTTGCCATAGGCTTGCAGCGCAGTCAGCGATTGCTGAACCGACCTGGACCGTTTGGTGTGGCAAGTGCAATATATGGCACCAACAAAAGAGGCCGCTGACAACTAATGACCTTCACTCTCTGCTGCTCTCGATCTCTCTCTAGTTGCTGTTCCCTCTGGCGGAACGGCACGCATCGCCACTCCTAATCCACCTTCCATCTTGCCTCTTTTACTAGTGGCCCCAGAAATGGGGCCATTTTTTTGGGACGACGACAACGACGCCTGTAACCACATCCACTCCTGGGCAGGAACTTCGTGTGAAGGCTTCAAGCAAGTTATTACGCAGGCAACCGGGAGTTGGTTAGACTTGTCTACTTCTCTTATGAAGACTTCTTTTGGTACGGGGACTTCTGGGCAGCGCCCGCTTTTCGTCCTGCTCCCAGTCCTGGCCCTCTTCCTGTTGCTCGGCTCCGCTCCGACGGTAGGCCGCGACCGCACTCCGGAAAAAAGTACCGGAGACTTGCTGCTGGCCACCATGCAAAGGGAGCTGCACCGCGCCACCTCCCAGCTGGGGCAACTCGATCCGGCTCCCTATTTTGCCAGCTACTCGGTGTATGACCAGGATGGGACGGTGGTGGTGGGCGGCCTGGGGAATCTGCTCAATTCAACCCAATTCCGGCGGCGCACGGGTGAAGTCACCATGAGGGTGGGCAGCGCCGCGCTCGACAATACTCACGAGGAGAACCGCTATTCTGGAATGCGTTCCGGGCCCATTCCCCTGCAGGACAATCCGGACGCGGTGGCGCGGGTTCTGTGGCAACTCACCTTTGAGGAATACCGCCAGGCGGCGCAGAGCTATCTGCGGGTCAAGATGGCGGCGGCAGTGCGCACCCGTGAAGAAGACACTTCTCCGGACTTTGCCGAAGAAAAGGCCCAGTCGCATCTGGATTACGCTGCGCCTGATTTCCATCTCGACAAAAAAGAGTGGGAGGACCGGGTGCGCCGGTACTCCGGCTATTTCCGCAAGTATCCCGAGATTTATTCCTCGGCGGTGATGGTGATGGGAGAGCATTCGGGACGGCGCTTTGTTTCAAGCGATGGCGCCCAACTGGTGACGCCGGGCACCATGGTGCGAATGATGATCGAGGCCGAAACCCGCGCCGATGACGGAATGGAATTGATAAGGGTGGAAACTTTTCAGGCGGCCACTCCCGACCGCCTGCCGGGTGAGCCGGAAATCGCCGGCAAGATTGCCAAGATGGCTTCCGACCTGAAAGCGCTGCGGAGCGCGCCCACGGCGGAACCGTTCGACGGGCCCGCCCTGCTTTCCGGAAGAGCGGCGGCGGTCTTCTTTCATGAGGTTCTGGGGCACCGGCTGGAGGGCCACCGGCAACGCGGCGAGCAGGAGGGACAGACGTTCACTAAGAAAGTGAACCAGCAGGTGCTGCCGCAATTCCTGAGTGTGATTGATGATCCCACCCAGCACAGTTTGAATGGCCTGGACCTGGGCGGCTGGTATCAATTCGACGACGAGGGCATGCCGGCCGAGCGGGTGGAAGTAATCAAGGACGGGGTTCTGCGGAATTTCCTGATGTCGCGCATGCCGGTGAAGGGCTTCGCCCAGTCCAACGGGCACGGGCGGGCGCAAGCCGGACTGATGGCCACCGGACGGCAAGGCAATCTGATTGTCAGCTCTTCGCACACCATGAAGGATTCCGAACTGCGGCAGAAGCTGATTGAGGAGATCAAGCAGCAAGGCAAGCCCTACGGGTTGTACTTCGAAGATATCCAGGGCGGATTCACCCTGACCACGCGTTCGCTGCCCCAATCGTTCCAAATCCTGCCCGTGCTGGTGTGGAAAGTGTATCCCGATGGACGCCCGGATGAACTGGTGCGGGGAGTGGACATTGTAGGAACGCCGCTGGCAGCGCTGAACCGGATTGAAGTCACCGGAGAGAAGACCGAGGTCTTCAATGGCGTCTGCGGAGCGGAGTCGGGAAGCGTACCGGTCTCGGCTGCGGCGCCGGCCATGCTGTTCTCCGAAATGGAAGTGCAGAAACGGGCGCACTCGCGAGTGCGGCCGCCGATCCTGCCGCCGCCCATGTGGGATAAAAGTGCTGCTGTCGGACATCACGACTTCGGACCTCGGAACTCAGACTTTGATTCGCATTCAACAACCGGAGGCCAGCCATGACCGGTTGCAGGCTGGCGTTCCTGGTCGCGTTAGCGCTTGCCGCCGGTGGTGTGGTTCGCGCCCAGGACTCAGCTTCCGCCGGCGATCCTCTGCTGCGCGCGATGCAGACCGAGATGGAACGTTCCAGGAAGCTTAAGCTGGAGGATACCCCGCCACCGTACTACATCGACTACCGGCTCATGGATGTTGACCAGTACGTTGCTGAGGCTTCGTTCGGGGCGGTACGCAGCGCCCTGCGGACCCGTCTCCGCATGCTGCGCATCGTGGTACGAGTGGGGGACTACAAACAGGACAGCTACTACGGTCAGGGAGAGGGCGTGGTGGATGTGGGGCCGCTCGACGACGACGAAACCGGGCTCCGGCACCAGCTCTGGTTGGGAACCGATCGGGCCTACAAGGCGGCCGCCGAGGCGCTCACTGCCAAACAGGCGGAACTCAAGAAATACAGCGTAGACCAGCCCGTGGATGATTTTGCGCACGCATCCGCAGTCCAGTTCAACGGACCGCTGGCCCGGCTGGAGTTCACTCCGCTGCCCTGGCTCTCGATTCTGGAAGAGGCGTCGGCGCTTTACAAAAGCGATCCTTTGGTGCAATCGCTCAGCGCATCGCTGCGGTTCACAGTCACAAACCGCTACTTCGTCAGTTCGGAAGGAACGGTGGTGCGCAGCAGTGACCGTTTCTACCAGTTATATATGGGAGGGTACACGCAAGCGGCCGACGGCATGCGGCTGGATCGATCGCATGCTTACCAGGTCCGTGACCTGAAGGACTTGCCGACGAAAGAAGCGGTGCTGACGCGCACTCGGGAGTTACTGACAACCTTGAAACAGCTCCGCGACGCGCCGGTCAGCGAGGAGGAGTACCGCGGGCCGGTATTGTTTTCCGCCGACGCGGCCTCGGGCGTGATGTCCGAACTGGTCGGACCGAATGTGCTGGGCCGGCGGCCACAGCTTGGCCAGAACGCGCGCTCGACCGGAGACTGGGGAAACAACTACAAGAGCCGTGTGCTGCCGGATTTTCTCTCCGTCGTGGACGATCCGACGATCGCCAGTCTCGAGGGCCGGCCCTTGCTGGGCAATTATCAGGTCGACGACGAGGGGGTCAAATCGAGCCGGGTGTCGCTGGTCGAGAAGGGCCAGTTGGTGAGTTACCTGCTGGGCCGCCAGCCCATCCGTGATTTCCCCAGCTCGAACGGCCACGGCCGGGCAGCAGTCACGGGAGCGCCGATGGCGAGCCTGGGAAATCTGATCGTGCAGGCCTCCGATGCGGCCAGCAAGGATGAACTCAAGAAGCGGCTGATCGAGACCTGCAAACAGCGCGGCCTGCCTTACGGATATTTTGTGGAAACGCTGGGACCCAGCCTGACGCCGCGGCTGCTCTACCGGATTTCGACCACGGACGGCCACGAAGAACTGGTGCGGGGCGCGGTGTTTGGCGACCTGGACACGCGCGCGCTGCGGAATAACATCGTGGCCGCGGGCAAGGAACTGGATGCAGACGAGCAGATCGATCCGGTGGCCCAGAGCGTCCTGAGTCCGGCCCTGCTGTTCGATGAGCTGGAAGTGAAACGGGGCGATACCGTTAAACAGAAGTTGCCGGAGTATCCGCCACCGGGAACCGAGTGAGACGGCAGTCCCGGGCGGAGTGTGATTTACTAATCCGCATGCCAAGTGTGACCCGTCTGCTGATTCTCTTCGTCCTGCTTTGCGGATTGGCGGCCGCCCAGACGCCGCGGCCGCGGGCCGATTCCGATTACGAGAGGCCCGAAAAGCCCGCGGCTTCGTTGCCCGCGCCCCTCATTCAAGAACTGATTTCCATCCGGGATGCGGTCCTGGCCGACGACTACGCCTACCGGCAGTTGGCCCATCTCACCGAGAACATCGGACCGCGGCCAGTGGGATCGCCGCAGGCGCAGGCCGCCATCGATTATGTGGCCGGGGAGCTGCGCGGGCTGGGCCTGGAAATTCGTTTGGAACCGGTGCAGGCACGGCGCTGGATTCGAGGGCTGGAAACCGCCGAACTGGTTGAGTATCCCGGACAGGTTGCGGGCACGACGCAGAAAATCGTGCTGACGGCTTTGGGAGGAAACAAGCCCACACCCGTCGAGGGAATTTCAGCGGAAGTAGTGGTGGCCGGCAGTTTTGCCGAACTGGAGCGAATGGGCCGGCAAAACGTAGCCGGAAAAATCGTGCTGTTTAGCGTGGCCTTCGATAAGCAGAAAGCCGCCAACGGATTGGCGGGAGAAGCTTACGACGAAGCGGTAGTGTATCGCGCGAAGGGCGCGCGAAAGGCGGCCGAATTGGGAGCGGTGGCCTCGCTGATCCGGTCGGTCGGGGGCGCCGATTATCGCTTGCCTCACACCGGAAGTAGCTGGGCTGCGGGCATCCCGGCAGGAGCGGTGACCAGCGAAGATGCCGACCTGATCGCACATCTCACAGCTCAAGGCAAAGTCCGCATGCACCTGGTTCTGACCTCGCAAACCGCGGAAGAGGTAACGACCTACAACGTGGTTGGAGACTTGAAGGGTTCCGAGCATCCCGAACAAATTGTGATCGTCTCCGGACATCTGGACTCCTGGGATCTGGGAACGGGTGCCATTGATGACGGCGCAGGCGTGGCCGTCGCCATGGAAACCGCGAAGGTGCTGCAACAGCTTCATCTGCGCCCCCGGCGCACCCTGCGAGTGATTGCCTGGATTGACGAAGAGAACCTGGGACGCGGTCACGTGGACTACGCCAAGGCGCATGCCGCAGAAATCGGTCGTCACGTGGCTGGGCTGGAAAGCGATCTCGGAGCCGCGCACCCGATGGGGTTCCGGGCCAAGATCAGCCCGGAGGCGGTGGCGCGGCTGCAACCGGTGCTGGAAATTCTGCGAGTCTTCGGGGCCAACCTGATTCTGCGAAGCAGCGAGAGTCCGGAAGCCGACCTCGAACCGTTAGCCCAGCAGGGTGTGCCGGCCTTTGGGATCTTGCAGGATGGGCGCACCTACTTTAACTATCATCACACTGCCGCAGACACGCTGGACAAGATCGTTCCCCGGGAGCTGCGGGAGAACGCGGCCGCGATGGCGGTAATGGGATACGCCCTGGCGGCGATGCCCGAGGCGTTGCCAAGATAACGGTCTACTCGCGGAAGCTCCATCCGCCGGGAGCGTACTGACAAGGCCTTCGGTACCCTTTGGAAAGCCTACGAGCAGCGGAGGGCGGAAAGAGCGGCGTGAGCCTGTTTGATAAAGTTATCTACGCGGTTGCCTTATGCGCGCCCATCTTGCTGGGCGCGTTTATGCTCTACTCCGCTTGCTTCCGCCGATCATGGGGGAAAGGGAAGCGCTACCCTGTCACGTGGTACATGCGCTTGTTCGCGGGCGGAAGGGGACTCTTGTTGCTGTCTCTTGGCATCCGTGAGCTAGTGGTTTTTTCAAAGTAGCCCACTCCCGAGAAACCCAGTTACTTGCTTACCCTCCCCGGGCTGCATATACTTTGAAAGTTTGCCCTCATTCCAGGGCAAGTCGCCCGGCGCGACCAGCATCTCGAGCGTCGCACCGTCGTATCGCAGTATCGCATCGCCGTATCGGAGACCGCCATGGCTACGAAGACCATTTCCCTCGAACAGGAAATCAATCCGTGGGAGGCGCAAGCCGCCCGTTTCGACTATGCCGCCCACAAGTTGAACCTGGATGAGGGTTTAATGAAGATCCTGCGGTATCCCACCCGCGAGATCATCCTGCACATTCCGGTCATGATGGACACCGGCCGGCTGGAGGTCTTTACCGGTTTCCGGGTGCAGCATTCGATCGCCCGGGGCCCGGCCAAAGGCGGCCTGCGCTACTCTCCCGACGTCACCCTCGATGAAGTGCGCGCTCTGGCCAGCTGGATGACCTGGAAGTGCGCGGTGGTGAACATTCCGTTCGGTGGCGCCAAGGGCGGAGTGATCTGCGATCCCCACAAGATGTCGCAGGGCGAACTGGAGCGCATGACGCGCCGCTATACCGCGGAACTGGTGGAGTTCATCGGGCCGGAAAAAGACGTGCCCGCCCCCGACGTCAATACCAACGAGCAGACCATGGCGTGGATGATGGACACCTATTCCATGCACATGCGCCAGACCGTGACCGCCGTCGTGACCGGCAAGCCCATCAATATTGGCGGCTCCCGCGGGCGGCGCGAAGCCACCGGGCGGGGCATCATGATCGTGTGCGACGAGGCGGTCAAGAAACTGGGGCTCAGTCCCGAGTCCACGCGCGTGATCGTGCAGGGCTTCGGCAATGTCGGCTCCAACGCCGCGCGTTTGATGAGCGAAGCCGGCTACAAAGTGATTGGCATCCTGGAAGTCGATGGCGGCCTGTTCAACAAGAACGGAATTGACGTGGACGCGCTCTGGGAATATCGCCAGCGTAATGGCAGCATTCATGGCTTCACCGGCGCCGAAGCCGCCGATCCCGCGGAGTTGCTGGTCACGGATTGCGAAATTCTTATTCCCGCCGCCACCGAGAATCAGATCACCAGCCGCAACGCCGATCGGGTGAAGTGCAAGATTCTCGCCGAGGGCGCCAACGGCCCCACCACCGCGGCGGCCGACGATATCCTGGCCGACAAGCGCGTGTTCGTGATCCCCGACATTCTGTGCAACGCGGGTGGGGTTACCACCTCCTATTTTGAGTGGGTGCAGGACCGCCAGGGATATTTCTGGAAGGAATCGGTGGTCAACGAGCAGTTGGAGCACATCATGAAAGCCGCCTTCGAGGATGTGGTCCGGTTCGCGGAAACCCACGGTGTGAACAACCGGATCGCCGCCTATATGCTGGCCATTGACCGCGTGGCCTACACCGTCCGCCAGCGCGGCATCTACGCCTAGCCCGGGGGGCAGGCGCGCCGCCCCACAAGTCCGTACATCACACCTTGAGGTTGACCCCCATCGGTTGAAGTGTCATTATGTTCGCCCGCCGGCGTGCCGGGAAGCACCTCGGGCCCCCTGAGAAAGCTTCCGCAGACAGTTAATGCCGGTCCGGAGCGAGAGAGGAAATCATGACCAGACCACAAATCAGGTTCAGTATCTGGACGATCACGCTCTGCATGTTTTTTGTGCTGACCGGGATTTCCGCCATGGCTAAGCCCCAAGCGAGTTCCACCGACGACCAGGCTTCCACGACCACCACCAAGAAGAAAAAGAAAAAGGCTAAGACCGACGCCAGCGTTTCTACCGATCAGTCGGCGACGCCTGCGGACACGACGTCCACCACGGCCGCGAAATCCACCACCAAGAAAACCAAGAAGAGCAAGACCGCGGCTGCAGACAGCGGCGCTGCCACTCCAGCCGCCAGCGCGGCCAGCACGGCACCGGCCGACACCACCGCCTCGACCACCAAGAAAACCAGGAAGAGCAAGACCGCGGCTGCAGACAGCGGCGCTGCCGCTCCAGCCGCCAGCGCGGCTCCGGCCAGTCAACCTGCACCTGCGCCCGCAGCGCCTCCTGCCAGTTCTATGGCTGCGCCTGCCAAGGCCGCGCCCGCAGGTTCCGCGGCGTCCGCTGTCACCAAGGCGAGCCAAAAGACGAGCATGACTGCCAGCGCTTCCGATCCACAGATCGCGGCCGCCAAGTCGAGCGGCATGGTCTGGGTCAACACCGATAGCGGCGTCTATCACAAAGCCGGCCGCTGGTACGGAAAAACCAAGCAGGGAAAATTCATGAGCGAGGCGGATGCCAAGGCCGCCGGCTACAAAGCATCGGAAAGGGACTAAGGAGAAACTATGAAGAGCAAGTACCTGATGACTCGAATCCTGTTTTCACTTTTCGCAATAGCGCTGCTCGCCACAGTGGCCGCGGCGCAGAGCACACCCGCCAAAAGCGCCAAGCCGGCCAAGACCAGTTCCGCCATGGCGGCTCCCGCGGATGCGGATCTGCTGGACATCAACTCGGCCACCAAGGAGCAATTGGACGCTCTGCCCGGCATCGGCGCGGCTTATTCCCAGAAGATCATTGACGGCCGCCCCTATGCCAAGAAGACGGACCTGACCCGCAAAAAGATCATTCCAGCGGCCACCTACGCCAAGATCAAGGACAAGATCATCGCCAGGCAAAAGTAGTTGGCACACGATACCCGAGCGGAAGGGCACGGCTTAAAGTCGTGCCCTTCCGACTTTACCCACTCGGCTTTAATTTTCAACGCAGATCGATTTTTCAGTCATACGCTTTAGGAGGCATTATGAGTTTTCTCGAAGATATGGCCGGCAAGGAATTTGGCAGCATGCTCTCGAGCAGCTCCAATCCGCTCGCGGCCGCCGTCATGCAAATGATCAACAATCAGCCTGGCGGGCTTTCCGGTCTGGTGCAGCAATTTCACGACAAGGGCATGGGCGGCCTGGTCAGTTCGTGGGTAAGCACAGGCCAGAACCTGCCCATCTCGGCGGACCAGATTCAGAATGTCCTGGGCAGCGAACAGGTGAAGGAACTCGCAGCCAAGGCGGGAATTTCGCCAGACGTAGTCAGCTCTCATCTGGCGCAGTTGTTGCCCATGCTGGTGGACAAACTGACTCCCAATGGCCAGGTTCCTCAGACTTCGTCGCTGCTGGAAGAGGGTATGGGCATGCTGAAGAATCTGGGACTGGGCAAGACTGGAACTGACGCCTAAGCGAAAGCCTTTGCGATAGTTTCTCGGTACCTACAAGAACATAAACCACGAAGGGCACGAAGGATCACCAAGACTTTAGTCTCAAGGGTTTCCTTCGTGCCCTTTGTGGTTAGCGGTTTCGCGAACTGACGGACCCGCGACCCCGCATTTTGCTTCATTGATTCCCCCTGCCGGGTGGAGGATAATGAGTTGTTGCCAGGCTTCTTTCGGCGCACTGGCGGCCCGTGTCCGCGGTGAATCTGCCCAATTCCATCACGCTGACCCGCATCTTCAGTATCCCGCTGCTGATTTGGCTGCTTTCCACGAACCATTTTCGAGCATTTGACGGCGAACAGGAACTGCTGGCTTCGGCGCTGTTCATCGGCGCGTCCATCACCGACGGCATCGACGGATATCTTGCCCGCCGGCGAGGCCAGATCACTACCATGGGCATGCTGCTCGATCCCCTGGCCGACAAACTGCTTATCGCCGCCGCCTTTATCGCGCTGGTGCAATTCAATCCCAGCCTGGTGCCGGCCTGGGTGGCGGTGGTCATCATCGCGCGCGAATTTCTGGTGAGCGGCTTGCGCTCCATTGCGGCCTCGGAGGGTTTCACCATTGAGGCCAGCGAACTGGGCAAGTTCAAGATGCTGGTGCAGATTGTCTCCGTGGTCGCTGTCATCCTCGACCATCGCTGGAAGCAATGGCCGGTCGGCCCTTACATCTTCCCCGTCCATTGGATCGCGGTTCTCTCGATCTGGTTCATGGTGTTCCTGTCGCTGGTGTCGGCTATCGATTATTTTGCCGCCTTCTGGTCGAAAATTGACCGGCACGTGGTCAAGCGCCGCCGCCGCGCCTTCGTCCTCAGCCGGCGGAGGAAACGCGATGTGCCCGCCACCTGACGACTCTTCTGCCCGCCTGGCGTGTCGTCCCGGTAACGCCGGGCCCAATGAATTCTCCGGCGAGGAACGTACCCTGCTGCTGCGGTTGGCTCATGAGGCCATCGCGGCGGCGCTCCACGGGCGCGAGCTTTCGCTGGTTCCTCCCTCCCTGCACCTGTCCGAACCACGTGGCGTTTTCACCACTCTGTATCGCCAAGGTGATCTGCGCGGCTGTGTCGGTTACATGCTTCCAGTGACCTCTTTGTACCGGACGGTGGCAGAAAGCGCGCGGGGGGCAGCGTTCGACGACTCTCGCTTCTCTCCGGTAACGCTGGAGGAGACGCCCGAACTCCAGGTCTCACTGAGCATCCTGTCCGCGCTGCAGCGCATTGTTCCGGACGAGATAGAGGTAGGCCGTCACGGATTGGTAGTCAGCCTGGGTGCGTATCGCGGGCTGCTACTGCCACAGATTCCGCTCGAGCATGGATGGGACCGCGTCACCTTCCTGGAACAAACTTGTAGGAAGGCAGGATTGCCGTTGAACGCGTGGCAGACTGGCGCCCGGCTGGAAGTATTCACCGCGGAAGTGTTTGGCGATCCAAAGTAGCCCCAAAAAAATCAGGGAGGCCATGAGCCTCCCTGAAACATTATCTTCGGCTTGCGGAATTACTGCTGGTCGAGTTCCACGTTGTCGCCCACGTGCACATCTTCCAGGGCGAATACGATCATGCCAGTGGCAGTCGTCGGCGTGGTATTGATGACCACGATTTCTCCCACCGCGCGCCGAGGCATATCCGCTACGTGGATAGTTGGGCCGCTGGTCCTGGTGAACATGCTACCTCCAATCGAGGGCGGCCGGCGCTGCGTGTCTTCCGTGGCGGACGCTTTGAAGGAGAGCGAATCCACCGGATCACGCAGGTCCGCTTCGTACGAGCGCACAGCGCGTAAGTAATCGCCGACCTTGATGCCCTGGTTGGCGCCTACGTTCATGTAGATCTTGGAGCCAGTTCCCAGCAGGAGGTCGAAATCCTTGGCCAGGACAATTCGCCCGCTGGTCTTGCCCGTGCTGGGAAGAAAGCGATCAAACCGCTCGGGCAGATGAAACGCGATGGGCGCCTTCTCGGTGGAAGCGATGGCGATATCGCCGGGAACAATCGGCTCACAACTGAACTCGACTTGCCCGACCGCCATTTTTCCGCGGGTGTCCACGATGCGCACCCGGCCCAATTCCGAATAGGGCTGGCCCATGGACTTCAGCATGGAATGCTGGCCGGCAAACAATTCGTAGTGGTTCGGATCCTGCAACTCGCGCACGATCTCGTATTCCTGGCCGGTCTGGTAACCCTGGCCTTGAAGAAAGATGAGGTCGTTGCGCGCGAACTTGGTGGTGTTGGGACTCTCCAGGCCACCCGAGACGAAATTAGAGTTGGGCTCCAGTTGCTTGCTGACGAATCCGGCGCAGTACAAATCGGCATTGGTCGGGGTCTGCACCCGCTCGGTGGGGAAGCCCCGCGTCGTAGCCAGGGTGCCCTGAGGGGTGGATTGGTCTGCCGAAGTGGAATCGGCCTGCTGAGCCGATGCCGCGACCGCCAGGCATAGCACCAGCAACAGTCCTGTTTTCTTCATGTTACCTCCGCAATCAAGAGCCGGCGGCCCCTATCCGGCCTTTCTGCTAACTGCAGCAAATAAAAGGGCTTTCAAGCCGGACAGTAACAAGAGGGAAGGGTGCGGTCAAGGTTACGCTGGTGTTATCGCGGGTACGTTAAAAAGTTTGGCTGGGGAAGATTCGATAATCCGTTGTTGCATCTGCAATTACGCGCTTGTAATATCCCGACTCGTTGCTCAATGACCACCGCCACCACTAGCTACCACGCCCGGCTCAGGCCCCTGCGGCTGCCCCGAGTGTGCCTGGCGGTCACTGATTCCGACCCTACGCTGCTGGTGGAAAAAGCTGAAGCGCTGGTTCGAGATAACACCTTTCTGGAGTTCAGGTTAGACTATCTCCCCCGTCCGGCTCTGGCTCTCCCGCGGATCAAGCGCTTCATGGAATACCATCCCCATGTGGTGGCCATTGCCACCTGCCGCAGAATCGCCAGCGGAGGCCGGTTCCGGGGCTCCCTGGCGGCCCAACTGGATATTCTAGGCAAGGCCTGCGCCGCCGGATGCCAGTTGGTCGATGTCGAGCTGCAGGGGGCAATCAAGTGCAAACCGGCGCAACTGCAGCGGCTACGAAGCCGCTCGGCCCTGATTCTTTCCTTCCATGATTTTCGGGCCACCCGCAAGCTGGAACAGACTCTGGAAAAGATGACGGCCATCCCCGCCGACTTCTACAAGATCGTCAGTACCGCCACTACGCTGTACGACAACGTGACCATGATGAAGTTTCTGGAGAAGCATGGCGATCGCTATTCCATGGTCGGGCTATGCATGGGCGAACAAGGGATCATTAGCCGGGTGCTGGGGGTTCGAGCGGGAAGTGTTTTCACCTTTGCGGCCATCAGTCCCGACGAGAAGACCGCGCCCGGCCAGGTCACAGCACAGGAGTTGCGAAATACCTATCGCATCGAACAGGTGGACGCGGCTACCCGGGTCTATGGCGTGGCCGGAGATCCGGTGTCGCATTCTCTTTCCCCCGCCATCATGAATGCCGCGCTGCGGCGCGAGAACGTAAACGGTGTGTACCTTGCCCTTCATGCCAAGACGCTGAAAGATCTGCTGGGCTGCGTGCGCGATATTCCCATCCATGGTCTCTCCATCACGATGCCCTACAAGGAAGCCATCGTGAAGCATCTCGACAACACCGATTCCCATACCACCAAGATCGGCGCCTGCAACACGGTGGTGCGGGCGCAGGACGGGAAGCTGTACGGCTTCAACACTGATACTGCGGGCGTGGTGCGGCCGCTGGAACAGCGCATCACGCTGGAAAAGGCGCGGATACTGGTTCTGGGCGCGGGCGGTGCGGCGCGGGCCGCGGTTTTTGGACTGAAGGAACGCGGCGCCGAGGTCTACATTCTCAATCGCAGCGCCGGGCCGGCGCGAAAGCTGGCCCACCAGGCCCGGGCCCGTATCGCCAAGCGGGCCGATCTGAAGAAAGTCTCCTTTGACGTAATCATCAATGCGACTCCCGTGGGCATGGGGAACACGCGCGAATCTCCTCTGAACGAAAACGAGATCAACGCCCGCTATGTTCTCGACATGGTCTACGATCCCGCGGAGACACGGCTCATGAAAATGGCCCGGGCGAGGGGCGCGGAAGTGATTCCGGGGATCGAGATGTTTGTGCACCAGGCGGCGCGCCAGTTCGAGATCTGGACCGGAAAGCCCGCTCCCTGGGACGACATGCTGCGCGTAGTTACGCTGGCCCTGCAGGAGCGGATGGCAGCGCGCCAGTCAGGGAAAGAACAGAAGAAGTAGGCCGGAGATTACGCGGCAGCCTGCGGGAAAAACCATTCCTCACAGGAAAGGGCACGACTTGGAAGTCGTGCCCTTGGCCTGTCAATCGCGTGCGTCCCTCTTAGTACGGTTTGAAGTCCTGCCAGTAGGTCAGGTTGACCACGTCCTGCAACATCGGTGTGCCTGGAGGCAGCTTCGCCGGATCCAGAAACGCCGTGTCAAAGTAGTAGTTACGGTTGGGCGGGCTGTACACCAGGTTGCAGCACTTGAAGATGCCGGTGGCGTACTGCGAGTAGTAAAGGCTGACCAGCGAACCGCGATAGTTTAACGTCGCTGCGCCCCAGGTTTCTATGTAGCGCAGGAAGTTATGCACTCCGCCGTCGGTGCCGAAGTCGTTGCCCGTGCCTGCGGGTTGCAGGAAGTTGATGTTCTTTCCGCCTGCAATCGCCAGCCGGTAATAGGTGGTGGTTGCATTCCGGTTGCCCAGGTTCAACGGGTTGATCATGCTGTTGGTGTCAGACCAGGCATTGGAAAGCAACGTCACCGAGTCGGCGATGACCGCAGCGGCAGCGTGGTTGACGTCCGCCACCACAGCGGGTGGCGGGTTGCCCCAGAAGGGATCGGTGTTGTCGGAGTTGTAATTTCCCTGGACGTAAACCGGGTTCTCTGACGCAACTGTAAAGCCGCCCAGACCCGTATCCGGCCGCACCGGGAGACTCCCCAGGCCACCATCGACCAGCTTCAACACATGGCGGGCGCCGGTAACAATGTTCTGCCGGCCGCGGTTCAAGCAGTCCACGTTAACATAGGGATTGTTGGCGGTCGCAACCTGCAGGCCGTTGCCAACGTCAGCTGCGCCCCATCGCTCGAGCAATCCGTTCTGGTCCACATCCTCGCTCGGCTCGAGCACTCCATCCGGCGTTCCGGTGGCCGAGCCTGAGTTGATGACGTCTTCGAAGCCGTACTCGCCATTCGTAATTCCACCCATTCCCGGGTCAGGATTGGCAATCATGCCGCGACGGTCTGAGAAGAACACAAGGTAACCGTTCTGGCTGCTGTAGGAGACTAATGGCCCGCTCCCGCCAGCGGGGTTGCCCTGCACCCACCTTTCGAAATTGCCCACATCCAACTCCACCGCATTCATGATTCCGTTCACATAGCAGAAGGGATTGGCCATACCCGCAGGGGCTGTATCGCGGGGAAAGCCTTCGCGGGGATCGAAGAAGTTGATCGGATACCAGCTGTACTGCGAGGCGCCAGCGGCGTCGACGATGCTTTTCGGGTTATCGGCGTTGGTAATGGTGCCGCTCGCATCCCGGTCAGCTCGTTGCTGCAATATCAGGATAGCATTCGGATGTACCGGATTTGCCCCCGCTCCTCCCGCTGGAGTAGTAGGAGAAACCAGGCCGCGGGCAAAACCTAACTGCAGCCACTCGCTGGTGACCGGAACCCATGCGCCGGCTGCGTTCAGGTATTCCACCCGCAACCAACCGTCGATCAGGTTCCAGGGATTCGGATTCGCGCCGCAGGGTGATCCGGTCGGTGCCCCGGCCGCCCAACCCGCGTCGCCCTGTCCTGAAGAGGCCATCGCGATCCTGGTGGTCCCGACGCCGGTGACCGCTACTGCCAGTCCTGCCGGGGAGGCTACACAGCCTCCAGCGGTCAAATCGACGTCTCCTGGCAGCACACCCGCCCGTTCGGGATGCAAATCGGCTTGATTACTGGCCAACAGGACACGGACATTGGCCTTGTTGTACTCGCGTGACGATCCGGTTGACGAAGTCGGAAGCTCCCCCACTGGAGCTTTGCGGATAATCGCGATCTGCTGGTTCGCGCCGTTCGCGCCCTGCACGAAAGGAAGGGTGAGCGGCTGCACCGCCATCGACGTACCGTTGCCGATCCATCCGCCAAATGTGGTGGGAGAAACCGTCGTCGAGGTGTTGTCCCAGGTCGCGACGGCGGTCTGCACGCCTGCAGCCGGAATTCCGGCGCTCCAGCTGGCCAGCGGCACCGTGAATTTCAGGCAGTTGGGACTTAAGGCCGCGTTGGTCGCGGTAGCGACGGTTCCGTCGCAGCCGCCCGACTTATTCAGCACATACACGTCGCCGGTGTAGTTGGCGTTGGTCAGGAAGTTATTGGCCAGGCGGTCGCGGATGATCTCCTTGACTGCAGTCACCTTGTTGTCAAGAACCAGGGCGCTGCCATTGCCTTCCGCCAGGAACAGGTTGCCATTGGTGTGCACCCGGCCTTGAAAGTCGAAATTGGGGCCGGCGAAATAACTCAAATCACTATCGGAAAAAACGCCGAATTGGAACACGGGAATCAGCGCCACTTCCACGCCCCGGGTCATGTTCACCGATGCCCCACCAGGCCGAGTGGCAGTTACCTTCAGGGTAAGCGGAATGATTTCCGCGGTAAGGCCGGCGTTGGATCCGGAACTGATAACGCTGGGCGAAGATTGCGGGTTGCCGTTAGCGTCCGGAACCCAGTTGATGCTTTCCTGATAGGTCATGGAGCCGATCATGGTTGGGTCGGGGGGATTGTTAGTCAAGGCGGTGATCTGCAGCGGCGTGGGAGACTGGGACTGCTGGTAAAGCGCCGCCAGATTGGCGGTCAGCAACTCCATCCCGGACTCTGCGCCGTAGTAGGCCTGGTTGGTTTCCAGGTCATTGGAACCCACCTGGCCGGCGCCCTGGACCATGAACAGCAAACTCACTGCGATGGCGGACAACAGCACCAGCACCAGCAGACTTGCAATAAGCGTAAAACCCCGTGATCGGCCCTTAGCCCTGCACATAATGATGATCTCCTGAATCTTCATCTCTCCTCAGTTGCAGCGATCCTCAGTTGTAACGATCCTTGAACGACAGGCTGCGCGTGCTCACGGAAGTTGCCAGGACCGTGCTCCTGGAGCGGTTGCCGTAAGACTGCAGGGTCTGTCCCATAAGCTGAATGTTCACCTTATGGATCTGACTGGGGGAGAAGGGAACCGCCAGCGCGTTGGGGATGTTGGAGCAATTGGGACCGTTGGTCCCGTCGCACAGATCATAAGTAACCGTCAGATTGATGACGTTATCGGCCACCGGCGATGGCGTCTGCCCGTTGACCTGGCGCATCAAGCGGGGCGGCTGTTGGGTCGCGGCCGCCGGAATCTCGATGAAATACGTGATCGCCCAGATCCGGGTCGCGATGGTGGTGCCACCGCCTATGATGGATTTGATGTTTCCCTTGGCTGCGCCTGATTGGTTGATCTTCAGCGGGTCCCCGTTGGCGAACGCAATGTTGGTGTTGGCGCCCACGGCTGCGAGGCCCGTGACTTCGCCCACCGCGTTGCCCAGATTGTTGCTGAATAAAATCAAATCACCCACCTGGATTCCGGCGGGAGACTGGATGGCGGGGAAGCCCGCCGGCAGAGGCACCGGAGGCGCAAACGTGACTAAGTCCCCATTCGGGTTGGCGGCGGGAATCGAAGTGACGTACTGATTCAGAGGGAATGCGTAGTCGGCATAGATCACCGTGATCGCGTCCGATGCGGTGCCGGTGGCCGTGACGCTGACTGGACCGCCAGATTCAAGCCCATTGCCCGGGCCGGGAATGATTCCGTACATGTAGTTTGTCGGATAGGTGTTGTTGGCTAACCAGGCGCGGTTGGCATCGACGGCAAAAAAGGATGGTGTCGAGCCCGCGCCGTAGGGTAGAGCCAGGCCCCCGGATGGCAGGCCGGAGCCCGCCATGCTGACATCGCGGGAGATCAGGTTCAGCGTGG
>DASZHW010000024.1:0-3500 GCA_035937515.1 Terriglobales bacterium | reverse complement strand
TGCTTCCGCCGCCCACAATGTAAAGCCGCTTAAAAGTTTTTCCCGAGATGCTGGTCGCGCTCTCCAGGACCGCGGCGTAACGCGCGGCCAGACTGTGAAGAACAAGGCGGGTCATTGTGGGCGCCATGCCTGCGCCTTCGGGAATAGCGTTCTGGCCGGAGCGCTTCAGTTGCGCGTTGATCCGTGCCGGCATGTCGCCCGGCAACAGCAGATCGGGGTCGTCGACGTCGAGCCGATGCTCTGGCGCACCCACGTTTGCGGAGGCGTCAACCAGTTGCTCAACCGTCCAAGTCTGACCTTGCGATCGCCAATGTTCGATGCATTGCCGCAGCAGCCACATGCCGTTTACGTTCTTCAGAAAATAGATCTGGCCGCCTACGCCGCCCTCGTTGCTGAAGTTTTTCTGGCGCGCCGCCTCGCTGACGCACGCGGAAGGAAGCAGGCAGCCCACCAGCGACCAGGTGCCGGAACTGATGAAGGCCCAGTCGTCCCCCTGCGCCGGGATTCCTGCAATGGCCGCTGCCGTGTCGTGACAAGCGGGGGCGATCAGCCGGGTGTTGCGGAACGCCGGCAGGGAAGCCAGAGGGCCCTGGAGTTGACCAATGTCGGTTCCAGGATTCACTAACGGCGGGGCCGCGCTCACATCCAGTCCGGCGGCCTTGAAAATTTCAGGACTCCAGGCATGGTCATCGACGCCCAGCAGCTGGGTATGGGTGGCATTGGTGTATTCTGAAACTCGCCGTCCGCCTAGCGCATGCAGCAGAAATTCCGGCAAATTTATCCACGGAAGATTCTGTTCAGCATCGCCATCAGCGCGCAACTGGTATAGTGTGTTCAATGCGAGGATCTGAATCCCGGTCAGCTCGTAGAGGCGCTGCGGAGAAATCTTGCAGTGCACCAGCTTTTGTGATTCCACGGTACGTTGGTCGCGATAGCAAAAGGGATTGGCGACGGGTTGTCCTCCCGGGCCCAGGCGTACATAGTCCACGGCCCAACCGTCCACCCCAATTGCAGAGATTCCTTCGGGCGCAAGTTGCGCGCAGGCGCGCAAGCCCTCTTCGATACCGTCCTGAATGGCTGCAATATCCCAACGGAGACCGTTCCCCTGGTTTTGGGTTGAATTGGCGAAGCGGTGGATGAGACGAATTTCCGGTTGACCTTCGATCCAGCGTAGCAGGGAAACCCGGCAACTTTCCGCGCCCAGGTCCACCGCCACCAGCACCGGCTTCTGCTTGACTTTGGCCGCGAGCTTGTCGCCAAATACGGAATCCCGGTCGCGCGAAAACTCATTCATCGTAGGAAAGCCTCGGTCAAACCGCCGTCCACCGGAACGATGTGGCCGGTGGTACAGGGAGATTTTGGTCCCGCCAGGAACAGGATTGCCTCCGCACAATCTTTGGGATCGATAGGGCGATGAGTGAGGGTACGTCTGGCGTAAAACTCGCCGAGCAGGGTCCTCAATGCCTCGTCGCTGGCCGCATCACTGTAGGAGATCTCATACTTCTTCAGAGCCATGATCACGCGATCGCGAGGAAACATGGTCGACCCTTTGATCACGGTGGCAGGACTGATACCGTTTACCCGAATTTTCGGGGACAAAGAAATTGCGAGCTCGCGCACCAGGTGACTGAGTGCTGCCTTACTCACGTCGTAGGCTTCACTGCCGCGTTTAGGCACGACCGCGTTGGCGGAACTGGTTAGTACGACTGAGGCGTCGAGATTCTGATCTTTTAAGATGCGTGCAGCTTCATCCACCAGAAGGTAATTTGCCGTAACGTTGATGTCGAGTGTAACTCCCCACTGCTCGTCGCTGATTGGCCCATCTTTCGACGAAGGAAAGAGCGCGGCGGTGTTGATCAGCACATCTAACCCACCGTAAGCCGCAACCAGTTCACGCAAGCTCTGTCGGATGAGGTCGCGACGGCGAATGTCCACGGCAACCGACAGTCCAGATTCCTTGCCTGCGATGGTCTTGGCTTCCCCCGCGACATTCTTTGCCGCTTCGTGATCACGGTCCGCAACCACCACGTGCGCTCCGCGTTCCGCCGCCAGCAGAGCCGCCTGACGGCCAATACCACTGCCGCCGCCGACAATCAGAACCACGTGACGGCTCAATTCCTTTTCCGCGGGCTGGCGGCGAATCTTGGCTTCTTCCAATTGCCAGTATTCAATCCCAAATGCTTCCGAGGGAGGTAGAGCTACGTAATTTGCGTGGACCGTGAATGCGCTGGTCGGCGCCGCGGCTCCGGCCTGCGGCAGCGTCGCGGGCGTTTTCCCGCCCTCCATCGAGGTCGCGCCTTCCATCACATGGATGGCATTCACGTAGAACTCGCCCGTGAGCCGGGCCTCGGTCTTGCTCTTTCCGAAACTGAACATGCCGATGCCAGGAATCAGAACTACCGTCGGATTGGCATCGCGCATGGCAGGGGAATCAGGCTGCGCGAACGAGTTGTAATATTCCGCGTACTCCTGGCGATAATTCTTCAGCGCGGATTCGATTTGTTCGCGCAGTCCCTGCACACTCTCGACCGGCTGCCAGGGAACAAACAAAGGCCGGACTTTGGTGCGGATAAAGTGGTCGGGACAGCTGGTGCCCAAATGCGCCAACACCTGGGCGTCCGTGGAATTTACGAAGCCCAGGACTTCCGGCCGATCGCTGAAGTTACCAATCAAGCGCCGTGCGCCGGAGACTCTTCCCCGCAGGAAAGGAAAAATGTCGAGCGCAAGATCGTGCCGGTTATCCAGAGGCGGGTAGCGCGGGCCGCCGAACAACGCCGCGCCCTTGTTGTCGACCTGCTCTACCACAAATTGTCCGAGCTGATCGATGATCGAAATCGTATTTTCGTAGCACGCTTGCTGGGTATTTCCCCAGGTGAACAGGCCGTGGCCGCCCAGTACTACCCCGTCGCAGTTCGGACTCTCCTGCACCGCGCGACGCAGCATCATAGCCAACTCGAAACCCGGCCGCTGCCACGGCACCCAGATCAGATGGTGGTCATACAGGCGATTGAACTCTGCCATCTTTTCGCGGCCATTGGCCGAGGCCGCCAGCGCGATACCCCAGTCAGGGTGCAAATGGTCAATGTGGGGAAAAGGCAGAAAACCATGAAGCGGGGTGTCGATTGAGGCCGCGACAGTACTTTTGCCGAAGGCGCATAGCGGATACATATCCACCATTTCATCTTCGTATTCCGCGCCGCGATATTTGCGTTCCAGCCCGTGCAGCTTTTCTAAATACAGAGCCGCCAGTCCGCTCAGCTTGATACTTCCCAGGTCGCCGCCGCTGCCCTTGATCCATAAAACTTCTTCTTGCTTGCCACTTAAAGGATCGGTTTGCTGGATTTTCGAACTGGTGTTGCCGCCTCCGAAGTTGGTGATGCGAAGGTCGGAGCCCAGCAGATTCGAGCGGTAGCGCAGCAATTCCGGTTGCTCGAGTCCGCGGGCGACCTGATCATCCCAACGATCCTCTAAATAGTGCAAACTGGTTCTGAGTTGCATGG
>DASZHW010000023.1:0-1853 GCA_035937515.1 Terriglobales bacterium | reverse complement strand
CGCTTCCGCTTGCTCCCGAAGGTTCGGAGGCATGTCTTTGAAGTATTCGGTGCCGTGTCCTCCTTTAGCAGTAAACAGCGGCCCACAGGTAAAGAGCTGAGCCCCCAGCTTTTCGCCGCTGTTCACGGTCGACCGCACCTTAAGCACAAGATCCAAAGGGTCGCCCACGCTTCGGACCGCGGTCACGCCGCTATAGAGATAAGCCGCCAGATTGCGCAGCATGCGGGTTTCTGGGTTGTACTGGCTCATGTCCGTGTAGACGCCGCCCGGCGCGACCAGATGCACGTGCACGTCGATCAGCCCCGGCAGGGCGGTCTTGCCCGGCGCCTCGATCAGTGTGGCTTTCACCGTCCTCGGGTCCGGACCTTCCCCTTCATAAACCTCGGCGATCTTGCCACCGCGAATCAGGATCGCACCCGATTCAATCACCTTTCCGTCACCAATGAAAATGCGTGCCCCTCGAATCAGGTAGGCTTCACCGCGCGCCAGCTGCCGGTTCAGCATCTTGGTCTTGGCCACATTCTGCTTGGTGTGCGCCTGCCATACGCCAAGCACGATGAACGGCAACATCACCGCTCCCACCCAGAGCTTGGCGGAGCTGCGTATCTTTTCTTCTTTTTCCCAGCGGAAAAGCTTGTACGAAATGAACAGTCCCACGAAAACGGTGATCAGCAGAGCCAATGCCGGAAGGCCATTCGCCGCCAGGCTCTCCTGGCGCAGCATCATTCCTTCGAGCCCCGAAACCAGGTATGTGGCTGGCAGAAATTGCGTCACGATGAGCAGCCAGGAAGGAAACATGGACGTCGGAAATGTAGCGCCGCTCAGAAACATCATCGGCAAGTAAACCAATTGCACCAGGATCTGGCTTTCCTGCATGGAATTCGCCACCGCCGCGAGAATCATCCCGATCGCGCGAAAGGCCAGAATACCCAGTGTCGCGAACAGAAGAATCGACCCTAGCCTCTCCGGCCAGGGCATACCGTACCCGAAGTGCGCCACGCAAAACACAAACAGCACCAGGGGCATAAAAAGAATCCACCCGACGACAGTCGCCGCGATCAGAATCGGCGCCGGGGTAATCGGCGTGACCTTGTAACGGCGAAGCACGTTCGACTCGCGCTCCTGCACAGCGCGCATGCCCGCCCCGAACAGCCCGTTGCCCAGCACGCCAATGATGATCACCATGGTGACGATCTGAGTCATGGCGTTGCCGCGATCCCCATGTAGGGCCTGGGCGAAGACCACAAAAAAAATCAGCGGGAACATGTAATTGAAGAACAGCACGGACTTCTGCCGCAGCGCGAGCTTGAGATCCAGTTGGATGAGTGCGATGTAACTTTTCATGTTCCGTCGTGCCATTCAGTCGCGCAGCCGCTTTCCCGTCAGCTCAATAAACACATCCTCCAACGTGGGCTTCTTGAGATGAACATCCACCAACTCAAGGCCGCTCTGGTCAATCCACTTGATCAACTCCACCAACGTGGTCGCGGGACGCCGGGAAATCACAGTGAGAGTATGGCCGGTCGAATCCACGCTGCTCTCGATTGCCTCCCCCCACGCCGGACGCAGCGCTGGAATGGCTTTGTCGCAGGTCACCACGATGGTCGAAGCCGCGCGGCTCTGCTGCTGCAGCTTGCGGGGCGTGTCCATGGCGATGATGCGGCCTTGATCGATAATGGCAACGCGGTCACAAAGACGCTCCGCCTCCTCGATGTAGTGAGTGGTGAGCAGGATGGTGCGATTCTCGCCCCGCAGTTGCTCGAGCAACCCGTGAATCTCCGCGCGAACCTGCGGATCTAGACCTGTGGTAGGCTCGTCCAGAAATAACAGCGCGGGGTCATTGACCAGCGCCA
>DASZHW010000022.1:0-1821 GCA_035937515.1 Terriglobales bacterium | reverse complement strand
GCCTCGGCGACGGTCGGGATCTCGGGCTTGAGGACGCCAATCTGGCCGGCGGCCTGCCATTGATGCACGACCGAGGAGGCGGCGGTCCAATTGGTGGTGTTGAGACTGCGTCGGATTGGCTCGCCGCCGATCGATCCCTGGACCCAGATCGGGCAGTGGCAGCGGGTCCAGTGGTTGCCTTTCGCGACGTGAGGACAGCGGCTGAAGTGGCGCCGGTAGAGCGCGAGACTGCCCTGCGGCATGGTCCGAGCGTATCACGACTGAGCCAAAGGCCGTACGAGTTATGTACGCCGATCCAGGAATTCTCTGGATTCTATAGCTTCTATAGCGCCGTATTCATTGGATCATTGGCAATATCCGATAGTGAGAAGATTCGAATCCCACCCTCTCCGCAAAATCCGATCCTGTGTTTTCAATCACTTAGCATGGCGTCGTGGGTTCTCGCGTGCGTTGGCGTGCAGGCATCGAGATCTTCGCCGACATATTTGCCCCAACGATTCTCGAAAACAGGCCTGTTTGAGCCATGTGGGTTCTGGAGATGGCCACGTGGGTGCACTGAAGCACCCACCATGCCTCCCGTGAATCAAGATCCTAAGGAAACGTGTGCGGTCCACGGTCCAGGCGGCTCGATCTACACTTAACGACTTATGAGGACTGACGCGAGACGTGGAACCACACCAGCCCCGCGCGAGCCACGGAGGCTTGCTACATGAGGACGCGGAGAAGCAGCAGTGTCTGGTCGTCTTGCTGCACGCCGTGCCGTTGGACTTCGCCCATGATCAACTCCCAAAGCCCAGGGAGTGGCTCCGCGGCGTTTTGCCTCAGCAACTGCTCGAGGTGATTGAGACCAAATTCTTCATCGTTCGCGTCGGGTACTTCCGAGATCCCATCCGTCAGCATCAGAAATACGTCCCGTGGAGAGTAGCTCACGCGCCGGCTCGAATAGGGCCCTCCGGGAATCAAGCCCAGGGGAAACTGCTCCATGGCGAGCCGGGCGATATCCCGGGTCGGCTCGCGATAATGAAGGATTGGTGGATGGCCTGCCAGTGAATACTCCACTTCGGACGAGCCGTCGAAGTACAGAAGCGCGAGCGTCGCGTACATGTTCGACTCCTTGACCGCGGGCAGGACGCGGTCCGCACTTTCCATTATCGCCACCGGTTGCTGTCGGAACTGGAGAGAGACCCGTATCGCCGTCTTCAACATGCCCATCAACTGGCCGGCGGCCAGGCCGTGTCCGGAAATATCAGCGACGTAGGCGAGCAGCGTGCCGTCGCGCTCCACGGTATCGATCAAGTCGCCGCCCATTTCTGCGCTGGGCATGGATTTCCCGTACACCTCGAAGCGGTCAACCTGAAACGAAAGCGTCGGAACCAGAGTCGCCTGTATGCCGTGCGCGAGGGCAAGTTCGGTCTGCATGCGGACCTTCGCGATGCCTTCGGTCAAAACGAAATCGACGAGCACCCGATACCCGACGATCGTGCCCACGAGGATGCCGATGGCGTCGAAGACGACTCGACGGTGCATCGCCTCCACGTCCGGCGACGCGGACGAATGAAAGGAGATACGAACCGCCAGCCACAGGCCGGCCCCCGCAATCAGCAGAAGAACAATCAGCAGAAGAACAGACCGGAGCCGAAACCGCGCCCTTATGCGAACCGCAAAAACGGCTGTCCCAAGCGTGCCAGAGTAGATTGGCCAGAAAAAGCCTCGAGCCAACGGTTGATAGTTGAGCAGCAGCAGATCGATGACAAAACCGACCGCGCACCAGGTGATAAACGCCGCGGCCAGGAACTTCCCCATGCTCCGCATTGGCAGCGT
>DASZHW010000021.1:0-1991 GCA_035937515.1 Terriglobales bacterium | reverse complement strand
CTTCTGACCGAAGACAGAGAACGGCTGTCGGTCCTCCAGCATCGTCTGGAAGGAACCGGAATGGGCCGCAACGTCTTCAGTCACGTAGGGTTCCCTACCAGCCCCACGGACCCGGTGCTGCGCCAGATACAGGACGTGCGAACAGAAGTAGTGATCGTCGATATTGATGCGCACAATGCGCAGGGGGCCATCGGCACCATCGAACTGATTCAGGCGAACACCACGGACATCGCCATTTTTGCAGTCGGTGAAATGAGCCATCCGCCCACCATCGTGGCCGCGATGCGGGCCGGCGCGGGTGAATTTCTGGAACAAAGCGCCACCTCGGAAGCCTTGATCGAGGCGTTGACCCGTTTTACCGCCACGCGCGGAAAAGTCCGCACTTCTTCGGGCCGGGCCCGCATCTTCACCGTGATGAATTCGAAAGGTGGAGCGGGCGGCACCAGCGTCGCCGTCAACACCGCCATTGCGCTGCAGGAAACCCAGGGTGGAGTTCTACTGGTGGATTTTGCTCCCCTCGGACACTGTGCTCTTCATCTCAACGTGCGGCCTACCTTCGGAGTGGTGGACGCCCTGCAAAACCTGCATCGCCTGGATGCCTCGCTGCTCGAAGGTTTGATGACCCTGTGCAAGGGCGGACTGCAGTTGCTGGCCGGTCCGCAACAGCCCCAGGGCCTGGCGCCGACGGCGGCAGAACTGGCGCGGCTGTTTGATTTGCTGGTAGCTCATTTCCGTTACGTTGTCGTCGACTGCTCGGGCCGCGTGGACCAGACAGCTCGGTTGCTGTGTGATCATTCAAATGCCATCCTGCTGGTCGCTCAGGCGGACGTGGTTTCGCTGTGGAGCGCCAGCCGTATACGTGCGTTTCTGGAAGAGGGCGCCACCCGCGATCGAGTGCGAATCGTACTCAATCGCTACAAGAAAATTCCCGGTTTCACCGATGAGGATGTAGAAAAAGCCACCAGTTGCAAGCTGCTCTGGAAGATTCCCAATAACTACCAGTCGATCGCGCCCGCCATCGACAAGGGAGTGCCGGTGGCATTTCAGGAAAATACCGACATTGGCCGTTCGTTCCGCTCGCTGGCGGCAGCTCTGGCGCAGGCTTCCCCAACCGCCGAAGGCTCGCTCGACTTGTCTTACCGGGATGAGAAGGCTGATCCCAAGAAGTCGACCGGCCGGCTCTTGATTTCGCCCTTACGGGCGGGCCAGTAGGCTATTTCAGCCCACCCCACAATTCCCCGGCGACGTGGAAGAGCGGCGCTTTATAGACGCTCTTTTGAGATGGGCTTTAGCCCCCGTGGGAATTGCCGCGTCGGCAAAGACGAGCACCAGGGCTGAAGCCCGTCGTTGTCCGAACCGCAACGCGGCCGTGAAGAGCCGCTCTTCCACGTTACGTCCGGCCGCGGAGACAGGATGGCATGGATGCAGGGTTATTCGTGCCCGTCATTGTCGCGGACCTGGAAAACATAGAGCGAGTGGTCCAGGATTGTCACCGGTTTCTGTTCCAACAGCCAGCGGTACCTCTCCGGTTCGGCCAGGTACTGTCCCGAGAGATTGGTGGCGCTCACGATCACAGTACCGGAGACGAGCTTTTGTCCCCCGAAGAAATCAGACTTGATTCCGTACAGTTGCGGATCGACACTTCCAAAGTACGATAGCGAGATCCGCTCGCTGGGATGGTTGCGTTGATAGTCTCCCAGAGCGAGCAACCCCTGCCCCCAATCGAGATTGCTGTCGGTCAGCAGGCGGAAGCTCTCCGCGGGCCGCACAAACGGTGTGAAATAGGAGAGATAACCGGGCGCGTAACGCAGGGCGTCCGCCGCGTTCAGGGCCGCCAGCAAGATCAGAAATGTCGTGACGGCGGGCTTGCGTCCAGCCCACTCCGACACGGCAGCGGCAAACAAAATGGCGAAGGGATATATGGGCAACACGTGCCGGTCTCCGAGGTTGAAACGCGCGGGAATGGCCATTGCCAGGTAGAACGCCGGGAA
>DASZHW010000020.1:0-1731 GCA_035937515.1 Terriglobales bacterium | reverse complement strand
ACACTGGCGCGCCACACGTTGGCGATTCGACGCTTGGAAGCCACGGCGCCCAGGGTCCACACAATTGCCACAAACAAACCGATAAAGGGGAGGTACGCGTACCGGTCCGCCATTGTCTGCTCGCCCACCGTTATGATCCCGATCATCGGAACTAGAGTCCCCAAAAACCAGAACCAGCCAACCGGCAAATAGCGCCGGTCGCGCCAGCGCAGCACCAGGGCGGAAATTAGAAGAAGCAGCACCACCGCTCCAACCGCTTGCCAGGCGGGCAGCGAATTCGCCGGACGCGGATACATGGCAGCGAGCCGGGACGGCCACAGCGCCTTTCCGATATAGCGCACGTAGGAGACAAAGACGTTCTCCAGCCGCGCCGACAGCGAGACTTCCCTAACCGTCCGTACCGCGTTCCCGGCGCGCTGCGCCAGCATGGTCACGACCGAATCCGCAGCGGCAAGAATGAAGAGGGGTAACTTTTCCCAGACTAGATAGCGGAACGAGCGCGGAGTGGAGGCCGCAGGTGAGCCCTCTGCACCGGATCCCGCGCCGCCCATGCGCTGCAGCGGCCAGTAGTCCCAAAACAACAACACGAACGGCAGGGTGACGATCTGCGGCTTCGCCATCAGGCCCAGAGCAAAACAGATGGTTACCAAAAGATAGAGATAACGTCGGCCCGTCCGCCCATACCGGTCATAAGCATGCAGGGCGAGCAGGAAGAACAACATGCTCAGCACATTCTTGCGCTCGGCGGCCCAGGCAACGGATTCAACATTGACCGGGTGCAGCGCAAACAACGCGCCCACTATCAGGCTGGGCCAGGTGACTCCGGTCGCTTGCCGCAACAGAAGAAAAAGGAGTACAGCATTGGCCGCGTGCAGCAAAAGATTTGTGTAGTGATGACCAGCGGGATTAAGGCGAAAGACCTGGCAGTCCAAGGCATGCGATAGCCAGGTCAACGGATGCCAGTTTCCTTCGCGAAAAGTCGTGAACGACCACTTCACGGTGTCCCACGTCAGTCCGCTCTGAACCCAAGAATTTTTTAGGATATAAGACGAATCATCAAAGTCGATGAACTGGTTATGGATGATGGGATTGTAGAAAGCGAGAGTAGCCGCCACCAATAGGAGACAGAGAGTGATGAGGTGGGTTTCGCGGCGCGCGGACGGCGGTTTGAGGCTCGGTTGGCCCGAATCTTCGTTGCTCCCCAAGAATATCGCGTCCTCCGAAGCCGATTCTAGCGCGATCCATGTTGACGTTGACGAACCTGTCCTGCTCGGGACAAATCGACGGTAACCAATTCTGGCGTCATCGAACTCTGATTTCCCGTAGAGACGCGGCTTGCCGCGTCTCTCGCAGCGCATGAGATGGTGCCAGCGGAGACGGGGCAAGCCTCGTCTCTACACGAGGCGTCCTTTATGTCGCCAGGAGCTCGCGGTACATCTGGTGGAAGGCGTGGACGCCTTTTTCATGCTTCACGCTGTAGCGGCCGCTGTGATAGCTCCGGGAGTGGAGGTTCTTCTGAACGATCTCGCAGATGCTGACGTCTTCGGCCTGAATCTCGTCGCTGAAGGCTAACGCTTTGCGGGCAGCTTTGCTCCCCAGATCTTCCTCCGGCAAATACCATTCAAAAATTGCCAGCGTGCGCTCGGGCCCCAGCGGCAGGATGATGTTGAGCGAGACGTTGTCGGGATAGCAGTTGAGCATCCAGTTGGGAAAGACCCAGAAGTAATCAGC
>DASZHW010000019.1:0-48032 GCA_035937515.1 Terriglobales bacterium | reverse complement strand
AAGATCGTCACCACGAGGTTGTTTTGCGAAAATTATTTTAACTGATGTCATAACGACGTCGGCCTCACAACGGACCGAGTAGACTTTGCGGTGTCCAACCAAAAAGGCTCGGGAGGAAGGAGGCCGAGATGAAAATTGTAGGCTGTGATCTGCCGCAAGACAACAAACCATAGCCATGGTGGACACTGAGAGCGGAGAGTTCACCGAAAAAATACTTTCCCACGAAGGGAATACAGTACGAGCATTTTATGCAGCCCTAGAAGGTCCGGGGGTAGTGGGCCTCGAGGCCACGGGATCAATGCAGTGGTTCTTGGAACTGCTGGAAGAGTTGGGGATCCAATGCCGGGTAGGACACCCGGCGGAGATCCGAGCGAAGGAAACGCGGAAGCAGAAGCACGATCGGCGGGATGCACGGTTGATAGGGGAACTGCTAATCGAAGACCGCTTTGCGGAGATTTGGATGCCCTCGACCGAAGAGCGGGAGTTGCGAACCTTGCTGCGGGACCGGCACCAGTGGGTGAAGATGCGAGCGCGATTGCAGCACACGTTGCAGGCGATCGCACGCAATCACGCCTTGCGACAAGGCCACGCGCGCTGGAGCGCAGCGGGGCAGAGCGCACTGGAGGCACAGCCTCTGCCACCCTACACCAGTCAGAGACGGACAGAGCTACTAAGCTTGTACGTACCGTTGCAGAAACGAATCCAGGCACTGGATAAAGAAGTGGAAGCTCAGGCTCGACAAAGACCGCAGGCGCGTCGGCGGCTAACCCATCCGGGTGTAGGTGCGGTGACAGCTTTGGCGACCGAGGTGTTTCTCGGCGACCCGAGTCGCTTCGCCACCGCCAACCCGGTAGCCAGCTACCTCGGGATGATTCCCTGTGAGCACCCCAGCGGGAAGCGCCAAGGACTGGGAAAACTGACCCAGCAAGGCAACTCGCGGCTGCGCTATCTGTGGACGGAAGCGACCATGCATGCGGTACGGAAAGACCCAGAGTTGCAACGTTTCTATCGGCGCAAGCTCATCCAGAAGGGAATGTGCAAGGCGAGGATCGCAGCGGCACGCAAACTGGGTATCCGGTTATGGATCATGATGCGCGACCAGATTGACTACGAAGAGTTCTGCCGCCGTGGAAAGTTGCGGCAGAGTGGGGAAGCCCATGCGGGGATGCCTGATTTCAACAGGGGTCCTGCACAGCAGTGACCGGTTAACTGAATAGGCTGCCTGCCTCCCCGATGGGAGGGGAGTTTGCACAACACATCATGATCGAGCGTGACCGAAGAGATGTCTGGTGGGCTACGCCACCACAGTGATGAAAAGAACGGGCCGAGCCATGCGGTTGGACACACAGTCATTCAACAAGGATCGGTACTCTCTCGAAAGCAACCAGTGCGTCTGCGCTGACGGCAAACGTCTGTCCGGAACTATGAAACCAACACCCCAAGTACGCTTGACACGGCCGGCGTCGTTAGAGATGTCGTAAATTCGCGATTACCTGCACAACCCGGACTACTGAGTGTAATCTGGCCAACGACTACCAACCCACAACCTTTCTCCTGCTATCCTAAAGTCGATCCCCAGTGCCGTTTCAGACTCAAGATTCATCGGCGGAGAAAACCGCTGAGAGCAGGATGGTGGGCCGCCTGCTGATCGGCCTGCTGGTGCTATTCTCTGCTCTGGTGGGAGCAACCGCCGGCCTTCTTCTCGTCTACTCCACCGACCTGCCGCAGGTGGATCAACTGGAGCACTACCGCCCCAGTTCCATCACCGAGCTCTACGATGATCAGGGACGCATTGTCGGCAGTTTCGCGCTGCAACGCCGGGTAGTCGCGTCCTATGAGGACTACCCCAAAGTACTACGCGACGCGCTCATTTCGGTCGAAGACAAGGACTTCGAAAAACATTCAGGAATAAACTTCTGGCGCATTTACGGCGCCGCCTACCGCGACATCGTGGCCGGCAGCAAGGTCCAGGGCGGCTCCACCCTGACCATGCAACTCTCACGCAATCTTTTCCTGACGCCCGATCGCATGTTCCACCGCAAAATTCAGGAGATGCTGCTGGCCATCCAGATTGAGCGCCGCTTCACCAAGTCCCAGATTTTTACTTTGTACGCGAACCAGATTTATCTCGGTCATGGCGTTTATGGATTTGAAGCGGCCTCCCAGTTCTATTTCAGCAAGCCTGCGACACAGCTCACCCTGGAAGAAGCTGCGCTGCTTGCGGGTTTGCCCAAGTCACCGGCTTACTACTCACCGGTCGCTCACCCTGACCGCGCTCTCAAGCGCCGCAACCTGGTGCTCAATTCCATGCTCGAGGATGGCATGATCACGGCGCAGCAGGCGGCCGCGGCCCGGGATTTGCCGATCCGTCTGGAACTGGCTCACGACCCGGATTCGCTGGCTCCCTATTTTGTCGAAGAGATCCGCCGCTACCTGGAGGGCAAATATGGCAGCGACCAGGTACATGAGGGCGGCTTGAGAGTTTCTACCTCGCTCGATATGGATCTGCAGCGCGCCGCAAACCAGGCCGTGCTCGACGGTCTGGCGGCATACGAGCGGCGCCACGGCTGGAAGGGCCATCTGCAGAATGTGCTGACTGAGGGCACAACGCTCGCCAGCTACCAGCACCCGGACTGGGACAGCGAGCCCGAGGTCAACGACTATGTTCACGCTCTGGTGGTTCAAGTCTCATCGTCGTCAGCGGTCATCAAATTTGGTCGCTACACAGCGACCCTGACCCCCGCCGATGCCGGGTGGATTCATCGCCGGATTCCGGACATCGTCAAGCCTGGCGATATCGTCTACGTGAAAATTCTTTCGCTGACTCCCGATGGCAAGCCCCGGGTCGGCCTGGAACAGGACTCCGGCGTGCAGGGCGCGCTGATCGCCATCGACAATGCCACCGGAGAGATCAAGGCCATGGTCGGCGGGCGCGATTTCAGTCTTTCCAAGTTCAATCGCGCGACCCAGGCGCTGCGCCAGGTGGGTTCGTCCTTCAAGCCCTACGTGTACACCGCGGCCATCGATCGCGGCGCCACACCCGACGATACCATTCTCGACGCGCCGGTCACATTCCCCGCCTCGCCGGTTCCGTACGAGCCCCACAATTACGATGAAAAGTTCGAAGGCACGATTACGCTTCGTCGCGCTCTGGCCCAGTCGCGCAATATTCCGGCACTGAAGCTGGCTGACAGCATCGGCATCAAGACCGTCATCGACTACGCGCATCGCTTCGGTATCACTTCAAACATCCCGCCATATTTGCCGGTCGCGCTGGGCGCCGTGGAAGTGACGCCGATCGAGCAAACCTCCGCCTTCAGCGTCTTCCCCAACGACGGCGTGCACATCAGGCCGCGCTACATCACCAAAGTGACCGATTATGAGGGCCGCGTCCTGGAAGAGAATTTTCCCGACGTAAAGGACGTGGTCAGCGCCCGCACGGCGCGCACCATGACCTCCATGTTGCGGGAGGTGGTGCAGCATGGCACCGCCGTCGCTGCGTCTACGTTGAAATTTCCCTTGGCGGGAAAGACCGGGACCACCAACAACGTTACCGATGCCTGGTTTGTGGGCTTCTCGCCTTCCATGACCTGTGGCGTCTGGATCGGCTACGACGAAAAGAAATTTCTGGGAGCAAAGGAAACTGGAGCCCGGGCGGCGTTGCCGGTGTGGATGGACTTCATGAAAGTGGCGCTCGCCGGCAAAGAGACAGGCGACTTCCAGCCGCCGCCGGAATTACCGCCAAACGCGAACGCGCAGAAAGTAGACACGCCAGACACGGCGCCGGCGGGAGACGAAACGCATTAGCCGCCATAGCCCGCTTAGGTTCGCGAAGCGAAGTTTCTCCGCCGAGTTCCTCCGCCCAGGATGACGCCACCACTGTCCACGTGGGGACAGCCGCCCCTTCGACTTCGCTCAGGACAGGCTTTCGGCTTGACCCGACGGTGTTGCCGCGTATGATTTCGGGACATGACTTCAGACCGCGGCGAGGAACAAGGGCGACTGGCTCAGGTCTACTCCGGCATGACTGCCGAGGAGTTGGAGAATGTCGCGGATGACGCGGCGTCGCTCACTGATGTCGCGCGTGAGGCGCTCCAAACTGAAATTACCAAGAGGGGACTGGCCATCACCGTAGGTCAGCCAACAGCGGGTGTCGATGTACTCGAAGAGCGGGAATTGGTTTCGATTCGCCGATTTCGGGACCTGCCGGAGGCGCTTTTGGCCAAAGGCAGTCTCGAGGCGTCAGGAATCGAGTGTTTCCTGATGGACGACAATATGGTAGGCGGCGTCAAACTCGCAGTCAATCGGGAAGACACTGAGGCAGCCACCGCTATGTTGGATCAACCCACGCCCGATGCCTTCGACGTTGAAGGTGTTGGGGAGTATGAACAACCTCGATGCTCTGAGTGCCAGTCCCTGGACGTCAGCTTCGAACCACTCAACCAGAGCGTCGCATACACCAGCGCGTCGATCGGGTTGCCGATCCCGCTTCATGACAGGTCGTGGACCTGCCGCGCCTGCGGCCATCACTGGGAGGATTCGGACCCCATCGAACCGAGCGCCTCGGAGCAGCCCTGACCTTTACTTCTTTATCGCCTTAAAACTCTCATCCAGAATTCGCGCCGCTTCATCCACATCCGCTTTCGCAATATTCAAAGGCGGCGACATGCGGATCACGTTTCCATAGAATCCGCCCTTGCCGATCAGCAACCCGCGCTTACGCGCCTCTTCCATCAAGGCGCCCGTGCTCGCCGACGCCGGCTTCTTGCTCTCGCGGTCTTCCACCAGTTCCAGAGCCTGCATGAGTCCCATCCCGCGCACGTCGCCGATGATCGCATGCTTCGCTTGCAACTCTTCCAGCTTCTTCCGGAAGTAATCACCGACGACCGCCGCGTTCGTCCGCAGATCGTCCTCTTCGACGATATCAATGACTGCCTTCGCCGTAACGCTGGTCACGGGATTGCCGCCGAATGTCGAAATGGTCAGACCCTGGAACGAATCGGCGATCTCCGGCTTGGCCATAGTCAATCCAATGGGCACGCCGTTGCCCAGCCCTTTGGCCGCGGTAATCATGTCCGGCTCAACTTCCCAGTGCTCGATGCCGAACCACTTGTGACCGGTGCGCCCCCATCCGGTCTGCACCTCATCAGAGATGAAGTCGCCGCCGTATTGCTTGACGATGCTGAACGCCATCTTGAAATACTCTTTCGGCGGCGTGATAAAACCGCCCACCCCCTGAATCGGCTCCGCCAGGAACGCGGCAATGCGGCCCGAGGTCGAGAACTGAATTACATTCTCGATATCTTTCACGCAGGCCACTTCACAGGAAGGATATTTCAGCCCCAGCGGGCAGCGATAGCAGTACGGATTCATGGCATGCACGATGCCGACTTCAATCGTGCCCTTCCGCCAGGTGTTCATGCCGGTGAGCCCGCGGGTCAGCGACGAGCGCCCGCTGTAGCCGTGCCGCAGTGCCACCACTTCCAGGTTTCCAGTGTGCATGCGCGCCACCTGAATGGCGGTTTCATTGGCCTCGCTGCCGCTGTTGGTGAAATACGATTTCTTGAGCGTGCCCGGAGTGATCTGTGCCAGCTTTTCCGCCAGCGTGACCATGGGCTCGTTGGGGAAACATGTGGAAACGTGCTGCAGGCGGTCGATTTGCGCTTTGGTCCGATCGATCACTCGCGGGTTACAGTGTCCCACGCTGATGGTGACAATGCCGCCGAAGAAATCGAGATACTTCTTGCCCTCCACATCCCACACGTGCTGCATGAACGCGTGATCGATGGGAACTGGGTCAGAAAAGTAGGTTGTAACCGAAGGGAAGATGTACTCCTTCTGCTTGCGGTTGATTTCTTCGCGGGTCAAAGATAACTTCTCGGCGGGAATCGTTGGAGCACTCATGTAAACCTCACGCTTGGCCAACCTTCGCTCATGCCGCCGGCCAAAGCAATCCAGGACAACGACCACTCATCATAAATCAGACAGCGATAAATCAGACAGCGGCCGGGCTCAGTGAAGTGAGAGCTGACCGCGGACGTCTATAATCTTCCTGATGAAGTCGTTCTTTCGCCTGGTCCTGCTGGGGCTGGTCTTGCTGGTGGTCGCGCTGCTCTCGGCGCTTACCGCCATGCGCCTGGCCATCCACGGCCGGGAGGTGGCGGTTCCGCAGTTGGTGGGCAAGACTCCGGCCGAAGCGCGGCTCGTCGTGGAGCAAACCGGCCTGGACCTGAACGTGGAGCGCCAATACTATAGCCCTACCGTCCCCGAAGGAAAGATTCTCTCCCAGTTGCCGCCTGCGGGAAGCCAGGTTCGGCGCGGCTTTCAGGTTCGTGTCGCCGAAAGCCTCGGCCCCCAGCGGGTGGACATCCCCAACGTTCTGGGCCAGAGCCAGCGTGCCGCCGGCATCAACATCCGCCGTCACGGTCTGGATGTAGGCGCCATCGCCCAAATGCAATTGCCGGATGCGGCCCCGGATCGCGTGTTGTCGCAGGATCCGCCGCCCAACGCGAGCGGAGTTTCGACCCCGAAAATCAGTTTGCTGGTGGCTGTGTCTTCGCAACCGCAAGCGTTCGTCATGCCCAGTTTTGTCGGCCAGCCCCTGGGCAGTGTGACCCTGGCATTGCAGGATGCCGGACTGCTGGTCGGCACGGTGACCCAGGCATCCGATGGCTCGTCGCCAGGGGCAACGGTTTTGACGCCTTCGCCGGCCAGCATGATCGTCTCGCAGACTCCAGCCGCGGGAGAAAAAGTGCTCGCGGGCGCCGCGGTAAATTTTGGAGTCCGGTAGATTCCAGTTGCAAATTTGGATGGATTTGCGCCCAGTCATAAGCGCTTTCTGGACACTTATTTCTTGGTTTGATGTCTTATTTTAGTTTGCCGTCTTATTTAGTTTGATCCGTGAAATCCGTAGCCTAGTTTTTCTGTAGGATCGCCGCGAAGAAGCCGTCACATGGATGCACGCCTGGGAAGGTCCTGAGATACCGCCCCCGCGTCAGCGACTCGGGATCCCACACCAGTTCGCCTTCCGCGCGCAACCGCTCCAGATCGACTTTGCAGTCAAGCGCACGGAATGACGGCTCCGCGGAGAGCGCTTTTTTCACGACCGCCTCATTTTCCTCCCGCTCCAACGAACAGGTTGCGTACACCAGTTTGCCTCCCGACGCGACGTGCCGCATCGCCGCGCGCAGAATCTGCAATTGGCGTCCCTGCAGGTCGGTGATGTCTTCGCGCTGCAACCGCCATTTGATCTCAGGATTGCGCGCCAGAGTGCCGGTGCCCGAGCACGGTGCGTCGACCAGCACCCGGTCGAAGCGTGCATCCGCAGTGAACTGGCACATGTCGGTTTGAATGACGTCTACGTTCCCTGCTGGAACCAGTTTCCGCAATAACCGCGCGCGGTGGGGGTGCAACTCCACGGCGGTAACCCTGCTCTCTGGATTGCGCTCCGCCAGGATTCTCGTCTTGCCACCCGGCGCCGCGCAACAATCCAGGATTCGCGATCCGCGGCCGACTAGCAATGCGGCCAGTTGGGAAGCTTCGTCCTGAATCGCGATTCGCTTGTCCGCCAAGCCGCTTGTTCCAGCAACCGTGCCAGAGTGAACCCGCCGCGCTGATGCCAGCAACCGGCCGGGGACAAGATCGAGGCCGCTTTGCTTCAGATCTGCTTCGGTGGTGGAAGCGGAAAGATGAACCGCTGTCTCGGGAGCGTGCTGGTCGTACTCGCAGATCTTCCCTACGGTTTCAAGGCCGAATTCACGCACCCAGCGCTCCACCAGCCAGAGCGGATGCGCGAATCTCCGGGATAGCTCCGCAGTACTGCCAGACCGCTCATTCTGCGTGGCTTCAGCCGCCGGAGTGCTTGCTGCCAGCTTGCGCAGTACCGCATTCGCAAAAGGGGCTGCCGAACCCTTGCGCGCCCGCTTCACCAGTTCGACGCTCTCATGTACCGCCGCTCGTCCGGGAATTCTGTCAAGAAATAACAGCTGATATGCAGCCAGCCGCAATGCGGTGAGCACTTCGAGGTCGAGCTTGTCGATTCCCTTCGCCGAGAAGCGGCCAATTTCTTCGTCCAGACGCGATCGCCAGCGCAACACTCCCATGACCAGTTCGGTCGTCAGGCCGTGGTCCGCCAGGGAAAGCTCGTCGTATTGGCTCGAGTGCAGGAGCTCGGAGGCATAAGCATCCTGCTGTTCAACACGAAGCAGGACGTCGAAGGCTGCGGCACGAGCGGGCGAAACGGACATGAATTGAAGTACCCGATCTTGATGATGAGTTTCCAGTTCCCAGATGACGGCCCGATGATAAAACTGGCCTAAGGCGAAGTCCCCAGCATTTCTCCCGCGTGGGGTCGTTGACCACGGATGAAATCAGCGGCCGGCAAGCGCTTCTTGCCCTCCATTTGCACTTCGAGCAGTTCGAGTGCCGTCCCGCTGCCACAGCCCACGACCAGGTGATCGGCGTCGGCTGCGATTTCACCTTCCGGCACGTTTCGCTGAGATGGTTGCGCCCTCCAGACGTGCAGGTTCTTTCCGCGAAAACTGGTATACGCACCGGGCCAGGGCTGGAACCCGCGTAGCCGGTCCAAGATCTCCTGGGCGCTAAGATGAAAATCGATCCGCCCATCTTCTTTCTTGAGGATGGGCGCCAGCGTCGCCCTTGCATGATCCTGTGGTCGCGGATGAATCTTCCCGGCCTGCAGTCCGCGCAAGGATTCAACCATGAGGTCGGCGCCCAGGACTGCCATTCGCGGCGCCAGGGTTTCTGCGGTATCTTCCGGCAAGATCGCGATTTCCTTCTGCAAGAGAATGTCTCCGGTATCGAGCCCGGCGTCAATCCGCATGGTGGTGACACCAGTCACGCTCTCGCCCCGAGCAATCGCCCACTGAATGGGAGCGGCGCCACGATACTGGGGCAGCAACGAGGCGTGCAGGTTGAGATTTCCCAGCAGTGGAAGATCGATCATCCATTGCGGAATGATGCGTCCGTATCCCACGACGATAACTGCATCAGGCTTGAGCGCAGCGAGTTGACCCCGAAGCTCTTCGTTGTCCTTGATTTTGTCGGGCTGACGGATCGGCAATCCTAACTCCAGCGCGCGGTGTTTTACGGGTGACGGCGCAAGTTCCATGCCCCGGCCTTTCGGCTTGTCCGGTCGGGTCACCACCAGCCGGATCGCGAATCCGGCCTCCACCAGCTTTTCCAGGGTAGGCACGGCAAAGCGAGGAGTGCCGCAGAAGACGAGATTCGGAGAAGCAGACATCGAGGAGATCTTTGTAATTGGGGAATTTTGCAATTGAGTAGTTTGAAACCGGCGCCGCATGTGACCCGATTCAAAGCTTTTCAAATTACTCAATTTCACAATCCCTCAATTACCCAATTCTCACCATTCTCCCGCCTTCATCAGCTTGCGGATCTTGCGCTTCATGAAATCGCGCTTCAGGGCGCTGATGTGGCTGATGTACAGTTTGCCGTTCAGATGATCGGTCTCGTGCAGAAAGGCGCGGGCCAGCAGATCTTCGCCGGTCTTCTCGAACCACTTTCCGTTCACGTCCTGTGCCCGGATGGTCACCCTGCTGGCCCGCGAAACCGGCTCGCGAAACTCGGGAATGCTCAGGCAGCCTTCGTTCTGGGTGTGGCGGCCTTCAGCGCGAATGATTTCCGGATTGGCAATCACCAGCTTGGCCTCCGGATCTTCTTTGAAAGTGATGTCGATGACTGCCAGCCGCTTCGAAATTCCAATCTGCGGCGCCGCCAGGCCCACCCCGTGCGCAGCATACATGGACTCGAACATGTCCTCGACCAGCTTCTTGAGCGAATCGTCAAAAACCGTGACCGGCTCGGACGGCTTCTCCAGCACCGGATTTCCAAACTTAACGATGGGATAGATCATGCAGGTTCAGTCGTCTGCCAGCCATGGGAACTCAGTAATTCTTCACTTGCTCTAGATATCCTCGGAAATTGCGCAAGGTTTCCGTCATGGAATCGCCGCCGAATTTTTCCAGCGCGCATCGCGCCAGCGTCAGCGCTACCATGGCCTCAGCCGCCACGCCTGCGGCCGGAACCACGCAAACATCGGAGCGTTCGTAAGCCGCTTTGACCGGTTCCCGGCTGGCAAAATCGACCGACTGCAACGGACGCCGCAGGGTGGAGATCGGCTTCAGATAGCCACGGACGATCACGTCCTCACCATTGGAGACTCCGCCTTCAATTCCACCGGCATTGTTCCTGGCGCGAGTAAACCCGGTGAAGCCGGCCTTCGCCCCATATCCTATTTCGTCGTGCACGGCGGAACCCGGCGAAGCCGCGGCCGTGACTCCGGCTCCAATCTCCACCGCTTTCACAGCCTGCAGGGACATCACGGCGCCCGCCAGCAGACCGTCGAGACGCTCATCCCATTGCGCGTAGGTCCCAAGGCCGGGCGGAACCTTGTGGGCAACCACTTCGAAAATACCTCCGACCGAATCGCCCGTCTTCAGTACCTTGTCAACTTCCTCTTTCATCTGCTGCTCCGCTTCCGGGTCTGCGCAGTTCAGCAGAACTTCGTTGCGTTGGGAAAGCGCCTGAATTTGATCCCACGAAGCATCCTTCTTCAGTGCCGCGCTGCCTACTGCGACCACATGGCTGAGCACTTCGATTCCCAGCTCTCGCAGAAACAGTTTGGCCATGCCGCCCACCGCCACCCGCGCTGCCGATTCGCGCGCCGAAGCTCGCTCCAACACATAGCGCGCTTCGGTGAAGTTGTATTTCAGGGCGCCGGCCAGATCGGCATGGCCGGGTCGCGGCGACGCTACCCGCTTGTGCTTGGTGGAATCCCCAGCTTCGACCGGAAGCGATTCCTGCCAATTCTTCCAGTCCTTGTTCTCCAGCAGGATGGCAACTGGCGATCCGATCGTTGCGCCGTGACGCACGCCGGACAGAATGTGTACCTTGTCAGTCTCTATCTTCATCCGGCCGCCCCGGCCGTAGCCCTGTTGGCGGCGCCACAGCTCGCGATCCAGAAAGACCGCGTCCACCGTCAATCCCGCGGGCAGGCCTGACACGAAGGCTAGTAAAGCCTCTCCATGAGACTCTCCCGCAGTGAAGTAACGAAGCATAGTCTTGGAATTGTATCCGATGAAACAGAATCGGCTGAAAGTTCAGAGTTGAAGGCCGAAGGCTGAACCTTACTTCGTGCCATTGGGATAGACCAGAATCTTGCTGGCCTCGCCGGTCTTGAGCCGCGCCATCCCGGCGGCGAAGTCTTTCATCCCAATCCGGTCGGTAATCGCAGGATGGAGGTCCAGCTTCCCCGCCTTCAGCAACGCGGTCATCTGATACCAGGTCTGATACATGCGGCGGCCGCTGATGCCCTGCACCGTAATGCCTTTGAAAATAATGTCCTCGGAAAAGTTCAAGGAAATCGGCCGCGAGGTGAGCCCGAGGAGGGAAATACGTCCGCCGCGCCGCACCACGTCAAACGCTGTTCGTATCGCGCTGGGATGGCCGGCCATTTCCAGCACCACATCCGCGCCCAGGCCGCCGGTCTGCTCCATTACGATGGCGCGCACGTCGTCCTTGGCGGGGTCGAGCGCAAAATCCGCCTTCATCTCCTTCGCAATCTGCCGGCGGTGCTGATTCACCTCGATGGCGAAAATCGTGGTCGCGCCCACCGCCCGCGCCACCGCGATGGAGAACAGCCCGATCGGTCCGCAACCCGTGACGGCGACGGTCTTGGCTGCAATCTCTCCCGCCAGCACGCTGTGTACCGCATTTCCCAGCGGGTCCAGAATCGAAGCGTACTCCTGCGGAATGGCCGGATCGAGCTTCCAGATATTGGACTCGGGAATCACCACATACTCGGCGAAGGCCCCGTCGGCGTCCACTCCGATGATCTTGACGTTCTGGCAGATATGGGCCTCGCCGGTGCGGCACTGCAGACACTTGCCGCAGGCCACGTGCATCTCCGCTGATACGAAGTCCCCCTCCTTCACGCTGGTGACTTCGGCTCCGCGGGCCACAACCTCACCGCAGAACTCGTGCCCGGGAATGAGCGGCGGATGGATGCGATTCTGGGCCCAGCGGTCCCACTCATAGATATGTAGATCGGTGCCGCAGATGGAGGCCACTCTGACCTTGACCAGCACGTCATTGCGGCCAAACGCGGGGACCTTGACCTCGCGAATCTCCGCACCCGGCGCGGCTTCCGCCTTCACCACCGCGAGCATCATTTTCGCCATGAATGCCAACCTATGAGTGCGAAATGACCAGCCAAACTTTTGATTTTAGCACCGCGCTGGCCAAGGCCTCGCGCTTCCGGCGCACGGACAAACTCTCGACACACCGCACCGGCGAGCCTTCCTACAACGAAGCCGCGGGAGCGGGTTCCAGCTGAATCTCAATCCCACCCAGTCGCTTCGCGATCAGGTTGTAGATAAACGCGCTGATCGCGCCGATCACGAATCCCATTACGCCATAGAGAACAGGCGCAAGAATTCCGAGGACAATGATGACCGCTCCCCCGATGGCGCCATTCGTCTGTTGCGTCGCCAGACTCGCCAACCCCCCAAGCAAAGCGAAGGGGATGAAAAGCAGCGCCATGCAGCCGTAGAGGACACCTGTCATCTTGGCACAGGAAAGAACACCCACTGATGTTATGCGTTGCATCACGCCTCCAGTCTTCGACGATCATAGTACTTCGGCGATCTTGTGCTTCAGCGATCCTGATCTGATTTTCCCCAGCCGCCCGCGCCGGGTGATTCAATTCTTATCCGTTCCCCCTGGCGCAATCGCAGGTTGGATTTTCCCGGCAATATCTCCTTCGACCCGTCGGTTCGCACCACCGCGGCATTCCCCGGCAAACCCTCTCCGCCTCCACTCAATCCCCAGGGCCCGGACTTGCGCCGGTCGGCCAGCAGCGTGACTTCGGCATTGGTCAACACTTCGATTTCACGCACGATTCCATCGCCGCCCTGGTATTTACCCTTTCCGCCGCTTCCGCGCCGCAGTGAATATTGCCGCACCCGCAGCGGATACGAATATTCGAGCGCTTCCGCCGGCGTGTTCAACGAATTGGTCATGTGAGTGTGCACCCCGGAAACACCCGGCTTGACCGGCCGGGCTCCCATCCCGCCGGCGATGGTCTCATAGTAAGCATATGGTTCGCCGGTGCGGGGGTCGATCCCCCCGATGGTGAGATTGTTCATGGTTCCCGACGACGCCGCCGGAATCCTCTCCGGAATGGCCTGTGCCAGCGCCCTCAGCAGCACATCCACGATGCGTTGCGAAGTTTCTACGTTTCCTCCCGCCACCGCCGCCGGTGGACGCGCATTCACCACCGTCCCCGCCGGAGCGATGACCTGGATCGGCCGCATCAGCCCCGAGGTCGCCGGCACATCTTCAGCCAGCAAACATCGAAATACATAGAAGCAGGCAGAGTAAGTGATCGCCTCCACCGCGTTGATGCTTCCCTCAACCTGCGGATCAGACCCGGTAAAGTCCACCGTGACCGCAGGCTGTTTGGGGCCGGAGACACGCTTCCTGAGAGTTCGTCCAATTTTCACCGCCACCGCAATCTTGACCGGGCGGTCGCTGATTCCATCGCTGTCCATGAAATCCTCAGCCCGATACGTCCCCGCCGGCACCCGCGCCAGAAAAGCCCGCATGATTTCCTCGGAATAATCCAGCAGTTCCCGCGCCGCTCTCTTCGCTCGGCCTTGGCCATAGCGTTCGCAGACTTCACGCAGCCGCTCGGCCCCCGTGTGGCAGGCCGCCATCTGCGCCCCCAGATCGCCCTCGCGCTCATCGGGTGTGCGGACATTATTCAGCAGCAGCGCCAGAACATCTGGTTCCATCCTCCCGGCACGCATGATCCGGACCGGAGGAATTCGCAATCCCTCCTGATAAATCTCGCGGCACAGTCCCATCGATCCGGGATAAGTTCCGCCCACGTCGGCATGATGGGCGCGCGAGGCCACAAAGAAATCCGGAGCCATGTGTGAACGCGTGCCCGGCTCCGTGTGGCGGGCGCGCCCTCGCCTGGCTCTTGTAGCGCCGGCGTCCTCGCCGGCTGTCGCGTGGGCATCTTGCCCTCGCTTTTCTTTCGGGATGAACACCGGCGCGACCAACGTGATGTCCGGCAAATGCGTGCCCCCGCGAAACGGATCGTTCAGCATGACCACGTCCCCAGGCCCCAACTCAAAAGCATCGATGGCCGCCCGCACCGACATGGGCATCGATCCCAGGTGCACGGGCATGTGGTCACCCATGGCAATGACCTCGCCTGCCGCGTCAAATGCCGCGCACGAATAGTCGCGACGTTCCTTGATGTTGGGAGAAAACGCGGTGCGGCGAAGAGCTGCTCCCATCTCCTCGGCGATGGAGTGGTAGATGTTCTTGAAAATTTCCAGTTCGATGGGATCTCTGGGCATAGAGAGCGGCAAACGGTTGCCAGTGTACGACAACATCATGCCGGACAGTGATGCCCGGGAAAGGACTCCCGCCTTTTCAAGGCATTCTTGAGGGCACCGGCTCCAAAAGGCTGAAGTTCCTGAAATTGTGGTTGTCCCCGGAGCCGCAATCGTGCTAGAAACGCGGGTGGGGAGAAGTGCGTTTGGCGCGCTGCCTCCCGCCTTGAGAAATACCATGAGCCCACGAACCCGAGCCGCAGCCAAATCGGCAACCGCCGACGTGCTGATTCCGGAGAAGCTTTATTTCCGCATCGGAGAAGTCTCCCGTCTTTGCCACCTGCCCGCCTACGTGTTGCGCTTCTGGGAAACTGAGTTCCCTCAGCTCAAGCCGGTGAAGAGCAGCACCGGCCAACGCATGTATCGCCGCAAGGACGTCGAGAGCGTCTTGCGCATCAAGCAACTGCTCTATCAGGAAGGCTTTACCATCCCCGGTGCTCGCCAGCATCTCCGGTCGGAGGTCAAGGGCGACAAGAAGCAGGACCCGTTGCCCTTCCCGGCGCGCTCCACTTCCGACCTGAAGTACGTTCGCCAGGGGTTGCGCGACATTCTCAGCATGCTCTCCGCGCGGCGGTAGCCCCTGGACCGGTCGGGGAAACACTGGAATGCCTCGAAAATAAAAGTCCGCCGCCTGTCGAACCTGTTGCTGCTGGTTCGACGTCTAAGCAGAGCCCGGGCTGGAGTGGAAGCTCAGCCGGCGGAAGCATCCGGCACGCCCGGCCCCGTCCCAACCCTATGAGGAGGCACCATTTATGCGAGTCATGGTAATCGTCAAGGCCGACAAGGACTCTGAAGCGGGCGTCATTCCCAACAAAGAGCTCTTCACCGAAATGGGCAAGTTCAACGAAGAACTGGTCAAGGCCGGCGTCATGCTGGCAGCGGAAGGGCTTCAGTCCAGCGCCAAGGGCAAACGCGTCCGCTTCTCGGGCCCCAAGCGCACCGTGATCGACGGGCCTTTCACTGAAACCAAAGAGCTGATCGCGGGCTTCTGGCTGTGGCAGGTGAGGTCGATGGAAGAGGCAGTCGAGTGGCTGAAGCGCGCTCCGTTTGACGGAGGAACCGAGGTCGAGATTCGCCAGGTATTCGAGGCCGAAGATTTCGGCGCCGAGTTCACTCCCGAGCTTAAGGAGCAGGAAGCGCGCCTGCGCAAGCAGATGGAGAAGCAAAAGGCGTCTTGACGCGGGAGGGAAAAGTTTCACCGGTGCCCCACCCTTGTCGTTCCGCTTTTTTGGAATGACAGGGTGGGGAAGTTGTCTCTCTGCTTCCCCGGATTCAGATCTCAGGCCGCGCGCACGGGCAGGGCCTCCTGTCCCGAATCCTCCGCCGCCAGTTGTGAGAAGGCCGACCAGTCCAGCGACTCTCCGCCGCGAGCCAGCAGGGTCAGGAAGCGGTTGTAAATCAGGCTGGCAAGCGGCAAGGGCACGCGCAGCGTTTCAGCCGCAGCCAGCACCAGACGATTATCTTTGAAACCCAGGGAAGCGGCGAACCCGGCGGGCGTGAATTTCTTGTCCGCGATCAGTCCTCCATAGGTCTTGTAAACCGGCGCGTTGAACAGCGTGGAGGTCAGGAAATCGACATACTGGTGCTGGTCCAGCCCCGCCTTGCCCACCAGCGCCAGAGCCTCACCCAGCGCCTCAATCACCGAGGAGATCAGGAAGTTGCCGCTGAGCTTGACCAGGTTCGCGTCGGGCGGATTCGCGCCGAAGCGAAACGTCTTCTGTCCGATGGCCTCGAATAAAGGCATGCAGGCGTCCACGGCGTCGGGCGCGCCGGCCGCAGCGACAAACAACTTGGCCGCAGCCGCCGCCTCGGGTCGTCCGAACACCGGAGCCGAGACATAACGCTGACCGCTCGCAGCGTGTGCCGCTGTTATCTTTTCCGAAAGCGCCACGCTGATGGTGCTCGACGAAACGTGGATCGCGCCCTTGCCTAGTCTGCCCAGCACACCCGCCTCAGCGAAGACCGCGCTTTCCACCGCGGCGTCATCCGCCAGCATCGTGATGACCGCGTCGCCGCGGCAGGCGTCTGCTACTTGAGCGGCGTAGCGTGCGCCCTGCGCCACCAATGCCTGTGCCTTGCTGGGGGTGCGGTTGTATACGGAGACTTCGTGCCCAGCCTTGAGCAGGCTCGCCGCCATGCCCGCTCCCATGTTTCCCAGACCGATCAATCCGACTTTCATTGCTCACCTCACCCAGCATTATATTGCCGACACTGGACTGGAAATCCGGGTGGAGAGGCCGGGTGCCCCACCCTTCGTTCTTGAAGGGTGTGATTCCACGGCGACCCCAGCGGGCGCAGTGCATTTTCGTAGAACTGGGTCAGTGCTCGCGAAGTCGGGCGGAAGCTGCACATGCACGCCAGGGCCGGTATCAGAGAGAGCGTTCCATGCCAATGATGGATGTATGCATTTATAGGATGCATGAAATTTCGAAAAAAGCCTTCGCGCCTGTCGATCTCGCCGCCCCTCGTTCGACATACAAGTAGAGGCCGAACCAAGGCAAGAGAAGTGGCATGCAGGAGTCGGACATGGCAAGACAGCGCAGATTTTCGGAGAGATTCAGATCCATCGCGGGAGGCGCCCTGGTCGCGCTCCCCCTTCATATTCTGTTTGCGAACCTGGATAGAGCTGCAGCCCAATTGCGGCATCCCCTCGGCACTACCGCAGGCGAAGCGCTGGGGATACTTCCCTCTGTCCTGCTGGCGACCTCGCACGCCGTGCAGGTCTATGCCCTGGATCACCAGGCGTTCTTGCAGGGTCTCCTGCGAACGTTGGTTTCTCTCTGGCCGCTGCTTCTGGTCCTCGTGGGGGCAACATTGTTGCAGGATGCTTTTACGGATAAAGTAAAAGCAATTGCCGACGGCAACCAGATATTTCCAAAATAAAAATACGGGATGTCGATTTCGCCGCCCCTCGTTCGACGCATAGACAGAGCCCCACGTTCACCCGGTCGGAATCGTCCGGAAAACTCGGCTCCCAACTCATACCTAATAAGGAGATTTAACCATGCGTTTCATGATGATCGTCAAGCACGCCGAGAAGCAGGGCCCTCCACCCAAGCAACTGATGGATGCCATTGCGAAGCTCGCCGAAGAGGAAGCCAAAGCCGGCACCTTGCTCGGTAGCGGGGGGCTCGGGCCCACGGCGCTGGGCGCCCGCGTCCGCGTTTCCGGCGGAAAGGTGACCGTGACCGACGGGCCTTTCACCGAGGCCAAGGAGATCGTCGGGGGCTATGCCCAGTTCGAATTGAAATCGAAGCAGGAGGCGATCGAGGGGGCGGTGCGCTTCATGGAGCTTCACAAGAAACACTGGCCGGGCTGGGAGGGCGAGACCGAAGTTCGCCAGATGTTCGGGCCGGAAGACTTCAATCGCAACCCGTAGGAGATGGAAGGAAGGCCCCGGGGTTGCGCTGACCGGTTAAAGATGATGTGATCGGTAGCGGTGACGGCTACCGATACACATCGCGCGATTGACGCGGTCTGGAGGATGGAGTCGCCGAGACTCATCGCCGGCCTGGCGCGCATCGTGCGCGATGTCGGCGTCGCGGAAGACCTCGCACAGGATGCCCTGGTTGCCGCCCTCGAGCAGTGGCCGGAGTCGGGCGTCCCGGACAATCCGGGCGCCTGGCTGATGGCCACCGCCAAGCATCGCGCCATTGATCACTTCCGCCGCAACACGCGGGTTGAGCGCAAGCACGAAGAACTTGGCCGCGAGGGTGTCGTCCAGAAGATCGGGACTCGCGAGGTCCGGGCCGGCGAGGTCCCTATGGAAGATCTCGACGCCGCGCTGGACGATGACGTTGGCGACGACCTCCTGCGCCTTATATTCACCTCCTGCCATCCGGTTCTCGCCTCCGAAGCGCGGGTCGCGCTCACGCTCCGCCTGATCGGCGGTCTCACCACCGACGAGATCGCGCGTGCGTTCCTGGTGCAGGAGCCTACCATCGCCCAGCGCGTCGTCCGCGCCAAGCGCACCCTCGCCGAAAAGCAGGTTCCCTTCGAGGTTCCGCGCGGGGCCGACCGTGCCGCCCGTCTCTCATCGGTGCTCGAGGTCATCTACCTCGTCTTCAACGAGGGCTATACGGCAACCGCTGGCGACGACTGGATGCGGCCCGCACTTTGCGAGGATGCGTTGCGGCTGGGGCGGATCCTGGCCGAACTCGCGCCGCAGGAGCCGGAAGTCCACGGTCTGGTCGCACTCATGGAGATTCAGGCGTCGCGTTCGAAAGCGCGCGTGGGCCCCTCGGGAGAGCCCGTGCTGCTGCTCGACCAGAATCGCTCCCGATGGGACCAGATGCTCATCCGCCGCGGTCTCACCGCGCTCAGTCGGGCAGAAAAGCTGCGTCCGGAAAAGCTGGGCACAGGAAAGCCCTCCTCGGAAAAGCGCCGTGCCGGAAAGCCGGACGCTAGAAAACCTGGAGGCGCTCGTGGTCCTTATGTATTGCAGGCTGAAATCGCCGCCTGTCACGCGCGCGCGCGAACTCCGCAGGAGACGGACTGGAGGCGCATTGCGGCGCTCTACGATGAACTGGCCCGGGTTGCGCCGTCTCCGGTGGTGGAACTGAATCAGGCGGTGGCGGTGGGGATGGCGTTCGGTCCGGCGGCCGGTCTCGAGCGGGTGGATGCGTTGATGTCGGATCCGTCACTCGAGAAGTACCACCTCTTGCCCGCCGTTCGTGGTGACCTTCTTAATAAGCTCGGCCGGTTGCAGGAGGCCGGTGTGGAGTTTGAGCGCGCGGCAGCACTTACGCGCAACACACGAGAGCGCGAACTGCTGCTGGCACGCGCCCGAGCCTGCGCGGACGGATCAAAACCGCCCGAACCACAGTGAACGAATTCCCCAAGCGAGCGCCTGGCCCCTGCGGCGCCCATGGTCGAGTGGCTCAATCGGCCTTTAGTTGCTAGAATCCTTCCCCAGCAATTGCGAATCTACTCTCTCTAGCACTACCAGCCACCCAGGCAAAGGAGATCCCCCATGAGCAAGATCCTGACCGACGTCCTTGAGTCCAACCGCAAATACGCCGCCAGTTTTGGCGAAAAGAGCAAGCTCGGACTTCCTCCCGCACGCCGGTTTGCCATTCTTACCTGCATGGACGCCCGGCTCGATCCCGCCAAGTACGCAGGCCTAGCTGAAGGTGATGCCCACGTGATTCGCAACGCCGGCGGCCGCGCCAGCGACGATGCGATTCGTTCACTCATCATCAGCTACAAGCTGCTCGGCACCCAGGAGTTTTTCGTCATTCATCATACCGACTGCGGCATGCAGTTCTTCACCAATGACGTAATGCGCGGCCTGCTGGCTTCGAGCCTCGAAACTGCGCAGCTCACATCGAGCGGCTTCCGTGATGTCGGCAAGGGTCCGGGGTCGCGCGCCGGCGAGTACGTCGAGTGGCTTACCTTCGCGGACCCGAAGCAGGCTGTGATCGACGACGTCGAGCGCATTCGCAACCATCCGCTGGTGCCCCGGAACATTCCCATTAACGGGTTTATCTACGACGTACATTCCGGCAAGCTGCTCGAAGTCGAAGGCGCGAAAGCCGCAGGCAAAGCCGCCTGACAACTCCCTTGCTGAAAAGAGAAGGATGCTGCCGCTCTTGGTAGCATCCTGACTCCGCCATTGGAATACTCCCAAAATAAAATCCAAAGTCTGTCGATTCTGGCTCCCCTTGTTCGTCGTGTAAGTAGAGCCGGGAGTTCCGCCGCTCGGAAGCCCGGCTCCAAGGACCTGAAACGTCCGGAACGCTTGCCATGCGTAAACAACGACGGCTTCGCTGCGGGGGAGTCTCCACAAGACACTTCTCTAACGTCAGTACAGCGCCCAGTGGGGGTGTTGGACGTGCAGAAGCTCTGAATCCTTTCTCCGCTTCCGGAAATCTGATATTGGAGATTGCATGGATCTGCACGGAGCGGGGCCCAGTGAGATGGGCTCTGCGCACGGCCGGAGGCAGTGTTTGGACGCCTCCGAGCACCAGATGGGCTTCAGCCGCGATCGCTGCAACCCGAAAGTGTCTGCAGAACCTGTCGTTGATACGTAGAGCGTCATTCGCAGGGTAATTAATACTTGGAGCGATGCCGATCGGCGGTCGCGCCACACATGAAGTGGATATTTTTTACCGAAGTAAGGGGACCTTATGGCAAAGCGGATGTTTCTGATGTTGACCGTGGCGGTGGTGCTGCTCTCGGGCCTGGGCTTCGTGAAATTCCGGCAAATCCAGTCGGCTGTGAAAGCGGGGGCGTTTCAGCCGCCTCCAGAAGCGGTGACCACCGTGGTCGCGCAACGCGAGCAGTGGCCCGCAACGCTGGCCATCATCGGCACCACGGAGGCCGTGCAGGGTGTGACCGTGAGTGCGGACCTTCCCGGCACGGTGGACCGAATCGGCTTTGACTCGGGCAAGGCGGTGAAACAGGGGGATGTCCTCGTAGAGCTCGATACGCGGCAGGAGCGGGCCCAGTTGGCGGCGCTCGAGGCGCAGCGCGATCTGGCGCGCCTGAACTTCAACCGCATGCAGCAGCTGGTAAGTCAGGGGGTCATCTCCCGAATGGAGTATGACAACGCAACCGCCCAGCAGAAGGCGACGGAAGCGCAAGTGGGAGAGATCCGCGCCACGATTGCGCGGAAAACCATTCGGGCGCCGTTCTCCGGCGTCCTGGGCATCCGCCAGGTGAATCTGGGGCAATATCTGTCGGCCGGTCAGGCCATCGTGTCCCTCCAGGCGCTGAATCCGATCTATGTGAATTTTGGCGTGCCGCAGCAGGACGCCTCCAGGGTGAAGGCCGGAAGCACGCTCCGGGTCACCAGCAGCGACGTGGCAGGCAATTTGTTTACCGGCCGCGTTACTGCCATCGACTCGATCGTGAACGAGGCCACGCGGAACATCCAGGTGCAGGCCACGCTGGCCAACCCCGGAGCCAAACTCCGCCCCGGAATGTTTGTGCAGGTGCAGATGACCATGGGAGCCGACCGTGCAGTCATCGCGCTGCCGGCGACGGCCATCAATTACGCGCCGTACGGCGATTCGGTGTACGTCGTCTCCGATCTTAAAGACCCGAGTGGCAAGACCTATCGCGGAGTCCGGCAGCAATTCGTCAAGATTGAGGGCTCACGCGGAGACCAGGTTGCCGTAGTCTCCGGCGTCAATCCGGGTGACGAGGTGGTGAGCTCGGGCGTCTTCAAGCTCCGCACCGGCGCGGCCGTCCAGGTCAACAACAAAGTCCAGCCGGGAAACAGTCCGGCTCCCAAGCCTGAGGACAGTTAAATGACGTTCACCGATCTTTTCATCAAACGGCCGGTCCTCGCGATCGTCGTCAGTCTGGTGATTCTGATTGCCGGCCTGCAGTCGATTCGTTCGCTCAGCGTGCGTCAGTATCCGCGCAGCGACATCGCGGTGGTGCAGGTCACGACGGTTTACGTGGGCGCCAATGCGGACCTGGTTCGCGGTTTCATCACCACTCCGCTGGAACGCGTCATCGCCAGCGCCGACGGAATCGACTACATGGAATCGTCGAGCGCTCAGGGTCTCAGCACGATCACTGTGCACCTGAAGCTCAACTACGATACCAACGCCGCGCTCACCCAGATTCAGGCGAAGCTGGCCCAGGTGCGCAATGATCTGCCGCCGGAATCCCAAGCGCCAGTCATCGACTTGCAGACGGCGGACACTCAGTTTGCCGCGATGTACCTCGGCTTTTCGTCCGCCAACCTCGACCAGAACCAGATTACCGATTACCTGACCCGGGTGGTGCAGCCAAAGTTAAGTGCCATCAGCGGTGTGCAGCGCGCCGACATTCTCGGCGACCGCACCTTCGCCATGCGGATCTGGCTCAAGCCCGAAAAGATGGCGGCGCTCGGCATTTCAGCTTCCGCGGTGCGAGATGCGCTATCCAAGAACAACCACCTTTCGCCGCTTGGGCAGACCAAGGGTTCGATGGTGTCGGTGAACCTGATCGCGAATACCGATCTTCGGACGGCGGAAGACTTTCGCCAGATGGTGGTCAAGGAGGATAAGGGAGTCGTCGTTCGTCTTGGCGAGATCGCCGACGTCGTGCTGGGCGCCCAGAACTACGAGCAGGATGTTCGTTTCAACGGAGAGACGGCGACGTTCATGGGTATCTGGGTGCTTCCCACCGCCAACTCACTCGAGGTAATAAAGAAAGTCCGGGCGGCGCTACCGGAAATCCAGGCGCAGTTGCCCCCGGGTATGAAGGCTGGCGTGCCCTACGACTCGACCGCCTACATCCAGGACGCCATCAACGAAGTGCTCTCCACTCTGACTGAGACGCTGCTCATCGTCGTGGTGGTGATCTTTCTATTTCTTGGTTCGATGCGCTCCGTCCTCATCCCTGTGGTCGCCATCCCGATTTCCCTGGTTGGCGCAGTCTTCCTGATGCTGGTGGCCGGCTTCACCATCAACCTTTTGACTTTGCTCGCCATCGTGCTCTCCGTCGGCCTGGTGGTGGACGACGCCATCGTGATGGTAGAGAACGTCGAGCGGCATCTTCACCTGGGCAAGCCTCCCGTGCGGGCGGCCATCGATGCCGCGCGCGAGTTGATGGGCCCGATCATCGCCATGACTATCACTCTGGCCGCGGTCTATGCGCCAGTGGGTATTCAGGGCGGTTTGACCGGCGCGTTGTTCCGCGAATTTGCCTTCACTCTTGCCGGGGCCGTGATCGTTTCCGGCGTGGTGGCGTTGACCCTGTCGCCGATGATGGGATCGAAGCTGCTGCGCGCTGGAGACACCGATCGCGGTTTCGCCGGCTGGATCAACCGCCGCTTCGAAAGCGTGCGCAAAGCTTATGCAGGGATGCTGTCCGGGACGCTCCAGTACCGGCCCGTGGTTCTCGTTCTCTGGGCCATTGTGGTCGCGCTGATCGTGCCCTTTTATATGTTTTCGCAGCGGGAATTGGCGCCCGCCGAGGACCAGGGAGTGGTCTTCGGAGTGATCCAGGCCTCCGCGAACTCCACCATTGACCAGACCAATTTGTTCACCTCCGAGGTCTACGACGTTTACCATGGGTTCCCCGAGAGCGAGAGCATCTTTCAAATCACCTCACCCAACGGCGGATTCGGAGGCATGGTCACCAAACCATGGAGCCAGCGCACCAAGACGGCTCAGCAGCTGCTAGTCGAATCCGTCGGGCCGCTGTCGAAAATCTCCGGCATCCGGGTGATTCCATTGACGCCACCGTCATTGCCGGGTGGCGGAAATTTCCCGGTCGAGTTCGTGATCGCCTCAGCCGCGGAACCAAGGCAGCTCAGCGAGTTTGCCAATCAGCTGGTGCAGAAAGCCTTCGCCAGTGGTCTTTTCATCTATGCCGACACCGACTTGAAGTTTGACCAGCCCCAGGCCGAGGTTGTTTTCGACCGCGACAAACTCCGTTCGCAGGGAGTGGATCTTACTCAGGCTGGCCAGGATCTTTCCACCATGCTCGGCGGGGATTACGTCAACCGCTTCAGCATCCAGGGCCGGAGTTACAAGGTGATTCCGCAGATCAAGCGCGAAGGACGTCTGACTCCCGATCAACTGGAGCAGATCTACGTCACCGGATCCGACAACAAACTGGTTCCGCTGTCCACCTTCGCTACCCTGAAAACCACGACCGAGCCCCGAGAGCTGAAGAAATTCCAGCAGCTCAACGCGGTGACCATTCAGGGCGTCATCCCGCCGAACGTGCCGCTGGACAAGGCGCTGCGTTTCCTCGAGGACCGGGCCAAGACCATCCTGCCCCAGGGCTTTACCGTGGACTACGCCGGCGAGTCGCGCCAGCTCCGGGTGGAAGGCAGCAAGTTTCTGGGTACTTTCCTGCTGTCGGCGATCCTGATCTATCTCGTGCTGGCGGCTCAGTTCGAGAGCTTCCGTGATCCGTTCATCATTCTGGCGGGTTCTGTGCCGCTGGCTCTTTCTGGAGCCTTGATGTTTTCATTCCTGGGACTGACCACGCTCAACATCTACAGTCAGGTGGGGCTGATTACGCTGGTCGGCCTGGTTTCCAAGAATGGAATTCTGATTGTGGAGTTTGCCAACCACCTCCAGGAAACTGGAAAGGATAAACTCGCGGCCGTCATCGAGGCGGCAACCACCAGGCTGCGCCCCATCCTCATGACCACCGCGGCAACCGTGGTCGGTCACTTTCCGCTGGTTCTGGCGAAAGGTCCGGGAGCGGGAGCGCGCAACAGCATCGGAATCATGTTGGTCAGCGGCATGATTATCGGAACCCTCTTCACTCTGTTTCTGGTGCCGTCCATCTATATGCTCGTAGCGCGAACTCACCGACCGGTTTCCCAAGAGGAAGAAGAGATGGAAACCACCGTCGCCGAGCCGGTAGGAGCTGCATTCTAAAAGCGGGGACGCTTCGAAATAGGATCGTTCCCGCTCGTGTGACTTGGGAGTCACAGCCCTCTGGAAGAACTTTTCGCTGGATGACTTCCAGGCTGCCCAAAACAAAATACGCACGGCACCTCTGTGGGGCGTTCGCTTCCGTAACCGATTGATGCACGACGGAACGTCACCCACTCTTCGAGATGCACTTCTCCGACACAGCACGGAGAAGCCGGCGACGTGAATCGCCGCTTTCAGCGACTGTCTTAGAGCGATCAGCAGGCCATCCTCGAATTTCTAAGTTCTGCCTCAGCGGAATAGAGCCCGTGTTTCCAGCCGCTGTGCGCAAACCGCCCTTGCAGTTCAAAGAGCTCTTTCCGTTGAAACCCCTCCAATCTGCCTGAAACCGCGATAACGCCAAAGCGCTGGGCCCGATCTCAGAAGAGTTACGTCCGTAACCTTTACTCAACAACTGCAGACAATACAATCGGGACTTAAGCGTCAGAACGCTCTAGCATCTCGGGCAAGTCTAAGCGAGGGCGTATTTCGGAATCGCCTGCATTGATGCGGTTTGGGGTCGCTCAGACAATGATGGGGTGCCTTCATGAAATGTCGGGTTATTGCTGTCTTAGGCACGCGTCCGGAAGCAATCAAGCTGGCGTTGGTCATTCACGAATTACGCCGCCGTTCCGAAGAGTTTGAGATCGCGGTTGTTCACACGGGGCAGCATCGGACGATGCTCGACCATGTCCTCCAGTACTTCAACATCAAACCCGATTTCGACTTGGATGTTATGCGCCCCAACCAGACGCTCAGCTCTCTTACCGCGCGCGTGTTGGATACAGTTGAAAATGCGTGCCACCGTTTTGAGCCCAATATGGTATTGGTCCAGGGTGATACCACGACGGCTTTTGCTTCGGCCCTTGCCGCTTACTACTGCAAGAATCCCGTCGGCCACATCGAGGCCGGACTGCGCAGTCATGATATTTACAATCCGTTTCCCGAAGAAGCGAACCGCCGACTGGCCGCAGTGCTGACCGAGATTCACTTCCCACCGACGGTACTGGCGCACGACAATCTGTTGGCCGAGGGTGTCCCCGCCGAGAGACTTGTGATCACAGGCAACACCGTCATCGATACTCTGCGCGCACTCAGCCAACTACCTCATTCCTGGGACAACACGCCTCTGGCTGGCATACCCACGGAGAATTACCGGCTGGTTCTGGTGACCTCCCATCGACGGGAATCTTGGGGGGCAAGTCAGGAAAATATGTGCCTGGCCCTCAAAGATCTGGTCAGTCAGCATCCCGACATCCGCATCATCTACCCCGTTCATATGAATCCGAATGTTCGCAGCACAGTCAATGCACTGCTGCAAAACACTGATCGGATCCATCTGACAGAGCCGCTGGACTACATCACTTTCGTCAGCTTGCTGCGCCGTTGTTTTCTCGTGCTAACTGATTCGGGTGGAGTTCAGGAGGAAGCGCCCACTTTCGGTAAGCCCGTGCTGGTGCTGCGCAATCTTACCGAACGTCCAGAAGCTTCCCAGTTTGGCATGGCCAAAATCATCGGAATGTCTCGTGAGGCGATTGTCAACGAGACGAACAGTTTGTTGAACGATGAGGATGCGTATCAGGGCATGTCGGAGGGCAGCAATCCTTACGGAGACGGGCATAGCTCAGAAAGAATTGTGGAGGCCATATCTCGCTGGCATCAGAAAAAGACCCCGCTGTTAGCTCCTGACAAGCAATTCAAGCTTCCGCCCAAACCCACTCCCCGTCGTCGGAAGAGTGACCTCTCGGAAAGCGCTGGAAAAGCGGCCGCCGCAGGTAAGGAGTGACGGCCCGAACCCTGCTTCGCCGTCTTGGTTGACGCGATGATTCATGTTCTCTACTTCATTGTTTTCGTGATCTGTGTCTACACGGCACGTCACTACTGGTTCACTCTGAACCGGCTTTTCGGTTTCCAACGGCATCCTTACATCGACATCGACACTGCTTCCTGGCCACTCGTGACTGTACTCGTAGCCGCTCACAACGAGGAGAAGGTCATCTCCAACATTCTCAGTGCCTTGATGACGGTCAAATATCCCGAAGATCGCATGCTGGTGATTCCCGTGAATGACCGCTCGACTGACGGGACGCGGGCGATCATAGACGAGTTTGTGACGCGGTTTCCCGGGCGCATTCAGCCTTTCCATCGCGCTGCCGGAAAGGGCGGAAAAGCGGCGGCCCTGAAGGATGCCATGGAGTTGGTGAAAACCGAAGTCATTCTGATCTTCGACGCCGACTACATTCCTGGTGCGGGTCTTATTAAACAACTTGTGGCGCCTTTCTTTGATCCCGAAGTTGGTGGCGTCATGGGCCGGGTTGTGCCGTTGAATGTCGGCACGAACCTGCTGACACGCCTTCTGGATCTGGAACGTACGGGCGGTTATCAAGTCGACCAACAAGCCCGTATGAACCTCCGCTTGGTGCCACAGCATGGCGGTACGGTCGCTGGAGTCAGGCTGAGCGCATTGCGAGAGATTGGGGGCTGGAACGACAATTCTCTGACCGAAGACACCGACCTGACCTATCGTCTCTTGCTGGCCGGCTGGAAGACCGCATATCAGAACCGGTCTGAATGCTACGAGGAGGTCCCCGAAACCTGGGCGGTTCGCATAAAGCAGATCATGCGCTGGGCGAAAGGGCACAACCAGGCCATGGTGACGTACGGTCTCCGCCTCTTGCTGGGGAAGCATCGAGCAACCCTGCGGGAGCGAATCGATGGTGCGTTGTTGCTGGGAGTCTATGTGATGGCGCCCGTCACGCTATTGGGCTGGGCGCTGGCACTCGCCGTGTTCTTCCAGGGTCTGGCTCCTCTTCATGGTGTAATCGCGCTGTTCTCCTTGACCGCCTACGCTGCGCTGGGTAACTTGGCCGCATTTTTCGAAATCGCGGCCGCGGCCCGGCTGGATGGGACGCGTCCGCGAATCTGCCTCCTGCCCTTCCTCATTCTGGGTTTCGCTGTGAGCATCTTCTCTGTCTCTCGGGCCGCCCTGTCGCAAGTATCCGATCTTGTGACCGGGGCAGAATTTCATTGGGACAAGACCGAGCGCTTTCGGAAGGTCTTGTGAATCCCTTTCTTGCGGTGGCCGGGCTGGTCTTGTTCGTTGCCGTGATGTTCATGCTGCCGCTGGTTCCAGCGTTGGTGGAACTAAAGCGCAAGTCTGATGCACTGCCCCTGAACGTAGTTCAGCAAAATGCCGGAGAAATTCGTCATTTTGCCGGTAGCTTTCGGACCTATATCCAAGCCCTGGAGCCAATCCTGCAGCGGTGTGTCGCTTCGGGTGAGACCGCATGCGGTACGTTGCCCGATGGTGTCGAATATCTGGCGCTGGACCGGTGTGAAGATCCGCGGGCGCTTCCAATCCAGCAACCGGGCGCCATCTGCCCGGTGACGATTGCCGCGGCCTCAGACATTGTTGTGCCCCCTGAGACGACATTCGTGAGAGATATCTACGCCGGAGGACGATTCAGGGGTGGCGACAATAACAGCTACCGGGCCATTCTGGGAGAAAAGGATGTCCACTTAGGTAGTTTCAGCCGCCTGACTCGCTGGGTCCATGCAGTGGGAGATTTCGCGGCAGACCCGGGGTGCGAGCTCTCTGGACGTGTTTCCTCGGACTCGTGCATACGTCTGCAAGGTGCTTGCAACTTTCTGCGACTGAATGCTCCGCGGATTGAAACCGGTCGTGTGAGGGCCAATGAAGACTCGATACGGTCGAACCCGGAAGACCACGCAGTTGAAGGTTCAGAAACGGCCCAGCGTTTCTTGTATGACGGCAACTTTGAGGTTCGTGCCGGCGAACTCATCACCGGCAACATCGTAGCCAGAGGCAAATTACATATCGGCTCCGGTGCACGCATTCGGGGCAGTGTGAAGAGTGTAGGCGACATGGTTCTTGAAGCGGGCGCCTCTGTGCAAGGCAGCGTGATGAGCGGGAAGCAAATGCTCATTGGCCCGGATTGCGTCATCCATGGACCCATCGTTGCTGAACACTCGCTGCTCATGACAATCGGAACTCGATGCGGAAGTCTTAGCCATCCCACAACGGTCAGTGCCCCTCGTATAGAAGTGGAGGAAGGCGTTGCGGTGTTCGGCACGTTATGGGCCCGTGAACATGGTGCGGTAGTGACCATCCCATGAAGTATCGAGCCCTCATCACCGTGGCCTGTCTGGCTCTTGTGCTGCTGATCACGTGGTTATGGATCATGCATGACCGGTCCCCTGCAAGCGCTGACCGGTTGCTGCTCCTGGTGCCCGACGGAACCAGTTTGTCCGATCCCAGGGTCACGGTGTGGCTCGACGCGGGAAGCGAGGAAGGGCTGCACGTGGTGGCGGTCCACGATTCCGAGTTTCTTCGGCCTTTCTTCGGAGAATCCGAATGTGCGGGAGTGATTCTGCCCGATTCGATCCATCAGCAGGCGAGTGACGGTTTCATCGCGACCCTGCATCGTTTTGTAGCTCAAGGCGGAAAACTCATGCTGGTCTACGACGCCGACACATTCTCGCTCAATAACCGCTATGCGGCGGGGCGTTCCCGTTTGTCGGACCTAGCAGGTGTGGACTACGCCCTCTACGACACGCTTGGAGACAAAACCACGCAGTGGAGCAACGTCACGGGTACGAATGCGATTGTCCGTCAGATGGAAATACCCCCGGGAAAATACTATCCCTTCTCGGCAGAAACCTCCGATTCAACGCCAGCTTCGGATGCTTCCAATCAAGCCAACGTTGAAGTACAGCTCAGGCGCTACAAGTATGGTGATCTGGAATATCCCAGCTTCGTAACTTCTGGCCAGTACTCGGGCCAGGTCTTATTCCAGTCCAAGGCCGGGATTGTCGCGGGGGAACACTCTTATCAAGCGGGTTCCGTGCTCTTCGTGAACCTGCCGCTCGGATATCTCAAAGGCAACACGGATGGACTGCCGATGCACGCCTTCCTCAAGTACTTTGCGAAGCACGTGCTCGCATTGCCTTACTTAGAGTCCGTCCCGGATGGAGTCGGAGGGTTGGTCCTGAATTGGCACATCGACTCCAATGCAGCGATCAAGCCGCTCCAGGAGATGAACACATGGAGTTTGCTTCAGCAAGGACCGTATTCGATTCACATAACAGCCGGCCCCGATGCCATGGCAATCGGAGACGGCAGAGGCTTTGATGTTGAACACAATCGCGTCAGCCAGGAGTTGATCCGCAAATACGAGAGCCTCGGCTATGAAGTGGGCAGCCACGGAGGCTGGATCCACAATTACTTTGCTTCGCACGTGGACAAGGACGACCCCAAGAGCCTGGAACAATTCCTGGCGCTAAACAAGAACGCGCTCGAGCATGCCACCGGAAAAGCTGTGGTCGAGTATTCCGCTCCGGACGGCAATCAACCAGTCTGGGTCACGCAATGGCTGGAGTCGCATGGCTTTGTCGCCTATTACTTCACCGGTGATACCGGAATGGGTCCAACCGAGGGCTATCGCGGTGGAACGCGGGAAGGCCACAACATTTGGGCATTTCCCATGCTCCATCTGGATCGGGCTGCGGGTTTTGAGGAAATGACCTCCGAAGGATATTCCGACGCCGAGGTCGGGCGCTGGCTTGGTGCGATCACTAAATTTACAGCGGACAATCAAGCGGCGAGGCTGATCTATTTTCACCCGCCGGGAATTCTGCCGTATCAGCGGATTGTGGAGAAATGGTTGCGCCAAACCGCTCGCATGCGAGCCAGCGGAACGTTTCGGTGGTACACCATGACCGAACTCGCCAACTTCTTGAACACGCGTACGCAAGTGGAATGGAAGGTCTCGATTCGCGGCAAGCTGACGAGTATCAGGGCTACTCACCCCGAAAGCTTGGAACACGCGACGTGGCATCTGCCATCAGCGAAATTTGCGGAGCCAAGGATTATCCAGGGCTCTGCGAAGGTAATCCGAGACCAGGACGCCTGGATTGTCGTAGCTGGCCAGGGAGCAATGCTGCAATTCGAGGCCCAGGACGTTGACCAGTCGAAGGGGATGACGAAATGAGAGTTTCTGACCGCCGACGTCGTCAACCCGCAACCTGGCGCCGGATAATCTGGCTCCTGATCCTGGCCATTGCTTCTATGTGCACCGCGCATGCCCAGGAGAATGCCGCTTTGCCGAGTCCCCCCCAGGCTAGTTCGCAATCTCCAACTGAACAGGCCTCGCCAGCGGAACTGAAGTTGCTTACCAACTATGTGGAGAGCGGTGGCAACTATCTGGTCCTGACCGATGGCTTTGGCAATTGGACCGGTGGATACGCCCGCGGTGTCATCACTCAGAAAAATAATACTTGGAATGCAGAGATCAACGGCCAGCACGAATTCGGCGACGCAGGAGTCTATTTTGGGGCCGGTGACACGTACAACTTTAACCCCGACTGGTACGGCTCACTCACTCTGGGTTCCAGTGCCGGAGGCTTTTTCTGGCCCCGCTTCCGGGCTGACGGATTCATCAATAAGAAGTGGATGGCTCGCCGGCAGTTGATCACCACTTTCGGATTCGGCTACTACGCCGCCAAAGACGTCCACCGCGATCACAGTTTTTTTATCGGCTCTACTTACTACTTCGGGAAACCGTGGATCCTGGAAGAAGGAATCCGCTTCAACGTCAGCAATCCGGGATCGGTCTTTTCTCCGGCCGGTTTCGTCGCCGTGACCCAAGGCCGTAACCTGCAACATTACATCACCGTCCGGGCTGGCCTTGGCAAAGAAGCGTATCAACTGATTGGGCCGACATCGACCATTACGGACTTTCATAGTCAGACCTTGACCATTACATGGCGCCAGTGGGTCGGTCCGCATTGGGGCTTCAATGCCGTAGCGGACTACTATCACAACCCGACGTATCTTAGGGGTGGGATGAGCTTTGGATTCTTCAAGGAGTTCTGAGAACCACGAGACTACAAGGTCCGCCCCTTCCAAGATGGCGGATCCAATCCGCGCCCGCGGCCATCGCGGTGGTGTCATTCCCATGCACCGTGCTCTGGCCCATTTTCGCCTCGGCACCATGAACCTGATTACCGCAACCTTTCTTTTTATATTCTTTTCGTGTGCCTGGCTGGTTTTGCTGCCGAAAGTTTGTCACCTGTGGACCCGTATCTTGGCGTCCGGAATTCACTTTCTGCCTTTGCGCGCTGAACTCGGTCTGGCGGAACATCGTTGGTCACCGTTTCTCGGACTCAATATTCCCTACCTGCGGATGGAGCCTGTACTGCCGAGTGCTCAAATTTGGTGGCTCAGCTGTGCCGTCACACTGCTTATCCTCGTGGTCACGTATTTTCTTCCCAAGAGATTGATTCCCGTCATCTATCTCGTACGAGGAGTCTTGCTCGTGCAGGGGATTGCGTTGTTGTATTTTGCATTCCTTCCGGCACGCTTTCCCCACACTCCGGACAGTTATTTGGCCGGATTCCTAACATCTGGAATCGGATTGATCTCGCTGATACCTCTGCTATTCGGTTTGACGTACTACATTTTCGATTTCGGCCTGTTGAAAAAGGCACTTCTTACCTCGATTACGATGGCCCATCTAACCTTGTTTCTGCCCTTTCAGGTCCTTCTACAAGGATTGGTCCTGCAGAAAACCGTACTGTTCATGCCCGTGCTTTACATTGTTTTTGGCATGCCTGTCGACGTCTTGCTTGTAATCTGCTTTTATTCCTGGGGAATGACCTGGTCGTTCAGATCCGAAAACGCGTGAGCCTGAAGAAACATTACCTCGCTCGATAGAAGAACTTTGCCGGAACATTTCCATGAACTGGAGAGCACCCATTGCCCCATTTCTCGGAGGGACCATCGGCTTTAGCCTCGGGGGCCTGTTCGTCAAACGGGCAAAGCGTAAGAACACCTGAGCAAAAACTGAAGTACTCATGTCTTGACTGTGCGTCGCTGTTGGGAGGACAATCTCGTCACAACCCTCGAAGCCTGCTGTCCACTTTTCCAAGGTGGTTCAGGCGGCCTCCCAAAGGTTTTGTCAGGAGGTAGCAAATGAACAACGTCCTTCAGACGCTCTGGAACAATCAGCAAGGTCAGGACATCGCTGAATACGCGGTAATGCTGGCCGTCATTCTGGTGCTTGTTGTGGGTACGATTCGATTGGTAGGCAGCAACGCCAACAACGTGTTCTCTTCAGTGGCGAGCTCAGTTCACTAGGGATGGGACGCTTTTCCGTAAACTTAAGTCCAGGACTTCTAACGCGTCCGGAAGAGGTTAGCGTTGGAACCGATCAGACGGATGGTTCCTACCACAATCACTAGGAGCACCGCCAGGATGACGGCATAATCTGCGATATCATTTCTCGCCTCATCTCGCCATGGTGCTCCAGGTCATATCTCACGGTCCTTACCTCGCATGGCGCAGCCGGGCGGGGTACGTACCACCAACGCCCCAATACCTCAGAGCAGCGATTAAGCGCCCAGGTGGCAACTGTCGCGCTATACTCCGCCTATGTCCCTGGATCCTCGCGCGCTTGGTCGCTCAGCGCTCAGACCCATTCTTCTCACCTTTCTAGCTGCAATGATTGTCCTGCATGCGTGGATGTTTTTCAGCCTTCGGCGAGAAATCGCGACTGGTTACCCAGACTTTACAATTTTTTACACCGCCGGCAAATGTGTCATCCAAGGTCGTGGCCGACAACTTTATGACTTGGAAACGCAATTCGCATTGCAGCGTCAGTTCGCCTCCGAGGTAAAGCACCGCGGGAATCCTCTCCCCTTTAATCATCCGCCGTTCGAGGCTTTACTGTTCGTGCCCCTGGCCGGCCTACCATATGCCACCGCCTACGTTATTTGGGCGGTATTTAACATCGCCCTTATTCTGGGCTTCTGGAATCTGCTTCGCCCGCGCCTGCCCAGCTTGCACAATCTCTTACCAGCTCTGCCGCTGCTGGCAATGTTCGCTTTTTTCCCTGTAATCACGGCATTGCTGCAGGGTCAGGACTCAATCTTGCTACTCTTTCTTTACGGCCTGGCCTTCTCGGCCTTGGCGACGGGACGTGCTTTTGTCGCAGGACTGTGTCTTGGCCTGGCACTTTTTAAGTTTCAGTTGATTCTGCCCTTTGTGGTCGTGCTGTTGGTCAGACGTCAATGGAAAGCAGTTGCGGGGTTTACCATCACTGCTTTCGTGTTGCTCTTGATCTCAGCTGCAGTGGTCGGATGGAGCGGTGTGATGGAATACCCCCGATTTGTGCTCCGTTTGAACCGCAGCGCTGCCCAAGCAGGGATTTATCCCCGGGATATGCCGAACCTGCGTGGCCTGGTGACCGGATCACTGCACCTTGCAGGTGTGCCGGCTATGCTGCTGATCATCACGCTTTCGACTGCGCTCGTAGCGCTGGTCGCGCACTGGTGGCGTATACAATCAGGGCACCAGTTCGAGCTTGGTTTCTCGCTTTGTCTGGCGGTTACGATCATTACCAGCTACCACTTGCTCGTGCACGACCTTAGTGTGCTCATGCTTCCTATGTTGTTGCTGGCAGAACTACTCGTCTCCGGTCAAATCGTTGCGCCGGGGCGCGGCATCCTGGTAGCGTCTCTGGCGGCTCTGTTTTTAACCCCCGTTTACGCGGTCCTTCAGTTCCGGTTGCGGGAGATGAATCTGATGGTGTCTGCTGTTGCCATGTTTGCGGTAGGTACCGCAATCGCGCTGACCTCAAGAAGAGAATCAGCTTCTGTCGACAAGACTGCGGCACAAAGCGCGATATAAATTGTTTTCCAACTCGATGAGTCGACGGGACGTCCACTGGTGCCACAGGGCGACCGCCAAGACCAAACAGTGTGTCGGCTTGGTCGGGGCGAGCGGTATAATGCGCATCGAATCAGGAAATAGTCATGTTGGGTGTCCTGATATTGCTATCATGAAATGTTTCTACAAACTCGTTCTCATCTCGACGGATCCCCGATTCCATCCTGAACCCTGGAGAGCAGCGTAGGCAGTGGATCATTCGAATGCCCCAATGCAGGTGCGAGCCTCCTCGCGAATCGAGCAAGACCGGGATTTCCCAAGGCCGCCCGTCAAGTTGCCGCTGATAGCGTCCGTGCTCCTCCACGGCAGGCGAAACCTGAACATCTTGCTGCGAAAGCGCAGGCTCACAGTGGTCCTGGTTGGCGCTCTTACGCTCACAATTCGAGCATGTCTCTTGCCTCTTTTGCCGATACCGGAGCCGCATTTTCAAGATGAGTTCAGTTATTTGCTGGCAGCGGATACTTTTGCGTCCGGCCGCCTGACCAATCCTCCCCACCCCATGTGGGCGCACTTTGAAAGTGAGCATATCCTGCAGCGGCCCACTTACATGTCCATGTACCCGCCCGCCCAAGGTCTCGCCTTGGCTGCTGGTCAGGCCATTGCTGGCAACCCCTGGCTCGGAGTCTGGCTGAGCGTGGGTGCGATGTGCGCGGCTGTCACTTGGATGCTGCAGGCATGGTTCCCTCCGGGATGGGCGTTGTTTGGAGGACTGCTATGCATAATGGGACAGGGCATCGCCGGCTACTGGATGAATTCATATTGGGGTGGCGCAGTGGCGGGGACCGGAGGAGCCCTGGTCCTGGGCGCCTTCGCGCGCATCCTGCGATGGCAAAGAACGCGCGACGCTTTGATTCTGGGATTCGGCTTGGCAGTCCTGGCCAATAGCCGGCCCTTTGAAGGCTTCCTTTTCAGCCTTCCCGTGGGATTTTCGCTAGCGTTCTGGCTGTGGAGGCATCGAACCCGATCTTGTCTGACACGGATTGCACTGCCCCTGAGTCTAGTTCTTGGCTTGGCTGCAGTTGCGACTGGTTACTACAACTGGCGCGTAACTGGCGATGCTTTGGAGATGCCGCAAGCGCTGAATCGCAGGAGGTATGCCGTTGCGCCGCTCTTTCTCGGCCAGCAACTGCGTCCGGAACCAGAGTACCGAAACGTCGAGATGCGGAGGTTTTATGTGGGCTGGGAGCTGTCAAGGTATCTGAAAACTCATACGGTTCGAGGATTCGCACAGGAAGAATGGGCCAAGCTGGCAACTCTGTGGTGGTTCTTTCTTGGCCCCGTACTGCCGCTTTCGCTGCTCGCTTTGCCTCGTGTTGCTCGCGATCGTCGCATGAAGCTTCTCTTAATCACCGCGATCGTTACCATCGCTGGGTTAACCGTTGAGGCCTGGCACCAACCTCATTACTTTGCTCCCATGACCTGCGTCGTTTACGCCATCGTGGTGCAAGGACTGCGCCACCTTCGGCAGTGGCGGCGAACCGGTACTAAGCTGGGACGAGCACTCGTCCCGATCCTTGCCATCGCGTGTCTTGCCGTGTGTCTCTCTAACATCTTCGTCGAATATCTCAGAGTACCGCGGAATCCCGCTACTTATCCTTGGCATTGGCAGCGTGCGGAAATCCTGCAACGCCTCCGGCATGCAGGTGGCCAGCATCTCGTCGTTGTCCGCTATAGTTCCCATGACGATCCGATTCACGAATGGGTCTACAATCGGGCTGACATTGATGCTGCTAAGGTCATCTGGGCGCAAGACATGGGGGATCAAAATCAGGAATTGTTCGGATATTTTAATAGGCGGCAAGTGTGGTTGCTCGAACCGAGTGAACCGGGAATGGCAAGACTGTCACCTTATCCCGAAAACAACCAGCGGTACGATCTGGGCAGATGAATGGTGTTGCCCATGAGCGAATTCGAAGCGGCTGGATAGGCCTGTACCGCTTGCCAAATCTCGCCAAGCCAATCACTCATGAGCATCGGACGAAAGGACGACAATCACTGACGAGCCTGTAATCGTCGTTTGGACAAATATGATTGGCGAAGTATTGCTGCCACACAGATCAACGCGAAAACTACACAGCTATTGAAAACGATATCCCCAAGCGCTCCAAAGCCACGCCCCCCGAACGGAAAAAGCAACCAAGCTTTCTGTGAAAAACGAGTGAGGAACGATCCCGCCATTGTCACCCCGTTGCCGGCGATAGCCGCCCTCACCAAGTTCGGATAAAATGCGCGATTAAAAAGGAGTAGTGACATTGGTTCAACTTGGCCGGGAAGCTCATAGTCTACCACCAAAGGCAAGTCCAGAATCGTTGCGGCAGGGCGAACCTGGGTCTCACAACTCCGTGGGTTCACCGGACCGTACGTGATGGGTTTTCTGAATGACCGAACCCACTCCCTTACCGCCAGCTTCGGATTCATCGCGCTGGCCTATGTCGCGCCGGGCAGTCTGGTTCTTAGTCTGAGAATTCGCTGTCCCGAGGATGGTTCAGGGTCGTGTGCAGTCTTCCCTGTGGTTGCGTACTATCGCTTGAATGGGATCGTATCGCCGGAATCACGTCAGAAGTAATAGTCGACAGAGGCTGTGCCGCCGATCAATGCGATCATGACCAAACCGAGGGTGGGTCAAGTTCTGCATCCCGTCGACAGCGGGCTCTCTATAGACATTTCTGACTTGAAAGTTCGCTGACCCGGCTATTTTGTTTCTCTGCTGAAATGGTAGACGAAGAGGCTGTCTTTGCCATCTTTCCTCCATGTCCATTCTTCGGTAATGTGATCCATATCGGTAAACCGCATGACTAGCTTGTGCTCATGCCCTATCGCTGGATTGGCGAGGTTACCCGCTCCGCTAAACTGAAATACGAGCTCTTTCACATCACTCAATCCTGGGGTTGCTCGCATGCGCGGCTGATTGTTGGTTGGACAATAGTGAACGAGAGCGATCCCGTCACCGTCGACCGTGTAAAGCGTGAGCATTTCTTCCATGCCGTCAGATACGAGAGTCTCCATTACTGTTGTGTCGGCAACGATGGTCTTGAAGTTGGTTCTTGCCGGACGGCCGTGGTCGTCGGTGCCGATCCAAGGTCCCGCCAAAGCCTGCAGCTTTCTGAATGCCACTGAAGAAGACTTGTCGGTCGAATGTCCCGGCGCAATCGTCAACAATGTAAACAACACAAATAACGCAGCCTGTTTCTTCATCTCTTCCTTCCTCCGCGCGTGTACTCAGGCGAGAATGAGCAGACTCGCGGCTCCACTGTTCAGAACGTGCATGGGCGACCCATCCGTGGAATCCGGTCAACGTCAGGGAAAAACCTTCTAGCCCCTAAGGTCCCGTGGCCACAATGCCGAACGTGTGACTTCCCGACCTAAGGCTGCGGCGTAAACTTGCAATTGTCGCCGACAAGCAGATCAGCGTGGTTCTCGCGCTCCGCGATCCACTCATAGACCCGGCGCCCATTTTCATTCAGCAAGCATCGGACTTCACCATAATCCGCCAGTCGGTTTAACACCGTCGTGACCGAGGCGATGGGGTCTTTGTGGCGCACCAGAACCTCGGGAAATCTCTGCTCCAGCATTTGGCAGACAGTCCGGGCACCAACGGGGTTCTTGGCCTCCATTACAACCCGACGACAAGCACTTGTGAAACCCGGCTGCCGGCTGGACGATTTGCGCGCGAGAACGCTTAGGATGTCGTCACTTAAAACGGAGTCACCAAAGAGGTTCGCCAAGCCAGCCAGGGTCTGCCTAATAGTGCCAATTCGCTTCATCAGTTCTGCCCGCAGTTTAAGCAACTGGTTAAGCTCCCGTTCGGCCGAGCGGATAACTTCCTGAGCGTGTGAGCCAGCCGCTTCTATTTGGTCCTTGCTACGGCTTACTAGGTTCATGGAATTTTCTCTTCGTTATCGCAATCGTGACGGTCCCGAGTTAACTGTCACCTCAGCCGTCCGGACGTTCCTCGCGACCTGCCTCACATGGGGCCGACGCAAAGCCGCCAGACACATTTCGCTCCGGACACATCGTGAGGTGAACAACCTAGTTCGAGGGTCCTGCCTGTCGCGCCTCGAATGCTAGAGGTCAAAAGCCAGCGTGGAACACGAACTCCATTTGCAGCGGCTAGGTGGCCAAACGGACAGCGTTCCTACCCGCTGCGTCGATGACTCTGGTGGGGCCAGCGACACATCAAAGTCTCTAAAGTATCCTTCTTGCTCGGTCTGGTTCTAAAGTCAGCAAGAACGGAGAACGTGAATTAGGCGCATTTTGACATGGGACGAAACGGAACCGAGCCTAAATGTTCCTTAATTAGTAATTGATGGTGCTGCAAGGCGTTGCAAGTCGGGACTAAAAGCAGCCTTTAGCGTCAGGCTCGTCAAAGTTCAACTGAGTCTTACCTGACACCTACAGGTTTCTGGATGATCGAAGGGTCGGCATCTGGCTTTCGGATCGGGATCACGAACGGTGCGGCAATGGTATTGCCACTTCTGGGGTATGCTCGAGCAACTGACTATCCGGTCCTTATCCCATCCGGAACCGATCTTCCCGGGAATCCTCTTTTGGTAATCATCTGCTGAAACCACAACTCGTCGCGAAAAACATCAAATGAGGGCTCATCCGCGAGATACAACAACTCAAACGACCGTTGTTCAAAGGCTTGTTGGAGTGCATTACGTGCCCCTTGGCGGTCGCCAAGCCTGGCATAGACTTTTGCAAGTGCGTACGCTGAAACGTAGCTTTGCCTGGATCGCTGAAGTAATTCCCCAAGAAGTTTTCTGGCTTCCCGTTTGTTACCCGAAGCTGCATAGTTGCTGGCGAGTGCGGCCACCATCATGCTTACGTCTCCACAAAAGTGTCTCGCGGCCTGGTGTTCAAGAACGGCCTGCTCATAGAGATGTTTTCCGGAATACGCTTCGCCCAGAAAATAATGCGCCGGGCCGAAAGTTGGGTCGAGATCAAGTACTTTCTTGCACTCTAATACAGCATTATCGTACTGATGCGCGTGAACGTAAACATAACATACCAGCGAATTCGTGATCATCGATTGAGGATCCAAGTGCTGGGCCTCACGTATTTGCTCCAAGGCGTCTGCATAGCGACTGGCATGGGTGAGGTATTCTGCGTACAGCTTGTGGCCGGTCGCGGAGCTTGGATTCAGCTGTAGAGCTCGTTGATATTCCTTTTCCGCTGCCGACCAATTCCAATCCTGCTCGTGGAGGACCTCAGCAATTACGAAATGAGCTTCCGCAATCGTGTCGTCGATTGACAACGCTTCTTCAGCAGCCTCCCTCGCCTGCGGGTAGGAGTCCTTCGGGCTCAGAAACGTCCAGCCGGGCGCTGTCGCGTAGGCATAAGCTAGAGCCGCATGACCTTCGCCAAAGCTAGGATCTTTCTCTATACTTCGCCGGTAGTATTGAAGGCTGCGGAGTAAGCCTTCTTCGGTCCGCTTGTTGAATTCAAAGAGTCCTCTCAGATAATCGTCATAGGCTTCAGGGTTGATAGTCGATACCGCTGCTGCTTTCCGTACCCGAGGAAGGAGTTCGAGTTCTAACGAGTGTGTAATCTTCGCCGCCACATCACGCTGAACCGCGAGAATGTTGCTCGCCTCTAGCTCATAGGCGTTGGCCCAGAGAGCGCCCTGCCTCCGGGCATTGTATAGTTGTGCGGTAATACGGACTTGGCCACCCTCCCGCCGCAAACTTCCTTCTAGAATGTAATCTGCTTTCTGCTCAACTCCCAGCTCCTGGATGGCTTTGTGTGTGGCCTTGTACTGCATGGCCGTACTTCGAGCAATCACACTCAACTGTTCAGGTGCGCTTTCCCCAAGCTGCGTTATCATCTCTTCCGTTAAACCGTCGCTCAGATACTCTTGGCTCGGGTCGCCGCTAAGGTTCTCAAATGGAGTCACGAGGATTGTGACGTGGCGTGGCGCGGTGGTAGCGTGGGTAGAGTACCGCAACCACCCAAACGAGAGGAGACCTAGTGTGGCGGTTCCCAGCACAAGCAATCCTGCCAACGCCGAAGCATGTCGACTAGACGGGGCGCTCTCTTTTCTTGACGCAGCCGGTGGTTGGGGTTGCGCTTCGTCCGCCGCCACCGAATTCTCCGTGGGTTGCGCCACACTCATGGTTTCGAGTGAGGTCACCGGTGCAATGAACCGATAACCACGGCGCGGGACCGTTTCAATGAAAAGGGGCCTGTCGGGTGAATCGCACAAGACTTGACGCAGTTTGGTGAGAATCACGCTAAGGTTCCCCTCGAAATCAACAAAAGTGCTCGATCCCCAAAGACGTTCCCGTACTTGCTCCCGATTGACAATTGTTCCACGGCGTTCGACCAGCAACGCTAACAGCTGAAAAGGTTTATCGGCCAGTCGAACGCGCAAGCCGTTCTGACGGAAATCTCCCGAAACGGTGTCCAGTTCAAAAGTTCCAAATTGGAAGACCATCACCCGGCCCAACCCAGATCATTCTAGTCCAGGGTTCCAGGCCTCCGAAAGCCTTATCTGGCCCGATACCATGCGACTCGCGGAGAAACAACGAACTCAGCGGCCCGAACTTTTCCCGCTCGGAAACGAGGCCCGTTACATCGGCGCAATTGATCAAGCGCTGGCAACGAGGCGGAAACGAGCGACAGGACTGCGAACAGAGGCGGTGACAACCGTCGCCCAAATCCTTAGGGGGCGAAGAATAGAATTGGGTCTGCTCCATGTGTCGGAGCAGACCCATAGTTGTACAAGCCGAAATTAAAAGGAAACCTTTAAGCCAAGCTGCATCTTACGCGGGTTGAAGGTCCCTGCAGCCTTTCCAAAACTGTTGTGGTTGATATTGTTGTTGGTTGCGAAGCGTGCGCCCGGCAGTTGGAAGTTGGTGTGGTTGAGTACGTTGAATGCCTCCGCCCGAAACTCCATACCGACTCTTTCCGTAAGCCTGATCTTCTTGAATAGAGAAGTGTCCCAAGAGGTAAAGGCTGGTCCAACGAAGGTGTTTCGACCCAGGTCACCGACACAACCCAGGCAAGGAGCCGTAAAGAAGCCGCCGCCGGGAGCGAACTGGCCACCCCAGCCATTGGCCCACTGGTCGTGGCTCGGGTTGAAGTTGTTGGCCAGAGCATTCGGCCGATCGTTCTTTTGGCCGTCCAAGTTGTAGTCGCCGCCCGTGTTTCTGCAGTTGCCGGCAGCCACGGTTGCGGCCGTACATCCGGGCACCGGATTGGCTGGATCCGTGAAGTCAGTAAGCACACGTTGCGCGCTGCTCCAAGGCTCCCAGTGAGCTCCCGATTGCCAGGAGATGATGCCGTTATATTGCCAACCACCGAGGACATGGCCGACGAATCCCGGTTGAGACTTGTACCAGGGTAACTCCAGCACATAGTTCGCAACCAATCGTTGGCGCACGTCGAAAATGGAGTTACCACGATCCAAGCCCGGCAGGGATGCATCCGTCGTGTAGCCCTCTCCCGCGCCCGCTCCGTTAGAACTGGTCCCGCCGCTATGCCAGGTGGACCCATCGTCAATGGCGTGGCTCCAGGTATAGTTGACGTTAAACGACATCCCTCGAGTCGTCTGTTTTTTGAGAGACAGCTGCAGGGCGCTGTAGTTCGAGTTGACGACGTTTTCCCAGGTCCGGAGGACTCCGAAATTCGGATTGAGCCGTCCGGCGGGATTTTCCGGGGTGACTGCACTGCAGAGATTCCGGCCCAGGTTATCCGTAACGCAGGCTCCTGCCGGCAGACGTCCGCCCGCGATTCGGTTTGTGTTTTCGGCTCGGAACAGCTTGTGACCCGCAGTGCCTACGTAGTTGGCTTCCAAGGTCATCTTTCGCATGAGTTCTCGCTGCACGCCGAGGAAATAGTTGTACACGTAGGGATCACGAATACCCTCGGGATAGATGATTCCCGTCCGGATAGCAAGGTTCGGATTGCTCGGAGCCCAACCCGTAAGGTTTCCGGTAGCCTGCGCTCCGACCCCCTGGCCAGGGTTGGTAGGCGGGCCGGTGAATCTAGGCGCCGTACTAGTGTCCGGCTGGCAAATCGCCGACAAGCCCGAACCGGCGCAGGTGTAGGGTCCATAAATCACTGTCTGCACGTCCCCACCCAAAGAGTTCGTAGCCGCATTAAATGAATAAAACGGCAGATTCCAACGCGAGTTAGAAAGAGGGTTATACAACGTGCCCTCGTATGCCACGCCCAACCCACCGCGGAGCGCAGTTTTCCCATCGCCAAACATATCCCAGGCGAAGCCCAGCCGGGGACCGAAATTGTTGTGATCACCCTGACCCAGGCTCGAAGCCGTGGCGAAGCCGCCCGGGCCGCAGGGTGCCACGCCGGAGGGCACAGCAGAGGGAGCTAAGGTAGAATCCGCGATCGAGGCTGGAGAAGTGCAATCGAAGGTCGTCCCGCCAATCGTTCCTACAGTGCCTACCGGGACATTGGCGTTTTTGATCTGGGAATTGATGTCGCTCCCCGGCCCCTTGATGAAGGTCGTAACCAGATTGTTCAGTTCGTTGTGTCGAGTGTACAGGTCATAGCGGATTCCTAAGTTCAGCGTGAGATTGCGAGTTACCTTCCAATCGTCCTGGAAGAAGGCCCCCATCTCGACATTCCGCCAGTGCCGTTTGTTGGTGGCCAGCTGCGGCGCTCGTCCCGCCAGGATGCCCGGATCTACGCCCGCCGCCATAGTGTACGGACTGTCAGCCGCGAAAAACGTCTCGTCGAAGAAGTAGTAAGACGGCCGGGCGACGTTAAACTCGCTGTTCTCAATGTTGCGCCGGATGTCAACTCCCGCCTTGAGACTGTGTTTTCCGTGGGACATCGATACCAAATCCGAGTAAGAGTAAATGTTTTCGTGGAAGGTTTGCGGATATCCGGCGTAAGAACCGAACCCCATGTTGCCGTCGTCGAAGCGAAGGTCAGGAACGCCTGGTGTAGCGGTGCTGACATCGCCGGTAACGTTGAGCACGTAACCCGCCCGGAACTCGTTCAACACTGTCGGACTAAACGTATGAATGTAGCTGAGCTGGCCATTAGGAAACTTTTGAAGCACCGGGTTGCGGAAACCGGGCCCGCGGCCGTTGCTGTTGCTCACCGTGTTGGGAAAACCGAAGCTATCGGTAAGGCGGTTCCAATTGAGCTGAGTGAAAAGACGGTCCTTCGAGCTGAAGTTATAGTCCAGTCGGGCAGAGCCTTCCCACCCATTGAAGAGATTGCCCGTTGCAGTATTTACCTGACTCTGTGAGCCATTGAACGCGATCGAATCGTAGAGAATGGGAACACCCGTGCGGGGAAATGCGCCTGGCTGGATCGCGGGAATGCTGCTGCAGCCCGCCATGGCAGCCTGATCAGCCGCGGTCACGCCAAATAGCGTAGCAAAGTGTTGGGCGGCAAACGCATTCGTATTGTCCGGGCACAAGAGTTGCGGAATTGTTGTGAAACCTGAGTCAGACTGGCTTATGTAGGTTTGCAGATCCAAGGGGACGCCGTTTGAAAGGTGGGGCGTACCCGTTACAGCGGCCGGGAAGTTCTTATACAGCAGAGCCGCAGTGGAATTCGGCAGGGCGCTCTCAACCGCCTGTGCCCATTGCGGTGATTCCACGGTTACGGTGCTGGGAGGAGCTGACTCCCTGAAGTCATTATCCTGGAACGACAAGAAGAAAAACATCTTATCCTTAATGATCGGCCCACCAAAAGTGCCTCCGTACTGATTGAATCGCAGCGCTTGGCGGGGAGTGCCGGCCTGATTGGAGAAGAAATCGTTGGCGTCAAACGCGTCGTTTCGGTTGAATTCCCACCCACTGCCGTGAAACGCGTTCGTTCCAGACTTGGTTATGAGATTGGTCACCGAACCAGCACTGTTGCCGTACTGCGCCGACATGTTCAGGGTGAGCTGCTGGAACTCCTGCACTGTGTCTTCAATGGGCTGGTTCACGGCGCCGCCGCTGAGGCCCTTATTGGAAGAACCATTTATCAAGAAGCCATTGAAGTCTTCCCGCAGGCCGTTGACCACCGTGTTCGCGCCGTTTTCCGTCAATACACCGCGCACGTTCACCGCCCCCGGAGCCAACTGGATCAAATCATAGATGTTGCGACCGTTGAGCGGGAGGTTGGCGACCTGTGTTGCGTTAACCGTGCTGGCCAGCTTGGAGTCCTCTGTGTTGACCGCGGCGGATTCACCCGTAACTTCAATGACTTCTCGCGTCTCACCAAGTTGCATCTTGAAATCGACGCGCTGGATGGTTCCCGCGCTGAGCACGAGATCACTGTTCGTGATGGTCCTGAAGCCTTTGGATTCCGTGCTGATCCGGTAGTTTCCAGTCGGCAGCTCGTTGAATTTATACAGGCCAGTCTGGTCGGTGGTGGTGGTGACCGACAGGTTGGTCCCCATATTAGTCACCGTCACCTTGGCGTTGGCGATGGCTGCTCCCGATGGGTCGGTCACGATTCCTGTGAACTGGCCATTCTGGATCTGCGCAAAAGAGCCCATCGAAGACGCCACTAACGAGAACAGCAGGAAGCACAACTGCAATTTCCTCATTGACTTACCCCTCTCGCATGCTAGAGATGTCCTTCCGAAGAGCTTCTTGCGTGAGGGACTGGGTTACCTTCCTCGGAGCAAATCGTCCCACCCCTGACGCCCGCCACTCACGCTCGTCCTCGTTAACCTTCAGCATGTGACTCGCAGAATCAATCGTTCAGCGTACAAAAATCGTCCTAAAAGGAGCCTAATAACAACTCACGGTGAAGAATGAGAGTTATGAGTGGTCACTAAGGGAGTCGACAGTGGGGGTGCGGCTCATGCCGATAAATAAGCTTTTGTTTTCGGGTCCACTTACTTAATCTGAGAATTGGGATTCAATAATTCATAGAAGAACCGCGTCTTCACTAAAGACGGGTCGCGGCAGCGCTCAGGACAGGTTCGCCCCCCACAAGATCTTCATTCGCTGAACGGGCCAGGCCACGGACGGGTCAACGCGGAGGGGTCGCCCATTGGTTTCAAGGGTGAGGCTGTGTGCTCCACGTAAGAGCTGGTTTCAGGCTGAGCGTTTGTTGCTGGTCGAGCTGGGCGGTCGACAATTTCGCCGGCGGCCCTGATCTGCTCGTGAGTCATGATGCTGGAAAGCTTCTTCATTCTGGACGCAGCGCGGCGATCTCCTCCGGCAACCGCAAGGTGGTACCAGGTGTAGGCGGTGATGTAGTTCAGCGGCACGCCTGTACCTTGCTCATAGAGGTATCCTAGGTCGCTCTGGGCTTGAGCATACCCCTGCTCGGCGGCCGCGCGGGCCCAAGCCGCGGCTTGCTGGTAGTCGAGCGGGACGCCTCTTCCGTTGGAGTACATGAGGGCCAAATTGTCCTGGGCCACCGCCAAACCCTGTTCCGCCGCGGCCTTGAACCAGTGAGCCGCTTCGCGGTCGTCCCGGTGGACGCCGTCGCCGGCAAAATACAGAGCCCCAAGGTTGCATTGTGCGACGGGATCGCCGAGCTCAGCCGAACGGCGATACCACTGAACGGCCTGACCAAGATCCTTCTGCACGCCTTGGCCATATAGTGATACATATATGCCAAGTTGTTCTGGGCTGTGGTGTGCCCCCTTTCGGCGGCGGCGCGGTAGTAATTGACTGCTTGGCGATAATCTCGCTCGACGCCATCACCCTGTTCGTAGAGATACCCCAGGACAAACTGGGCCGGAGCAAAACCTTGCGCGGCTGCGGCGGCGAACCATCTTGCCGCTTCTTCCCGGTCCCGGGGGACACCGGTTCCGTCCATGTAATTCTGCGCGAGATAGTATTCGGACTGGGCATCTCCTTTCTCCGCTTTCTGCCGCAGACTTTCCCAGGCTGAGGCAATCCGCGACATCGATGCCAAGCCCAACAACATAACCAGGACAACAGTTCGCACCCGCATGTGAGCCCTCTACTCACTCAAAACTCTGTGCACTATTTGGACGGAAGTCTGGCCGATTCCGTGAGCGGCTCGCCGGAATTGAGCACCCTACTCGGCGGCAACAAGAGCCCGGAAGGGGACTTCTCCCGACAGTAAGTTACGAATCGGCGATCGCGAAGGTTCAAAACAGCGTTCGCGTGTCTACCACCACTGGGATGTGCGAGCTGCTGTGCAGACCTTTGAGGGCCGCGCCGCTAGACCGGTAGCGTTAAGCAGCGGAGATGTCTACCGGGCGTATGGACCCTTTACCGGTCTTGAGCCGGACCCGGCGGAAGAGGCGGATCGGATTTAGAAGGTTAGCTGGACCTTGAGCTGGACCAACCGCGGTGACGCATCAGCCCCTAGCAGGCTGCTGAAAAACTACTCCCAATCCACAGCCTTGTATGGTACGAGAAGGCATGCGCGGAGACGATCAGCAGCAGAATCACATGTTCAGTTATTTGTCGCCGGAAGCGCGGGTGCGGAAGGATCATCCGCTGCGCGCTATCCGGGCCATGGTGGACGAAGTGCTCACTCAACTCTCGCGGCGGTTCGACACAATGTATGCCCGCGTGGGACGTCCGTCGATTGCGCCGGAGAAGCTGTTGCGGGCACAGTTGCTGCAGATGCTGTACTCGATCCGCAGCGAACGATTGCTGATGGAAGAGATGGATTATAACCTGCTGTTCCGCTGGTTCGTGGGGCTGAACGCGGACGATGAAGTCTGGGACGCGACCACCTTTACCAAGAACCGCGACCGCTTGCTGGAGGCGGATGTGGCCCAGGAGTTTCTGGCGCGCGTGGTAGCGCAAGCGCGGGGAAAGGGGCTGACCTCCGACGAACATTTCACGGTGGATGGCACGCTGCTGGAAGCCTGGGCGAGTCTGAAGAGCTTTCAACCAAAGGAGGGCAAGCCGACGCCACCGCCGGATGATCCGGGCAATCCCACGGTGAACTTTCGCGGGGAAAAGCGCTCGAACGAAACCCATGAGTCCAAGACCGATCCCGACTCTCTGCTGGCGCGCAAAAGCGAGGGGAAGGAGTCCCGGCTGAGTTACAGCGGAAATCTGTTGGTGGAGAACCGCAACCGACTGATCGTGGACGCAGAAGTCTTCCAGGCGAACGGGACGGCGGAACGGGATGCGGCCCTGGTGATGATGGAGAGGCTTCCCGGCACGCAACCGCTGACGGTGGGCGGCGACAAAGGGTTCGACACGTTCGGGTTTGTGGAGGAGTGCCGCCATCTGCGGGTGACGCCGCACGTGGCGCAGAACCTGGGACGACGCGGGGGCAGCGCGATTGATGGCCGCACCACGCGGCACTCTGGTTACGCCATCAGCCAGAAGAAGAGGAAACGGATTGAAGAATGCTTCGGCTGGCTGAAGACGATAGCGCTGATGCGCAAGGTTCGACATCGCGGGGTGAGCAAAGTGCACTGGATATTTACCCTTGCCTGCGCCGCCTACAATCTGGTGCGAATGCGAAACCTGGCCGCCGCAGTTCCGGTAGCGTAAGTCGGGGCCGACGCGCGTCTCCAGCAGCATCGAGTTAGAAGCAAAGGCC
>DASZHW010000018.1:0-1547 GCA_035937515.1 Terriglobales bacterium | reverse complement strand
CGAAGTGAAGGACTGATTCCCGATGGCCTTCGAGATGGCCGGATTGTTAAAAACCGGCGCGAAGCTGGCGTTCAGGATGGGATAGCGCGATCCCAGTTTAAAAGTGGCTTCCTTCTCCTGGGAAGCGCGCAGGTGGACGTGATCGAGCGACTGGACGGAACTCTCATTCATGGAGAGCACGCCGGCCAACCGATCGAGGCTAAGTCCCATCAGCGTGAGCCCGCCGCCGAAGGTCGCGAGCGGCTGGCTAAAGATCGAATTCTGCTGTCCTTGCAATTGTGCGAGAAGGGCGGCGATGCTCTGATTGCCAGCTTGGTTGATGCCGCCGGAGGCTATGAGTTGGTTGATGATGTCCTGGATATTTTGTCCTCCGACAGCCGTAAGCGCGGCCGCCGGAATGTTGAAAAGATTGAAATTGTTCGGGACGTGCAGCCCGATGTTCCGCATGTAGGTGTGGTTCACCTGGAAGACTTTCAGATCGAGCATCACTTCCGGCCGGGGACTATTCAGTTGTCCGAGAAACTGGGTTGCGGCTTCCAGCGCTGCCTTCGGTCCGCGCAGCGTAATCGTGCTCGATGCGGCATTGAGGCTCACGAACTTGAACTCAAATAGCGTGCGCAGCGAGTTCATCAACTCGTTTAACTCCTGGGCGGGACTGCCTCCAGGGATATAAAACGAGCGCATGCCCATCCGGTCGTAGACGCGGTGGTTGTCCGGTGTGTCAGCCGAAGCAAAAAGAACTCTGTCGTCCACTGCCACGCTGAAGCTCTTTGTGACCGTGGAGGCCGCCTGCATGGCGGTCGCGAAATCGGCATTCTCCAGGTCGAAGCGCACACGCCGGCTGGGGAAGTTTTCGTCGAAGACTACTGTCAGCCCGTAGCTCGTGGCGACCGCCGTGAGCAGGCCACGAGAATCGCCGCGATAGTGGATGTCATGATGCCCGTCGATCGGTTTGGCGGTGAGTCCATCGGCGCTGGCGACTACTTGCGGCGGGCCCGCAGTCTGCACCGGCACGGGCCCCAGGGCGTCGAGTATGCGCTGCTGTGCGAATTCATTCTGCGGATCGAGATTCAGCGCCGTTCGGAACTCCGCCAGCGCCTCCACTTGCCGGCCATCGAGCAGGTCGCTATTTCCGCGTTCCAGATGCATCCCGGCCAGATGTTGGCGCGTCATCTCCCGCGCGGTCACGTACTCCACATTTTGCGGGACCAGGCGCGACGCTTCCTCGAATTCGTAAAAAGCTTCGCCGAGACTCTGAAGTTTGTCGTTCCGCGATTTCTCGAGTTTGAGGCCACGCGCAAAGGCTTGTCGGGCGGCTTTCAGGTCTTTAGCGATTCCGCGGCAGGCAGGCGCGCCGGCGGAATTAGAGCACAGCGATGGCGCGGCGGCTGGGGGAGTGTCCGAGGCCAAACACACTCCGGCAAGCAACAACACAACTCCTGCTGGCAGCCATCGCATATTAGCTACTATAGAATGCCCGGCTGCTGGTGTCTTGCAATAGAAATACTCGGAAGGGAACTACGGTCGTAACGGGAGGGCTTCACCCC
>DASZHW010000017.1:0-2274 GCA_035937515.1 Terriglobales bacterium | reverse complement strand
TGGCTCGGAGCCCTGGTGTACATCGCGGTCGAAGCTGTGCCCGATGCCGGCCTGTTGCGCCAGTCATTCAAGGCATTTCCGCGCAGGAAGCGCATCCGCGAGCTGGAGGCGGCCGTGATCGACAACCCTTCCGCGGGAAATTATGAAGAGCTAGGTGATCTCTACCTGGAGGAAGAGCATTTCGCCAAGGCGCGGCAGGTTTACGACAAGGCGATTTCGTCCCGCACCGACTCGCCCGACCCGTTCTACCGTCGCGGCGTGGCTGCCATACAGATGGGAGACTTTGCCGCGGCTCTACTGGATCTCGAACGCGTGGCATCCACCGATCCAACCTACGATTTTCATCGCGCCGCGGGATTGCTGGCCCACGCCTATGCCAATACCGGCCAACCCGAAAAAGCCGAGGCCCTGTTCCGGCAGGTGACCAAGATTTCGACTTCGTCCGAGACCTACTACAACTACGCCTGCTTCCTGGCCGCCCAGCAACGCAATGCCGAGGCGCGGGAGTGGGCGCGGCAGATTCTGGCGAAGAAGCCCACCATGCCAGGATATTTACGCCGCCGCGAGCGCCCGTGGTTCCGCAAGGCGAATGGCATACTAAAGCGATTGCCGGGCTGAGAACCAAGAACTAAGAACCAAAAACTGGGAATCCAGGGTGGACGGCGACGACCAGCTCCAAACTCCAGGTTCAGCCTGGGAATGCTAAACTCCCGACGTGTCCCGCATCGCTTATCTCGAATGCACCAAATGTGGTGCACATTACAGCGCTGACCGACCGCAGACGGTTTGCCCGAACGATGGCGGCGTCCTCTACGTTCGCTACGACCTGGAACCCTTAAAGCGTCACTTCAACCATGACTCCCTGGCTACTCGTCCGCCGACCATGTGGCGTTATGCGGAAGTGCTGCCAGATGTCACTCCCATCTCCTTGGGCGAGGGTTTCACACCCCTGCTGCCCAGCCGGGAATTTCCCAACGTCTTCATTAAGGATGAAGGTCTGAACCCGACCGGCTCCTTCAAGGCACGGGGGATGTCGGTGGCGGTCACCATGGCGAGAACGTACGGTCTGAAAAAATTGGCGGCGCCTTCCGCCGGAAACGCCGGCAGCGCCCTGGCTGCCTACGCCGCGGCCGCCAGTCTGGAAGCGCACATCTTCATGCCCAAAGATGTGCCCTTAGCCAATCGGGTCGAGTGCGAAAGCTACGGAGCGCACGTAACCCTGGTGGACGGCCTGATCAGCGACTGCGCCCGGATAGTGGCCGAACGAAAAGAGGACGAGGGATGGTTCGATGTCTCGACCTTGAAGGAACCGTTCCGGGTCGAAGGCAAGAAGACCATGGGATGTGAGGTGGCCGAGCAGCTCAAGTGGCAGCTGCCGCAGGGCATCATCTATCCAACGGGGGGCGGGGTCGGTCTGCTTGGCATGTGGAAGGCCTTCGACGAAATGGAAACGCTGGGCTGGATTGGACCCGACCGGCCGAAAGTGGTCGTCGTGCAATCTGCCGGTTGCGCCCCCATCGTTAAAGCGTGGGATGAGGGTAAACCCACTGCGGATTTCTGGCCGGATGCCTCGACGCTGGCTTCCGGTCTTCGGGTACCGAAGGCCTATGGCGATTATCTCATTCTCGAAATTCTGAGAAAGAGCTCGGGCATAGCCCTCGCCGCAACCGACGCAGAAATAATGGATGCGTTCCGGCATTGGGCCAGGGTGGAAGGAATATTCGCGGCGCCGGAAGGAGCGGCGTCGTTGGTGGCGTATCGCAAGCTGCGCGCCCGTGGCTTTTTCTCCGACGACGACAAAGTGGTGCTGTTCAATACCGGCTCAGGACTGAAGTATCTGGATGTAATCGAGAGCCAGAAGCCAACCAGGAAGCCGCCGGCCTCTCGACAAATCGGCGGCATCATCGGGCCTTACTGAGAGTTGCGCCGCCACAGCCGCCGGGGCGGCAGCGCTACGAGAATCGGAGCCGAATGACCCTACGCCAGTAAGTTGCCGGCCTTGCCGGTTTGTCGCCGACATCCGTGCAACTTCTCTTTATCGTGCTACATTTCCCACAGTGGGTCTCGCAGCAATCATGGAACAGCGACTCATCCTCATCAATCTGCTGATCAGGCTTGGCGTAGCCGCCGCTGTGTCCAGTGCATTGGTCCGCTCGGTGGAGTTCAAGTCGCTGCTGTTTCGCGATGAACGCAATTGGAAGCAGAATATCTACCTGGTGCTGTGGATCGGTATCCCCCTGGCCTTGGGCGTATGGATCCGGTTCAGTGCCAGGA
>DASZHW010000016.1:0-25434 GCA_035937515.1 Terriglobales bacterium | reverse complement strand
CCGCCCACCACTGCCCGTTCACCGGTCTCCATGCTCTGCATGATCCGGTTTCGGGTCTGGGCCGGAGCCGCCACCGCAACTGTCATTAGAAGAGCCATTGCCACACACCTGCGGAACGACAGCACGGAGGTCCTTGCCATTCACAGCTCTCCTAAATTTGGATCGAAATGCGCGCCCGCCGGTGCCGGTGGCCACGGCCCGACTCCCATTGAAATATGGATTCAGATTATCGCAGCAAAGGGTGTACGCCAAGTCCACCGAAGGAGAAATTAAGGACAGTATCGGAAGTGGATCTCACCCAACGGGGCCAGTAACCAAGGCCCGGTTACCCGCGTTCTCAGAGCGTGCAACGTCATCCTGTGTCGCCGCGGGTGTGAGTGGTGGGCGCTATAGGATTCGAACCTATGACTTCCACCGTGTGAGGATGGCACTCTACCGCTGAGTTAAGCGCCCACTGGCTTTCATTCAACCAGTTGCAGCCCTTCCCGTCAACGATCGGGGAACGATGGGAACGAATCCCGGAGCATCAGGTGAAGGTGTCACTTGCGCAGAAGCTTCCTCGCGGCTGCACGCGCGATAGTTGCCGGATGAGTCGCCAAAATGCCGATCTGCCCGATTACGCTCTGCGGTTCGTGGAAAACACTGAGTTGTCTTAACACCGTCCCGCGGTCGTAGTAGATTTTTTCCCCGGCCAGACGATCATTGGAGTCGAAGGTGTAGACCCCACAAAGTGGGAACTCGACGCGTCGTCCGGTCGCGGGTAGGCCGCGCCACCCGCCGAGGTGCGTGGCACGAATCATGATTTCAACCAGGACGGCATCCTCTGCGACATGCCGGCGCTGGACCTCGATTTCTAGGTCAGGGAGCGCCTTCGTCAGCTGCTCGTAAAACTGGCGAACTCCGTTCACTCCGCTATAGTGCTCGCCCCACGGCTCATCATCGTACTGCGCAGCATCGCCGAAGGTGTGGAGAACGCCTTCAAGGTCATGTTCGTTCTCCAGCCGAATATGCTGCTCGACAATGGCGATGCGAGCCGACTGCCGGTCCTTGGGAATGGATGCGGTGGCCACTTGCACCTCCTGCGACGCATGACTGCGCGAAACTCAGTCCCAGATACTAACATCCGTTTTTCGTCGAGATACAGCGTTATGCCACCTGGAGGGGATAAGCTGCTTGTTTTTATGTGGATAGAGCTTCCCTAGGAAGGGTGAAGAAAAAGCTGGACAAATCACCAGTGTTATAGTTAACTATATCACTATATGACAGTCGCCAAGCGCACACCCACTGAATCTATCGCACTGAATACACCAGTGAATGACACCCCCGGCCCCAAGAGCAAAAAAGAAATGCAGCCTCTAAGGAGAATGAATATGAAATCCCTCTGTTCTATGTTGTCTGTTGTTCTGATGTTGCTCTGCAGCGTTGCTTTCGCGCAGTCCGACGCGCAAAAGTCCTCCGTGGCTCCTGCGCCGTCCGAGGCGCAGAAGTCCTTCACCACCATGAAAAGCCTGGCGGGAGAGTGGGAAGGTATCGTCACCGTCCCGGAGGCGCCGCAGATGTCAGGCGCCAAGATGCACCTCTCGCTGCGCGTGACCTCGAGGGGGAACGCACTCGTGCACGAGTTCCAAGAAGCCGGAACGCCGCTGGATGCGACCAAGTACGACCATCCGGTCACGATGCTTTACGTGGACGGAGACCAGCTCACGCTGATTCACTATTGCGACGCGGGGAATCGGCCGCGCATGACCGGCAAGATGTCGCCCGACGGCAAGACGGTCGAGTTCGAGTTAAAGGACATCAGCGGGAGCACGGACTACCATATGCACCATTCGGTGTTCACCATCGCCGACGCCAACCATCACACCGAGGATTGGACGTTCATGATGAAAGACAAGCCGATCCACGCGCATTTCGACCTGCACAGGACAAACTGACGCGGGCTGTATCTCTGGTAAGGTCTGGTAAAAGGGCATTCTGGGAAAACCTGATGGACCGTGAATGGAACGACAGTCAGCCGATCTACCGCCAGCTTCGTGACCGGGTGGTCGCGATGATCCTCGACGGTGTGCTCAAGGAAGGCGATCCGCTGCCCTCCGTGCGCAATGTCGCGGCCGAATATCGGGTCAATCCGCTTACGGTCCTGAAAGGCTACCAGCAACTGGTGGACGAGGGGTTGGTGGAGAGCAGACGAGGCCTCGGCATGTTCATCAACGCCGGTGCACGCGGTTTGTTACTGCAGGGCGAGCGGCAGAAGTTTCTCGGCGAAGAATGGCCCAGGGTCCACGCAACCATTCGGCGGCTTGGCCTTACGGCGGAAGAACTCCTGGACGGCGCAAATCGCCGGCCGTCTTCCGATCGGGCAAGTCTGGATGCCGCACCGTCGAAAACCGCCAAGCCGAATCCCCCTAAAGAGGAGAGCTGAAGCCATGGCATGCATAGAAGCCCGCGGGCTCCGCAAGGCCTTCGGCACAACCATCGCGCTGGACGGCATCAATTTGCGGGTTGAAGAGGGCCGGATCCTCGGACTCATCGGTCCCAACGGCGCCGGCAAGACCACCGCGCTCAACGCAATTCTCGGCCTCACCCCATATCAGGGAGAGCTGAACGTGCTCGGACGCAACCCCTGGAGGGAGCGCGATCAGCTTATGCGCGATGTCTGCTTCATTGCCGATGTCGCCGTGCTGCCGCGCTGGATGCGGGTCTCGCAGGCGCTCGACTACGTCGCGGGAGTTCATCCGCGATTCGATCGCACGAAGGCGGAGGGCTTTCTTGCCAAGACCACCATCGGGCGAACCCGAAGGGTTAGGGACTTGTCGAAGGGCATGGTGACCCAGCTGCACCTGGCTCTGGTGATGGCCATCGACGCGAGATTGCTGGTGCTGGACGAGCCGACACTGGGTTTGGACATCCTGTTTCGCAAGCAGTTCTACGATTCCCTGCTGAACGACTACTTCGATCGTAGGCGCACTATCGTGGTAGCGACACACCAGGTGGAAGAGATCGAACACGTGCTTACCGACGTCATGTTCATCGACCGCGGGCGCGTCGTATTCAATCGCAGCATGGAAGAGTTGGAGTCGCGCTATCTGGAAGTGATGGTGCGTCCGGAGCAGGCCGCGGCGGCACGAGCGCTCAAACCGATGCACGAGCGCCAGGCGATCGGTGGCAGCATTCTGCTATTCGATGGGGTGGATCGTCAGCGACTGGCAACGCTTGGCGACGTGCGCACGCCCAGCATCGCCGACTTGTTCGTTGCGGTGTTGGCGAGATAAGCCGGGCAATCAGGCCGGCCAGACACAAAGGAGCGGCGAAATGAATACGCGAGCAAGCGCCATGTCCGAGTCTCCTCTTGAATCACAGGTGGCCGCGACAGCGCCCATCTCGCCGAGCCGGCTCATGTACTGGTCGGTGCGGCGCGAATTGTGGGAGAACCGCTCGATCTACGTTGCGCCGCTGGCGGTCGCCGGCGTCGCTCTGTTCGCCTTCTCTCTCAGCTCGATTGCGGGCATCTGGGAAGAGCCGCTGAGGCTCAATCCGGCGCAACCTCAAGCGCCATACGACATCGCGGCAGGTCTGATGATGCTTACCGGTATCGTCGTGAGTGTGTTTTATTGTCTGGACGCGTTGCACGGCGAGTGCCGCGACCGCAGCATTCTTTTCTGGAAGTCGCTGCCGGTATCCGATGTCACCACCGTGCTTGCGAAAGCGAGCGTTCCGCTCGTCATTCTGCCACTGCTGACCTTTGCCATCATCGTCGCCATGCAGTGGCTCATGTTGCTGATGAGCAGCGTAGTGCTGCTGGTGAGTGGTCAGAGTGTGGCGACGTTGTGGACGGAGTTATCTTTTTTGCGGAGGTCATGGCTGCTGCTGTACCACATCCTCACCGCCCATGCGCTCTGGCCCGCACCAATCTATTGCTGGCTGCTGCTCGTATCCGGATGGCCGCGCCGGGCGACATTTCTGTGGGCGGCCTTGCCGCTGGTAGCAATTGCCGGGGTCGAGCAGATTGCCTTCCACACCTGGCATTTCGCTGCCCTGGTCGGATCCCGATTGATCGGGGGTGTGCCCACGGTTGCCTCGACATCACCAGATATGTTCCCAACCGACCCCATGACACATATCGCCCTGGGTGGTTTCCTGAGCAGCCCGGGGCTGTGGATCGGCCTGGCAGTCGCCGCGGCATTCCTCGCCGCCGCGGTCCGGCTGCGGCGCTATCAAGGACCGATCTGAGTCGGATACCGGGCTGGGCCGGGCCTGGGATGAGGAACGACTATCGCGTCGGCAAGAGCTGGCAAAGGTGGGGACCAGCCGGCGAAAGAGCAAGGTCGCAGCGAAAGCTCCTGCAAATTGGGCGGCGATAAACCATGGGACGTCTGCTGGTCGAATCCCGGCAAAGGTATTCGATAATGATCGCGCGATGGTCACAGCAGGATTGGCGAAAGAGGTTGAGGACGTAAACCAGTAAGCCGCGGTGATGTAGCTCGCGACAGCAAACGGCAGCACAGTCAACCGCAAACGCGAGCAGCCCCAGATCACAGACAACAATCCGAATGTGGCTACGAACTCGCCGAAGACCAGAGACCATCCCGCCCGGGCGTGCGAGGAAAGTGAATACAAGGGCAGTCGGAACATCAAGTGGGCGACGACAGCTCCCAGAATCGCGCCCGCACACTGTGCGGTGACGTAGGCAGGGACTTCCGGCCAAGGGATGCCGCGCTCCAGCGCATCGGCTAACGTCACCGCGGGATTAAAGTGAGCGCCAGAAATTGATCCGAAGGTCAGAATCAACGAGACGAGAGCGGCTCCAGTTGCGATGGTGTTGGCGAGCAACGCGATTGCAACATTGCCTCCTGCCAGTCGCTCACCCATGATGCCTGAGCCAACCACGGCGGCAACCAGAAAGGCAGTGCCGAGAAACTCCGCTGTGAAACGGACTCGTAGATTGAATTTCATTGACGCCCGATGCGCTCGATTTCTTTCTGAATCGCCAGTCTGTCCAGAGCGGCAAGCGGCAGGCTCAGCAACAAACTGATGCGGCGGTCGAGCATAAAAAAAGCGTCGCGGAAGGCCTTCTCTACCTGTTCTCCTGTGCCCTGCACGGTCGCGGGATCCGGAACACCCCAATGGGCCGTCATGGGCTGACCCGGCCAGACCGGACAGACTTCTTTCGCTGCGTTGTCACAAACAGTAAGAACGAAATCGAGTTTGGGGGCGTCAGGCCGGACAAATTCATCCCAACTCTTGCTCCTGAGACCGTTGATCGGCAGATGAGCGACTTCAAGCTGCCTCAGCGCCTCGGGCCGAACTTTGCCGGTTGGATAGCTGCCGGCGCTGTAGGCGGTGAAATTTGGCCGGCCCTTCAGGTTCATAATCGCTTCGGCCATAATCGAACGTGCCGAATTTCCGGCGCACAGAAACAAAACGTTGTAGTGTCCCTTCATCGGCGTTACCTCAGTTGCAGCAGGTGGGAGCGCAGCAGGATGGCTTCACAGCCCTCACGAAAGCGCTCATGAACTTGCCATCAATTTGCGGTGCGATGGCGTCGACATCGAGGTTCTGGCCGGACAGGAACTCACGAGCGTCTTCGACCCGGTAGACTCGGGTTGGCTCGAGATCAATTTGCTCAAATCCCGCCGAGGCGAGCTTGGTTCGGTACTCGTTTTCTTCTAACGCTCCGGCCAGGCAGCCCACCCACAAGAGCACGCTCTTGCGAATCTCGGGAAGCATCTCCCCACGGGTTACAACGTCGGAGACGGCAAAGCGCCCACCCGGCTTGAGAACCCGAAATGCTTCTCGCAGGGCGCGGTCTTTGTCCGCGGACAGGTTTATAACGCAGTTGGAAATAACCACATCGACGGAGTTGTCAGGCAGCGGAATGCACTCGATCTCACCTTTCAGGAACTCGGCGTTCTCGATCCCTGCCTTGCGCTTGTTCTGGTTTGCCAAAGCCAGCATTTCATCGGTCATGTCGAGACCATAGGCCTTACCCGTCGGTCCCACCCGCCTGGCAGAGAGCAAAACATCGATGCCGCCGCCCGAGCCAAGATCGAGAACTACCTCTCCCGGATTCAGCTTGGCCAGCGCGGTTGGATTGCCGCAACCCAGCGATGCCCGTAGAGCTTCTTCTGGTATCTGCTCAGCTTGCCTTGCATCGTAAAGTCTGGAAGTGATCGGATCAGCGCAGCCGGCGCCGGCCGCCGGGCTGCTGCCACAGCAAGAACTGCCGCCGCTAGTCACTCGCAAGGCTGCCTGTCCGTATTTTTCCTTCACAACTTCCTTCATATCTGGTTCGGTCATGTCCTCTCCTACTTGCAAAGTTGAACGATCTGCTCAGGCCTGACTGCCTGGTTACGGGTGCAGCATTCGGCATACAGGAACTGCAGCAGTTCCTGAAGCGCTTCGGTGTTCGCGGTGTATCGCAAAAAAGTGCTCTCCCGGCGCACCCGCACCAGTTCTTCATTCCTGAGCTTGTCCAAATGGTGTGAAAGAGTGGAGTTGGGGATGTCCAGTTCTTCCTGAATCTCTCCCACCACAAGACCGCCGGGATGCGCGGACAGCAGCAACTGCATGATCCGAAGTCGGGGCTCGATCCCCATGGCTGAGAACATGTCGGCGTATTTGGCTACGCGCTCTGTGGGTTTCTTAGATTGTTCCGTTAGCATATTTCTATATTTGCAGAAATATGATAGCAGGTCAAGGGGTAGGAACTGCTCGCTGTCGGAATGAGGGGCTTAAGTGCCTGTTCGTAACGTGGCTATATTCCAGGAAACGAACCATTTTCCGGCGGTCGCAGACCGTGGTAGCCTGACTGTGCCGCGATCCCTGGGGCGACATCGCGCCCCCCTGTGGGTCATGCCGGCCAGTTCTGCCCATGCCGACTGAACCCAAACCCGCCAAAGTACCCGTAGGCCACAGTACCGAAGGCACTTCGGGGCCGGGCCCGGGGGCGGGGGAGGCGCAACTATCGGCTTCGGAAGGGGTTCAATCTGATGTGAGCAGCGTTGCCATGGACCGGGGGTTGCTCGCGATGGCGGGCGCGGCGCAGCCAGCGACATACGAGGCGGGTGCGGGTGTGCCCGAGGGGCAAACTGACGCCGAAATCATGTTGCAGGTAAAGGCCGGCGATGATTCGGCCTTTGAATACCTGGTGCAGAAATACCGCCGGCCGATGCTGAGCTTTATGTTCCGCATGGCGCACAGCGCGTCCGCGGCCGAAGACCTGGCGCAGGAAGTATTCCTTCGGGTGTATCGCTCGCGCGAGAGTTATGAGGCCAGCGCCAAGTTTACGACCTGGCTGTATCGCATCGCCACCAACCTGGCGGTGAACCACATCCGGGACACACGGCACGAGCGGCCCGAGAACACCGTGAGTCTCGACGAGCCGGACGAGGAAAGCGGCCGCACGCTGGATGTTCCCGACCGTGCGCCCACGGCCGAAGAGTCGCTGGTGCAGCGGGAACGGCTGGCCGTGATTCGCCAGCGGGTGCAGGCGCTACCCGAACGGCAGCGGATTGCGGTGGTGATGCACAAGTACCAGCAGATGGATTATCGGCAGATCGCGGATGTACTGAAGCTAAGCGAGTCCGCCACCAAGTCGTTGCTGTTTCGCGCCTACGAAACGCTGCGCGAACAGCTGAAAGAGTTTGTGTAAAGGAAGCAGTTATGAAGTGCAATTGCAATGAAACTCGCGAACTGATGCCCGATCTGGCCGCCGGGCTGACCGCGGCCACGCCTGAGGTGGAAGCCCACCTGGGATCGTGTGCGGAGTGTGCCGGCAAGCTGGAGGCCTTCCGCCAAACCATGTCCCTGCTGGATGAGTGGCAGGCGCCGGAGCCGTCGCCCTATTTTGATGTGCGCTTGCGGGCGCGTTTGCGCGAGGAAAGCGCGAAACAGCCCAGCGGCTGGCTGCAATGGTTACGCAAGCCGGCGCTGGCGGCGTCTTTCGCCCTGCTCATGGTGGTAAGCGTCAGCCTGGTTCGGATGAACAATGTTCACCCCAATACCGGCAATCGCGACGACCACGGCAACGTGGCCGCCGTGCCGGTGGATTCCGTGGCGCCGCTGGCCCTGGCGGAACCGGGCACCGCAGTGGGCGATCTCCAGGCGCTGGAGAAAAACCAGAGTTTGTACTCCGATTTCGATGTGCTCGATGATCTGGAAGTGCAGCAGGATGTGACCGCGAATCCGTAGTCTTGCTGCACGGCATTTTTCCCCCGGTTCAACCTCTCTCGCCGGTCGTGGAGGCCTCGCAGAGGTCGTGGGAGAGCAGTCCGGGCTGCGAGGTGTAGAGCGGCGGAGAAAAAAGTGTTGGGTGTAAAGTCCATTGCGGCGAAAGTGGCCCTCGGAGCCGTCAGTCTTGCGCTGGCGCTCACGGTCTCGCCCTGTCTGGCGCAGAACCGGCGCACCGCACTTGCGGAACGGCGTCATGAACAGCAGCAGGCGCGCGAGCGGGCGGCCCAGGGCAATCACGCCGGACAATGGTTGCGGCGCTACCGCGACCTGCCTCCCGACCAGCAACAGAGGGCGCTCGAGGATGATCCCCAGTTCCGCAGTCTTCCGCCCGAGCGGCAACAGAATTTGCGGGAACGGCTGCAGCGCTTCAGCAGCCTGCCGCCCCAACAGCAGGAGCGTATCCTGAATCGCATGGAGACCTGGGAGCACTTGACTCCCGATCAGAAACTGCAGGCGCGGCAACTCTATTCCCAGCTAAAAGACCTTCCACCAGAACGCCGGAAGAAACTGCGGACCGCCATCCGCGATCTCCGCGCCATGCCCCCGGAGCAGCGGCAGCAGGTCATCGAGTCAGAGCGCTTTAAGAACCAGTTTTCGCTGCAGGAGCGCGACCTGTTGAGCGGCGCAACCCGGTTGCCTCTGGCCCCAGCCGACGGCCAGCCCGAAGGCGCACCGGAACAGTGAACGGCAGTCTTTGCCGTTGGCTGTTTCCTCTTTTGCCTGCCCATCTCCTGCCACCCGGGGACCATGGTTCGAGTCTCGCGCTGGTCCCCGGCAAGGCCGCGAAATAATCCTGATTCATCATGATGGGCCTCGCAGCGGGCACCAAACTCGGCCCCTATGAAATCCTTGCGCCGCTGGGCGCCGGGGGAATGGGTGAGGTTTACCGCGCCCGCGACACCCGGCTGGATCGCGCCGTCGCCGTCAAAGTAGTCTCTTCCTCGGTTTCATCGGATCCCGTCCGCCTGCAGCGCTTTGAGCGCGAGGCGCGGGCGATTTCCGCGCTCCAGCAGCCAAATATCTGCACTCTGTTCGACGTCGGTCGGCAGGATGGAACCGACTACCTGGTGATGGAGTATCTGGAAGGCCAGAACCTGGCGTTGCGTCTGGTGAAGGGCCCTTTGCCCCTGGCGCTGACTTTGCGCTACGGAATCGAAATCGCCGACGCGCTGGACACGGCTCACCGTCGCGGAATCGTGCACCGAGACCTCAAACCCGCAAACATCTTTGTGACCGCCCGCGGCGAGTGCAAAGTGCTGGACTCTGGCCTGGCCAAGCTGGAAGAAACCTCCCCTTCCGAGATGCCCACCCTGACCGGCACCGAAATGCTGACCAGTCCAGGAATGACGGTGGGCACGGTGTCTTACATGTCGCCGGAGCAAGCGCGCGGCGAGCCCCTGGATGCGCGCACGGACATTTTTTCTCTGGGCGCTGTACGGTATGAGGCGGTCACCGGCAAAGTTGCATTCCCGGGCAAGACGTCGGCGATTGTCTTCAAGGCCATCCTGGACGCGACGCCCACGCAGTCGACGCAGGTGAATCCGGCTTTGCCGGAACGCCTCGACGAAATTATCGGCTAAGCTCTGGAGAAGGATCTTGATCTTCGCTATCAGTCCGCCGCCGAATTGCGTACCGATCTCAAGCGGCTGCAGCGAGATTCGGAATCCGGCGGCCGCGCTGCGGCTCGGGGCTCGGGCAGCGGGCCAGCAGCGCAGTCATCGAAATGGGCTTCCCGCCGGTTTCTCATCGGGGTGGCGCTGGCAGCGATCGCGGCGATCGCGGCCGTCTGTTCTCAGCAGGCCGCTGGCTCAAGCCTCATCCACCCGCTGCCAGCGCGGGACTGAAAGAGCGGCAGTTGACGCACAATACATCCGAGAACCGGCTGGTGGGGGCGGATCTCTCTCCCGATGGCCGCTACCTTGCCTATTCCGACCCCGGTGGCCTGCACCTGCTGGTGATCGATACGGGAGAAACCCGATGACGTCCCCCTGCCCCAGCAACTGCGAGCCAATCTTTGGTCGGTGAAATGGTTTCCCGACAGCGAAAAGATGACGGTGATGGTCCCCAATGAGGCGGGCGAGCCCGTGATCTGGGTTGTTTCCGTCTTTTGGGGGAGAACCGCGCGTTCTGCGCTCGCATTGCGACTCCGCTTCGGTTTCGCCCGATGGTTCGGTCGGGGCCTGCATCGACGCCCATGGCCACGAGATCTGGTTGGTGGGAAGCAATGGAGAGAATCCGCGCAAGCTTCCGCTTGATTCCAAGGACAGGTTTGCAGCGCTCACCTGGTCGCCAGGGGGAACGCGGCTGGCTTTCATGAAACAGGCTGAGAGTGGCTTGGGCGGCGGCATCGAAACTATTTCTCCGAACGGTGGGACGCCAACCGCGATAGCTGCCGATCCACGGATGGTGGTCTACGATATTCCCACCATAGTGTGGGTTCCAGACGGGCGCCTGATCTTTTCCCTTTCCGACGAACCGTCGGCCAATCTATGGGGATCGTGGTCGACGAAAAAACCGGAGCCCGCGCCGGGCAACCCGTGAGAATCACAAACTGGAGCGGCTACAACATGGCCGAAAGCGTGAGTCGTGACGGGAAGCAGCTTGCCGTGATCAAGGCGCACGCCCTGGCCAACCTTTATGTAGGTGATCTTGAACAAAACGGCGCGAGGATGGGTTCGCCCCGCCGGCTGACCATGAGCGACAGCAGGGACTTTCTCAGCGCCTGGGCTCGCGACGGCAAGAGTGTTCTCTTTGACTCGAATCGCACGGGAAGGAGTCAGATCTTCCGGCAAAAGTTCGAGCAGAGTGCGGCTGAACCTCTGGTGATGACGGCGGACGATGCGTCAGGCGCCTCACTGAGTCCGGACGGCGCCTGGATTCTCTACTGGTCGTCCCCCCATTCCAGCGATCAGTCGCCGCAGCCTTTTCGGCTGATGCGGGTCCCGGCCCCGGGGGGATCGTCGGAGCAAGTTCTGCAGTTTCCCCCCGACGCCCAGCCTGCCTTCGACTGCCCAATCCAACCTTCCGGCTCCTGCGTTCTGGGAGATTGGGCCCAAGGCCAGCTGGTTTTCTAAGGTCTTGATCCCGTGGCCGGCCGGGGAAGCGAGGTGGCGAGAATGAACGTCGAGAGCGGCAAGGGCTTGTCCTGGGCGATTTCGCCGGACGGGTCTCGCATCGCGGTGCAGAGCGGGGAGAGACCACACCAGCAAATCCGCATTCTTGACCTGCGCCGTAAGACGGAGAGCACGTTAAAACTTCCGAACTGGTCCGTGATATGGAGCAGTTCCTGGGCAGCGGAGGGCAACGCTTTGTTTGCCAGCGTGTCGCACATGACCAGTTATCAGATTGTCCGCATCGAATTGAACGGGAAGACCAGCGTATTGCTCGACCGGGGCAGGAACCAATGGCTGAGTTCCCCCGTTGCTTCGTCCGATGGCCGCCACCTGGGGTTCACCCAGCAAACCTTCGAGAGCAATGTCTGGCTGCTGGAAAACTATTAGGACGAAAGCCGTAGCTGGCCCCTATTGAATCCGGCTTCCGGCCAGGACTATAATCCAGCCGAATTTCAAACAGGAGGCACTTATGGCCGGAACGCGAAAAGTTATTGATTGCCGTCAATTCCCCGCTGAGAAGCCCTGCTCGATTGCCATTTCCGGAACTGAGGAAGAAGTCATCACTCTGGCAGTATTGCACGCGGGTACGGTCCACGGGCACGCTGACACCCTAGAGTTGCGCGAACAGATTCGCGCCATGCTGCAGGACGAGAACGCAGCCAGCGAAGCCGCCTGACCGGTCGCCATCACTGATCGCGCTATGCGGGCGCGGGCGCGATGCGTCATTTCGCGCCCACCGCCGCTTTGGCCTCGATTTTTTCGAATACCTCTTCCGCCCGCCGCAGCGCTTCCTGGACATTGGCGCAAATATTTTCCCGCCCCACCACTTGTTCGAATTCTCCCTGATGAATCATCCTGGCCGGCTGCTCGCGTGCGCCGCACAGAATCAGCGTGCGCCCGGTGCCGTGCAGCTGGCGGGCAATTTCCTCAAGCGCGAATAATCCGGTGGCGTCGATGGCGGTCATATTGCGCAGGCGAATGATGACAATAGGCGGCAGTTCGTGCATTTTCTCCGTCACGACCGAGATCTTGTCGGTAGCGCCGAACAGAAACGGTCCATGAATGCGGAAGATGGTGGCGTAGTAGGGGATGTCCTTGTCCTGGAGAATGTGCAGCCTCCCATCTTCGACATAGTCTTCGGTCACCTGCGACACGGTGGTGGTCTCGGCCACGCGGGCGATGAACAGCAACGCAGCCAGAATCATCCCGGCCTCGACCGCGACAGTAAGATCGGCGAAAACGGTCAAGGCAAACGTGACCAGCCACACGCTGATGTCGGTCTTGGTCAGGCGCAGCAGTTGCGGTATCTCGCGCCACTCGCCCATGTTATGGGCGACGATCATGAGAATCCCCGCCAACGCCGCCATGGGAATGTAGCTGGCCAGGGGCGCGGCAAACAGAAGCACGCACAACAGCGTCAGGGCATGGATCATGCCCGCCACCGGCGATTGCGCCCCCGAACGGATGTTGGTAGCAGTGCGCGCGACGGCGCCCGTCGCCGGCAAACCTCCGAACATCGGCGAAAAGATGTTGGCAATTCCCTGGCCGATCAGCTCAACATTGGGATTGTGGCGATCGTTGCTCATGCGGTCGGAAACCACCGCCGACATCAGTGACTCGATGGCTCCAAGCATGGCAACGGTGAATGCCGGCCCCAGCAGGCCATGGACCAGGCTCGCGTGCCATTGCGGCACCGCGAAGTGTGGCAGGCCGCTGGGAATTCCGCCGAAACGCGTGCCCACGGTTTCCACCGGCAGCTTAAAGAAGAACGCGGTCAGGGTCGCTCCCAGCATGGCGACAATCGGCCCGGGAATACGTTTGGAAACGATCCGGCACACCAGCATGGTCGCCACGGTGGCGACAGCCAGCAGCGTGGCCGGCATCGACCAGGTAGGAGCAGCGGCAACGAGAGTTTTCATACGCAGCCAGAATTCGCTGGGAACTTTGGCCAGATGCAGACCGAAGAAGTCTTTGATCTGCGTGCTCGCGATAAGCACGGCAATCCCGTTGGTAAAGCCGATCACCACCGGTCGCGGAATGAACTTCACCGCCGTCCCCATGCCGGTGGCGCCAAGGATGACCAGTATCACTCCCGCCATGACCGTGCACATGAACAGGCCGTCGATACCGTGGACGGCGACAATTCCCGCGACTACGACCACGAACGCGCCGGTGGGACCGCCAATCTGGGTTTTCGATCCGCCCAGCGCGGAGACCAGAAAGCCCGTGACGATCGCGCAATAAATGCCTGCCTGCGGAGATAGTCCGGAGGCGATGGCAAAGGCCATGGCCAGGGGCAAGGCCACCAGGCCAACGGTGATTCCCGCGATGACGTCGCGCAGGAATTTGTTCCAGCTGTATTCCCGCAGGCAGAGGACGGACTTGGGCAGCCAGCGGTCGTCCAGCTTTAGGGAAATGGCGGACCACATATACACCACATTATGACAGCGCTAAGCGTTGGGGCTGAGTGATGAGTAAGGAACGAAGGTGAGGGGGAGGAGCCTGACTCCATTTCTTACGCGCGCAAGGCGGCCGCGCCACACTTGACTACACTTCCGGCGTCATGGCTCTTCCCGCCAACTCCTGGGTGGCTTTCAGGCGGGCGATGGTTCTTTCTTTCCCCAGCGCCACCATGACCGCAAACAAGCTTGGGGCCACGCCTTGTCCGGTCAGCACCACGCGAGCGCCGTTGATCAGCGCGCCCGCCTTCATTTCTTTTTCGGCCGCGAAGTCGCGCAGCAGCTTTTCGGTTTCGGCTTCGGTGAAGCTGTCTTCGGAGGCGGCGTAGCGCTCGCCCAGTTCCATCAGCATCTGGCGAATTCCTTCGTCGGACAGGAACTTTTCGACCGCCGCGGGGTCGGGCTGAAACGTGTCGGTAAAGAAAGCCCGGAAAGAAGTGGCAAAATCCTTCAGGCTGCGGGCGCGCGGCTTGAGCAGGTTGATGGTCGAGAGCAGCCAGTCGCGGTCGGTGTGCTCGGGCTCAAAACCCGCCTTGCGCCATTCTTCCCGGATCAGCGGCAGCAGTTTCTCCGCCGGGTAGGCACGGATATATTCGGTGTTGAACCAATCCAGCTTGGCGCGATCGAACACCGCGTCGGAGCGGGAGATGCCTTCGAGCCCGAACAGCCGGATCAATTCATGGTCACTGAAAATTTCTCCGGAACCTTCGGGCGGAGTCCAACCCAGCAGCGCGAGGAAATTGCGGAAGGCCTGGGGCACGATGCCCTCCTCGCGATAGGCGATGACGCTGGTAGCGCCGTGGCGCTTGCTCAGGCGGGTCTTGTCTGGACCGAGGATCAGCGGGACGTGCGCGAACACGGGCAAAGCCGCGCCCAGACCCTGGTAGAGCAAGACTTGCTTTGGGGTGTTCGAGATATGATCGGCGCCGCGGATGACGTGGGTGATGCGCATCTCCACATCGTCGGTGACCACACTCAGATGGTAAGTAGGGCCGCCGTCAGAACGCAGCAGCACGAAGTCTTCCAGTTCAGTATTGGCAAACTCTACCCGGCCGAAAACGGCATCCTCGAAACTCGTGCTTCCTGACTGAGGCACAGCAAAGCGCACGGCTGCCGACTCTCCCGCGGCTCGCCGGCTGGCCCCTTCCTCGCGGGAAATGCTGCGGCATACACCTTCGTAGCGGGGCGGGCGTCCTTCCGCGGCGGCAGCGGCGCGGCGGCGCTCCAGTTCTTCCTTGGTGCAGAAGCAGTAGTAGGCGTGTCCGGAAGCCACCAGCCTGGCCGCAGTCTCGCGGTACATTTCCATGCGCTGAGTCTGGTGGTAGGGACCTTCGTCCCAGTCCAGGCCGAGCCAGCGCATGCCCTGGAGAATGCCCTCGACCATTTCGGCGGTTGAGCGCTCGAGATCGGTGTCCTCGATGCGGAGGATGAGCGTCCCCCCATAGTGACGCGCGAACAGCCAGTTGAAGAGGGCGGTACGGGCTCCCCCTACGTGCAGATATCCGGTGGGCGAGGGAGCGAACCGGACGCGCGGAACGGCCACGCGAACGGGAAGCGGACTGGAGGAGGAGGACATGACGAAAGGACGTGTCCCGATGGTACGGTCGAGGGAATGGAGCGTCAAGCTTTGGGCAGGCCAGATTCCAGCCAAACAGTTGAAACCGAAAGCGCAACCGCTGATCGCAGGGGTATCTTTAGTGCTCCACACAAGACTATTGTCTTGCCCGAACCGGTGTGAAACCATTGATAATTAGAAACTGCTCATAACAGTGGCGAGGGCCGCTGTTTCTGCGCCATGAACAGCATCACCATCAGCATGGTTGTCGTGCCCGGGGTGGTAACCCTGCTGCTCTTCCTGGTTTTCACCTATCTCTACGAGCAGACCCGGCAGGACTATTTTCGCGCCTGGCAATTGGGCTGGGGCGCCTACACCCTGCACTACGTCCTCGATGCCTGGATCGTATTCCGCAGTCCGTCGGCGGTAGTTGCGCTGCTGGCTTCGCTGCTCCTGGCGGTCATGGCGCTATGCATCTTCGTGTCGACACGCCTGATGCGGGAGAGGTTTCGCCTGCGCTGGTATGACGTGGCGCTGGGCGCCGCGGTCGCCGGGCTATGCTTTTGGAACCTGAAAACACACCTGGTGGGCGGCGTGTTTCATCCGGAACTGCTTCCCCCTCCACACTTCCGCCTGCAAGTGGCGGTGGCGCTGGTGCTGCTGTACTGTTCCTTCTACTTTTATCGTTATGCCCACCGGCGGAACTCGCTTGCCTTTACCCTGCTGGCCATGTCTCTGGCGCTCTGGTCGCTGCTGATGCTGTTCGGTCAATTCAGCAGCGCCTACGCCCAGCTATCGGACTTGTTAGGCCCGATCCCGCAGTTGTCACTGGGAATCTCGATGGTCATGGTGTTGGCGGAAAATGAGCGCAACGCGGTGCAGGAGAACGCGCTGGCCTTTTCCACCCTGGGCGTAGATCCGACCCGTCTGCTTTCCACCGATGACCTGGTTCCCAGCATGCAAAGCATTCTCGATCGGCTGGTCGCGCCGCTGCCCGCAGGGGGAGCCGTGATCTGCGTCTCGGAACGCTGGCGCGCGGTGCTGCCTTCGGTGCAGCGCGGTTTTTCGCCCGAATTTCTGACCAAGCTGGAAAAAAGCGGCGCCGGAGAATATGTCTGCGAACTGGCCTACCGTCGCGGCGGGTTCGTGACTTTGCGCGGCGTGCCGGATATGCCCGAACCTTTGCCGGCGTTTCCGGGCGGACGCTTCGCGCAATTCCGCCAGGTGCTGACAGAAGAGCGGGTCTACAACGTTACTGCTGTGAGCCTGCAGACGCGAGAGCACAATTTCGGCGTGATCCTGTTTCCGCACGCGGCGCATCGGATGTACGGCTCATCGAACCTTCGGCTTCTGATCGGGCTGGCGTTGCAGATTGGACTGACGCTCGAAAACTACGTCGTCATGCACGACGCCCAGCGGCGCACCAAGGAGTTCGCGCTGCTCACCGAGATTGGACAGGCTATCAGTTCGCGGCTGGACCAGGACGAGATTCTGCGTACCGTGCAGAAGGAATTGGGGCAGATCTTCGACACCTCCGATTTCTACATCGCCTTCCAGGATGGCGACCAGATTAGCTTTGAACTGGAAGTGGAGCGGGGCGAAATCCTGCCCAAACGCTCGCGCAAGATGGCCAATGGCCTGACGGAATATATCATCCGCAGCGGCCAACCGCTGGTGATCCGCTCCGAGCTGGAGAGGGCGCGGGAACGCCTGGGGGTCACCTTTCTGCCGCCGCGCCCGGCCAAGTGTTTCTGTGGAGCTCCGATTCTGTTGGGTGGCCGGCCGGCCGGAGTCATGGCGGCCCTGAACACCGACCGCGAATATGGGTTCGAGCAGCGCGACCTGGAAGTAATGCAGACCGCTGCCGGACAGGTTTCCGTGGCGGTCGAAAATGCCCGGCTGTTCGGGGAGGAGCAGCGGCGGTCCCGCCAGTTCGCCTTCCTGAACAGTATTTCCAAGACCGCGATTTCCAGCGAAGACTCCGAGCAGATGCTGGCGGAAATCGTGGGCCACATCCAGAAGAATTTCAGCTTCGACCATATCGGCATCGGCATTCTGGACTATGGAACCAAGGACATCGAAATCAAGGCCGAGGCCGGCATCACCGCGCAGGCCCTGGGGAAGCGCATCCCCTTAGGAGTAGGAATTCTGGGGCGGGTGGCGCGGACTGGCGAAAAAGCCCTGGTCCAGACCACCAGCGACGGACAGTTGCAGGGAGTGTTACCGGGAGCGCACTCGGTGCTTTGCATTCCCATCGCCTATGGCGAGACCCTGCTGGGCGTGCTCAACGTAGAGAGCCAGAAGGAGGACGCCTTCACCCCGCAGGACGTGCTGATCATGAACACCCTGGCCGACCTGCTGGCCACCGCGCTGCACAATTCCTTTGTGTTCCAGAAACTGCAGCAGCAGTCCATCACCGACGGGCTGACCGGTATCAAGACTCGGCGGTTCTTCTTCGAGGCGCTGAGTTCTGAATTGAAGCGCGCATCACGCTCCGGGCGTCCCATCTCCGTGGTGCTCATGGACCTGGACAAGTTCAAGCTGGTGAATGACACCAAGGGACACCTGGAGGGCGATCTGGTGCTGGCCCGGGTGGGGCGGCTGCTGGAACAGAAATGCCGACAGTCCAACGTGGTGGCGCGCTATGGAGGCGACGAATTCATCATCCTCATGCCGGACACCGGAGTGGAGCAGGCGCAGATCCTAGCCGAGCGCCTCCGCCTGTGGATCTCTCAGGACCCAACCCTGAGCGAGCATCACATCACCGGCAGCTTCGGCGTGGGCAGCTATCCAGTTCACGGCTTCTCCATGGAGGACATCATTCGCGTCGCCGATGCCGGAATGTACGTTTCCAAGCACGCAGGCGGCGACCGCGTCTCCACCGCCGAGGACCTCTCGGAAGGTGAACGCGGCGCGGTGCGGCGGCGACGCATTTCGGGATATATCGAGGGCTTCCTGCAACGTGAACACACCGGTCCGGAATACGTGGACGAACTCATTGCCACGCTGAAAAGGATGTGCGGCGATGGGGAGCGCAGCGCCGATGTACTGCGCGAAGCCATCGAAACCCTTACCCGGGCAGGAGAATCTCGCGAAGTCAGCCGGTCCGGGCACGGAGAAATGGTGGGCCGCTATAGCGAAATTCTGGCGCGTTCTCTGGGCCTGCCCCTCGAAGAGGTCAGCGCAGTGGCCTTCGCTGCCCGGGTTCACGACGTAGGCAAGATCTTCGTCTCCGAGCAAATCCTGAGAGAAACCAGCCCGCGAACCGAACAGGAATCCAACCTGCTGAAGTGGCACGCCTGGGTTGGAGGCGAAGTCGTATCCATCCTGCCCGACAGCAAGAAACTGCAGGAGGCGGTCCAGCACCATCATGAGGCGTTCGATGGGACCGGCTATCCGGAGGGACTGCGCGGCGAGCGCATTCCGCTATGGGCACGGATTGTCGCCATCGCCGACGCCTATGTGAACATGACTACCGAACGTTCGTTCGCCTCCGCCCACACCAGCGAACAGGCGCTGGCGGAGCTGGAAAAAGCCAGCGGAACGCGCTACGACGGAATGCTGGTGCGCCTTTTCATTCGCGAACTCAAAGGCGAAAAGGCTTCCAGCTGGGGAGGCTGAGCCCAAACCCTGGACTGGCTGATTCCGGTCCCGCATGAGCCAGATGCTCGCACCCACATTTGCCGCCTACTTGCCAATTCCTACCTTAATCTTCAAACTATCTCTGCATGCCTATCCCTCTTTCTCTGTCTGGCAAAGTCGCCCTGATTACCGGCGGTTCGCGCGGCATCGGTGCAGCTACGGTGCGCCTGTTTGTGGCCGCCGGGGCTCGCGTTTTGTTCAACTACGAAAAGGCCAAAGCGGCATCCGAAGAATTGGTCAAAGAGCTTGGACCGGAAAACTGTGCGGCCGTGGCCTGCAATCTCTCTGGCACGGAAACGGCGCAGGGACTGGTTGCAGCCGCGGTAAAGCGGTTCGGACGGCTGGACATTCTGGTAGCGAACCACGGAGTGTGGCCTTCTGAGGACGCGCCCATCGAAAAAATGGCCGACGGGCAATGGCGCAGCACCATGTCCATTAATCTCGACAGTGTGTTCGCCCTGGTCAAACACTCGGTGGCTCAGATGAAAAAGCAGGCGAAAACAGGCGCGGCTGCCGGACACATCGTTCTGGTCAGTTCCACCGCCGGACAGCGCGGAGAGGCTTTCCATTGCGACTACGCTGCCACCAAGGGGGCCCTCATCAGCATGGTCAAAGGGCTTTCCACGGAGCTTGCCCGGGAAACGATCTACGTAAATTCGGTGGCGCCCGGCTGGGTAGATACAGACATGTCCGCTTCGGCTCTGAACGACCCTCAAACCAGAGGCCGCATTTTTGCCACGATTCCGCTGGGCCGAGTGGGAAAGCCCGAGGAAATCGCAGCGCCGATTTTGTTCCTCTGCACGGAATATGCGGGTTTCGTGACGGGCGAGGTCTTCAACGTCAACGGCGGAGCGGTATTGGTGGGTTAGTACTGAGGTCGGGGGGGTGAGGACGCCCAATGACTCCCCTTTTTCTTGCATCTAACCTTAGTCAAAGGTCATGAAGAGCTTCTTGCGATTGATTGTTCTGGCCGTCGTCGTTCCGGCTGTCGTTGTTCCGAACGTTATAGTTCCGGCCGTCATGGTTCTGCCCGTCATTGTCCTGCCCATCAGGGCGCTGGCCCAAAGTGAACTCGCGCCCCCGTCGCAGTCCATTCCCGTGGACCAGGAAAACGCCCGCAAGGCCCGGGCAGTGCTGGACCAAACGATTCAAGCTCTGGGCGGGAACGCCTATCTCAACATCAGCGACATGACCCAGGAAGGCCGCAATTACAGCTTCTATCATGGCCGGCCCAACAGCCTGGGGATCGTCTTCTGGCGCTTTTACAAGTTTCCCGACAAGGAACGCATTGAACTCACCAAAAAGCGCGATGTGATCTACGTGTACAACGGGGACAAGGGATACGAGATCACCTACAAAGGCGTACACGCTGAGGATCCCAAAGAACTGGCCGACTACCTGCGGCGGCGCCATTGCGCCCTCGACGCAGTGCTGCGAAAGTGGCTCCTGGAACCGGGAGTCGCGTTGTTTTACGAGGGCCAGACCGCGGCCGAAGGGAAGAGCGTCGATCAGGTGACCGTCATGAACTCGCGCAACGAGGGCGTGACCCTGTACCTGGATACCTCCGACCACTTGCCGGTGAAAAAAACCTACACCTGGAGGGACGCCACCGACAAACAGCGCAACGTGGAAGACGAGGTCTACGATAACTACCGCCAAATTCAGGGCATCATGACTCCGCACACCGTCACGCGCTTTTATAACGGAGACATGTCGGGCCAACGCTTCATGACCGCGGTCACCTACAATCCGGGACTAAGCGACTCCCAGTTCGAGGCCCAGGTCAGCGCTCCGCCGAAGAAATAACCCTCGCCACCCACCCGCGAGCCGGGCGAGAATTCCCGGAGCTAACCATAGAAGTAATCTCTTATGTTTTGTGGTTACTCCTAAGTATCGTTGTAAGTGTATATTAATGAATAATATAGATCATACTCGGGATATCGAGAAGGATAGTTGCAATCACCGAGTGTGGTAAATCAGCCACAGTCAAACCCACGCCTTAAGGGATAGATTCCTCATCAAACAGGACAGTCGTTGAACCCCGTTTGATTCACGAACAGACAATCCGAACTCCGGTTGAGTGGAGTGGTGTGGGGCTGCACGGTGGAGCTCCCGTCAAGCTGCGCATTCTGCCGGCACCTTCAGGGTCGGGCGTGATCTTTCGCCGGATCGATCTCGATGGATTTGAACTGGAAGCGGTGAGCCGGAATGTTGCGCGGGTCAGCTACGCCACCAGCTTGATGAAGAAGGGCGTGCTGATCTCCACGACCGAACATCTTCTCTCCGCCTTGATCGGCTGCGGCATCGACAATGCCATCGTAGAGCTCGACAACCTGGAGTTGCCGATTCTGGACGGCAGCGCTCTGCCCTTCGTGGAAGCCATCCACAAGGCCGGAATCCGGAAGCAGCGGCGTCCGCGGACTTACCTGCGCATCCTGCGCGGACTGGAGATGCGCGAGGGCGACAAGTTTATCGCCGTCTATCCAGCCGATACGTATTCGGTCTCGTATGCCATCAATTTTCCTCACCCTCTGATCGGAAAAGAGACTTTCCGGGTCGACCTCTCGGATGGGAACTATCTGAAAGAGATTGCGGCAGCCCGGACTTTCGGGTTCTTGCATGACGCAGACGCCATGCGGCAGCAAGGCCTCATTCGCGGAGCGTCGCAGGAAAACGCCATTGTGCTGACCCGGGACGGGTTGATGAATCCGCCGCTGCGCTTTCCGGATGAGTTTGTCCGGCACAAGGTCCTGGACCTGATCGGCGACCTGGCTCTGCTGGGCAAACAGATTCTGGGAAACGTCGTTGCCGACCGGGCCGGACACGCCATGCACACCGCCCTGGTGTCGCGGATCCTGCGGGATCGAACGCTATGGGAAGAAACCACAGCCGAGCAGGAAGAACCAGCAGTCACCCCGCTAGTGCAAGCCGCCGCCCAGCAAGGGATATGAACCAGGTGGGAACGGGCAGGCTAGTCCGCCGCCTGGGGTGTGGGATCGTTACTGTCCCAGTGTGACCCCTCCTCCAGCAGTTTCTCCAGTTCGGCCCGGGCCTGCGCGGCCAATTGAGCGGCATAGTGTTTTGCCGACTGTTGCCGTTCCGGGGTCAATTCCGCGACCCGGCGGGCCAGCAGCGGCGCGTCCTGTTCCAGCATGCGCAGCAATCGCTGCGCCCGATCAATCCTGACATGAAGGGAAAGCATGAGACCTGCCTGATATGGTTTTTTCCAGCCTGACGGGAGCGCCGCAAATGCGCAAGTCTCAAGCTGGATACGGCAGAACAGCGATAGGCCGCCCACCAGGCCTGGGTCAGAAAGGGTGGGTCAGAAAAAGGGTAGGTCAGAAAGGGTAGGTCAATCAGGTTGCGTCAGTTGGGAAGCTTTTCCAGATTGACCGGCTGCTCGGCCAGCCATCCATCCAACTGCAGGCGCGCTTCCTTGGACACGGTGGTGAAGCGAAGGCCGGCGCGGCCCGATTCATCCATCCAGGCGATGTTGACGGCCGGCTCCAGGGCAGTAGCGGTGGAGGGCAGCTTGAACGCAACCGTGGAAAGGCCGGTCCTCGGCAGCTGGCCGCGGAAAAAGATGGCCATCCCACCCTCGCTGATATTGGTCGCCGTGGCCTTGAAGGTCCTTCTTTCTCCGAAAGTAAGCGTGACCGGCATCTCGATCGGGTAACGGAAATAGCGCCGCTGCTCGCGGACCATGAAATTAACCGCCGCACTGAAGCAGCGCATGGCGTTCACCGGCGAGATTGGTTTCTGCAGCACGAAATTTGCTCCAAACTGGAAGGCCTGCTGGGTAGTAGTACCGCCGTTTAGAATGGCGAAGGCGACGGAGTTCCGGTTGCTGGCGTTCTTTTTCAGGTTCGCGAGCACATCCAGCCCGCCCTTGAGGTCGTCACAATCCACAATGACGGCGTCGAACTTCTCGGTAGTAAGAATTTCGTGGCCGGAATTGACTCCGCGGCAGACTTCCACGCCAATCGACAGCTTCTCCAGCGCCGGCTGGAGGACACGAATGACCTCGGGATCCCGGCTCAGAAGCAGTGACTGGAGGGGCATAGAATCTTGATGGTAGCCGTCCCCTTTGGCGACGTGAAAGTGACCGAAGTAATTGGGGGTACTCTAATACTGCGGCTTTGTCGCCGCCCGGGGATTTCTTGTAGAAATGGGAAGCAGGAACTGAATCGTCCATGCACAAGGTCGTTTATCTGTCGCTGGGCTCAAACGTCGGCGACCGCGCCGCCAATTTGAACGCCGCCATCGGGCGTCTGGACAGTCTGGGCAAAGTAGTGGCCGTCTCGTCTTCTTACGAGACCGAGCCCGTGGAATTTACCGCCCAACCCTGGTTTCTGAATTGCGCCGTCAAGCTGGACACGGAAAAGATGCCCAAACAACTTCTGCGCGGGGTGCTTGATATCGAACAGCAGATGGGCCGGCGGAGAGGGGAACGCAAAGGCCCGCGCACCATCGATATCGATATTCTGCTGTTCGGAAATTCGATCATTGATACGAAAGGCCTCACCATTCCGCACCAGGCTATGAACACTCGACGTTTTGTGCTGGAGCCGCTGGCTGAAATCGCTCCGGAGATACGGCATCCGGTATTCAAGCGCACGGTGCGGGAACTGCGGGACGCCCTGCCGCCGGGGCAAGCAGTCCGGCGGCTAAGCCAGAGCTAGCCACAGATTTGCACGGATCGTCACGGACATTTCTTTTTCTCCTTAAGTTTTGTTTTTGGGTTATCGGTGGGAATCCGTGGTATCCGTGGCTGTTTCTGTAGCGGCTCTAAGGCGTGATAATCCGGCTGCCGGCTTCCTGTGAGACGAGTTCCGGAGTTTTTTCCGGAAACTGGGCCAGCAGGAAGTCCGCGAAAGCGCGTGACCTCGGCCTTCCTGAAGTGCGCCCGTGGGCCATGCGCACCAGGAATACCAGCGCGCGCAGCACCTCCGCATCGCGCAATTGGACGTAGCCGATGTGCTTCTGCTCCGCCTCGCGATACTCCTTCAGCATGTTCTGCACTTCCGCCGCCACCGCCTGCTGCGCCACATTGGTGATGGGAGCCTCGTAGTGCAGTCCAGAATTGACCAGGGTCTCCGTGGTCTTGGTCAGCGCGGTGAGCGCGGCAATCAGATCGGTATCCCGCAGCGTGCGGTCGGCACGAACACTTTTCGCCAGGGCAAAGGTCAAGCCCATGATCAGGGGTTCGCGCTGGTAGAGAAACTGCTCGCCGATCTCCACTTGTAAAAAAAGACTTTGGGGGTCCAGACTGGCCAAGTCGCGCGGCTTTTCATGCTCCCGTGCCTGCTGTAAATACACACACTCGCTGGGACAATCGAGGGTCACTTCGCGCTGCTCGCCGCAGCACTGCGGACAAATGCGGTCATGGACAGCGGGACAAAAACGTTTTTCCTTGCGCTTTTGGCAAATGACACAGGTCACAGGACATTATTACATCTTGGGGGCCAGGGACTGGGCATGACGGCCAGCCACGGAGCACCCGCCGCACTCCGCCTGATTTGGGCCATTTTGGGACCGAGGGGCGTGGCGGAGGGCCATTTTTATGATCTTTTCAGGCCAGTCCCTGGAAAAATCCGCATAAAATGCGGCTGCAACGCTACTTTTCCACAGGAGGAGGATGTAAGATAGCGGACACCGCAACAGAATCCTAGTACAAATTCAGAGGAGGTTTCATGGCATCAGGCATGACCAAGACACAACTCGTCCGCCACCTGGCCGAGAAGATTGATACCAACAACAAGACCGCAGCATCATTTCTCGAACACCTTGTCGACACCGCCGTCAAAGAAACCAAGAAGAACGGCATTTTCGTGATCCCCGGACTGGGCCGGCTGGTAAAAGCGCACCGCAAGGCCCGCATGGGACGCAATCCTCAGACCGGTGAGCCCATCCAGATCAAGGCCAAGACCGTGGTCAAGTTCCGCGTGGCCAAAGCGACCAAGGACGCCATCGCACCCAAGAAGTAGTTGGTGTTTTTCTCCCTATTGTGGTGAAGGCCGGCTGAGAAGCCGGCCTTTAGTGTTTGCGGTCGCTGCTTTCGAAATTCTGCAAAGCCGCATCACTTCCCATAGTCGCTCTTGATCACTTCTCCGCCCTTCATCACGAATTTCACGTGCTCCAGCGCGGTCACGTCCTGCAAGGGGTCCCCGTCCACGGCGATGAGGTCGGCCCACTTGCCCGGCTCGACTGCGCCGATCCTGTCGGACCAGCCCAGCAGGTCAGCGGCGTTGATCGTGGCCGCCTGAATCGATTGCAGCGGGGTCAGTCCCAGTTTCACCATCACCGCAAATTCGTGCGCGTTGAGTCCGTGAGGATAGACGGCGGCATCGGTACCGAACGCCACCTTCACTCCGCTGGCGAAAGCGCGCGCCTCATTCTTGCGGGCAGCGGCCATCACGGTTCGACCTTTGGC
>DASZHW010000015.1:0-3103 GCA_035937515.1 Terriglobales bacterium | reverse complement strand
GAGAGCCCATGGCCCGCAAAACGGAGATATCCCGCAAGCTGCAGGAACGCGCCGAGCAGATGATTCCCGGCGGCGTCAATTCGCCAGTGCGTGCCTTTCGTTCCGTAGGCGGTGACGCGCCCTTCATTGTGCGCGGGCAAGGTTCGCATATCTTTGACGCAGATGGCAACGAGTACATCGACTATGTCGGCTCGTGGGGTCCACTCATTCTCGGGCACGCTCCCTCCAAAGTGATCGAAGCCATTATGGACGCCGCCTGCAACGGCACCAGCTTTGGCGCCTCCACTCCCGCCGAGGCTGACCTGGCTGAAATCGTGTTGTCCGCGTTCCCTCATATGCAGAAAGTCCGGTTCGTCAATTCGGGGACGGAAGCGACCATGTCCGCCATTCGACTGGCTCGTGCTTACACCAAGCGCAAGTACATTGTGAAATGCGAGGGCTGCTATCACGGACATGCGGACGCCCTCCTGGTGAAAGCTGGTTCCGGTATTGCGACGCTCGGCATCCCGGGCTCCGCCGGCGTCCCGGAAGAATTCATTCAGTTCACGCTGGCGCTGCCCTTCAATGACACCGACGCGCTCGAACATGCGTTCAAGAAGTTCAAGCACGAGATCGCCTGCGTGATCGTCGAACCGGTCGTGGGAAACATGGGTTGCGTTGCTGCCCCAGGCGGATATCTAGCCGCTCTGCGCTTGATCACCCAGCGGGAGAAGAGCGTACTGATTTTTGATGAAGTCATGACCGGATTCCGCCTGGCATTCGGCGGCGCGCAAGAGCTTTACGGAGTGACGCCAGACTTAACCACGATGGGCAAGATTATTGGCGGCGGACTTCCGGTGGGAGCCTACGGCGGACCTTCCGAGATTATGAACATGGTGGCGCCGCTTGGGCCCATGTACCAGGCGGGCACCCTCTCCGGGAATCCGCTCGCCATGGCTGCGGGGTTGGCCACATTGCGTCATCTGCGGGACAATCAGCAAGAAATTTATCCACGTCTCGACAAGCTCAGCGGAGAACTGGTGGGCGGAGTGGCGGCAGCAGCCAAAGATGCGGGCGTGTCGCTCTGCCACAACCGCGTGGGTTCCATGTTCACCTGGTTCTTCACTCCCGGTCCAGTAACGGATTGGGATTCGGCGGCTAAATCCGACACAGAGGCCTTCGGCCGCTTCTTCCGCGCCATGCTGGACAACGGAGTCTACCTGCCGCCCTCGCAATTCGAAGCCGCATTCCTAGGCACAGCCCACACCGAAGAAGATATCCAGCGAACGATCAGGGCTGCCGAACAAGCATTCGCCTCAGTACACGCGTAGCTGTCGAGCTTTGCTCGACTGGACGGCCGAGGGCGGCCGTCCCCACGTGGGTTCGGCCTATGGGACCGGGTCTTCGACCCGGTCAGGTGCGCAGCGCCGCAGGCTCTAGCTGAGTGCTGACAGTTGAGAGCTGATAGCTTGCTTTCCCATCATTTCCGGAACGGTCACGAATTCGTATCCTTCGGACTTGTACCGGGCAATCAGCCGATCAGTCGCGATCACGGTTTCCGAACGATCCGCTCCGAAGCTCTGATGGCTGCCATCGTGCAGCAGAATCACATCGCCGCCACGAATCTGCTGGATCATTTTTCTTGCAACGTAATCCGCTGGCTTTCCCTTCCAGTCCCAACCAGTGACGTTCCACATCACAGGCTCCAAATCAAGTGCACGGGCAATTTTCAAAGTAGCCGGCCGCCGTCCACCAAAAGGAGGCCGAAACAGCCTTGAATGCTCCCCCACCGCATCGGTCAAGGCCCGCTCGCAATCCCGCAACTGTATCGCGGTCTCGCGCGCCGAAGCAAAGATCAGATTGGGATGGCTGAAAGTATGATTGCCGACGACATGCCCAGCTCGCACCAGTTCGCGCGCGATATCGGGCCTTTGTTTCACGTAGCACCCGATGAGAAAAAATGTCGCCTTTACGTTGTGTCGGGCAAGAACTTCCAGCAGACGGAGAGTGTGTGGGTCGTTAGGACCGTCGTCGTAGGTCAGTGCCAGTTGCCTGGCCCCGGGTTTTAGTCCGATGAAAGTTCGGCCATACCACTGTCCCGTCGGCGCCATGGACTGGTAGCCCGCCACCGAAGCAGCGATGGCTCCGCAAATGCCGGAAACGACGTAACCCAACATGCGCCGATTGTAACTGCAGGGATGTCGATTTCACCACAGAGCGCTAGCCCCGGCTGCCGGGGTCAATTGAAATCGGTAACTTGAGTGAGCGGCGCACCTGCGATAATCGGTTGCGCCAGCTCGGCAAGCTATGGTCGATTGTTTCTTGGTGCCTACGTGCCCGTCACAGAGTATGACCTCGGTGGTGGCGATCAATTGCGTGGTGGCGAGTTGCCGGTCTGAAGAAGGCCGAGCTCGACCCCGCCGGAGAGTTTGGGTGTCTATTGCCAACCGAGCCGAGCTTGGCCAATCCAAGAATCGAGGTTAAGTTTGCCATGGCCAAACGGAAGTTGTCCACCTTTGAGCGACTGCAGCGGGGGCAGAAACTGAACCGGCGAGAGCGCAAGGAAATGGAGCGACGGTTTCAGCGCGAGGATCCGGGCTGGGATATTGTGCATGACAATGTAGCGGGCATCGATGTGGGCAATGAAAGTCATTTTGTTGCCATCGATCCGAAGTTAGACTGCCGACCGGTACGGGAATTCGGTTCTTGGACCGCCGCTTTGCGGGAAACGGCAGACTGGCTGAAGGGGCTGGGGATTAAACGGGTCGTGCTGCAAAGCACCGGCGTGTACTGGATTCCGCTGCAAGATGTACTGGAGCGCGCCGGGTTGGAGGTAGCGGTGGTCGACGCGCGCGGTACCAAGAACCTTCCTGGGCGTAAGAGTGACGTGCAGGAATGCCAGTGGATTCGCAAACTCGATATCTACGGCCTGCTGCGGGACTGTTTCCAGCTGCCAGCAGCTATGCGTGCGATCCGGACGCTGTGGCGCTTGCGGCAGCGCGGGGTGACGGAGGCGGGCCGGACCATTCAACAAATGCAGAAAGCCTTGATTGTGATGAATGTGCAGTTGGCCAACACCCTCAACGATATCACCGGCAAGACGGGATTGGCGATCATGCGGGCG
>DASZHW010000014.1:0-1585 GCA_035937515.1 Terriglobales bacterium | reverse complement strand
GAGGTGGGTAAGGCGACCAGCGAACGGAAACCCACGGCCATCGTCTTCAATCACCAGGCTCCACTTGTCATTGCTCGCCCCTAATCGGACCAGTACCTGGTGCGCTCGGCTGTGCTTTCGGACGTTGACGAGGCCTTCCTGGACGATCCGAGCTAACTCTCGGCAAACCGGCTGCGGCATGTCGAGTTGGTCCAGGTCCGTAAGGAATCGCGCCGAAATGCCAGTTTCCCGCTGGAATCTTTCAACCGTATCGGCTAGAAATCCGATGAGTCTTCTGGAGTCTACATCCAGCGACTTCATTTGTTGCATGAGCTCGCGTAGTTTCAGAACCTCCTCGCGCAGCAGGCCCTGGATTCTTCCCAGTTCTGATGTGACCGCTTCGGACCCGGTCTCTGACTTGCCCGATTGGCGGCGCAATACATCCACTTGCATCTCCACCGCGATGAGCGACTGAACAGCGCCGTCGTGCAGCTCACGGGCAAAGCGTGCCCGTTCCACAGCTCCCGCCCGCAGCCGCAAACGGCGCAGCAGATATACGTTGTAGACCGCCGGCCCCACCTGGCGGACTAATTCCTGCAGGAAACGTAGCTCTTCTTCAATCTCGCCGGTCAAAGAAGGGTCCAGTAAGAAGATGCGGCCCCACCATTCGCGTCCAAAATTGAAGGAAACTGTTATCAGGTTGCCGAATTCATGCCGCTGCCCCAATCGATCGAGAAACTCAGGAGCAGAATTCCGGCGTCTGTTCCCTTCTGGATCCAGCCCCAACAACTCAAAGTGCGCAGCTTTGTCCCCGTCGCTGCGCCAGACGTAGCAGGTCTCAGCCGGAGATTCGTAAAGGTAGGCTTCACGATCGGAGGCCACAGCGTCCAACCAGTGGAAAGTCGAGGTCGTGTCGTTTTGCGAAAGCATCTCTCCAACAAAAACCCGCTGGTTGTATGCTTCCTGCGAGGCTAGTACGGCCTTTCCAGCACCATACATTCGTAGCAACTCCGCTACGATCTCCTGCAAGGTTCCGGTAAGACCGGCATCCACTCGCGCTTTCCCTAGAATCCGGGCAATCACGGCTTTTTCTGCCCGGAGTTGCTTTTGTTGCTCGGCGAGGTATCCGAGCAAAAGACCCATAACCAGGAGATAGATGGAGCGCATGAAAAGACGTTTGGGTTCGAAATCGGACACATCGAGCCGCAGCGGCGGCAAGTGGTAGCGCGAAAGCAACCGGCCTACCCAATCCAAAAGACCCATCTGGAAGGCGAAGCTCTCGACCCAAAGTAGCACCACGGCGGAGGCGGCCGTCCCGACCGTCTCCCACAGACCCCAGCGGTACGCCGCAGCCGCAAGCACGAAAACAAAGAAGAGAAAGAAGGGATTGGCCTGGCCGGCCGCAAACACTGAAATCACCGCTGGCCAAATCACGTCGGCGGTGTGAACCAGCATGCGGAAGGAGGCGGTCGACTGTTCGCGGCGCCGCAACAGCAGCATGATGATGACGCCCTGCGAAAGATAGAAGGCCATCAATCCGTATGCCCACATGGAATAACGGACTTCGCCCGGATCCATCCAGATGGCTATCAGGGCAGAAATGGCA
>DASZHW010000013.1:0-2842 GCA_035937515.1 Terriglobales bacterium | reverse complement strand
GGCTCAACTGTCCAATCGTGTTTCTTAACGTCGTAGTAGGCAAAGGCACGGCGGTCGAGCTCGATGGTGACTTGCCGGGTCTCGCCGGGAGCGAGGTTCACTCTGGCAAATCCCTTCAGTTCTTTCTTGGGACGGGGAATGCTGGAATGCCGGTCGCCAACATAAACCTGCGCGACTTCCGCTCCTGGGCGGTTCCCGGTATTCGTGACTTCAAAGCGCACCCCGACCGACTGGCCCGCGGAAGTCGACGGAGAAGCCGTGAGATTCTTGTAAGCAAACGTGGTGTAGGAAAGACCGTAGCCGAACGGAAACAGCGGCTTCGCTTCCAACTTGTCATAGCCCCGGTAGCCCACGAACACACCCTCGGTGTATGCCACCTTCTTGTCTCCACTCTTGGGATAGTAGGTGTCATGAGCGGGATTCTCTTCCCAGCGCCGGTCAAAAGTCATGGGCAATTTGCCAGACGGGCTGAATTCTCCGAATAATAGTTGGGCCAGGGCGGTGCCGCCTTCCTGTCCCGGATACCAGGCCTCAAATATTCCGGGCACGTGATCAACCCAGGCGGTCATGTCAACACCGCCGCCTGAAGTCACTACTGCAATTGTGTTCTGGTTGATAGCAGCGATCTGGTTGATCAGCTCGTCCTGACCCGGAGGCAGGGCGAACATCCGATCCGCGCTCTCGCCTTCGGTCGACTGATCGAAGCCAACTGCCACCACGACCGCATCTGCTTGCGAGGCGAGTGCCTTGGCTTCGGCGCTGACCAGGTCCTCTGGCCGCACAATGCCAAAGTTCAGCTTCTGCTTTCCCCAGCCTTTTCGCACAAAGTATTCGAGCTGAACCAAGTGCGGGCCGGGCTGCAGCGGTACTTTGACCTGACTGAGAAACGCATACGCCTGCGTCCAGTCGTCAATCACCAGCTTCTTGTCCACGTAGAGCCGATAGCCGCCGTTCTCTCCCGGACCTTGAACGAAAGCCAGGTAGTCGCCGGGAGTCGCGGGCGTGAAGTAGCCTGTCCAACGGATTGACCCGTCGTTCGCGGCCTCGCCTGCACTCGCTCCGGGATCGTAGCTGGCTTTTTTGTCGACGCGCTCGATGCCTGGCTTACCTGAAAGGCTTGCGTTGTCGAAGAACTCAGCCTTCAAACCCGACTGGCCGCCGCTGGCCTCGATGGTGAATTTGGTCTGCTTCGCCATCTCATCCAGAGTCGGGATCCCCGCTGCGTAATACACTTTGGCACCAGGACCCAAGTAATGGGCTATTCCCTCCAGAAAGCTCACCGCGACAAAGGGCTGGACCGCACCGCTACCGCCACCGACGGGTTGCGCCGGGTGGGCGTCCGGGCCGATCACCGCGATCGACTTGATCTTTCCCTTGTCCAAGGGCAACAGGTTGCCGTCATTCTTCAGCAGAACCATGCCGGATCGCGCGCCCTCCAGCGCTACCTGATCTCCCGCCACATTAAGCCTGGAGATCGAAATTTCGGTCTGGTCGCGATCGAGCCAGCCAAACCGAATGGCGGTTCGCAGGATGCGGCGCACCTTGTCGTAGATCGTGGCCTCGCTGACTTTGCCCGTACGGATGGCCGGCAACAGCAGAGTGCGATTCATGAACTTTCCCGACGGCATCTCCAGGTCCAACCCGCCGTTCGCCGCACCCACGGCGTCGTAGGTGGCATCCCAGTCGGACATCATGATTCCCTTGAAGCCCCATTCTTTTTTGGCGATATCGGTGTTGAAATAGCCGTTTTGCGTGAGATGCTGGCTGTTGGTGAGGTTGTAAGAATCCATTATCGCTCCGACGTTGGCTTCTTTCACCGCAGCCTCGAACGCGGGCAAATAGATTTCACGCATGGTGCGTTCGTCGATGATGGAGTCCGAGTTGTGCCGGTCAAACTCGGAATTGTTTCCCATGAAATGCTTGACCGTCGAGCTCACTCCCTGGCTCTGCACTCCCGCTATGTAAGCGACCGCGGTGCGGGCCGCCAAGAACGGGTCTTCACCGAAGTACTCGAAATTCCTGCCGTTCATCGGTGCGCGATAAATGTTCACTCCGGGTCCGAGCATGAAATGCACGCCTCGGGCGCGGGCGTCCTGGCCGACGATGGTCCCCATTCGCTGCGCCAGCTCCGGATCCCACGCTGCCGCCATCCCGATACCTCCGAAGGCGGTGGACGGCCCATAATTGCGGACTCCAATCGGCCCATCCGACATCTTCAGCCGGGGGAAATGGATGTGGGGGATATCACGAATATAGAAATCATCTACACCGCCGATCAGGTCAACCTTCTCTTCCAGCGAAAGCTGCTTGAGCAGCGAGTCGACGCGGGCTTCGATCTCCGGCTGAGACGGTGGCGCTGTTTGGCACAGCACCGGTAGGACCGAGATTAGAAGAACCGCCGCAATCCATTGGACTCTGCGAATCATGCCAACTCCCCCTTTAGCAGTTCTCACCGTTGCACTCTTCCCGAACCATCGCCTTTGAGCAGCGCGTTTACTTCGTCCGCGGTGGAGCGGCTGAAATCCCCTTGCTGCGAGTGTTTCAGGCAGCTCGTTGCAACAGCAAACTCGAGCGCTTCCTGATGTGTGGGCAGAATCTGAAAGCCGTAGATCAGGCCGGCAGCAAAGGAATCGCCTGAGCCTACCCGGTCTACAATGTGGGTGATTTCGTAGGCACGGCTCAGGCTGAACCTCTGCCGGTCGTTCAGGCAGGCCGACCAGCCGTTGTGCGACGCGCTCTTCGATTCCCGTAACGTGATGGCGATCGCCTTCAGGTTCGAATACTCGGCCAGGACCTTCGCAGTCAGCCTTTCATATTGCGCGCGATCCAGCTTGCCGGAGTG
>DASZHW010000012.1:0-4807 GCA_035937515.1 Terriglobales bacterium | reverse complement strand
CTTCTTTTCTGGAAAGGAAATCGCGGTTGTCGGTGGCGGCGACTCGGCCATGGAGGAAGCCACATTCCTGACCCGCTTCGCCACCAAGGTGACGCTGATTCATCGCCGCGACCAGTTCCGCGCTTCGAAGATCATGCTCGAGCGCGCCCAGCAGAACAAGAAAATTGAATTTCTTACCAACACCATCGTCGAAGACGTCCTCGATCCTTCCAAGCAAGAAGTTACTGCCCTCAAACTGCGTGATACGAAAACTGACAAAGCCTGGGCCTTCCCCACCAGCGCCATGTTCCTGGGCATCGGCCACATACCGAATGCCCGGATGTTCGAAGGCCAACTCGAGACCGATCAGGACGGATATCTGGTGACCGAGAAGAACGTCCTTACACGCGTGCCGGGCGTTTACGCCTGCGGTGACGTGCAGGACCGGCGCTATCGCCAAGCGATCACCGCCGCCGGTACGGGTTGCATGGCCGCCCTCGAAGCGGAGAGGTTTCTGGAACACGAGGGCGAGTAAGTCAGCAAGTTTCTTTCGGAGGTTGTCGATCATGCCGAATCCACCTGCGACCTGCTCCCACCTGGGAGAAATCCGAAAAGTTAAACCGAGCGGCCGAGGCTGCAAAGAATGCCTGGAGATGGGTGACACCTGGGTCCATCTGCGCGAGTGTCTCACCTGTGGTCATGTTGGCTGCTGCGATTCTTCCAAAAACAAACATGCCACGAAACACTTCCGCCAGACCAACCATCCCATCATGCAATCCTTCGAGCCCGGCGAAGACTGGCGCTGGTGCTACGTGGACGAAGTGTTTCTAGACTGACCGCAGGTGGCGGACGTTGGGAGCCAGACGGGACGTCGGGCTTCAGACGTCGGACCTCGCCCTTTTCTTATTACGAGCCCTTCGCAGCCTCTACGTCAAGGACCAAGGTCTGAAGTCTGACGCCCGACGCCCGCTCTGGGTTACCTAGGTCATTTTTTGCCAATCCCAGAGGCCGAATAAGCTGCAAATGGTCTTGAGCATATGAACCACCCGCTGATGACTGGCTTACTGGTGTTAATCGGAGCGCTCGTCTGTGCTCCGGCTTCGATTGGACAGCAAGAACAGACCGAAGGCACCAGAAGGATTGTGAGCCGGATCACGCCCCAATATCCCGAAATGGCTCGTAGTATCCGCTTGAGCGGAAGCGTAAAGGCTGAAGCCTTGGTGGAACCGAACGGTGTGGTCAAGACGGTCGAAGTGAAGGGCGGGAATCCGGTGCTGGTCCGGGCGGCGCAGAGCGCGATCTATAAGTGGAAATGGGCGCCGGCTGCACACGAAACCCTGGAACCCATCGAAGTCAAGTTTGATCCGAACTAGGGTACTCGGTTCTTAACCTCACTCCGTCCGTCTCAGATTTTCTTCGGCTGTGGTACAAATTTCTGTGATCTTCATGCGCGTGCCGGGCGCCCGCCATACCGACCTTGGCCTGGAAGGAACATGCTGAGGGCGCTCTTCATTTCTCTTTCCGAGAACCGCTCGCTGCGCGGGATGGCTGAGCGGTCCGCCATCGGGCAGCGTCTGTCCAGCCGTTTTGTGGCCGGCACCCAAGTAGACGATGCGCTGCGCGTCACTCAAACTGTCAATCAGTCTGGTCTCAGCGTTTCCGTCGACAATCTCGGCGAGAACGTTACCAACGCTGAGGAAGCCCGTGCCAGCGCCCAGCTTTATCATCAGATGCTGGACGAAATCTCGGGCCGCCAGCTCAACGCGAATGTCAGCCTGAAGCTTACCCACATGGGTCTCGACGTGGACGAGAAACTCGCCCGCGATCTGGTCACCGGCCTGGTGGCGAAAGCAGCGGCCATGAATCCGCGTAATTTCGTTCGGGTCGACATGGAAGGCTCGCCCTCCACCCAGCGCGCGCTCGACTTCGTCTACGAACTGCACCGCATGCCGGGTCATGCTGGCGCCGTAGGCGCGGTGATCCAGTCCTATATGCGACGTGCGGAAAAAGACATTGAAGAGCTGCTGGCCGAAGGCATTCGTATTCGCCTGTGCAAGGGGGCTTACAAAGAGCCGGAAGAAATCGCATTCCAGAAAAAATCAGAAGTCGACGCGAGCTACGTCCGCCTGATGAAAATTCTGATGAAGAGTGGCGTCTATCATGGCCTGGCGACGCACGACGAGCAGATCATCAATCAGGCCAAAGTATTTGCCACGCAGGAAAATATCCCACGCGACGCCTTTGAGTTTCAGATGCTTTACGGAATTCGCCGCGACCTGCAGCGGCGGCTGGTTCGTGAAGGATGGCGCATGCGCGTTTACATCCCATTCGGTACCGAATGGTATCCCTATTTCATGCGCCGCCTGGCGGAACGACCGGCAAATGTATTCTTCATCGCCAGGAATTTGCTGCGGAGCTAGGTGCTCGCAGCTGGGACTCACAGTTTGACTTCCCAGATTTGCGATACCAGATCGTTGCGCCCCCAGCTCTGGTGCTTCTTTTGCTGCACCAGCCGGAAGCCCGCTTCCTGGTAGATATGCCGGGCCGCTGGGAGTTCGCTTTGCGTCCACAGGACCATTTTCTCGTAACCCACCTGCCGGGCGAAGCGTAGACATTCGCCGACCAGTCGCTTGCCAATGCCCAGACCGCGTGCTGACGGCTCGACCAGCAGCAGGCGCAGCTTGGCTACGGTCTTCGATTTTTTGACCAGAAACACCGAGCCGACGATCTCGCCCTCCTTTTCCGCAATCCAGCAACGCTCACGCTTGGGATCGAAGTGCAGGATAAATTTGGCTGCGATTTCCGCCACCAGGGCTTCGAAGGTCTCATCGTATCCGTACTCCTGCGCGTAGAGAACGCCGTGACGGTGGACCACCCAACCCATGTCGCCGGGTTGATGGGCACGCAGAATATATGGAGTCCTGGGTTCGGCGCCGTTGCCGAGCACGGTTTCGATCATGCGCATGGCCTGCACTAACCGGGCCTGTCCTGCGGTCGGGAGTTGGCGCAACATGGTTGCGACCTCGTCGTTCTGACGCGCGTCGAGGGTGGTGAAGGTTTCTTTGCCGCGCGCCGTCAATCCCAACAGACTCTGACGGCCATCGGACTGGGACGCTGATTTGTGCACCAAGCTGCGCTTTTCCAGGCCGCGCAGGATGCGGCTCAGGTAGCCAGGATCGAGCCCCAGTTGCTGGCAGAGTTCGGTGGCGGTGGGATGTTCGCGGTGCGCAACCTCGTAAAGCACGCGCAGTTCGGCGAGTGAGAAAGGACTCTTAAGCAACCCCTCGCGCAGCACACCAATCTGCCGGGTGTAGAACCGGTTGAAGCTGCGGACGGCCTGGATATTTTGGCGGACTCGAGTGCTGGAAGAAATGGGCATAAATTAATAAATGTGACGTAGTCAATTATATACTTGACCTGGTCACATAAATGAACGATTCTCTGAGGGCTCTGAGGGCATCCAGATCAAGTCAAGACAGGTCTAACGCGTCGGTTTCTTTCGCTCCTTCGGAGCTGAACCGTGTTTCCGTTCTCTCCCACGGCTGGTGCCATGGGCTTCATGCTTACCGCTTCGCGGCTGGTCCAAAAGATTGTCAAGGCCCCATAAATCCCTGATTGCCGTTAACCTGCTCTTCGCTTGAGGGATATAAAGTTGCCAGGCATGTCCCATTCATCCTTTGCTAATTGCTATGCTGGAAACAGAAGTCAACCCTCCGTGGAAAGGCATGAACTTCAGACGCGGAGGCGCCGTGTCCGGTTGACCTGGGCATAGCGGAAGCACTCGATGCTGTGATCGTTCACCATGCCCACGGCTTGCATGAAGGCGTAGCAGATGGTCGAGCCCACGAAGTTGAAGCCGCGCCCCTTGAGGTTCTTGCTCATGGCGTCGGACTCTGGCGTGCTGGCCGGAACTCGCTGCCCCGAGCGCCAGGCATTCACTCGCGGCTTTCCACCTACGAACTGCCAGATGTAACTGTCGAACGAACCAAACTCTTTTTGGATGTCGAGGAAGGCCTTCGCATTTCTTACCGAGGACGCGATCTTGAGGCGGTTGCGAATGATGCCGGGATTGCGCAGCAAGCTTGCCAGCTTGCGGCGATCGTAGCCAGCGATGCGTTGCGGGCTGAAACCGTCGAAGGCGGCGCGATAGTTCTCGCGTTTCTGCAGGACCGTGTCCCAGCTCAGGCCAGCCTGGGCGCCTTCGAGGATAAGAAACTCGAAAAGAAGGCGGTCGTCGTGTTGAGGCAGGCCCCATTCCTCGTCGTGATAACGGATGGACAGCGGGTTGCTGGGCCAGGCGCAACGGATCAGCTTTCGAGATTCGGGCTTCATTGCTTGGGGTCGAACTGGGCTCGCTCCTACATAGTCTACGGTAATGGAGGTTCTAAAGTTGTGTGGTCGCGGGCGACTCGCCCACCTAGCCCGAGGTCGAATTCAAGAGCCGCGGGCGGGTCGCTCGCGACCACACAACCCGACAAGCCTATCGCCCGAAAGACGTTGCCTTTATGACCAATCGTGTGCTCCTTTTGTAACTTGGTTTTGCCACGACTGTCTCCTACAGTCGGAACAGTATTGCTGGGCAGCGGCTTTCGGCCCGATACGTGCATCTAATTGAGAGACGAGGGCTTTAGCAGCGGTTTGGGATGAAATTCTTGGATTGACCGGGCATGAACTACACGAAGTGGTTTCGATGGCTAGTTGCAGTTTCCATTGTGGTTGCCACATGGGCGCTGCCGATGCCGGCGCAGTCGCCGTACGTGGCAGCATCCAGCATGGCCCTGCCCGAGGCTTCGCCTAGCACCGGATCGGACCCATCGGACCCCATCCT
>DASZHW010000011.1:0-8009 GCA_035937515.1 Terriglobales bacterium | reverse complement strand
CGAGAACAATCTGGCTTCCATGTACCAGCACGGCCGCGGCGTGGAGAAGGATCTCGCCCAGGCTGTCCAGTGGTATCGACGCTCCGCCCAGCATGGCGATCCCGTCGGACAGTGCAATCTCGCGTCTTTGTACTTCACCGGCGAAGGCCTGCCACGCGATGACAGCGAAGCGGCGCGCTGGTTCAAAGCTGCCGCGGAACAGGGCCTGCCTGTGGCTCAGGACAACCTGGCCTTCATGTACTACAACGGAAGGGGAGTTCCGCGGGACTACGAGCAAGCCGCGGTTTGGACCCTTCGGGCAGCGGAACAGGGATATGCTCAGGCTCAGACCGACCTGGGATATCTCTACGAACAGGGCAAGGGAGTGTCGCTGAACTACGTCGCCGCCTACACCTGGTACCACCTTGCGGCTGCTGGAGGGGATCGCCGCGCTGCGTCAAGAATGAAGAGTCTTTCCAGCATCATGACTCACGAGCAGGTCACAACGGCCTCTGCCGGCGCTGATTCGACCAAGCCGGAACCCGACTCGTACGTTCCACACGAGATGTCACCCCAGGCGCCGAGGTCCGATCCGGCCGCACTCACCCGGCCCTGGCCCGGTCCATTCAGCAATTGAGAAGGTCGCGATCCTGGCGGCACAGCGAGCCGAGTTCACCGGGAAAAGGGCAGCCGAAATTACGCCTTCCCCTTCAGCAGCACCAGCAACCGGTCAAAGTGGTCCAGGTTGGCGTATTCGATCGTGATTTTTCCTTTTCCCTTGCGGTCGCTGATGCGCACGCGCATTCCCAGCATTCGCTCCAGCGCCATCTGGGCTGCCCGCACATTGGGATCGACCCAGCGCGCCCCCCGGGGCGGCGTCGCATCCGGTCCCTGGTGAAGCCTCATCGTGATGCCCTCGATCCGGTCCATCAGTTGCACGAAGGACAGAGATTTCTCCACCGCTTCCCGCGCGATCTCCGCAATGGTCTCGTTGTCAGGCAGCTTCAGCAGCTCCCGCGCTTCGCTGAATCCCAGCGCGCCGTCCAGCAGGTACTGCATCACCGATCCCGGCAGCTTCAGCAACCGCATGTAGTTCGACACCGACTCGCGCGACAATCCAACCCTCTGACCGATTTGTTCCTGGGTCATGCCGAATGTCTGGCTCAGCTTGCCGAACGCTTCCGCCTGTTCCATACAGTTCAGATCCTGACGCTGCAGGTTCTCGACCACCGTCATCTCTGCTGCCTGCTGGTCGGAAACTCTGCGCACAATCGCCGGAATCGTAGTTTTCCCGGCCTGCTTCGAGGCCCGGCACCGCCGCTCGCCAAGAATCAGGACGTAGCGTCCCTCCGCTCCCGGACGCACAACGATCGGCTGCACGACGCCCGTAGCGCGGATCGATTCCGCCATGTCCGTCATTGCATCTGAGTCAAAGTGGTAGCGCGTCTGATAAGGATTGTGATCGATCTCCTCCAGCTTGATATGGACGACGGCCTCTCCACCAGCCGCCTGGGCACGCATTTCCGGAACGACGCCTTCCGGAACCACGCCGTGGTGAGATTCAACCTTCTCCGGAGTCTGTCCGGCCACCGGCGCCACCACTGCCGCCGCTGCCGCTCCACCCGGTGAACTCAGGGCTGAGCCTCCAACCACTCGCGGACCGCTGGGCAACAGCGACTCCAGTCCGCGGCCCAGAGCCCTTCTTTTTTCGGGAGCCACCTTCTCGACTTCCAACTTTTCTCCCGCCGGCAGTGCTTTCTCTGCTGTCATTGTCATTGGTTCCCCAATCCCCAAATCCCGACTAACTAACTGTCATCCTGCACCAGCAAGGCTCGCGTGGGGACAGCCGCCCCCGGCTGTCCGGCCGAGCGCAGCCCGGCCATTTTCTCCGGGCAACATCGACTTACATCAATCTACAACATAGATACGCATCTATCTACTATGCCGTCTTGTCCATCTCTTGGGCTGCCGGAGCCGCCGGCAGGTGATGCGCGATGATCTCTTTCGCCAGGCGGATGTAGCTTTCCGCGCCCCGCGACCTCGGTTCGTAAAGCAGCGCCGGACGGCCATGGCTGGGCGCTTCCGCCAACCGGATGTTGCGCGGGATGGTGGTCTCGCACAGCTTGTCGCCGAAGTATCGCTTCAGCTCCGCAATCACTTGCTGCGCCAGGTTGGTGCGGTCGTCGAGCATGGTGACGACTACGCCTTCGATCGCCAGCTCGGGATTGAAGCTGCCACGAATGCGCTCCACCGTGTCCAGCAACTCGCTGATTCCCTCCAACGCGAAGTACTCGGCCTGCATGGGAATCAACACAGCGTCGGCGGCTACGAGGGCGTTTAGTGTGAGCAGATCCAGGGCGGGTGGGCAGTCGAGCACAATGAACTGATAGCGATCCCTCACTGCGGCAAGCGCGTCGCGCAGGCGAAACTCGCGCCGATCGGCTTCGACCAGTTCAAGATTGGCGCCAATCATGTTCTTGTGCGCCGGCACGAGCCAGAGCTGCTCGAGTTCAGTGGGCTGCACGGCCTGCTCCGCGCCGGCCGCGCCCATTAACAAATGATATGTGCTGATTCGCTCTGGGTCCTTGATTAGGCCCAAGCCGCTGGTGGCGTTCGACTGGGGATCGCAGTCCACGAGCAGGGTGTTTACTTCCGCAGCCGCAAACGACGAGGCAAGATTGATGGCAGTTGTGGTCTTACCCACCCCGCCCTTCTGGTTGGCTACCGCGATAACGCGTCCCATTTAGGTTTTGGAGAACCGAGAGATGTTTGCAGAATAGAGCGAAGCAATTGGCAAACGCAATGACGTATTTTGGTGCAGCCAAATGATTAGGACATTTTATTGAAAGGAAACATGCTTCGACCGCTGTGGACGGTCGGCTTTCCACAAGTGTTCCGGTCGGAACACTGGTCATATCCACAGATGTTCCCGTTGGAACATTCGCGACTGAGCGTGGACCTCTTGAGAACAGTTGCTCATCCTAGGCTGCTCCTTGGATTGAACGGAATGAATCCCAGCGTTCCATCTGGAACATTCCCAGTCTGGGGGATGGCATCAGAGTCATACCGCGTCGAGGAGACTCAGTATGAGGCCGGTGTAGCAAGTGCTCCAATTGGAACCACAGGGTCTAACGCTAGGCATCGAAGCAAGCATGAAGGTGCAGCGAGGAAGGTATCACCTCATCGCAACGCATCGAACCTAATGTTCCAACTGGAACACTAAATCTCGCGGGCGAAGCGATCATCCCACCAGTTATGAAGCCGAGATCCAAGTTGCGTTAGATATCACCACTTCTGGTCGTAGAGAGAGGCAAAATAGTCACGTCGAACCGCAGATTCTCTGCCTACTGGACTTAATATTTCCACTTATTACTAGTCTGATACCGCGATGTTTATCAATTTGGTTATCGGAAGGCGGTATGTCGATTTGAGGCCATGCTGAGGCATCTCCCACCGAGGAGACGTCATAGAACAGTCTGCCTCTCCGGCGTCGAAGAATAACCACTCGCCGTCCCACCTGTTAACTAGGATGATTATTTACTCCCAAGGATCAGGACTCGGTTCGAGGACAACGGGAGAGCCAGCGGCTCAGCCCACTTGACGTCCTGAACCAGTTCGCGGATGCGGTTGATCTGGGCCTCACCCACCAGGATCGCCAGGCGACCACGATCCGCCACCAGCGAGGCGGCGGTCGCTAGAGCAGAATCGAAGCGCTCGACGGCGCGGAGGGTGACGACTGAGCCTTTAGCGGGGAAGTCGGCCGCGCGGCCGGCAAATACATCGACGCTGGTCAATGTGAGGGAACGGACCACCTCCCGGAGAAACGTGGCCTTCTTCTGATTCGACTCGATCAGGGTGAGATGAAGGTGGGGAGCCCAAACCTTAATGGGTAGTCCAGGAAAACCGGCGCCGGAGCCGACGTCGATGAGATCAGCAGGGAACTGTGCCGGGCTGGGCCCGGCCGGACCGGTGGGAACACTTGTCCCTACGTGACCGGGGGCGGGGAACAGATGGCGGGCCACAAAGAGGGACTCGCCAAAGTGCCGGGTGACGATATCTTCGGGCTGGCGCACCGAGGTGAGATTGATGCGGGAATTCCAACGAAGCAATAGATCGATGTATATCGATATGTGATTCAGTTGAGATGGAGAGAGCATCCCGGACGCCCCCTCGTCGAGGAAGGGCTCCAGCAGTTCGGCGATGCGAGTGGTGTGCATCGGATTTCAGATTGTAGATTGCAGATTCAAGATTTGCGATGATGAAGGCTTGGTCGATGAAGGCTTGGTTGAAGATGCGCCCCTTCCTAAATCACGAAGGAGCGGGGGTACACGAAGGATGTGAAGATGGCTGAGGATGCCGGAAAATCGCAGGAGCTCAGCAGTACGCTGCGTTCGGTGGCAGCGCAGTTGATGAACGGGCCAGAAGTAGTGATCCAGCCTGAGGATGAGCAGGAACAGAGACTTCGGGTGACCCGAGTCGGGAGCGGACGTCTGCGCACGGTCCGGGTAAAAATCAACGGGCGGGACGTACAGGCGATCGAGCAGAACCGAAAGAAGCCGAGCCGATGGGGCGAGTTAGCGCGCCGGGGACATCAGGTGGTGCAGTTTCAGGATGTAGCCACGAAGAAATACCTGGCGGTGGCGGTGGATGGGGAAGTCACGGTGTACGGGCGATAAGGGTCGATTCGTCGATCGTTGGTTTTTGGTTCTTGGGTCGTGGGTCGTTCGCTCCACCCACCCTTCCCAAAAGCGGGGAAGCGTGGGGCACCCTACTTCTGTTCCGGTTCCAGGGTGGCATTTACAGTTACCTGTCCGCTCGAGACTGTGATCTTTCTTTCCCAGGTCTTGAAGCCGGGCTTCTTCACGGACAACTGATGTTGGCCGCTGGGGACGCCGACGGTCGAAAAGGTACTTCCGACGAAGCTGCCGTCGATTTCGATGTCCGCGCCGGCGGGCGTGGATGCGATTTGCAACTGGACCTGAGCCCCGAAAGGAGTTACCGGTGAACTGGGCTCGGCGGAGCGGGTCTCCGTTTCCGGGTGGCTCGCTGGCGGAGTGGCGTCGGACGGTCGGTCGGTTGCGAGGGTCGTGGCGCCAGCTGTTGGGTGGTCCGTTGCGGGCGATGCGGCATCCGTACCCGCGTGGTCAGATGGGGCCGTTGCGGGGGCCGCCGCGCCATGATCTGTGGCGGGGCCCGCGGGAGCGTTGGGCGCAGAGCTACCGGCCGCCGAGGTCGCGGGAGACGGGCGTGGGCGCCTTCGCCATATTGAACTTGACAGGGTCGAGCTTCAAGTCGCCGCTCACGTAGGCGGTGATTTCGGTGCCTTTGGGAATCGTGATGTCCTTGCCGTGCATGAACAGGAAAAAGGGCGCAGCGGGAAAGAATACGAGACTGGTGGCGACGATCCCTCCGGTCATCGCGGCGGTATGGCCTCCACCTTTGACCTCCTTAACCGCCCGAAGAGGGGCTCTTTCGTTGTCGAGCAGTCGAACGTAGTCGATATTGATGTCAAGTTTCCCGCCGCGGCCCATACGGCGCTTGTTTTGCGCTTCGGTGACGGTGGCAAAAGCCAGCCCACCCTTGGGCACGACGAGCACGCCATTCACCTGGACGTCCTCGAGAACATCGAAGTCTATGGTGTCTCCTTCTTTCGCATCGGCGGAGGATACGGTGCGGTTGATGCGGAGCTTTACCGGGGTTGCGTCTTCGAGGACAAAGCCTTTGGGTCCGGCAGATGGCGGCGGAGCCGCTTGAGTCGGAGCGCCTTGAGGCTTCTCCTGTGGGGGCGAAGCCTGGGCCAGAAGCGCAGGACTGCACACGCGAACCGGCGACACGGCGCGGGCGCAGGAACTGGTGAACACTCTGAACACGGCGTTCCCACTGGGTACGCTTGTGCAAAATTACTGGCTGCCGACGATTCGCGCCATGATGGAATTAAACCGGGGCAATGCTGCCAAGGCGATTGACACGCTGCAAGCCGCAACCACTTACGAATTCGGGGCGCCGTCTCCCTTTCAGCCGGGAACGATGTACCCGGTCTATGTTCGCGGACAAGCGTACCTGGTGGCACACAACGGCAGCGCGGCGGCTGGCGAATTCCAGAAGATGATCGACCATCGAAGCATCTCGTGGAACTTTCCCTTGGGTGCGCTGGCGCATCTCGGGCTGGCCCGGGCGCAGGCGCTGAGCGGGGACAAGGCAGGAGCAAAGACGGCATATCAGGACTTCCTGGCACTGTGGAAAGATGCCGACCCGGACGTTCCCGTGCTGCGCGAGGCCCGGGCAGAGTATGAGAAGTTGAAGTAGCGTTCGGCCGGAAGAGACTCTACTCCCGGTTTCTGATTCGCCGGTTCCCCATTCCTAGTCGCGGTTCCCGGCATGGCGGGTGGTCAGCGGGCCATCACTTTCTCGATGGCCGAACGAAGTTCTTCATAGGGCATCACACCGGGATGATAGAGCGCGACCCGGCCCCCGCGGTCGAGCAAAACAAGAGTAGGAGTGGTGCTGGCGCCGTAAAGATCAAAATTTTCCTTGCTGATCGGGACCGGAACGCTCTGGAGCGAAGGATAGAAGTGCTGCCAGACACGCTCGATGTAGGGGAGTTCATCCTTGGGCTGCGCGTCTTCACCCTGCGCGGCATATCCGTAGAGCTGAGTAGGAGCGAGCAGGGTCAAACCGCGGGCGCCGAATTCGGAGCGGAGGCGGGAGATCACGGGACCCTCAGCTTTGCAGTCTCCGCACCAATGAGCCCAGAAAAAGAGCAGCACGGGCGAGCCTTGAAGTTGAGAAAGGGCGGGCGGCTTCGGACCCAGGTATTGAGCCAACTGCAGGGATGGCGCGGGCTGTCCGACGAGGTCCAGAAGATTGAGATTCTTCTGCAGGCGAGGACGGATCGAAGTGTTGCGGTAAACATCCAGACTCCGGCGCAACAGCGCGACCGCCTGAGCGTGGTCGCCGCGCGCCGCCAGCACCTGGGCCTGGACTTCGAGGGCAGCGCCCAGTGCGATCGGCAAGTGCGGCTCTGCATCCAGGGGACGCTTCAACAGCAACTGGCGGCTTAGGGTGTCGGTTTGTTTGGCGTAGGTTTCGGCCTGATCGAGTTGGCCGGCGGCGAGATTGGACCGCGCGATCCAGGACAGGGCCTCAAGATAATCGGGATCGACTCCCTGGCGGGTGCGATAACTGCGAGCCCGGGCCTCGGCAGCGCTAAGGTTTTTCTGCGCTAGCGATTCGCGGACTTCGTCGGTAATGCCTGCGAAGCAGAGCGTCGAAAGAAAGAGAAAAATGGCGATCCGGCGGGGGAACATGGCTTCATGATAAACGACAACCCGGCGACGAATGTGAATCCAGCGACGGGAGAGCGAAAAACCAGTCGACCGTTGCCGGTGATCGGATATCAAGCTGTAACTGGCTGTTAACAAAAGCTTTATGGGCATCAGCCAGGATTGGCGATTGGGGCTGAGTCTAAGGTACAATATCGCTGCGTTTGACCTTGCGGTTTTTTGCAGTTTCCAGCTTCTCCGCTCAACCAGCGTGACCTGCCCTGCGAAAGTCCTGCGAGTAACTAAGCGCTACGTCAAAGAAAAAGGAACAAAGCAACACCATGGAAACAGGGACAGTAAAGTGGTTTAACGACGCCAAGGGCTATGGTTTTATCAGCCGTCAGAACGGCGAGGACGTGTTCGTACACTTCTCCGCCATCCAGGCCAGCGGATTCCGCAGCCTGCAGGAAGGCCAGCAGGTCCAGTTCGATGTAGTCAAGGGCCCCAAAGGGTGGCAAGCCGAGAACGTCAAGCCGGCGTAAAACCACTTACATTCGTTGACAAAAGGGCGGCTTTCGGGCCGCCCTTGATTTTTAAGAGCTGGATTCTTGAGGAAGAACTAGCTGGCTTCTGATTATCCGGTTGCTTCAGCAAGCCGCAATATGTAGTGTAACGGGGTGCCACGGCCACCGTTTCCCAAGACGCTTCGCCAGTTTCAGTCCGACTTCGCCACCGAGGAGGCCTGCCAGCGATACCTGGCGGCCTGTC
>DASZHW010000010.1:0-142311 GCA_035937515.1 Terriglobales bacterium | reverse complement strand
CCATCCTCAACCTGAAACGGGCGGCCGCCAAGGCCGTGGAAAAGACGCGCGCTGGAAAAGTCCAAAAGCAGACTTTCCCACCGCGCTTGGAAATCCCGCAAAGTGCGCGGGATTCCCACTTTCCCACCGCCTCGGCGGCGGGAGATTAACTTAAACCGGACATTTCACTTGCTACAAAAAGCGGACATTTTAACTTGCTAACAACATCATGTGATTATGTGGCGCGGGCGCCCTCGCCCGCGTGCTTGCATCGGGTAGTCGGCCGCCAGGATTCCACGTATCCAGCCCCCCAGCCGTACCGATTTCTGCCGCGCGATTGTTTCGTGTTCGTTAACGGAACCTCGCAGCAGACAGGCGACGAATACACGCGGGCGCCCGCGCCACACCGACTCACAACCCCAGGCCGCCATCGACCGCGAGTATCTGGCCCGTAATAAAGTGCGGCGCGGTCGCGAAAAAGAAAACGGCGGCGGCGATTTCCTCGCCCGAACCATTGCGGCGCATGGGCGTCTGCCGCGCCATCTTTTTCATGAAGGTGGCAGCGGCCTTCTCTCCCAGGTCGATCATTCCCGGGGCCACGCAGTTGACCGCGATCTCCGGCGCCAGCGCCTTGGCCATCACCTTGGTCAGCATGTGAACCGCGGCCTTCGACGAGCAATAATGCGCGTGGTCCGCCCAGGGACGCAGTCCGCCCAGAGAGCCCAGGTTGATTATCTTTCCCTTCCTCTCCTGCAAATACTTCAACGCCTCGCGGGATACCAGAAACGGGCCGCGCGTGTTGGAAGCAAAAATGGCGTCCCACTGCGTGACCGTCAGCTCTTCGAATGCAGCGGTTTCATAGTTGGCGGCGTTGTTGACCAGAATATCGATTCCACCCAGTTCTTTCACCGTCTCCTTGATCGCGGACTTGACGCTCTTCTCGTCGGTGATGTCGCAACATAGTGCTACTGCGCGTCCCCCGAAACTCCCTGCATCGATTACGGTATGCTGCGCTTCGGTCACCGAGTTCCGGAACGTAATCGAGACATCAGCTCCAGCTTGCGCCAGCCTGAGCGCAATGGCCCGTCCCAGCCGCCGCGCGCCGCCGGTGATCAGAGCCGCCTTGCCAGAGAGAGGTTTGTTGCCCGTGGCATCCATGCAGGAATTGTAATCGAGTGACCGCACTGGATAATTGGCGCCTCCGAGTTGGCCTATCCGCTCGGTGCGGGTTTTCTTTGCGCATTTTGTAGTTGAGGGGTTTGATGCCGCTGCTTTTCCGTGGTTCTCAAACCTGCTAAACTCCGCCCATATGGCGGAGCCGCGCCAGGTCGTGGTTTACTCGCGCAAAGGCTGCCACCTTTGTGAAATCATTAAGGAAACCCTCACTAAACTGCAGCGGCGGGGCGGCTTTAGCTGGCGTGACATAGACGTGGACAGCGACGACGAATTGCGCCGCCGGTTTACCGACGAAGTCCCGGTGGTCTTCATCGACGGCCGCAAAGCCTTCAAATATCACATGGACGAGCGCGAATTCCTCCGCAAGCTGGCCAGCTAAGAGGTGTTTTCCAACCGTACACCATCGGCCTGCACCCTCCGTAATGTCCCCGTTTCGAATGTTCGTAGATAGCATTACTCACTAGGCCTCTCTCCAAACTTCAGCATGGGAAGAAACATTATGCGGAATTACAAAGTTACGGTGGGCTTTTCCGTTCTCCTGTTCCTGCTTGCCGGCGTCGGTTATGGGCAATCCCTGGGCGACGTCGCCCGGGAGCAACGGCAGAAACAGCAGGCCAAGGACAAAGACACGCCGGCCGCGCACAAGGTCGTCACCAACGAAGATATCCCCGAGTCGCCCGAAGCTTCCAACGACGCCGCCGGCGATGACAACTCGGGCGAGTCTTCCGCGCCTGCCGCCTCCGCCGCCGGAAAAAAGTCCGCCGACCAGTGGAAAGCCGAGATCAAGGCGCGGAAGGCCGGGATTGCAGCTCTGCAAAGTCAGGCGGACAGGCTCAGTGACTCCGTCCATTTCGTCGAAGCGAATCGCTATTACAACGGCGTCCAGTACAACCAGTATCAGTTGAAGAAGCAGCAGGAAGCCCAGCGTATGCAGAAGCAACTGGATGGGGAAAAGAAAGCCTTGAGTGATGCGCAGGAAGGGGCGCGCAAGGCAGGATTTGGCAGCGCGGTCTACGACCCCGACTGAATCGGCCCACCGAGGGTGAGGAAATCCGGATACGCGTTGCGGGCCGTTCAGCCGAACCTCGATCAATGCCACTCCAGCCGCAAGCTAGACGCCCGCCAGAAATTTGTACTGTGCCGCATTCAGGGGCACCACGCTGAGCCGTCCCTGCCGCACTAGCGGAGAATCCGCAAAAAGCTGGTTGGCTTTTACTTCCGCCAGGGTCACTGGCTTGCCCAACGCGTTGCCTGCCTTGATCTTCACCTGCGGACTCTTGGGATCGGTCGCGTCCACCGAAATCACCGACGCGGTTCCCACCGCACTCTTGTGGTCGCCGGTTTCGTAAATCACCAGCCGGTCGCCCGGCTTCATGCCACGCAGGTTCTTCAGGGCCACGGGATTGGAAACGCCATCCCACACGGTCGCCTTGTCGCGTTGCAGGTCAGTAAACGAATATTCGGAAGGCTCGGTCTTGAGTAAATAGTCCATAAAAGAAATTTGAGATTGCAGATTTTAGATTTCAGATCATAAATCCCAGGGATCTCGATTTTAAATCTGAAATCTACAATCTGAAATCTGCAACTCTTACTGTGGCTTCGAATCTTTCTCCGGCTGCTTTGGCGTATCCGGCTCGTCTTTCTTGCTCTCCGGATGTTCCTCGTAAATCGAATATTGCCCCGCTGGCCGCTTCATCTTGACCGTGATATCGATCGAGGGCTTGTCGATCGCGTAGTCGTCCCCAAAAGTCTGAAAACCGGACGCCAGCACCTGCACCCGCAACTTCCCGTAAGGCACGCCGTCAAAGCTGGCCTTTCCATCTGCGTCGGTCTTGATCTGCAGGCCACCTTTGGCTTGCTTGCCGTTCTTCTCCACCGGATGCATAACCACGCTGGCGTTGCGGATGGGTTTGCCATTGTTGTCCTTCAGAACCAAAAAATTCAGGGTGGCTGTGTCATCCTGTCCAAACGCCAGGAGGGTCAGAAAAATCGTAGATGTCAGGGCGAGCCCAATCTTGCTCATCTCGGGATCAATTCTAAGCAGCCGGAGGCTGGCTGTCATCCCCAGGCTGGAAGGAATTTTGGGAGGACCTGCAAGTGCTTAGTACACAGTGGGCTACAAGCTCCGGAGTCGGCATCGGTTGACAAGTGCGCCGCCCATTTATTACAATTAGCACTCGCCTAGCATGAGTGCTAACAACTATGTTATGCTGGCGAAGTACGTCTCCGGCACCTTAACCGTGATTGAAACCCGCAATTTCAACTCAAAGCGAACGAAAGGAGTCTGTAAGTATGGCTAAGTTCACCCCGTTACATGACCGCCTGTTGGTCCGGCGGATTGAAGAAGGTGAGACCACCCGTGGTGGCATCATCATTCCCGACAGCGCGAAAGAGAAGCCGCAGGAGGGAGAGGTAATCTCCGTCGGCAGAGGCAAAAGCAACGACGAAGGCAAGGTGTTCCCTCTGGCCGTAAAAGAGGGCGACCGCATCCTGTTCGGCAAGTACTCCGGCACCGAAATCAAGCTGGATGGTGAGGAGTTCATCATCATGCGCGAAGAAGAAGTCCTGGGCATTCTGAGCGGCGCCACCAAGAAAGAGTTGGCTGGATCGCGTCGTTAACTGAGAACCGGGAACTGGAAACTAGCAACTGGTTCAACAAAATTCGGCAGGCAAGCCTGCTAACAAACCGATAGGAGATTTCAGATATGGCTAAGCAGATCGTACATGGCGAGGAGTCGCGACAGGCGATTCTCCGCGGCGTCAACTTATTGGCTGACGCGGTAAAAGTCACTCTCGGCCCCAAGGGCCGCAACGTAGTCATTGAAAAGAAATTCGGTTCGCCGACCATCACCAAGGACGGCGTCACCGTGGCCAAGGAAATCGAACTGAAGGACGCGCTCGAGAACATGGGCGCACAGATGGTACGTGAAGTCGCCAGCAAGACTTCGGACGTAGCCGGAGACGGCACCACCACAGCCACCGTTCTGGCCCAGGCCATCTATCGCGAAGGCGTGAAGACGGTCGCGGCCGGCGCCAATCCGATGGCCATGAAGCGTGGCATCGAGAAGGCAATCACTGCAATTTGCGGCAGCCTCGACAAGGAAGGCAACCGCGTGAAGGGCGAACTGGACAAGTTCTCCAAGCCCGTCACCGGCGACATGATCGCGCAAGTCGGCACAATCAGCGCTAATAACGACGAAACTATTGGCAACATCATTGCCCAGGCCATGAAGAAGGTCGGCAAGGATGGGGTCATCACCGTCGAGGAAGCCAAGACGCTCGAGACCCAGCTGGATGTGGTTGAAGGCATGCAGTTCGACCGCGGCTACCTCTCTCCTTACTTCGTGACCGATCCCGAGCGCATGGAAGTTTCGCTCGAGAACGCGTACATCCTGATCAACGAAAAGAAAATCAGCTCGATGAAAGACCTGCTGCCCCTGCTGGAGCAGATCGCCAAGAGCGGCAAGCCGCTCCTGATCGTGGCTGAAGACGTTGAGGGCGAAGCGCTCGCTACCCTCGTCGTCAACAAACTGCGGGGCACGTTGCAAGTCGCGGCCGTCAAGGCTCCCGGCTTCGGCGATCGCCGCAAAGCCATGTTGCAGGACATTGCCACCCTCACCGGCGGCAAAGCCATCACCGAAGACCTGGGCATCAAGCTGGAGAACGTCCAGATGTCCGACCTCGGCCAAGCCAAGAAGATCACCGTGGACAAGGACAACACCACGCTGGTCGAAGGCAAGGGCAAGCACTCCGAGATCGAAGGCCGGGTGAAGGAAATCCGCAGCCAGATCGAGAAGACCACCAGCGACTACGACCGCGAGAAATTGCAGGAGCGGTTGGCGAAGCTGGTTGGCGGCGTGGCTGTGATCAAAGTCGGAGCCGCGACCGAGACCGAAATGAAAGAGAAGAAGGCTCGCGTCGAAGATGCGATGCACGCAACCCGTGCGGCCGTGGAAGAAGGCATTGTCCCCGGCGGCGGCGTGGCCCTGGCCCGTTGCGTCAGCGCTCTGGACAAGCTGAAGCTCGAAGGCGATGAGCAGATCGGGGTCAACGTCGTGAGGCGTTCCCTGGTAGAGCCGCTGCGCCAGATCGCCGAGAACGCCGGCGAAGAAGGCGCAATCGTTCTGGGCAAGGTCAACGATGCCAAGGACCCCAACTACGGCTACAACGCCCTGACCGGCGAATACGAAGACCTGGTCAAGGCGGGCGTGCTCGATCCGACCAAAGTGGTGCGCACCGCACTGCAGAACGCCGGCTCGATCGCGTCCCTGATGCTGACCACCGAAGCCCTGGTAGCGGAGATCCCGGAAGAGAAAAAGGGAGCTCCAGCCGGCGGCGGACACGGCGGCGGTGGCATGGAAGGAATGTACTAAGAGCAGCTTCTAGCTACTAGCTGTTAGCTTCTAGCTTGAACCAGCCCCGCTCTCGCGAGCGGGGCTTTTGTTTGGGGCCTGATCAGTTCTGCCCAATTCGGTTTTGGCTTGAGTGGGGATGTTCACACGTCACAGACTTGGGCCAGCGAACAACACTAGACTGTCTTCATGCCATGGGGACTGACGCGTTTTCACCACAGCGGGCAGAGTCATTTCGTCACATTCTGCTGCTACCATCGCCGCCGGTTGTTTACCACGGACGCAAGCCGACGAATCTTCGAGTCAAGTTTGGAGCGGGTGCGGCGTAGTTACAGGCTTCAGGTTTACGGGTACGTGGTGATGCCGGAGCATGTTCATCTCCTGCTCAGCGAACCGCAACTGGGAACATCCCCACTCAAGGCAAAAGCGGGCTTGAGTGGGCCACCCGTCCTGCTCAGCGAACCACGACAGGATACGCTGGCCGATGCGATGAAGTCGTTGAAGCAGGGAGTTTCGCGACGTTTGATTGAAGATGCGGAGCATTTCTGGCAAAAGAGGTACTACGATTTCAACATTCGCAATTACCCTCAGTTCGTGGAGAAGCTTCGCTATATTCATCGAAATCCAGTCAAGGGCGGGTTGTGTGAACGTCCGGAGGACTGGGAATGGAGCAGTTTTCACCACTACGCAACCGGCTGTGAGGGACGGGTCGAGATCGAGTCGGAATGGACGGCTCGAAAACGCGAACGAGCGGCGGGAAGACTTCTTCCGGCTGTGGAACTGCCCCACTCAAGCCAAAACTGGGCTTGAGTGGGCCACCCGTCCGGGCTTGAATGGGCCACCCGTCCACTTGCCCTTACGTCATCTGCCCTACGCGGATCTTCTCTTCACTTTCCCCCTACTGCGTTTCCTGTAGCGCGGATTTTCCCACCCGCCCGCCGAAATTGCTCATTTTTCGGACCTCTGTTCTCTATCCGACTGAAGGCTCAGGCGTTTGCGTCATGGCAATTGCCGTGCATTTACAGTCACCGGAACTCATAACGGAGGAATCATGTCAGACATACACATTGATAAGGTAGGCAATATGGCGGTGGTGGAATGTGAAGGAAGATTTGTGAAGAGTGAAACCGCGTTCCAGTTGCGCGAGGCGGTGACGTCCCAGACCGGGGCGCGCACGGTGGTGCTGGATCTTACGGAAATGGATGCCATCGGGGGCGGGGTTATAGGCATGCTGGTTTTCCTGCAGCGCTGGGCCTACGATCGCGACATTCGCTTCAAGCTATTCAATCCTTCACGATCGGTGCGGGAACGGCTAGCGCAGACCAACGCCCTGTCGGAATTTGAGATTGCCTCGCTCGACGAAATGATGGCGCTGCTGGGAAAAGCCGATCGCCGCTGCGCGCTGGCGTCGCACCACGCCGCATGAGCACTGATGCTGCCGCGAACTTTCAGTCCGACGGAGAGCCCAGCTGGTGAGTGGTTCATCTCCGGCATTATCTCCGGCATCATTGCACGCGCAGGATCAGTTGCGTTCCACTGTCCAGATGGACGTTGTCCGTGCTCGAGCTGACCACAGAAGCCTGGCCGGAATCTGCGAGCGAGAATCCTTTCATGCCGATGACGCCGTGGCTGGTGGGCCCGAGCGGGCTGACAGTAGAGCCGGGTGCGGCCTCGTCCGGCGAAATGGAACCGGGGCGCCGGTCGGGGAATTGTGACGGATACTGGGAGGATGTGGTTGTGGAAGCGCCGGTCATGTTGCCGCGCTGCCCCACCCCGCCCTGTCCCAGGCTGGCCGGCGAGTCCATCGCCGCCGAATCGGTTCCATTGACCGCGGGGCCCAGCTGCAAGGGCCGACCCAGAGCCTGCACTGCGGCCTGCAAGGGCAATTCGCGGCCGTCTTTCAGCAGGATTCGATCGAAGGCGATCCCCACCATGGAGTCGGGCGAATCTTTGCTGCGAGCTTTCGCCTCGGTGACGTGGCCGACGATCTTGGCATTGCGGGGGACCAGAATCTGGCCGCGTGAGAGTACATCCATCGAGCTTCGGGCTTCGACCTTGTCGTTGGGCTTGAGCTTCTTGGCGTCGAGCGACTTCGACAACTCGGCAGAAATGACGGTGCCCGAAGCCAGTGGGTTCGCCGGCGGCGGCGCCGGTTCAGTTGCGACCTGGGCGTGGCTCAAGGCCGCAAGCAGCAGGACGGCCGGCAGTGAAAAAGCAGCTTTTTTCATGGCACTCCTTGGTTGGTCGGTCGGTCGGTCGGTCGGCTGGTCGTTCTGGGGCCTGACCGTCCCGATCCGCTTGCTTTGTATGATGCAATCTGGTTTCCCGACTTTGCCCAGCCCACGGGACCGATGCCCTCAGGCCTGATGCGCCGCCTGACTCGGGCGGTGTTGGACTGTTCATGAAGCTATTTTACGAAACCCTGGCGAACGCTGTGGATGAAGTCGGTATAGGCGGGGGTGGACCCGGCGGCCCGAACGGCTGTAGCCACCTGTCCGCGATGATAGGCTGAGTGCATGATTACGTGCATCAGGATGTCCTCCTTGCGACTGCTCCAGGCCTCGCCTTTGCTGTTCCTGTAGCTCACGGACTTCTCCAGTTCCGCTTCACTGCCGGCGGCCAGGTAGTTTTTCCAAAGTGACGCCAGCGCCGCCAGTTGGTCATCGCACTGCTCGATGGTGAATTGGGGCCAGACCGGAAGCGTCTGTTCCTGCTGACTCAACCGCTCGAGCCACAACCGCTCCGCCGCCAGAACATGAGCGACAAGCTTCAGCGACTGTGGCGAAGCAGCGGGCGCCGCTTGCAAGTTTGCCAGGACCTCGCGATTGGCCCAGTCGTCGTAGGTGAAAAGGCGAGCGAAATGATCCACCAGGTTCATGCATTCTTTATATAATGCGGATGCAGGAAGAATCTATTCGGCAGATCACGAAGGGCCTCGGGTGCCTGCCTCCGCGGTTGAAATCATCGTGCGTATTTTCAGCGCACGTTTCTGGTTGGCGCAATCGGCTGCGTGTTTGTCATCCCCATCGTAGCCTTCAGCCTGTTCAGCGGGCTTTTCGAACCGGACTTGAGTGGCGACGAGTAGCCCAAGACTGTCGCGCCGCACATTTTGTTTCTCATAAGCTTGCAGCAAAAAAGCCCCGCGGCGAGGCGGGGCTTTCGGACGAAGGGGCGATTCCGAAGTGAATCTGCCCTATTTCGCGTCTTCCATTTGTTCCTTGGCTTCGTGCGCGGCAGCCTGATGGCCGGCCATCGAAAGAGCTGCCATGAAGGGCGCGGCCGCTGCCGGCGGCTTTACATTTCCCATGAGCACCCGGCGAAAGGGTATATCTTTGCCGTAAATCGCCGTGGTCGAATCGGAATCCTGCTCGACCACTGCACCCTCCAGGGTGAGGCCGGCGAAGGCGCCCTTGGAGCGAGAGTAGGTCAGCAGTTCAGCATTCATCTTCCAGTCGGTACCCGCCGAGGCGTGACGCCCCACCGGACCCGCGGCAGCCGAACCTTCCCCGCTGATCTGGAATTTGCTGGAAAGCAGGTGCTGCAGACCCGCGTCATTCATGACCAGCATGACGAGGTCGATGCCTTCCGCGCCGATCTGCAGGCCCCAGCTTCCGCCTCCGACCGAAACGAACGCGGGCGCGCTCCATCCGTTCGCGGTGCGGCAACTGGCCACGCCCCGCCCGTGCTTACCGCCCACGATGAAGCCGGCCTTGACCAGGTTGGGAACTACTACGATGCATTTTGCGTTGTCCAGCACTTCTTCCGGTATGCCCTTGTCGGGGGCGTCCATGATTTCCTTGAGCACGTTGGCCGAATTCTGCAAGCGCTCGACCGAATCCTCTTCGGCGGTCGCCCATGCCATGTTGGCGAGCAATGTGAATAAGCCAAGCACTACCAAAACGGATAGAGATCTCTTCAAGTTATCCTCCTTAGAAACGATGATGGTTTTACTGCATGGACCCGGCACCTGTCTGGCGGCGGGCCCTCGACTCCCTGGGATGCTGCGGCTCAGAGTGCCGGCCTGCGTCCCTGGATCACGTTGATCAGCAATACAACGATCGCCAGGACCAGCAGGATGTGGATAAAGCCGCCCAGGGTGTATGAACTCACAAGTCCCAACAACCAGAGCACTAGAAGAATCACGAAAATCGTCCAAAGCATAAGTCACCTCGCCGGTGGAATTGGACCGCCCACAGTGTTAAGGCCTTAACGACGCTACTCTGATCCAAGTTGCAGGCGAGGAGTTGTTTCTCATAGCTAAAGGAAAGACTGTAGGAACGCGTGTGAAATCGTGGGGCTGCGGAGTGTATGGACGACTCGTGCCCGGCCCGGTGTTGTCTATTTGAATCGCGAAGGGCAAAGGAGTAGCGTGAGCGGGGTAGCGGTCTGTGGCTGGAGTCTCTCCGGCATGGAGAGGTGGGACCCGTGATATCCGAAACCGTGCTCGTTTCGTCCAACGCTGCAGGGATGGGAATCTGGCGCGGGAGGAGGCACCAATGAAACGCAGAGACTTCATCATCAGCGCAACCTGCGGTGTGGGAGCGGCATGGCTGGGCACACGGGGCTGGGCCGGGGCCCCCAGGGCGCTGCCTGCGCTGCCTCCCCTACCCCGCAAGTTCAGCGCTTCAGACACGGTGACACTGGGCAAGACAGGAATTACAAGCAGCCGGCTGGCCATGGGAACTGGAACCGTAGGGACGGGACATCATTCACACCAAACCGACCTGGGCGTGAAGGGACTGTCCGATCTGCTGCTCAACGGCCATGACAACGGCCTGCGATTTTTTGACTCCGCCGACGCGTATGGAAGCCATCCCCACGTGGCGGAGGCGTTGAAGCAGGTGTCCCGCGACAAAGTTACGGTGCTGACCAAAACCTGGGCCCGCGATCCGGCCACAGCTCGCGCCGACCTCGACCGCTTCCGCCGGGAGCTCGGCACCGATTACATCGATATCTGCCTGATGCACTGCATGACTGAATCCGACTGGACCGAACGCTACCGGGGAGTGATGGACGTGTTTTCCGAGGCCAAGGAAAAAGGAATCATTCGGGCGCATGGCTGCTCCTGCCACAGTATTGAGGCCTTGCGCGCGGCCTCCCGATCGCCGTGGGTGGAAGTTGACCTGGTGCGTATCAATCCCATTGGGTCACACATGGACGCCGATCCCGACACCGTGGTCAGCGTGCTGCGCGAGATGAAGGCGGCCGGAAAGGGGATTGTCGGCATGAAAATTCTCGGCCAGGGAGACCTGCGCAACCGGCCGGACGAAGCGTTGAAGTATGCGTTGTCGCTGGGCGTGCTCGACGCATTTACCATCGGCGCGGAAAGCAAAGCAGAGCAACAGGATTTGATCCGGAGAATTGCCGTGGCGTCGTAGTGGGCTAGCGGGTAAGAGGCTCTAACCACAGAGGACACGGAGTACACAGAGGGAGGATAGCGTTCCAGGCCCGGTTTGACTTGCTCCGCGCTGCGCCCTAAGATTGCTCCCTTGTGATCGGCAAGACGATTTCGCACTACCGCATCGTCGAGAAACTCGGCGGTGGCGGGATGGGGGTGGTGTACAAGGCCGACGACACCAACCTGGGCCGCTCGGTGGCCCTCAAATTCCTGCCTGACAATGTCGCCAAAGACCCGCAAGCTCTGGAGCGGTTTCGCCGTGAGGCCCGCGCCGCCTCTGCCCTGAACCATCCCAATATCTGCACCATCCATGATTTCGGCGAGCACGACGGCCGGGCGTTCATCGTAATGGAGTATCTGGACGGCGTGACCCTGAAGCACATGATCACGGGACGTCCGCTCGACAACGACACGATGCTCTCGCTCGCGATCGAAATCGCGGACGCGCTCGATGCCGCCCACAGCGAGAAGATCATCCATCGCGACATCAAACCGGCAAACATCTTCGTTACGCGGCGCGGGCACGCCAAGGTTCTGGACTTTGGGCTGGCCAAAGTGGCCGCCGAGCAAAGTTCGGCCAGCCAGATGGCGTCCCTGAACACCAACTCAGGCACGGTGGACGACAAGCTCACCAGCCCCGGCGCCGCCATCGGCACAGTGGCTTACATGTCGCCCGAACAGGCACGGGCCAAGGAACTGGACACGCGGACCGACCTGTTCTCGTTTGGCGCAGTGCTATACGAGATGGCGACCGGCCAGGTGCCTTTCCGCGGCGATAGTACGGCCACCGTTTTTGACGCCATCCTGAACCGCGCTCCACTCACGCCGGTCAGACTGAATCCCGATTTGCCCGCCGAGCTCGAACGCATCGTCAACAAGGCACTGGAAAAGGACCGCGACCTGCGCTACCAGCATGCCTCGGATATGCGCGCCGACCTGAAGCGCCTGAAGCGGGAGACGGAGACCGGCCGGCCCAGTGCAGCGAGTTCTGGCACGATGCCGGTGACGCAGGTGCAGACTGCTGAGCTGGGCTTGGCGCACGCGGTTTCTGTATCCGGTTCGGGTCCGGCAGTGGCACAGCGGATATCCTCGGGCGCGGTACAGGCTGCTGAGGTTGCTCCGGGTGGTGGAAAGAACCTTTGGAAGCCTCTGATTGCGGCTGCAGTCCTGGCGGTAGCCGCCCTGATTGGCGGCGGCCTCTATCTTCGGTCGCGGCCTGCCGCCCCCCTGACGCAGAAAGACAGCATTGTTCTGGCAGACTTCGACAACAAGACCGGCGATGCCGTCTTCGACGATGCTCTGAAGCAGGCGTTGGCGGTACAGCTGGCACAATCTCCTTTTCTCAATATCCTTTCTGATCGCAAGGTAGAAGAGACTCTTCACCTGATGGGCCGCCCTTCGGGTGAACGAGTTACGCGGGAAATTGCGCGGGAACTTTGTATCCGGACAGGCAGCAAGGCGTTTCTGGCGGGATCAATTTCCAACCTGGGTGGGCAATACGTGGTGGGGGTGGACGCGATCGGGTGCAGCAGTGGCGATACCCTTGCCAAAGAACAGCAAGAGGCGGCGACCAAGCAGGATGTGCTTAAAGCGCTGGGGACGGCGACGTCGAGTCTGCGGGTGAAGCTGGGCGAATCACTGGCCACAATTCAGAAGTTCGATGTACCGGTCGCGGCGACCACGGCTTCGCTGGAAGCACTGAAAGCGTTCAGCATGGGCATAACCACCTCCCGCACCAGAGGAAACGCGGAGTCGATACCGTTCTACAAACGTGCTATCGAACTTGACCCCAATTTTGCTGTCGCCTACGCCAGTCTAGGTCTGGCATACGGCAATCTTGGACAGGCCAGCCTGGGGGCCGAAAATATCAGGAAGGCGTACGACCTGCGGGAGCGGGTGAGCGAACGGGAAAGATATCGCATTTCAGCCTTGTACTACGATTCGGTTACGGGGGAGTTAGAGCAGTCCAGCCAGGTCTACGAACTGTGGGCCAAAAGCTATCCTGAGGACTCGGTGCCGCCGGGAAATCTGGGCTACATCTACTCTCAGCTTGGACAGTACGAGAAGGCCCTGGCTGAAACCCAAATCGCTCAAGCTCTGGAACCGGACGTAGTTGGATATTTCAATCTCGCAGGCACCAACCTGTCGCTCAATCGACTGGACCAGGCTAAGAAGGCGATAGAAGAGGCCCAAGAGCACAAGTTTGAGGGCGATTTCCTGCATCTGGCAATCTACCAGTTGGCCTTCCTCAAGGACGATACGACGGAGATGGAGCGGCAGGTCAATTGGGCGGCGGGAAAGGCGGGAACAGAAGACCTTTTGCTCTCATTCCAATCTGATACTGAGGCATATCATGGGCGCCTGGCCAGGGCCCGGGACTTCTCGCGGCGCGCGGTGGATGCGGCGGTTCGCGCCGACTCAAAAGAAGCCGCCGCGCTCTGGCAGGTAAATGCGGCACTTCGGGAGGCGGAGTTCGGTAACGCAGCAATGGCGAGGCAGGATGTGGCGGCCGCGTTAGCTCTGTCTCCGGGGCGGGACGTTAAAATGTTTTCTGCCTTGACGCTGGCACGGGCCGGCGATGCTGCCCGCGCTAAAACCATCAGCGAAGAACTAGAAAAGAGCTATCCGTCACAAACCATGCTAAAAGTCTACTGGCTGCCTACGATCAAGGCGGCCATCGAACTGAATTCCAGCAATGCTTCTGGAAGCCGCCGCACCCTACGAATTGGGCCAACCGTCGCAATTGCAGGTGGGTACCTTGTACCCTGCCTACATTCGCGGCCAGGCCCAACTCATGGCTCACCACGGCAGTGACGCGGTCACCGAGTTCCAGAAGTTTGTCGACCACCGCGGCGTAACCGTCAACTTCCCACTCGGGGCGCTCGCGCACCTCGGCCTGGGGCGGGCCTATGCTCTCTCCGGCAACACCGCCAAGGCCAAGGCTGCCTACCAGGACTTCTTCGGCTTGTGGAAAGATGCCGATCCCGACGTCCCCCTCCTCAAAGAAGCCAAGGCGGAGTACGCGAAACTGAACTAGCGGCGAAGTCCAACTACCGCATCCAAGAAATCCACGACGAAAACTATCTCCAGAAATCGGGACCGCCTGAGCCATCCTCTGCTTCGGACCCGTCATCTCAGACAGGACTTTCAACTTGGAGGTGAACCCAATGATGAAGAGACTCGCTATCAAAGCACTGCTCGCACAACTACTACTTCTGGGTGGTTTGGGTTGGGGGCAAGAGTATCCCAGCGCGGACAATCCACCCGCCGACAATACCAAAACCAATCAGCGCGACCAGAACAAGTCCGAACCGACCGCCGATCAGCAGAAGGAAAATGCCGCCGATCGACAGCTGGCTCAGCAAATCCGGAAAGCGCTGATGAAAGACAAGTCGCTGTCCACTTCAGCCCACAACGTCAAAGTGATTGCGCAGAACGGCATGGTCACCTTGAAAGGTCCGGTGAAGACAGACGAGGAAAAGCAGACGGTGGAAGCCAAGGCGGCCGAAATCGCGGGCGCCGACAAAGTGAGCAGCGAAATTCAGGTCGCGCCTAAATAGCAGAACCTGATTGCCCTTCTGGCTGCAATCCAAACAATGAAGCACAGTACTTACACCAATATCAACCTAAGGAGATCAACATGGCGGGTAAGAACACAGCAGCATTTGGAATTTATCGTGACCGGGTCGGGGTCGAAACCGCAGTAGATATGTTGCGGCAGCAAGGTTTCCGCAACACCGACATTTCGGTTCTCTTTCCCCAGAACGAAGGCACCAAGGATTTCGCAGCGCAAAAGAACACAAAGGCGCCTGAAGGAACGGCTGCAGGAGCAGGTACCGGAGCTGTGGTGGGTGGAGCTCTGGGCTGGCTGGCTGGAATTGGTGCATTGGCCATTCCGGGGCTGGGTCCGTTCATTGCGGCCGGACCCATCATGGCCGCCCTGGCGGGCGTGGGAGTAGGAGGAGCCATCGGCGGTCTCACGGGTGCCTTGATCGGGATGGGTATTCCCGAGTTCGAGGCCAAACGCTATGAAGGCCGGATCAAGGAAGGCGGGATCCTGCTTTCGGTACACTGCGATGACTCGGAGTGGACAAAGAAGGCAAAGCAGATCCTCGAACACTCTGGAGCGCAGGATGTGACGTCTACCGGCGAGGCAAGAGCTGATTTTCAGAAAACAGACAAGCCGATGCCCCGCGCCAGCTAGAAATGCAGTCCAGCGGAACGCGAAACCCCTCGGCCATGAGGGGTTTTGTTTTTTTCTGTACGCTACAGCAGCGCTGGACGACCGACTATCAGTAGCCTTGTTTCTTGTTCACCACTCCCAGCAGGGGCCGGCCTTCCAGATAGCGCCGCAGGTTTTCCGAGATGAAGGCGTAGTGCCGATCCCACAGCTTTTCCGTGATGCCAGCGGTGTGGGGTGTGATGAAAAGGTTTTCCAGGTCCCACAGCGGAGAATCGGCGGGCAGCGGCTCTTCGGCGAACACGTCGAGCGCGGCGCCTCCGATCTTTTGTTCACGCAAGGCTTCAGACAGCGCGGCCTCATCAATCAACGGGCCCCGGCCTACGTTGATCAAATAGGCGTCTGGTTTCATCTTGCCCAGGCGGGCCGCATTCATCAGCCCCAGAGTGCTGGGCGTCACCGGAGTGGCCAGCACCACGTAGTCGGATTGCGCAAGGAGATCATCGAGTTGCGTGGAAGCGAAAACCTGCTGCACGCCTTCCGGCATTTCCTTGCCCAGGTGCTCGCGCACCGCGATCACTCGCATACCCACCCCGGCTGCTGATTTCGCGACTCTTCGTCCAATGCCGCCCAGGCCGACCAGCCCAAGAGTGGCGCCTGCAACTTCTCGCGGACGAGGGTGTCCCAGCCAGAGAGCCTCTTGTCCCCACACATGCTTCAGCTGAAAACTCGCGGCCTGGGGCAATCGCTTGGCCAGAGCGAAGACCAGCGCCATGACATGCTCGGCAACCACTCCACCGTGCACCTCGCTGCTATTCGTGAGGATGACCTCACTGTGAATCAGCTCCGGAAACATCAGTTGATGGACGGCGGCCGCGGGCGAATGAATCCAGCACAGTTTTTCAGCGGCCTTGAATTGCTCCGGACGGAGCGACCAAGCAATGACTGCCTCGGCGTCGCGGAGATAGTCTTCGATTCCATCGTAACTGGATCGCTGCACCGCTTCGACGGTCGGAAAGTCCCGATGAATGCGCTCGGACAGCCAGGCTGGCGAGTTCCAGAGCTCGAAGGGGTGGCGAAGAACAATCAGGAGCTTCATGGTCGGGTGGTCGGGCGATCTGGTGGTCGGGTCATCGGACAATTAGGAGTTGGGTCACTCATCGCTCAGGTTCTCTCTACCTGACCTGCGGGCCGTTCTCTGGGATGCAGCGAAGATAGCAAGCAAAGAGTTCGCTTCTTTCAACAAGTCCTGAAGACGTTCCGCTTTTGCGATGCCGGAATCGCCCAGGCATTCAAGCCAGAAAACAGTCTCGTCAGCTTCCTCTACCACGATACCAATCTTGGCTATGAATTCCGGCTTCGATCTTGCCCGGCCGGCGGCGCGGTAGTTTGCTCCAACCGACGTGCCCGATCGCAATAGCTGCTTGCCCAATATCTGCGCCTCGGGAGAGCGCGGCAGGTGCCGGAACAGATGAATGATTCTAAGAACAAACTGCTTGCTGCGATTCCTGAGCTCCTCCTGTTTGCTGACTTCAGGATTGGACGTTGCGTCCTCCGATCAGACGAAGATCCGATTGGAAGTGGCCCGCTGACCCGATCTCCCGATGGCCCTGCGGGCCGCATCCGCGTCATGCACTCTTCAGTGGCACTCGCAGGTCATTCCCGGTCATTTCTTTCGGCTGCGGAATGCCGAGCATTCCCAGCACCGTTGGCGAGATGTCGCGCAGCGAGCCTCCCGGCTTCAGTGAGAATTTCTTTCCATTCTCGGCGATCACGATAAACGGTACCGGATTGGTGGTGTGCGCGGTGTGCGGGCCGCCGGTCGCCGGATCAATCATCATCTCGGCGTTGCCGTGATCGGCTGTAATCAGCAGCGCTCCGCCCTTGGCCCGGACCACAGGCTCAATCCGCCCCAGACATGCGTCCACAGTTTCGACGGCCTTGACCGTAGGCTCGATCTTTCCAGAATGCCCGACCATGTCCGCATTGGCGAAGTTTACGATGATGACATCGAACGTTCCATCGTCCACGGCTTTGATGACCGCGTCGGCAATTCCGGCGGCGCTCATCTCCGGCTTCAGATCATAAGTCGCCACCTTGGGCGAAGGCACCAGCACGCGGTCTTCCCCCGGGAAGGGCTGCTCGATGCCTCCGTTGAAGAAATAGGTCACGTGAGCATATTTCTCAGTCTCGGCCACGCGCAGATTTCGCAGGTTCATCTGTCCCATTACGTTGGCCAGAATGTTGTCGAGCGACTCCGACGGAATCACCACGGGAAGCGAGAATTTCTTGTCGTACTGGGTCATGCAGACGTAGTGCAAGTTCTTGGGCAGGCGGGCGCGGGGGATGGCGGCATCGAGGTCAGCCGCCCCCGGCAGATCGCTCCCTCCTTGCGGGTTCAGTCCGCTGTTGCGAGCCAGGGCGCGTGTGATCTGGCGCACCCGATCGGCGCGGAAGTTGAAGCAGATGCAGGAATCCTCGTCACGGATGTTGGCCAGGGGCGCGCCACGATTGTCCACGCAAACGAAGGGCACGACGAATTCGTCGGTTACGCCCTTGTTGTAGGAGTCTTTCACGCCCTGCACTGGGTCGACGTACTTGCCGCCCTCGCCCTCCCCGAACACCATGGCGTTGAACGCCTTGGCGATACGCTCCCAACGGCGATCACGATCCATGGCGTAGTAACGCCCATTCACGGAGGCGATCTTTCCGGTGTTGTACTCGCGCATCTTCTGCTGCAATTGCTCCAGATATCCGGCGCCGTTCGTAGGCAGAGTGTCGCGGCCATCCATGAAGGCGTGCACGAAAACGCGATCGACGCCGTTCTGCTTGGCCATCTTGAGCAGGGCGTAGAGGTGGCTCTGATAGGAGTGAACGCCTCCATCCGAAACCAGGCCAAAGAGATGGAGACGGCGCCCCCCAGCGCGCGCGTTTTTCATGGCGGCGAGCAGGACAGGATGGGAGAAAAACTCGCCATTCTGGATCAGCAGTTCGATGCGGGTGCTGTCCATCTGAACAATGCGTCCAGCGCCGATGTTAAGGTGGCCGACCTCGCTGTTGCCCATCTGGCCGTCGGGCAGACCGACATATTTGCCGCTGGTCTGAATGAGGGTGTTGGGATATTCGCGCAGCAGTCGATCGTAGGTGGGCTTACGGGCCAGGGCAATGGCATTGGCCTTGGTCTCGGCGCGATATCCCCAACCGTCAAGGATGATGAGGACGAGTGGTTTGGGACGGCTCATGCAGCTTCTGGCTCCTGGCTTCTAGAGGTCAGCCCTCCGCTGTCAGCTTTCAGCAAGATCTACAGTTAGGTTGGCTACGGCTTGCAGTTCAAGGCCTTCAATCCCAAGAACCTCGCTGCATCGCCCAACTCTCCCTCAATTCTCAGCAACTGGTTGTACTTTGCGATGCGATCGGTGCGCGAGGCAGAGCCCGTCTTGATTTGCCCAACTCCAGTGGCCACGGCCAGGTCGGCAATGAACGTGTCTTCGGTTTCGCCGGAGCGGTGCGAAATGATGGACGTGTAGCCATTGCGGCGAGCCAGGTCGATGGCATCCAGGGTCTCGCTGACCGTGCCGATCTGGTTGACCTTGATCAAGATCGAGTTGGCCACATCCTTGTCGATTCCCTGCTGCAGGAATTTGACATTGGTGACAAATAAATCGTCGCCCACCAGTTGGATTTTCCCGCCCAGCTCTTTGGTCAGGTTCCGCCAGCCGTCCCAGTCCTCCTCCGACAAACCATCTTCGAGCGAAACGATGGGATAGTCCTTCGCCCATTTCGCCCAGAAACGAACCATGTCGTCGGAACTCTTCGCGGACTTGTCAGACTTCTTGAAGACGTACTTGCCGTCCTGATAGAACTCACTGGCCGCAGGATCGAGGGCGATGGCGATCTCCTTCCCCGGCTTGTATCCTGCCTGGGTGATGGCCTCAAGAACCACTTCAATCGCTTCCACGTTCGATTTCACCGACGGAGCAAACCCGCCTTCATCTCCGACCGCGGTATTGTAGCCACGCTTCTTGAGCACGCCTTTCAGCGTGTGGAACACCTCGACGCCCCAGCGCAGCGCCTCGGAGAAAGACTTCGCGCCCACCGGCATGACCATGAACTCCTGAAAGTCCACGTTGTTGTCGGCATGAGCGCCGCCGTTCAAGATATTCATCATCGGCGTCGGCAAAATATTGGCGCTGGCGCCGCCGAGATAACGATACAGTGGCTGACTGAAGGAAGCAGCGGAAGCACGGGCGGCCGCCATGGAAACTGCCAGGATGGCGTTGGCACCCAGACGACTCTTGTTTTCGGTGCCGTCGAGTTCGATCATTTTTTGATCGAGCGCGCGTTGCTCCGCAGCGTCCAGGTTGGCCAGCGCTTCCGCAATCGCACCGTTCACATTCTTGACCGCCTTCGCCACTCCTTTGCCCAGATAGCGTTTCTTGTCGCCGTCGCGCAATTCCACGGCCTCGTGCTCACCGGTTGAGGCTCCGCTGGGCACGGCCGCACGGCCGCGAGCGCCGCCCGCAAGAAAGACTTCGGCTTCCACCGTGGGATTGCCGCGGGAATCAAGAATCTCGCGCGCCTGGATCTTCTGAATGTGCCTGTTTCCATCCATGATAGCTGGCCCGCCTTGGGGTTGAGAGTGTAGTGAGACTGGCGATTATAAAGGAAGCCTGAGGCGGGCGCTTCGGCGCGGCGGATGTTAGAGGATCCTGCACGTGGGCGGCCCGTATCTGGCATGGTTCATCGGCTTTTCCACAGGCTGATCCTTGCGGATTCTGCTCTAGAGTCGAAATCAGGATGCAGGATCGCACGGAGACTCTGACAGTGGGGTCGCGGGCGCCGGAATTTTTGCTGGCCGCGGCAAACCGCGACGGCATTCTTTCACTGTCGGGTTTCCTGTCCCGCGGAACCCTGATCGTGGAATTTTTGCGTGGTACCTGGTGACCGAACTGCGTCAAGCGCATGGCTCAGGTAGAGCTCATGAAAATTGAAATCGGGCAGGCCGGAGCGGAACTGGTGTACATCGCGGCGGAGAAGGCCCGGGGCGTGTGGAACCCGGCAAAGTTTCTCCAGTCCCATCCCGTGTCCTATCCGTTCCTGCTGGATGAAGACCGCTCGGTCACCAAAGCGTACGGGCTGTATCACCGGCTGGGAATGGATGCCATCCACATAGCGCATCCCGCAACCCTGTTGGTCGATCGACAGCGGAAGGTCGCGTACATCTATCGCGGAGACAACCAGACCGACCGGGCACCATTGAGTCAGGTCATGGAGGCGGTGCGAAAAGTGGCAACGGCAGGCTGAGGACAGTCGCCACGGGCGAAGTCTTGGAAGGAAAATTCAGGAGGCGGAATGAAAAAAACACTGGTACTGCTGGGCGCACTGTTGCTGGCGACCGCGGCCGGAGGACAGACCAATCTGTCACTGCCCGCGGGTACGGCCTTTAAGGTCAAACTGGAAAACACGCTGTCCACATTCTCCAGCAAGGAAGGCGATGCGTTTTCCGGGAGAGTTACGGAGGCGGTCCTGCTGGACGGCAAGACTGCGATTCCAGTCGGGGCCACAGTGCAAGGCCGGGTCACCAAGATCAATGAGCCACGCCGCATCGCGGGCAAACCGACGATTGGAATTTTTCCCGAGACCGTGGTGATGCCCAACGGGGATCGATTCATGCTCAACGCGGCGCTGGTCGACACCAATCTGCACAATGGGACCGATGTAAACACGGAAGACCAGTTCAAAGGTGAAGGCCATGACGCGCACGACCTGACCGAAATCGGATTCGGCACCGGCGGCGGCATGCTGGTGGGCGGACTGGCGGGCGGAGGCAAGGGCCTGCTTATTGGAGGCGGCGTGGGCGCAACTCTGACGGTGGCCCACTGGCTGGGCAAGAAACGATCTGCCGTGCTTCCGTCGGGCACGGAACTGATGATGGAGTTGAGCCGGCCCTTGCAGCTCACGCCGGTAACCGAAGGTCAGTAAGGCCGGGTGACACTGCGGCACCCATGATCGCATCGCGGGATCGGGTAGCAATTCCAAGTCTCCCGGTCCCGGTGGTTCCTCTACAGTATTTCCCTCATGATTTCTGCTGTTTTCTGAAGCCAAACTTAAAATCCTCATGAAATTTACTGGAAGCACGGTTATTGCGAACCGTGTAGTCTCGTGCGGCATCCAAACGGCTGGAGGTTATTCCTATGAAGCAAGTCGGAATCAGGGGCATAGCAGTTCTCTGTTTGCTTCTCGGGTTCAACGCTCCCGTGTTTTCCCGCCAAGACCAGCCAAGCGGCGGTCGGGAACAAGAACAGAAGAATGAACAACAGAGAAATGAAAAGACGGGCAAGACCCAACCGGACCGCAGCCAACAACAACGACAGACCGACCAAAATCGTCAGCAGCAACAACAGCAGCAGCAACACGCCCAGCAAGACCAGCAGCAGCGACAGATGGAACAGAACCGCCAGCAACAACAGCGCGCACAGCAGGAACAGCAGCAGAGACAGATAGAACAGAACCGACAGCAGCAACAGCGCGCGCAGCAGGAGCAGCAGCAGCGACAGGCGGAACAGAACCGCCAGCAACAGCAGCGGCTCTCAGAGCAACACCAGCAGGAATTAAATCGACAGCAACAGCAGCGTACGCAACAACAGCAAATCGAGGTTAATCAGCAGCGCGCGCAACAGGAGCAGGAACGGCTTTCCCGTGAGCGCCAGTTCCAGGTCAACCAGCAGCAGCGGCTTTCCCAGGAGCGCCAGCGGCAGCTCATCCTGCAACAGCAGCAACGCGTGGCGCAGTACCGGCAGCACCTTGATGAACAAGAACGGCGGCTGCAATTCCAGACTGCCCAGCTACAGCAGCAGCGCCGGATGGCGCAGTATCGCTTTCAGCGGGACTATCTGGAGCATCTGCGAGAGGAGAGAATCCGGGCGCAAGCCCAGCGCGATTACTACTCCGATCCCTACTTCTACACCGCGCCGTCTTATCGCTACTATCGGGGCGGAAGTTACTACGAGATCAACCAATACGGCGCAGACTTGCTGCAGCGGGCGGTCAACTACGGGTACGCAGAAGGCTTTCGCGCCGGCAGTGCTGATCGCGAGGATCACTGGAATTTCAACTATCAGGACTCCTACGCCTTCCAGGACGCGAACTATGGCTACGACGGATACTACGAAGACCAGGACGCCTACAATTACTATTTCCGCCAAGGTTTCCAGCGAGGTTATGAGGACGGTTACTACGACCGTTATCAATACGGGGTTTACTCGAATGGAGACTACAGCGTTCTGGGCTCGGTATTGTCGCAGATCTTGAATCTGGTGGCGCTGCGGTAGTCTGTGCGAGTGTGGTACTGGAAACGGCGGCAACGGGCCGCCGTTTTCTTTTTGCTTCTCTTTGCTTCTCTGAGCTGACAGAACGCGTATCGCGATGCGGCGAACGACTTGAGTTCCCTACATGGACGTTGCCATCTCTTCCGGGCTGAGCAACTGCAACTCCATCCACCCCTCTACCGGAAGGGCGTCGACGGGCAGACCGTTTTGCCACATGCTGAAACGCAGGCGAAGTCTCCGACCGACGGAAGCGGTGGTGTTGCTGCTGTCTTGCGCCGCGGCCACCGGTGCAGCCTGCAGCCAGGTCAGTGGAAGTCTGAATTCAAAGTTACGTCCGAGCGCCACAGCCACGTCCTCCGATGGTTGCTCCCAGACGGCGAGAGGTCGATCCGTGCCGGCGACGCCGACCCTCCAATTGCGAATCTTGCCCGATTCCGTTTCCACATCGAGACGCAGGGCGCGCTGCGGCCGTCGTCCGTCTCCCAGCCAAGATTCCAGATTGACCACGATTTCGAAATTCTCAGCCGGGACTTTGTTGTCTGCAAAATCGAGGCGTCCGTACACGAAAGCCTCGTCGATTCCGGCGTGAACCGAGTCGAGCAGAAACTGTTTGCCGTGCATGGCTCCGGCGCGGCGGTCGGCGGTGTAGACTGCCGCCCCCATCCACTCGAAATAACGCACCATCTCGCCGGTTATATGGGGATGAATATAAGCGCTCTGAGATATGACCGAGGGGCGAGCCAGGCTTCCGACAATGGGCTGGGCCAGGTAGTCGGGCGGGCGCGTGCCCAGCGCCTGATAAACGTTGGAGAGGTGCTTGCGGTAGAGTTCATCGAATTCACGGTCGTTGGTGGAATGGTGTTCGGGTCCGTACCACCAGTTCCAGTCGCTGCCTTCCGCGATCAGCAGTTCCTCAAATGCCAGTCGGCGCTGCTCTTCGCCCGCTGCCGGGGCGGCCTGAGCGTAAAAGTTGCGGGCGTGGTAAAGATAGTCCCAGGCGCGGTTGTCTTCGGGAGCGCCAATCCACACATTGAAATTGGCGTGAATCCATGATCCCGGAACCAGAGTGGAGAGCCGACCAAACTGTTGGTGGCGTGCGATGGCCTCGGAAACCGTGACCGCCTCCACGCCGGGTTCGCGTTGCAGCGCATCGTAGAAGCGGCGCAGGAATTCGCGGCCCGACCGGGGATAGTACTCCCACGCGTTCTCACCATCGAGGATGATGGGAATGACCGCGTCATGTCCCGCGTCAAGAATCGATTGCGCCGATTGTTTGATGTTTTGCATGAGGTGACTGGCAGCTTCCTGCGCAGGCATGCCGGAGTACACGAATCCGATCAGATCGGAAAGCGTGTGATCGCGGAAGATCATGTGCATTTCAGTCTGGCCAGCCTCGAAGCGGTAAACGGTATACAACTTCGCCGCCAATTCCGCGGGCAGCCGTCCGTTGCCGTCGCGATGAAAAGAAATGCCCAGGCTTCGGCCCAGGACTTCTTCGTCGGTGGCCATCCACTTCACACCCAGCTCTTGGGCGAGGGCGAGGACCTCGTCCGAAACGCTGCCCTCTGACGGCCAAACCCCCTGGGGACGAAGGCCGAACACCTGTTGATGCAGGTCGAGGCCGCGCTGGAGCTGCTCCCGCGCGTCTTCCGGATGGCGAAAGCGGTTCTGCGGCAGAGGCAGGCCCGGGGTGGAAACCGCCCCCATATTGGTGTCGCAAACCAGTGGCAGGATGGGGTGATAAAACGGCGAGGTCGAGATTTCAATTTCACCGCTCTTGCCGGCTTGGGCGTGAGCAGGCAGGACCTTGGCCATCAGCTCACGCTCGCGAGCGGTAACGAAGCGCTGATCGTCGAGCGAATAACCTCGCCCCTTGGCGATAAGCTCGGCGATTGCAGGATCGCCGAGGAAGAACTCATCGAACCAGGCGATCTGCGACAGCACTTGCAAGTCGGTAAAATCCTGTGGCTGAAAATATTTTTCAGAGCGCTCGGCAGAGCTACCGGCGCCGCGAAACTGATCCCAGAGTTCGCGGTAACGGGGATAGCGGCCAATCAGGTGGTCGGGGTTAGCCTGGAAAAGATATTGCACAGCGAAATGTCGTTCCTTGGGCGTCAGATCCTTGGCTGGCTTAGCGGCGACCTCGAAGAACGGATCGCGCGCATTGCCGCTCACGTAGTCCTGAATCTGGGTGATGAGTGAAGGAACCAGGTTGAACGTCTGATGGACGTGGGGGAATTCGTCCAACATTTTGACCATGCCGTAATAGTCCTTGAGCGCGTGCATGCGGACCCAGGGCAGGCGGTACTGGCCGGTGACCAGGTCCTTGTAATACGGCTGGTGCTGATGCCAGAGAACAACCACGCGCAGAACGGGCATGGGGCTGAGTGTCCTAAGTCAAACGGAAAAGAAGCAGCAGTCTAGCATGGCGTGCCGGGCGGGCGGTCCAGCCTGTCGCGTGATCTCTGCTTTAGGGAGCACACTTGGGAGTTATGATGTCCGAGAAAACGTGGGCTACTTGCCACGGAGATTGAAATCACAAGGAGACTTGGAAATGCGCTACAGCATAGTTCCACTGCTGATTGTGCTATCTGCGGTCCTGACCCAAGCCCAAACGGGGCCGTGCACTGAAGTTGCCATAAAGGGGGGCAACGTGCCGGTTGCCGACGATGCCTTCTCGTACATGCCCCCATACGGGAAGCCTGTGGTCGGCAAACCCGCCATACAAGCTGCCAATACAAAGAGCTTTGGGGACCGCAAGAACATCCAGCACTCCTGGGTGGGCGAGCATCGGATTGTGTCCACGCCGGCAGGCGACATGGCCTATGAATACGGCACGGTCCACATGGCCTGTGACAGCACGGAGGAGGGAGGACACCATGAGTTCGAAGCTGTAATTCTCAGCGTCTACAAGACCGTCAACGGTGTTTGCCAGAAGGTCGCGCTAACCATGCAGCCGCTGGAAACGGAAAGCAAGCCCTGAGCGGAAGGATCTCTGGTCGCCCATCAGGGGCTGGGGCATTCCCATCCAGCGCAAGTTGGGTGGCGCGAACGACAGCGCCGCGCTTACGCTGGAGGAGAATCCCGCCTGGGGAGTTTTCGTTGACAAATTTACGGCAAAGGCGCAGATTTTCAGCGGGTTAACCCTGGGGGGAAATTGGAAACTGCAATTGGAGTATTCGCATCGCGGGATCGCGCTGAGGATGCAGTAAAACGCCTGGTAAACCAGGAGGTGCCCGAGCAGGCGATCATCTTTCTGACACGCGCTGAGAGCGAAGCCGACACGACCGGCAAGCCGGTTGCAAACACCGCAGGCGTGGCTGCCACCTTAATGTCGGTTCCGGGAATTGGTCCAGTGTTCGGACTGGGCCTGGGCGCGGCCGCGCTGCTTGGACTGGGCCCGCGTAGCGGCGCCGCGGTCCGGAAGGCGGCTTCCGTCACCGCGATAACGCAGCCCGCGCTCGATGAGAAGTATCCCGACGACGTAACCTTCTTTCGCGAGGTCTTGCAGCAGGGACGATCCCTGGTTGTGGTCCGCACCGATTCAAGCGAGATCGCAAAAAAGGCAAGCCGCACGCTGGATTGCCTGAGCCTGGGTTTGCGCCCGCTTTCGCCCGCCAAGATGCATGCCGCCACCCGGCACAACGGCAACGTTGCGGTGATCGATATCAGCGGGAGAATCACTCACGGCGAAGGCAACGTCAGGTTGCGCGAGATTGTCGACGATTTGCTGGGCAAGGACCACAAGAAGATTGTGCTGAATCTGGGTGAGGTGAACTACGTCGACAGCTCCGGCATGGGAGAACTGGTCCGACTTTACACCTCCATTCGCGATCAAGGAGGCGAAATGAAGCTGGTGAACCTGAGCGCGAGGGTTCAGAGCCTGCTGAACATGACCAGGTTGCATGTAGTCTTCAAGATTGAGCCGGACGAAGCTGCCGCCATCGCAGCATTCGGCAGGGCCACGCAGGGAAATGCATAGCTTGGCACGACGGCCTTGTCTATCCTCAGTGCCAAAACAACCGCCACCGAGGGAAGTCCGGTACACTAAGGCCAGCGTTATTTGAGTGATGAGCAAACCAAGCACCGAGACCTTGCCGCAGCCGGTTCGTCATGACACCAGCCTTCTGACTGAGCAGGACCTCCATCTATTCAACGAAGGCACGAACTACCGGATTTACAACCAACTGGGCTCGCATCTGACCACTGCTGCCGGTGAGCCGGGAACGTGCTTCGCGGTTTGGGCGCCCAACGCCCGCTCCGTGTCTGTGCTGGGCAGCTTCAACGACTGGAACGATCAATCCCATCCCCTACACGCGCGCGGGAGTTCGGGCATCTGGGAAGGCTTTGTGCCCGGAGCCAGCAAAGGCGCGCTGTACAAGTACCACATTGTCTCCCACAATCAGGCGCACGTCGGCGACAAGGCCGATCCCTTCGGAGTGCTGCACGAGAAGCCCCCGCGCACGGCGTCGGTGGTCTGGGACCTCGACTACGAGTGGGGCGACCGGCAATGGATGGAAAGCCGCAGCGGCCGAAGCACGCTGCAGTCGCCGATCTCCACCTACGAAGTTCACCTGGGCTCGTGGATGCGGGTGCCGGAAGAGAACAATCGCCCGCTCACCTATCGTGAGACCGCTCCCCGTCTGGCGGAATATGTCCAGAAGATGAACTTCACCCATGTCGAGCTGCTGCCCGTGATGGAGCATCCGTTCTACGGTTCTTGGGGCTATCAGACCACGGGATACTTTGCGCCCACTTCGCGCTACGGCACGCCGCAGGATTTCATGTACCTGGTGGATTATCTGCACCAGCACGGCATCGGCGTGATTCTGGACTGGGTGCCTTCCCACTTTCCTTCCGACGCCCACGGCCTGGCCTACTTCGACGGCACCCACTTGTTCGAGCACGCCGACTCGCGCAAGGGCTTTCACCCCGACTGGAAAACCTTCATCTTCAACTACGGGCGCAACGAAGTACGCAGCTTCCTGATGTCCAGTGGACTGTTCTGGCTGGACAAATATCACGTCGATGGCTTGCGGGTGGACGCCGTAGCCTCGATGCTCTACCTCGACTATTCACGCAAGCAGGGCGAGTGGATTCCCAACAAATTCGGCGGACGCGAAAACCTGGAGGCCATCGACTTTCTGCGTCACTTCAATACCGAGGCCTACAAGGAGTATCCCGGGATTCAGACCATTGCCGAGGAGTCGACGGCCTGGCCCATGGTGTCGCGCCCTATTTACGTGGGAGGGCTCGGGTTCGGCATGAAATGGGACATGGGCTGGATGCACGACACGCTTTCGTATTTTGCCAACGATCCCATTCATCGCCGCTTCCATCACAATCAGCTCACCTTCCGCATGCTTTACGGCTTCACGGAGAATTTTGTGCTTCCGCTCTCGCATGATGAAGTGGTCCATGGCAAAGGATCGCTGATCGGGAAGATGCCGGGAGACGAATGGCAGAAGTTCGCCAATCTGCGACTGCTGTTCGCTTACATGTATGCCCAGCCGGGCAAGAAGTTGCTGTTCATGGGCTGTGAGTTTGGCCAGGTGCGGGAGTGGGCGCACGATACCAGCCTGGAATGGCACGTGCTGCAGTATCCCGTGCACCGGGGCGTGCAGAGCTGGATGGAGCAGCTCAACCGGGTCTACCGCGAGCAACCCGCCCTGCACCAGCTCGATGCCGATCCCGCCGGCTTTGAATGGATCGATTGCAATGACACCGCCGCCAGCATTGTCTCTCTCCTGCGCAAGGGGCGCTCACCGGCCGACCAGGTGGTGGTGGTGTGCAACTTCACTCCGGTGCCGCGCTCCGGGTACCGGGTGGGAGTGCCGTCGGGCGGCTTCTGGCGGGAGCTTCTCAATAGTGACGCTTCCGAATACGGCGGAAGCGGCATGGGAAATCTGGGAGGCGTGCACGCGGAATCTCAACCGGCGCACGGACGTCCCTACTCGGTGACCTTGACCCTGCCTCCGCTGGCCGCTGTGTTTTTGAAAGCGGAATAGAAGCCGAAGGCAGACTCTCAGGATCTGAAGGGCCTTGGGATGGCGTCAACGCCAGCACCCGCAAATCGGTGATAATTCCCGCACCGCTCGTTCGCTTCGTTCCGCGATCCGGACGGTAAAGGCCGGCTGTTTCCAGCGGGCCTTCGAGGTTCTCAATCACCGATTCTTGGAGGAATCATGAGCACCGCACGCACCACCTTTCCCATGCAGCGTGTACCGGAACTCCTCGGACAAATCGTCGTCGTGATCGGCGGGAGCGCGGGTATCGGGCTCGAAACAGCCGGACTAGCACGGGCTGAAGGGGCCAAGGTAATCCTCACTGGCCGGAATCCCGAGCCCCTGCAGCGCGCCGCGAGCGAACTCGGCGCCCTGAGCACCGCGGCCTTCGACGCCACGGATCCCGCTTCCCTCGAAGGGTTCTTCCGTGACCTGCCGGCCCCGATCGACCACGTGATGGTGACAGCAGGCCGTCCGTCCTACGGGCGCCTTCTCGAAATGGACTTCGAACAGGCGCGCCGCGCCCTCGACGGACACCTCTTGCTGACGCTCCAGGTCGCCCGCAACGCCGCCCACAAGGTAAGACCCGGAGGCACGCTGCTGTTCATGGGCGGCACCGGCGGCCGGCGCCCCGGCATCGGACTGGGGATCGTGCCGACCGTCACCGCCGCGCTCCCCGCCCTCACCGCCAGCCTGGCGCTCGAGCTCGCGCCCATCCGCGTCAACCTCATCGCTGCCGGCTTCGTCGACACCCCGTTGTCGGCATCGCTCCTCGGCGATGAACTCGAAAACCGCCGCAATCAGCTTCGCGCCACGCTTCCCATCCGGCGCGTCGTCGTGCCGGCCGACGTCGCCGCGCTCGCCGTACACATCATGACCAACACGGCCCTCACGGGCGCGACCTACGACATCGACGGCGGGCAGCAACTGGTTGCCCGCTAGGCAAAGAGGCAGCATGAGCGGTATCGACCGGAGTAATCAAAACTCGACTCAGAATCTCGGGAATCTCGGGAAGTAAAGGAGCACTTATGTCCACGATCCACCTCCACCAGACAACCACCTTAACGTCCGAGCAGTACGTCGCCGGGCTGACCGACTTCGGGCCAGGCCGCTCGAAGCTATTTGGCAACAGCGCCGACGAGTACCTCAAGGTGCATGATCGGGGCCCCACGCAGGCCGACGTCACCGAAGGCTCAGGCGGCATCTGGGAACGCCTGCACTACGACTGGTCCGATCCCAACCGCGTCGTCCTTACCACGACCGACTCCAACACGTGGGGAGGCGCGTCGGGCCACACCTACACCTTTACGCGTAAACCCGACGGCAAGACCGACATTGACGTGGTCATCGTGCGCGAGGGCAAGAACCTCAAGGGACGGTTTCTCGGCTTCGTGCTCGGGACCGTCGGCAAGGGCGTTTTGGAAAAAGCATTTGAAAACTCCGTCAAGGCCATCGAATCCCGGAACGGCGCGGCGAGAGAGGAAGGCGCAGCATGAGGCGGGTGTCGGCGAATTCACTCGGTGGGCGCCCACCGCGAGTTGACCGGCCTACCTGATTCAACAAATCTGAGTTGGAAACCTGGGGCCGGTCAACCATTTCTATAATTCGAGTGGCATTCATTGAGAAAGGAGCATATATGGGTAAGCTGAATTGGAAGCTTCTGACCAAGAAACGCGGTAGCTCGACCCAAGGCCTTCCGCCCGGCAAGGAAGATCTCGCTTGGGTTACCAACACGGTCACACTCATTTATGGCGAACGCGATGCCGTCCTCGTCGATACGTTTCTGTCCGTACAACATTCGAGGGAGTTGGTAGATTGGGTGGCCGAGAGCGGCAAGAGTCTCACAACCATTTACGTCACCCATGCCCACGGGGACCATTTCTTCGGTCTGAAGTTCCTGCTGGACAGGTTCCCCAAGGCAAGAGCGTTTGCCACCGCTTCCGCTGTTGCGGCCATGCAAAACCAGATAAAGCCGGACTTCATAAACTCCTTCTGGGAGCCGCGCTTCCCCGGCCAAGTTCCGTCGCCGTTGGTGGCGCCGGAAGTCCTCGCCGGCGATACCCTCTATCTCGAGGGAGAAGAGCTAGAAGTAGTAGAACTTGGCCATACCGACACGGTGCACACAACTGCGCTGCATGTGCCTTCTATTGGCCTGGTTATATCGGGCGATGCTGTCTATAACAACACGCACCCCTATCTCGCGGAGTGCGACGAAGAGGCCAGGGGCGAGTGGCTGCGCGCGCTGGATAAGATCGAGGCCCTGCATCCGCGAGCCGTGGTAGCCGGTCATGGTGTCGTTGACCCGGATAGCTCGCCTCGTCACATCGAAGAAACCCGAGGTTACCTCCATGACTTTAACAACAGTGTGGCGAGTACATCGACGGCCCTGGATCTCTACGAGAAGATGCTGACGTTGCATCCGAAGCGGGTTAATCCAGGTTCGCTTTGGGGAACCGCAAAAACTGTGAAACCAGCAGCATGAATTGTGGACCAGCCGCAGAAATCGAGGAGTGAGCTCCAAGCAACCGTACCAACAGATAAAAGAACAAGGAGCGTGGATTATGGATATGAAACTGGAAGTTTTGGTCATCCCGGTCTCGGACGTTGACCGCGCGAAGGAGTTCCACAAGAAGCTCGGGGGGAGGCTGGACGTCACGCCGCCCATCGTGGTCCAGTTCACGCCGCCGGGTTCATGGTGCTCGGTGCAATTCGGAGCGCCCGGCTCAGCCAAGGCATACCTGATCGTTTCTGATATCGTGGCCGCCCGGAACCAACTGGTTGCCGCCGGCATCGAGGTGAGCGAGTTCTTTCACATCGGCCCGGAAGGCCGGGTCAGCGGTCTGGATCCTGAGCGTCGCAGCTACTACTCACGCGCCTCGTTCAATGACCCCGACGGCAATGTCTGGCTGCTGCAGGAGATTACGACCCGGCTTCCCGGGCGCGTCGACTCTGGCGTGACCTCATACAGCTCCGCAAACGACCTGGTGAGCGCGCTTCGGCGTGCAGCGGCCGCCCACGGCCAGCACGAGAAGCGCATCGGCGCGGCGGATCCGAACTGGCCCGACTGGTACGCGGAGTACATGGTGCGGGAGCAGGCGGGCGAAGAGCTGCCGCAATGAACCATTACGATGCCATCATCATCGGGACGGGCCAGGCAGGCCCGTCCCTGGCTGCGCGGTTTGCGGCAGCGGGCATGGCGGTCGCCATTCTTGAACGACACAAATTTGGCGGCACCTGTGTGAATACGGGATGTATACCCACAAAGACGCTCCTTGCCAGCGCGTACGCGGCCCATGTTGCCCGCCGAGGCGCCGAATATGGTTTTGTTGTCAATGGAGATGTGCGCCTTGATATGAAACGGGTGAAAGCACGCAAGGATGAAGTTTCCGGACGGTCGACCAAGGGCGTAGAGGAAGGGTTGCGAGGACTTAAGAATTGTACGGTCATCCAGGGCCACGCCCGCTTTCAGTCACCGCGCACGGTCGTGGTCAATGATGAGGTCCTGCAAGCCGACAAAATGTTCATCAACGTTGGTGGGCGCGCCTCGGTTCCCGAGATGCCGGGGATTCATGATGTCCCGTTCCTCACAAACTCATCGATGATGGAGATCGATTTCTTGCCGGAGCATTTCGTTATTGTCGGCGGAAGTTATGTCGGGTTGGAATTCGGTCAGATGTATCGCCGCTTCGGGAGCGAAGTCACGATTGTAGAGAAGGGGCCGCGCCTGATTGGACGTGAAGACGAAGATGTTTCCCAAGCCCTGCGCGAAATCCTGGAGACGGAGGGGATACGGATTCACCTGAATGCGAAATGTATCTCCCTGGCGAAGCGCGACCGCCGTATCGCCGTCGGCGTCGATTGCGACGAAGGCCCGCCGGAGATCTCAGGCACTCATCTTCTCCTGGCAGTGGGACGCACTCCCAACACGAGCGACCTGGGTCTCGACCGGGCAGGGGTTGCTACCGACGAACACGGCTACATCATGGTTGACGATGAACTGCATACGAATGTGGCCGGGATCTGGGCCCTGGGTGACTGCAACGGCCGCGGCGCCTTTACCCATACTTCATATAACGACTATGAAATCGTTGCCGCCAATCTGCTCAACGCGGACCATCGCCGGGTGTCTGACCGAATCCAGGCGTACGGTTTGTTTACAGATCCGCCGCTCGGGCGGTGTGGCATGACGGACGCCGAAATACGGAAGTCTGGGCGCGCTGCACTGGTTGCGAAATATCCGATGATCCGGGTGAGCCGTGCCTTTGAAAAAGGTGAGACACAAGGTTTCATCAAGATTTGTGTTGATGCGGAAACAAAACAGATTCTGGGCGCAGCGGTTCTTGGGACCGGAGGCGATGAAGCAGTTCACGTTTTACTGGACGTCATGTATGCGAAGGCGCCGTATACGGTGGTGCAGCGCGCCATGCATATTCATCCGACAGTTGCGGAATATCTCCCCACCGTCTTGTCCAAACTGGAACCCTTTGCGTAGTACACTTCAGCCGTTATCTCTGGAGGCAAGAGATGAAGGCCTCTCTGTTTTATCGAGTCGCCGCTGTTCTTCTGCTGCTTTTTGCTGTCGGGCATACCCTTGGTTTTCGCCAGTCCGATCCCAGTTGGGGAGTTGATACCCTTCTTGGCTCAATGCGGTCAATTCACTTTGACGTCCAGGGATTTAGCCGGACATACTGGGACCTTTTTGTGGCGGCTGGATTCTCTGTCGGCGTGTTTTATTTTTTCGCGGCGATATTGGCGTGGCAACTAGGTGGCCTTCCCGCAGAGACTTTAGCGCTCATGCGCGGCACTGCGTGGGCGTTCGCCGTTTGCTTTGCCGCCATCACGGTTGTGAGCTGGAGATACCTCTTTGTCCTCCCTATCGTTTTTTCGGCGGTGATTACAGTGTGTTTGATTGCGGCAGCATGGCTTTCAGCGCAGCCAATCTGAAGCCCTTGGTTCGCGTGGGCAGTTCGGACCTGGACAGAGTCCTCCTGCCGTACTTCGTGTTTTCGTGTCGTCTATCGATCTCCACTCCTCCTCACAGCCCGGTTGACGTCACAACAGCAGGTCCCTCCACTCCACAGATCATCGCTTTGCGATGATCTGTTCCGGTCGGGCTGACAGAATTGAAACGATCGAAACATCCCCGCTCAAGCCAACGGCGGGCTTGAGTGGGCCACCCGTCGGGCTTGAGTGGGCCACCCGTCCGGGTTGTGAGCGACTTCGCCATCCGCTACATTCTCATCCGGGTCTGCGCTTCCATTTCGCAGCAGGTGTCTTGCGAGGAAACCTCTTTGCCATGCCCGTGGCCGGGCAACTGCCCATGCTATGCTCCTGTTAGCTGCGACTTCGCCGGCACGCCATGCGCATTCTGACTCGCTACATTCTGAGCGAAGTGGTATCTCACGCTGCCATCGGCGCCGCCGTCTTCACTTTTGTCCTGTTCACTCGCGATCTGGGACATATTCTTGACTTGGTCGCGCGCAACAGCGCCCCTTTCCCGAGCGTGCTGCAGCTCTTTGCTTTCACCCTTCCTGCAGCCTTCACCTACACCATCCCCATGGGCGTGCTGGTGGGTATCCTGATCGGATTGAGCCGCCTGGCCGCCGACAGCGAAATCACCGCCATGCGGGCCAGCGGAATCGGGATGTGGACATTTCTTCGGGTGATCCTTCTTTTCGCGGTGGTCGCATGGGGGCTGGCGCTGTTCAACGCGGTCTATCTCGCGCCCGCTTCGCAGGCGGCGCTGGGACGGCTCGAAGACCGGTTGAAGACTTCGCAGGCCTCGTTCGAAGTCCAACCCCGGGTCTTCTATGAAGGCTTCCCCAAGCTGGTGCTTTACGTTCAGGACGTGAAGAACGCCCAGGGCGCCGCCATCTGGAAGGGCGTGTTCATCGCGGACATCAGCACTCCGGCGTCGCCGCGGATTACGCTCGCCCGGCAGGGCATCCTGGTGAGCGAAGGGCCGGATGTGCTGCACCTTCACCTGACCAGCGGGTCTACCCACGAAACCGATCCGGCCTCAGCGGACCACTACCAGATTTCCACCTTCGAACAAACCGACATACCCATCCCGGTTCCGCAAAGTGACAGCAAGGACCAGGAGCCGACGCCGGCGGCTGAACTGGCCACGTGGGAGCTGCGGGACCAGGCGGCCCGGGTCAAGAAATACGCCGCGCCCTGGTACCTGATCGAATTCCATCGCCGCTTCGCCTTGCCCAGCGCATGTCTGGTACTGGCGCTGGTCGGAATTCCTCTCGGCCTGTCTTCCAAGAAGGGAGGCAAGTCGGCGGGATTTGTGCTCACCATTCTTCTGGTGTTCGCTTACTACCTGGTCACGCTGGTCGGAGTTTCTCTGGCTCGTCAGGGACGAGCTCCCGCCTGGTTCGGGGCCTGGCTGGCCAACATCGTCTTTTTTCTGTTCGGCGCGTTCCTGCTGTGGCGTTCGGAGCGACGGCCTTTTGAGCTTAGCTCGCTGCGCTCTTACTGGAATCCCTTCAAGACGAAACTGGCACAGAGCGCAAAGCAGCTGGTTAATTTCAATCGACCGGCGGACGCGTTCCAGCGCGCGTCCCGCCGGCGGCGCGTCCTAAGCGCCAGCTTCCCCATGATTCTGGACGATTACGTGCTGCGGGATTTCTTCCTCTATCTGACCATGATCGTGGCTTCGTTTCTCATGTTGCTGCAGGTGTTCACTTTGTTTGAGCTGCTTGGCGACATCCTGCGCAACCGGATTTCACCGCTGGTCGTGGGTGAATACCTCCTCAACGTTGCGCCCTTCTTCCTGTACAACATCACCCACCTGAGCATTTTGCTGGCCGTGCTCGTCACCCTCGGACTGATGCAGCGTTCCAACGAAATCACCGCCATCAAGGCCACTGGCATCAGCATCTATCGGGTCATCGTGCCTGTCCTGGTGGTCTCGACCATGCTGGCGGGCGGGCTTTTCTTCTTCGACCAGTTTTACCTACCGCACGCTAACAAACGCCAGGACGCCTTGCGCAACCTGATCAAGGGCAAGCCGGCGCAGACCTACCTGAATCCTGACCGCAAGTGGATTTTCGGGCAGCACTCCACCATCTACTACTATCAGCTGTTCGATTCCGACAAGAACCAATTCGGCAATCTCAGTGTGTTTCAGTTCGACCCGGTAACCTTCCAGCTGACCGGCCGCGTTTATGCCGACCAGGCGCACTGGGAGGAACGGCTGCAGAGATGGGTTTGCACGCAGGGATGGGAGCGCAGCATGGCCGGCCCCGCAATCGCGGACTTCCACACTTTTGATGTGGCCACTTTCGCCTCCGTCAGCGAGCCGCCCGGATACTTCAAGAAAGAAGTGCGGCAGTCCTCCGAAATGAACTACGAAGAGCTGCGGCGTTACATTCGTGACCTGCAGCAGAGCGGATTCGACGTGGTGCGGCTGCGGGTCCAGTTGCAGGAAAAACTTGCCTTCCCCTTTAATACTCTGATCATGGCGGTGCTGGCCATTCCCTTTGCGCTGGCCGCGGGAAAACGCGGAGCCATCGCCGGCGTGGCTGCCGCGGTCGGAATCGGTGTGCTGTATATGACGGTTTCGCGCCTGTCGGAGTCCATGGGGAACGTCAGCCAGTTACCTCCGGTGCTGGCGGCCTGGGCTCCGCATCTGATCTTCGGCCTGGCGGGCGGATATCTGATTTTGAAAGTGCCCACCTAACGGTGCCAGCCTGGCTTTTTGCAGCACCCTTCCCGAATTGCGATTCCGCGTAAGACGAAACGCGTGAGCTGCAGCCCTCCAACGATTACGACCGTAATCTATTTGTGCGGAGGATACACGGGAACAATGGACGGATGACGGAGTCTAATCAAAGAGGATGGGGCACAAGCGCCCCAGGGCAATGCCTCGAATCTGCAGGATTGACGTCACCGCCTTTGCCGCCGTCATGTTTGCGCTGGTTGCGATGTTCCTCTTGCCCGCCATGATGATTGTGGATCACAGAGGCGCAGGTGTCGACCTGCCGAAGGTTGGCCACCCGATTCCGATGCCCCTTGCGCTGCGGGAGGATGCTCCGATGGTGGCGGTCTTACGCGACGGCAGCATTTGGTTCGGCACCGACCGGCTCATGGCGGACCAGTTGCCTTCTAAAATCCGTGAGGCCCTGAGCCGGGGGGCGGAGAGAAGGATCTACCTGAAGGCCGACGCTCGCGCCCGGTACGGGGGAGTTGCCAAAGCATTGAACTACGTACGGGCATCGGGCGTCGAGAACGTGGTCATTCTCGCGGAACAGCGGAAGCTTTCCCTGGTCGCACCGTAGCGCCCAGACCGGAATCAGGAAGCCAGAAACTACTTCACGGCTACGGCCGAGGGCGAGCCTCCGGTGCTGACGGGGCCACCGACCAGGCCGAGCAAGCCGACGGTGGAATCGAAGTTGTAGACCGAAATCGTAGATCCTCCCAGGTTGGCAACGTAGAGGAAATTGGTTGTGCCTCCGGTCGCCGCGACCACGGTGGTTCCGTTGCGGACCGCCGCCCAGACCGGGTTGAGCCCGGTGGAGATGGCCGGCGACGTATTCGCCGTCAGCGCTCCCGTCCCGGTGGCGACCTTGTATTGCGAAACCTGATTGGACAGCCGGTCCACGACGAAAAGAAACTTTCCCGAAGTATCGGAAAGGATGAAGGCCGGCCCCAGCCCCGCTGGAAATGGCGAGCCCGTAATCACAGTGAGACGGCCATCCGGGCTGGTAGGGTCGGCGCAGCTGGTCACCACCTGACCGCAGATGGCAAACGCCGATACGCTACTGGAGCCGGCGTTGCCGACGTAGAGGAACCCGCCGTCGGGAGTGATGCCCAGCGCCGAAGGGCTCGTGCCCACGATCACCGAGGTTTCCTGGGTCAGCGCTCCCGAAGAATCGACGGAATACTGGGTCACTGTGCCATCGAACTGATTGGCCACATACAAGAACTTTCCGTCCGGCGTGACCGCCACCGCGGAGGGGCCAGTGCCGCTCGAGGCCAGAGGCGCTGCCGAGGGAAATGGCGAGCCCGGGATTTCAGACAAGGTTGCGTCTTGTATCGAAAAGACCGAAATCGTGCCGGAAGCGGGAGTACTCTGCTGTCCCTGATTGGCCACGAAGAGAAAATGCCCGGCCGAATCCATGGTCATGCTGAGTGGCGTCATTCCCGTGGCCACGGTGCCGCTGCCCGCGGTGAGAGTTCCGTCAGACTTGACGGTATAAGGGGTAATGTCGTTGGTGGCGCTATTGGCGATGAATAAGGCGTTGCCTGAAGGCGCCATGATCATGGCCGAGGGCATGGTGCCGGTCGCCACACCCTTGCCATTGGTCGCGATCGTGCCCACGCTGAGATCGATGCTGAAAGGCGAAACTAAAGAGTCTCCCTGAGTGCTTACAAACAGAGCGCCCGTGCCCGAGGAGGAAGAACTGCTAGAATTGCAACCGCTCAAGCAAAGCAGCCAAACCGCCGCCAGCCACCCTGCCAGAACACGACACCGCATCCCCATTCTTTCTCCCTGTTACCGCGAGCTCCCGATCCGCCGAGGACAAGCGATGCCGGCCGATTCGAGGTCTAAAACTACCTCCATTTGTGTATCAGGAATATCCGGGAAGAGCAAACCGCGCTGCGTGATTGGAATCAGAGCGCTGGAGGAAAGTTGCCTGCTCTATTTCATTGCGAGCGGTTTCCACGGAAATGTTCCGCTAGGAACGGATCGAAGTGGTTTCGGCCGGATCGGGATGCGGCTCGCCAACCGCGCTCAAATCATGGCTGGGCCCGGCTGGAGCCAGGGGCAGGCGAATCTCGATCTGAAGACCGCCCTCGCCCCGGTTGGAAGCCTTCACCGTTCCTCCATGCAGGCGTATGGCGCGCTCGGTAATGGCGAGGCCAAGTCCCACTCCGCCGGTCTGACGGCCGCGGGCGTCGTCAATCCGATAGAAGGGACGGAACAACTTGTCGAGCGCGTCCTCCGGTACCCCGGGCCCCGAGTCCACGATCCGGATGACAGCTTGCGCATTGCCGTTGTCTTCGCCACGCTCCAGCAAAACTTGTGCGGTCGTGCCTTCCGCACTGTAGTGGGCGGCATTGCGGACTACGTTTTCGATGGCACTGTGCAGCAGAATCGGCGCTCCTCTTACCGTGCAGTCCTGCTTGATCACGCACTCGACCCTGCAGTTGACCCCCTGGGCTTCAAAATCCGCATCGGCGGCGATTTCCTCGATCATTTCCGCCAGAGGTATGGCGGACTTCTCGCGCGAGTCGTTCCCACTTTCCAGGCGGGCGATAGCGAGCAGGCCTCCGATCAGATCGTTCAGCCGTTCGGCTTCCAGGTCGATGCGGTCCAGCGCGCTGCGGGCTTCCTGACCGGCGCGCTGACGGGCCAGGGCGGACGCCACGTTGAGACGGGCCAGCGGAGACCTGAGCTCGTGGGAGATATCGTGGAGCAGGCGGGCTTGCGCATGCACCGATTCTTCCAAGCGCTCAGCCATGGTGTCGAAATCGCGCACCAATTGGGCCATTTCGTCGCGCCGCCGCGCGGTCAACCCGCCGGCTCTGGCGGTAAGATCGCCTGCCGCCAGACGCTGGGTGGCTGCACGCAAACGGACGACTGGTGAGGTCAAGTATCGCGCCAGCAGATAGCACACCAGGCCGGAGGAAATAATTCCGATCAAAATGCTGAGTCCTGGGATTCCGCCCGGCCCCAAAAAGGGCCCGCGCGGCGGCAGGAACGCAACCAGGGTGTAACGATGTCCGCTGGACGCCTCCAGCGACTGTTGCCGGAAGGGACTTGGCGTCACCCACTGCCACAGATCGCGGCGCGGCGGACGGATTCCCTTGCCCAACGATTCGGCCCAGGGAGGCAGATCACGTCCGGAAACGCCCTGGCCCTGTTCGTCCAACAAGTACGACCTCGCATGCAGCGATTCGCGGATTTCGTCAAGATAGCGGCGCACTGCGGCCGGACCACCCTGTTCGTAGATCTGTACCGCCTTGTTCAATACTGCGGCCTGTTGAGCGTCCCAGGCGGCATACTCGCCTCGCTCGCTCAAGGCCAGCGTCGCCAGTATGGCGAGAATCAGGAAAAGGGCCTGCGCCATCCAGTACGAGAGAAAGATCTTAAGAAACAGGCTCCTCATGAAACGCTGCTCCTGGCGTTTTCCGGCGCGAGCTCCTGCGGCCGAGTGAAGATGTAGCCAACGCCGCGTACCGTCTTGATGTGATCCACTCCCGAATCGGAATCACCCAGCTTCCTGCGAATCTTGCTGACATGCATGTCGATGCTGCGATCAAAAGGAGAGAATTTACGGCTGAGCACGATATCCACGAGTCGCTCACGGGGAACCACACGTCCGGCTTCGCGCAGCAGAACATGCAAGAGGTTGAACTCGACTGAAGTCAACTCCACCGCCTTCCCTTTCCGGAGCACAGTGCGGGTGCCGGGATCCAGTTCGACATCGCCCACGCGGAGGATCTCGGCGGGCTGTCCGCTGCCGGTTCTTTCGGTGTGTGTCCTCCGCAGAATGGCCCGAATGCGCGCCACCAGTTCCCGCGGATTGAAAGGCTTGGGAAGATAGTCATCGGCCCCGATCTCCAGACCCACGATGCGGTCCACATCCTGGCCTCGCGCGGTCAACAGAAGCACCGGAATCTTGGACTTGTCGCGCAGCCGCCGCAGAACCTCGAAACCATTCAGACCGGGCAGCATCACGTCGAGCACCACCAGCAGGTGTCCTCCGTTAAGCGCCTGCTCCAGCCCGCGCGGGCCATCGGGTGCGGATTCCACCTGAAATCCCTCCGGCTCCAGGTACTCACCCACCAGGCTGCACAGCTCGACGTCGTCATCGATGACTAATATGCGGTCCACAGACTAATTGTACTTCTACAATAGTCTGGGGTGAACCGCGGTAAAGAATTGTCATAACACCGCGGTTACGCTTTACAAAACTTTACCTCGCTTGACCGACTCTTTACCGGCCCATGCCAAACGACGGGGTTTAATGGTGGCAGAGCAGAAGAGTCGGAAGGGCTCGTTGAGTGAAGGCGTTGGAGGAGGCACCATGAAGTCGAAACATTTCAAGGTTCTGGCTGTCGTGCTGGCAGTGGCAGTGGTCGCGGCGGTTGGGTTAGCACAAACCGTGACCCGTACCCATATGCATGCCCAAGGCAGGTTTGGTGGAGGAATGTTCGGCGGACCGATGGGCATACTGTCCCACCGGCTGGACTTGACCGATGCGCAGCGCGCCCAAGCCAAAGAAATCTGGGCCAAGGAGAAACCGACGGTTCAGCCGCTGATGCTGCAAATGGCCCAAGGCCGCAGCCAACTGCGGCAGATGGTGATGAGCGGCACCTTCGATGAAACCAAGGCCCTGGAATTGGCGGCGCAGCAAACGCAAACCATGACTGAGTTGACCGTGCAGCGAGCGCGAATCGACTCGGAGCTTTTCCAGATTCTGACTTCGGAGCAAAAGACCAAGCTCGGTTCGCTGGTGAACCAGCAGGATCAGCGCTTGATGAACCGCATGCAGGGACTGCCCAAGGGACCGGCCCAGCAGTAGAACATGGCCGGACGTCAGTCCCGGCGGGATTGGGATGACTGACGACCGGCCGAGCCTGCGACTTCGACCGAGATTACGACCATGAACGCAGTGTATGTTTCCCTGGTCACCGCGAGCCTGTTCTTCCTGGTGGGCTGGGTGGTGATGCTGCTGGTCGCCTGCGCCCTGGCCTTCCGGGGTGACTCTCCGGCGCCGAATCGGCCTTCCGCCGGCTCGCAGGCCTGGCGGCAAAACTGAACCCGCTGCTGGTAGAATCACATCTACTAGCCCATGCTGCCCAAGAGCCTGCGTCCACTGTTTCCCTACCTGAAGAAATACCAGGGCAGCTACCTCATAGGCACAGTCTGCGTTTTCTGTAACAACGGGGTCTGGATTCTGTTTCCCCTGGTGCTCCGTCGCGCCGTCGACGATCTGCGCGGAGGCGTGACTCGCGAGAAGCTACTGACCTACGCCCTGATGCTGATGGCGGTGGCCGCCACCAAGAGCATCTTCCAGTTTCTGACCCGGTGGATCCTGATTGGCATTTCCCGCGAGATTGAGTTTGACCTGCGCAACGACCTGTTCCAGCACCTGGAGCGGCTTTCCTATTCCTACTACCAGCGCACCCGCACGGGCGACATCATGGCCCGGGCGACCAACGATCTGAATGCGGTACGCATGCTCCTGGGGCCGGCCATCATGTATTCCGCGAACACCATTGTGTTTACCGCGGGCGCCCTGGCCTTCATGCTTTCCATCAGCCCCCGCCTGACGATCTATGCTTTTCTGCCGCTCCCGGTGGTAAGCATCGTGGTGCAGTACTTTGGCAAACGCATTCACGAGCGCTTCGAGAAGATCCAGGAGATGTTTTCGACCATCTCAGCGCGCGCCCAGGAAAATTTCTCCGGCGCTCGCGTGATTCGCGCCTATGTGCAGGAAGAACCGGAGATCGCGGCATTCGAGGCTTCGAACCGGGAATACATTGATCGCAGCCTGAAACTGGTCCGCCTGATGGGCATGCTGTGGCCGACCCTGGAGACCATGCTCGGACTGGCCATCGTGCTGGTGTTGTGGCTGGGCGGACGGGAGGTCCTGCTCGGACGCATCACGGTGGGCGGCTTCGTCGCGTTCAACACCTACATGGTGCAGCTGACCTGGCCTGTCATCGCCCTGGGTTGGGTCATCAACATCTTCCAGCGCGGAACCGCTTCCATGGGGCGGATCAATGAAATTCTGGTTGAACAGCCCGAGATTCAGGATGGGCCGGAGGCAAAGGCCGCGGGCGAGGGCGCCCGCGCCACACAGATTCGAGGGGAGATCGAGTTCCGTGGTTTGAATTTCGCCTACAACGGAGTGCCCGTCCTGCACGATATCAATCTGCGTATTCCGGCCGGTAGCAGCCTGGCCATCGTGGGTCCCACCGGTTCAGGCAAGACCACCCTGGTGAGCCTGATCCCCCGCATCTACGATGCAGACCCAGGAAGGATCCTGATTGACGGCCGCCCGCTGCGTGAATATTCCCTGGAAGCCCTGCGCCACCAGATCGGTTTCGTGCCTCAAGAGACTTTCCTGTTCAGCGAGACGGTGCGGGAAAACATTGCCTTCGGAAAGCAAGACGCCACGGAAGAAGAAGTCCGAGCCGCCGCGGAAGCGGCGAACATAGCCCACGACATCGAGGAGTTTCCCGAGCGGTATGAAACCCTGGTCGGCGAACGCGGGATCACACTCTCCGGCGGCCAGAAACAGCGCACCGCCATCGCCCGCGCCATAATCCGCAACCCGCGCATCCTGATTCTCGACGACGCGCTCTCCAGCGTGGATACACACACCGAGGACAAGATCCTCAACCATCTACGCGAAGTCATGCAGGACCGGACCACCATCTTCATTTCTCATCGCGTTTCCACCGTGCGCAATGCTGACATGATCGCAGTGCTGCACGCTGGGCGCATCGTGGAGCAGGGCACGCACGATGAATTGCTGGCCCGGAACGGCTACTACAGCGACCTTCACAACAAGCAGTTGCTGGAAGAAGAACTGGCCGAAGTCTAAAGGCATTCACCACGAAGGACACGAAGGTCCACGAAGGAACGCCCGAGCAACGGTTCACCTCGGTGTCACTTCGTGGCCTTCGTGGTTGATGATCGTCGATGAAGCGCGTCGTCATTTCCGAATTACTCGATTCTGACTCGGGCACACCCGCCGAGGTAGCAGACTCGCTGGCTGATCTGCACGGAATCAACCGCCGGTTCGGCGGCGTCAGCACCACGGAAATGATGATCGAGCAAGTGGCGCGCCAGATCCATGCCACGTCGCTCTCGCTGCTCGAGGTTGCCGCCGGGTCTGGCGATGTTCCTGCGACCGTCCAGGAGCACGTGAGCCACCAGGGCCTGCAACTCGACGTAACCCTGCTGGATCGCGCTCCCTCACATTTGGGCAACGGAAATCCGGCGGTGGTTGGTGATGCTCTCGTGCTTCCCTTCCATGACGCGAGCTTCGATCTTCTCAGCTGCAATCTGTTCGCTCACCATCTGAGTCCCGACGAGCTTGTGCAATTCACAGGCGAAGCGTTGCGAGTTTGCCGGATTGCCCTGCTGATCAATGATCTGGTGCGAAACCCGCTGCATCTCGCCCTGGTGTACGCTGCTGTGCCTCTGTTTCACAGCCGGCTTACCCGGCACGACGGTCCAGCGTCGGTCCGTCGTGCCTACACGCCGGACGAAATCAGAGTGCTTCTGGCGCGGACCAGTGCGGCGCGAGTGGAGATTCATCGCCACTATCTGTACCGGATGGGAGTGATCGTGTGGAAGCGCTGATTGGGTCATTGGTGGTTCGCCGTTCGACAGAATTTGCGTGCTGAATGCTCTCTTACGATCTCATCGTCGTTGGCGGCGGCCCGGCAGGGACTTCCGCAGCCGTCTCCGCCGCCCGTGGCGGCGCCAAAGTCCTGCTATTGGAACGGGGGCGCTTCCCTCGTCATAAAGTGTGCGGCGAGTTTGTCTCCGCCGAGTCGCTTGGCCTGCTCAGCTCTCTCCTCGACGATGACTATTCCGTTCTGTTGCGCGAGGCGGTTCGCATCCCGCACGCCCGGTTGTTTCTCGATGGACGCCAGCTACAGACCATCGTTGAACCTCCTGCGGCCAGCGTTGCCCGACTCGATCTCGATGCCGCGCTTTGGCATTCGGCCGAGCGCAGGGGCGTGAATGCGCGCCAGCAGGTGACAGTACAAAGCATCTTGGGCGGCGGCCTATTCCGCATCACAACCACGGCGGGCGAGTTTGAAGGCCGCGCCCTGATAAACGCTTCCGGAAGATGGTCCAATCTGAATCTCCCTCTGTTTGAAAGCAGTAGTTCCGCGGAGAAGTGGCTCGGAATCAAGGGGCATTTCTCGGAGCGGGCCCCGGAGCCTTCCGTGGATTTGTATTTCTTCAAGGGTGGCTACTGTGGAGTGCAGCCGGTGCAGGTCAGCGGCGATAGCTGGCTCAGCGGACGGGTGAATGCCTCCGCCATGGTGCGCGCTGATGTGGCCAGCACTTTGCCCGAAGTTTTCGCGCAGCATCCAGCACTGCATGAACGGAGCCGGAGTTGGACTCCGCTCAGCGATCCGGTCAGCACTTCACCGTTGCTCTTCCGCGATCCGCAGCCAGAGCGGGACGGCGTTCTGATGGTGGGCGATGCCGCAGGCTTTGTGGATCCGTTTGTGGGGGATGGAATTTCCCTGGCCCTGCGCAGCGGCGACCTAGCTGCCCAGTGCCTTCTGCCTTTTCTTGCAGGGGAAGGCTCACTGCCTGACGCGGTGAACCGGTACCGCGAGGCCTACCGGCAAACGCTGCTGCCGGTGTTTCGCGCCTCTTCAAAAGTACGGCGATTGCTTCACCTGCCTCGCGTGATACGTCTGCCACTTCTCCACCTGCTGGAGACCACTCCCGCCATTACGCAATTTGTGGTGAAAAGAACCCGGTAGACGCTAGGTTGGACTTCTTATCGTACGACCAGCACTTCCCTGACATTATCCCGGGCAAGAAAGAATTTTATCGAGGCGAAGTCACGGAAGAGATTTTCGATGTGCCGGTTGTTGAATACCCGTTGCAGGCGGAACTTCATCCGGACGGGAGGCCCGCCTTTCTTGCTTTCACCGCGGAAATCAATGTGCTGCATCTCCAGGGTATCGTTGCCCACGATGTGATAGCGATAACAAGGCGCGTCCGGGCCGGCTTCCTGGGTATGAAAAAAGGCGAGCAGCATGCCTCCCGGTTTCAGCAGCGACCACAAGCGCCCGACCACCGGCTTGACCAGGCTCTCGTCCAGATAATCGGCCAAATTCCAGCACAGCACGATATCGAACTGGCCCGCCGCGTACCCGAGGTTCTCCGCCAGGAAGCGCTTGCTGTCCAGAATAGGTTTGCCTGCCTCGTCCTTGGTGGCAAGGGTTGGATCCGTCGAGGAAAGGAGCAGATCGTCGCTGTAAATCTTGTGGCCGCGCTCAGTGCAATAGCGGATATTGGCAGGCGACGTTGACCCCAGATCGAGTACGCACAGGGTCTCCTCCGATTCGAGAGTCTTGATCAGCGCCCCCAGGCCACTGGAGCGGCGGGTAAGGCGGGCCGATTTCTGGCCGGCCGCCGCATTCTGAGTTGCGTTGTCTGAAGAACCGCCAAAAATTTTCATGAAGCCGTATGCAGCTCACACCGCCGCGCTCGCCGAGCGTCTATATCTTTTCATCTTCCGTGCTCATCATTGGCTGAGCCGAGGAAGACTGGAACTGAAACCGACAGAGCTCCGAATTACTTGCTCTCGGTTACGCCGGTTTTTACCGCGGCCGTGGACCCGCCGCCGGCGGCTGCCGCTGCTCCAGTGGCCGCTGCCGACACGCTGAGCGCGGGCTTGGTCGCGTCCGTCTTCGCCGCGTTTCTCTGGATATCGATTTTTCCCTTGAAGTAGGCGCCTTCCTCGATCGCCACTCTCTGGGTAACGATATCGCCGACCGCGATGGCCGACTTGGTCAACTCCGCGCGCTCGCCGGCCACGATGTTGCCTTCCAGCTTGCCCTGAACGATCACGCCCTTGGCATTCACATTGGCGCGCACCTGTCCGTGAGGGCCGATGATCAAGCGGTTGCCCTGCAGTTCAATGCTGCCCTCCACCTGGCCATCCACGTAGAGATCCTCGCTGCCGGAAAGCTCGCCCTTGATGATGACGGACTTGCCGATGTGCGCAAACTCTGCCGTCTTCGGCGTCTCCATGATTTCGGCCTCCTCAGGCATATTTACTACGCGTGCGTAGGGTGGAATCCTGGGTCACCCCTGACTAGCCGGGGCCAGAAAATATCGTTCAAACGGGATGCCCGTGAACATTGGTGATTGCTCTTACCGCTTTATCGAACTATATCCCACGCCGACCACGGGAGCAACTTGCGGAGGCTCATTTTGCAGCGGCGATGATTGGCTTTTTCGGTTCCCGTCGGCCTGACGGGGTGCCTGTTTTGGGCAATTTTAGACAACACCTGCATGCTGTTTTTCGTCTAATCTAGTTCAGGGGCGCGCCCCCTCTTATGCGCCGAATTTCTCAATGCACTGTCTGCCGCACCTTGATCGTGGCGCTTCTGGGGACGTTCGTTTTGGGAAGGGTGGCCGGACAACCGGCGTCTTTGCCACCCGGCGAACTGGTCAAGCGCGTGGTCGCGAATGAAGCCAAGGTCGACGACCAGACGGTGAAGTTCATGTTCAAGCAGCGTAAGGAAACTCCCGGCGGCTCCCAAACCAGGCTCTTGGTGCAAACCCGCGAGGCCATTGTGGCCATGACCGTGGCCTTCAATGACCATCCCCTCAGCCTGGAACAGCGGCAGGGGGAATTCGGACGCGTCGAACGATTTATCAGTGAACCGGAGGAGTTACGGCGCAAGGAAAGAAAGGAAAAGGAGGACGCCGAACGCATCCAGCGCATCCTGAGGGCGCTGCCGGAAGCGTTCCTCTATGAATACGACGGAACCGAAGCCGGAAGGCCGGGAGTGGGGAGACCGGGGGAAGAGCTGGTGCGGCTCAAATTTCGTCCCAACCCGAAATATGATCCGCCCACGCACGTTGAGCAGGTTCTAACCGGCATGCAGGGAGTGATCCTGGTTGATCCCAAGGAACAGCACATTGCCAGAATCGACGGCACGCTGATGAAGGATGTGGGCTTTGGATGGGGCATCCTCGGCCATCTGGATAAGGGTGGGCACTTCCTGGTTGACCAGTCGGACGTGACCCAGAACAATTGGTCCATCACTCGAATGGACCTGGCATTCACGGGCAAGATTCTTCTGTTCAAGAATCTGTTTATCAAGTCCACCGAGGTTTACAGCGACTTCCGTCCCGTCCCAGCCACTCTGACCTTTCCCCAGGGGGTGCAATTGTTGAAAAAAGAGATGAACGAGGTTCCGGAAAACCAACCGCGGAGCGCAAGCAGCAACTAGAGGTCTGCCGGCGGCGCTATTTTTTCCTGGCCCGGACGGTCTCCTTGCGCGTGGAAAGCTTCTCAATCAAATCCTGGCGAATGCGGTATCCGGTCCCTGCTTCGTCACTCACCGGAATCGTCCCCTGGGTGCTGACTTCAACCTCGGGGTCGATGATGTCTTCCTTCCAGTAACGTTTCGAGGCGGAAACATCGCCGGGGAGGCGGAAATTTTCGAGCGTGGACAGGGCAATATTGTGGGCGCGGCCCACGCCGGATTCCAGCATACCTCCGCACCAGACGGAGACATTGTTGGCCTCGCAGACGTCGTGGACTTTCTTCGCTTCGCTGAATCCGCCCACTCGACCGACCTTGATATTCACGATGCGGCAGGCGCCGGTCTCCACCGCGGCCGCGGCGTCGCGCGCGTGGCGGATGGATTCGTCCAGGCAGATGGCGGTGCGCAGCTCACGCTGCAACCGGGCATGATAGTAGATGTCATCGTTCCACAGCGGCTGTTCGATCATCAGCAGGCTGAAGCGGTCGAACTTGCGCAGGTGCTCGACCTCATCGAGGGTATAGGCCGAGTTGGCGTCGCAACTGAGGACGATATCGGACCAGCGCGCGCGTATCCGCTCCAGCACATTCACGTCCCAGCCGGGCTTGACTTTCACCTTGATTCGCCGATAACCGGCGGCCAGCTCGCCCTCGATTTTGTCCAATAATTGCTCCACCGAGTCCTGGATACCGATCGAAACGCCACACTGAATCTCGCGCCGGACCCCTCCCAGCAGTTTCCACAAAGGCTGCTGCTTCTGCCGGGCCTCCGCATCCCACAGCGCATTTTCGATCGCAGCCTTGGCCATGCGGTTTCCGCGGACCTTGGCCATCAATCCTGCACTCTCGCGGGCAGAGGACAATTCACGTCCCAGAACGGCCGGTGCCAGGTGGCGGGTGATGGTGAGCCAGGCCGACTCGATCCATTCTGAACTGTAGAACGGATCTTCGGAGGCGACGCACTCGCCCCATCCCTCCACTCCGTCGCAGTGCACGGTGAGCAGCACGATGCGGCGGCTGTGGACCCGGCCGAAGCTGGTCTCAAAAAAATGGACCAGCGGCATCTGAATTTCGCGCAGCGTAATCGCCTCAATCTTCATTGCCATTCAACTCGCATACAGCCAATTTTCCTCCCACCGTCCCAGCAGAAACCTGCCCGTGCCCTGCTGGTCGCGCTCGTATCCCAGGACGGTCAGGCCGCCGGAAAACGCCTCCAGAAAGTGCCGCCGGTTGGCCTCCTGCAGTTCCCGGGCACGATCTCGCGTAGCCGGCGTTTCCCTCCATGCATAAATCTGTCCGGGCACCGAAATCGCCTTTACCGTCTCGAATGCGGGTTTGGCCACCGACTGCAACATGTTTTCCACTCGCTTCGACTTAAGCCACCACTCTGCCACCAAGCGGTCGGAGGGCAACCCTCCCTGGAGTGCCGAAGAGGTAAGGCCATACTGATTGACGGTGTAGCGACGCGCGACTGCCCCCAAGCGCTCAATGTTCAGGTAGGCATTCTTGATTTCGAGGGGATCAAAGGTCCATTCGATCAATTCGAATCCGCGGTCCAGCGCGTCCTCACGCTGAAAGAGTTTAATCCGGCGGCCCAGCCCGGCATTGCGGTGGGTGGCGCGGACACCCAGCATCTGCGAATGCAGGTAGGGATGGCCGCCACGAGCGCCCGGCAGCGAGAGCGCGAAGCCTACGATTTCTCCCTCGTCAAACGCGGCAATGACCTGCCCGCCAATCGTTCCGGCCACCACAAACATGCGCAGCGGCACTAAATCGGCATCGGAGAAGCTCCAAATCTCCTTCTGCAAGGCCACACCCGCCGCCATTTCGTCCAGATTGCTGCACTTGCGAATCACGATTCCGTCTTCACTCATCCCTGGTCACGCCCCTGCCTGGGTTCGCCCTCCTGCTCCTGACGTTTGGCCGCCTGCCACAACGACTCCAGTTCCGCCATGGACATCTGCTGCGGCGTGCGTCCCGCTGCCCGCAAGCGTTCTTCCATCCACTGAAAGCGGCGCTTGAACTTCCGATTGGTTCGGCGCAGCGCTGATTCCGGGTCGAGCGACAGATAACGCGCTACATTCACCAGCACGAAGAACAGGTCGCCCACTTCGTCTTCCAGGCGCCGCCTCAAGTCCTCCTGGATTTGCGGCCGGCCCGCTCCCGCCACGCCTTTTGCGGACGGCCGCGGACCGGGAGCCGGAAATTCCTTAAGATGCTCCTGGAGTTCATGGGTTTCCTCGCGCAGTTTGTCGAACAGCCCGTCGATGTCAGGCCAGTCAAAACCGGAATGCGCAGCCCGGGAACTGAGTTTGTAGGCTTCCATCAGCGCCGGCACCCGGGAAGAAATTCCAGCCAGCACCGACTCGGGCGGTTCGTCCTCCGCAGTTTCCGCGCCGCCGGCCGACGATTTCTTTTTCTGTTTTTCCTGTGCCTTCAGGGCCTGCCAGTTGCGCAGGACGTCGGATGAAGTCTCAGCCTTAACCTCGCCAAAAACGTGAGGATGGCGGTCGACCAGCTTGCTGACGAGACGGTCGAGCACGTCGTCGATGGAAAATGTGTGCTCGTCCTTCGCCATCTGGGCGTAGAAAAGCACTTGCAGCAGCAGGTCGCCCAGTTCCCCCGCCAGCTCATCCCAGTCACGCTTGTCGATGGCCTCCAGGACTTCGTAAGTCTCTTCCAGGGTGTAGGGCTTGATGGAATCGAAGGTTTGTTCGCGGTCCCAGGGGCACCCACCCGGGCCGCGGAGACGGGCCATGATGGAAACAGCGCGTTCGAATCGTTCTCCGGTGGTCGGCACAGGCGCAAACACTCTACCCGAGAACGACCGCGTCGGGCAACGAAGGCTCGTTCTCGCCGTCGGCATTCGCCCCGAATACACGAAGGTACACTCCCCCTCACGAAAGCCCCAGGTGTCTGGCGTTCCCGGTTACAATCGGCTCATGCGCGGTGGGAGATTCAGCCTCCTAGCTCTGGGGTTGGCGGCAGCCGCTTTTTCCAGCGACGGGCCCGCGAACGCGCCCCTGCTGCCCTGTCCTCAGGGTTCCCCGGGAACGGTTTCCTGCAATCCATCCAAAAAAGAGTCGCGAGAAGCGAGCGCCGCATTTGCGGAGGGACTGCGGTTGCGGCGAGCGAAGCGCATGGACGAGGCGTTCGATCAGTTCGAGACAGCGGCCCGGCTGGCGCCGAGGAACGTCGAATATGTCACCGCGCGCGAAATGACCCGGCAGCAAGTCGTGTTCGATCATCTGGAGCAGGGCAACGCGGAGTTGCTCAAGGGCCGCCAGATTGAAGCTCTGGCAGCGTTCCGCAGCGCTCTGCATCTCGATCCGCAAAATGAATTCGCCCAGCAGCGTCTGCGCGACGCCATGGGAGAGTGGGCTCCCAAGAGCACGGCGCCTCCCCAAATCCTGGCGGACACCGACGAGATACGGGTTGTCCCTGATCCGGCTCGTGCCGAAATCCACTACCGTGGCGATAGCCGTGGCCTGCTGGCCCAGGTAGCCCAGGCATTTGGTGTGACCGCCACACTCGACGAATCCGTCATTTCCCGCCAGATTCTCTTCGACCTCGGGGGGGCCGACTTTTACACCGCCATGGAAGCGGCCTGCCAGATGACCCACACTTTCTGGACGCCGCTCGGAGCCAGGCAGATCCTGCTGGCCTCCGAATCTCCGCAGAACCATCACCAGTTTGATCGCATGGCTTTGCGCACTTTCTACCTGGGTCTGAGTTCTCCTCAGGAACTGAATGATGCTGCCAACATGTTGCGCAACGTGCTTGACATCCGCATGGTAAATCCGCAGCCCGGCGCCGGGACGATTGTGGTACGGGCGCCGCGGAACCTGGTGGATGCCGCCACCCAGCTTCTGGCAGGGCTGGACGATTCACGTCCGCAGGTGCTGCTGGATGTGCACGTTTATGAGATCTCCAACAGCGTGACCCGGAACATGGGACTGCAAATCCCCAACAATTTCCAGTTGTTCAACATTCCAGCCGGAGCGCTGGCGGCGCTGGCAGGGCAAAACATCCAGGACCTGATTAATCAGCTGATCTCCGGCGGCGGAATCAACCAGGCCAGTTCGCAGGCTCTCTCCGGCCTTCTGGCCCAGCTCCAGGGACAACAGAATTCGATTTTCAGCCAGCCACTCGCCACATTTGGCGGAGGCCTGACGCTCAGCGGATTGAGCCTGGGCACGGCGGGGGCCCGGTTATCGTTGAATTCGAGCACGGTCAAGACGCTGGAGCATGCCACGCTGCGTGTGGCTCAGGGCAACGAGGCAAATTTCCGGGTGGGCTCGCGCTTCCCCATCCTCAATGCCAGCTTTGCTCCCGTGTTCAACACTCCGGCTATTTCGGCGGTGATTCAGAACAATTCTTTCCAGGCTGCTTTTCCGTCCTTCAACTATGAAGACATCGGACTTTCGGTCAAAGCCAAGCCGATGGTCAACGGGAATTCCGACGTGAGCCTGCAGCTGGAAGTACAGCTGCGCGCTCTGGGCGGGCAGTCGATCAACGGTGTTCCGGTGATCTCCAACCGCGAGTACAAAGGCAGCATCACCCTGATGGACGGCGCTCCCGCAGTGGTCGCCGGCGCGGTTACGCGCAACGAGCAGCGCAGCCTCAATGGAATTCCGGGACTCGGAGGAGTACCGGGGCTGAATCACGTTATGACCAGCAACAGCAAGGAAGTAGACGAAGACGAATTGCTGGTGGTGATTACGCCGCACGTAGTCAGGCGCCAGCAGGGTGAGAGCGCCGAAGTGTGGCTGAGAAAATAGGAGACCAGTTTTCAGTAATCAGTTCTCAGTTTTCAGCGGCCGTGGAGTGGTCACCATTCACTGAGCACTGCCCGGCTTTCCTTCCTTCGCCGCGAACTCCGTGAGTCCTTTCAGTACTTCGTACGGGAGTCCACTCACATTACTGATCTTTCTGCCGTTGATGAACAGGGTCGGTGTGGCTGTCACCTCGACGGATGTCCCCAAATCCACGGAGTGTTGAACCCGGCCGGCGGTTTCGGGCGTAGCGGCGCAGGTCGCGATATCAGAGCCCTTCACGCCAGCCTGGTCGGCCAGGGCGGTGAGTTTTTCATCCGCGTTGGGGGCCGTGATATCGGCCTGCGCATCATAGACGCCTTGAACGAACTTCCAGAAGGCGTCCCCCGAGCGGCGCCCCACGCAGTCCGCATAATAGGCGGCCTTGGCTGCCCAGTCGTGGGAAGGCAGGGGAAAGCTCTGGAACACCAGGCGGGCGTTTTTTTCTTCTGCCATCAACTTGTCCACCGTCGGCTGCGCCTGCTTGCAATGCGGACATTGCAAGTCGCTGAATTCAACGATGGTCACAGGAGCCTCTGCAGGCCCGCGTGAGGGGCCGTTGCCGCCCTTCGCGAGTTCCTCCTGGGCGGATGCGAAGGGGTGCGCACCAAACGGAATAATGTCGCCTACCAGAGCATGCTGCCCGTCGGACGTCACGTACAGCCGGCTGTTCTGTTGTCCCTGGGCGTTGCTGAGGATCACCAGTACCTCGGCCAGTCCCGCCACCGGCGCGGGCCGGATGACCGCGACCTTCCACGATACCGAGGGATCGTAACCAAACATCTGTTTCATGAAGGCGTTGACCGTTTCTTCCGACGGCAGCCGCTGGCTGAACGCGGGTACCGGCGGCAGCGCATCCTTGGCCTTCGTGGAATCGTGGGTCTTCTGTTGAGCGCCAGCCAGCCCAACCAGCAGGAGAACAAGCGAGCAGCAGACGAAAAAACGACGCATGAGTTCCTTTCGAGAACAGATTTGCTCAGACTTCCGCACCGCGGACGACTACATCGCTGACTTCGCGGCGATAGGAAAGCGGCGGCCCGTGCCGAACGCCTTGGGTGAAATTTTCAGTCCTTGCGCCGCCTGCTGCCGCTTGTACTCCGCTCCATCGACCATACGGATCACCCTCTGTACTACCGCCAGATCGAATCCATGATCAGCGGCGATCTGCTCCGCGGTGTGCGAGTCTTCGACGTAGTCTTCGAGAATGGGATCCAGGACCTCGTAAGGCGGCAGGGTGTCAACGTCTTTCTGATTGGGGCGCAATTCGGCCGAGGGCGGCTTCTCCAGGCTGGCTTGCGGAATCACTGGGCGGCGGGAATTCACGTAGTGGCTGAGCCGGTACACCAGGGTCTTGGGCACATCCGAGATCACTGCCAGCCCGCCCACCATGTCACCGTATAAGGTGCAATATCCTACTCCCAGTTCGCTCTTGTTCCCGGTGCTGAGGACAATCGCGCCAAACTTGTTGGATAACGCCATCAGCAGCGCGCCCCGTGCGCGAGACTGCAGATTTTCTTCGGTGACATCCTCTTTGCGGCCGGCAAATACTTTCTGCAGAGTCCTGCGATAGCTCTCAAAAATATCGGTGATGCAAAGCAGTTCAAAGCGAATGCGCAGATTCTGGGCCAGAGCGCGCGCGTCGTCGATCGAGCCGGGCGAAGAATATGGCCCCGGCATGCCCACACCGATCACATTCTCGGAGCCCAACGCGTCGGTAGCAATGCAAGCGGTCAAAGCTGAGTCAATGCCCCCGCTCAGCCCGATGATCACTTTGGCGAAGCCGCACTTGCGTACGTAGTCACGCGTGCCCAGGACCAGGGCGGCGTAGGCGCTGCCCTCTTCCCCAGGCACCTGCTCATGCATTTCGCCGGTCAGGTTGTCGGAGTCAAAGTAGACCAGGTCCTCTTCGAACGACTTGCCCCGAGCAATGACCTCACCGGCGGAATTCAGCACCATACTGGAGCCATCGAAGACCAGGCTGTCGTTGCCCCCAACCTGGTTGACCATGGCCACAGGCACATGATCCTGACGGGCGATTGTGGCCAGCATCTCCCGGCGAAATTCGCGTTTGCCCAGCCAGAATGGGGAGGCCGAGATGTTGAGCACAAAGTTGCCTCCGGCCTGAACCAGCGCTTCCACGGGATCGACGGTATAAAGGCGCTTGCGCCAAAAATGCTTGTCGTTCCAGGCGTCCTCGCAGATGGTGAGCGCCATCTGCTTGCCGCAAAAGGGAAAGACCGACTGGCTTTTGGCGGGAGCAAAATTGCGCATTTCATCGAACACGTCGTAGGTGGGCAGAAGCATCTTGGACTGCAGAAAGGCGATGCCGCCGTCTTTGAGCAAGGCGGCTGAATTCATGACCGACTTGCCAGTCTCGGCCTGGGCGGGAGTCACCAGCCCGCAAATCACCACGATGCCCCGGGTCTCGGTGGCAATACGTTCTACCGTCTCGCGATTGCGGGTCACGAAGGAAGCGCGCTCCACCAGATCACGGGGTGGGTATCCACACACCGAGAGCTCCGGAAACAGGATCAAGCCGGCGCCGGCCGCTTGCGCCCGATGGGCAAAATCGATGATCTTGGCCGCGTTGCCGGAGAAATCCCCGACCGTAGGATTGATCTGTCCCAGCGCAGTCTTCACTCTTCCAGTGTAAAGCGGAGGTGGCCGCGAGCCAAGTCAGTGAACGGATTCGAGCAGGCGAAGGCCAGAATGCCCTGTCGCGATGGAGACCAGGAATGACAGGGCTAGCGATGACAAGACTACGACTGACGAACTCAATGCTCTATTGCGGCTCAGTTCGGCTGTGTGGCGGTACCGTCAGGACCGGTCGTATCCGGAGGCGGCAGCGGCGGAGGGGCCCTGTTGCCCGCGGGAGAAGCGGAATCAATTTCCTCGCCGGCTCGGCGTAACGTGGGCGCGTTCGCGGGGCGCGGCTCACTCGTACTCTTGGCAACGGTAGGCTGCTCGAGGTCCACTTCTTTTTCGGTGCGAACGATTTTTTCGCCGCCCACCTTCATGGTCTCCATGCGCACGACTTCATCCCCGGCCAGGCGGACAAAATCCACATCCTGGGGAGGCTCGCCGTAAATCCACTCTTCGTACTCGGTCTCGCCTTCTTTTTCCCGGATTTTCTTGGGCGGGCGGCCCTTGGCGGCCATGACCATCTCGCGATTCATCCCCACCAGAACCTGGTGATTCTTGATGGCGTCGCGAATCTTGGGAGGAAGAGTGTCGAGGTAGGCTTCCAGGTTGGACTTGGCGTTGAAATCAAACACCGGATGCAAAAGATCCTTGAGCTCCTGGGGCTGGAGTTCGGGCACATAATTGTCGAACACCAGGTCGACGTAAGAGCCGCGGGGATTGGCATTGGGATCGCTGGGCGCGACTGAAGTCATGCCTCCGCCCCCGCCCACCTGTATGCGCTGATACCACTTTTGCTTTTTGATCGGACCGCCGTTGATCTCGAAGTGGATGCGATCGTTCTTGACCAGAATCTCGCTGATGCGAGCCTGGTCCCCGGGCTTGGCTGCCGGACCCCACATCGCCATCATCCGTTGCAGCTCTTCTCCATTCGGGGAAAGCTTGCCGTCCTTCAGGGTCAGGCCGGTTTTGCCCATGGGAAACGGGGAGCGAACATACACCAGCTCGGCATTGAAAGCCCGGATCAGGTCCATGCGGGTTTGTTTGGAAATACGGGGAGGCAGGTTTTTCGGATCGCTGGCGCTGGCCACAGCCACGCAGAACATCAAGGCGAACAGCAAAGCTGGAAGGCAGCGTGGCTTCATACGACACCCCGACCCGGCAATTGTCTCGATTATAGCGCTGTTTCGCGTGGAAAAAAGCCAATGGATGGAAACTACTCAGCCGCAAGTACATGCTTGCGGTGAATCTCCCGCCTCAGGAAGAGGACATGCGCAGCCCATTGCGCGCCACCTGCAAAGGGAGCACGCGGCCCCCGTTTTCTCCGATCACCGTGGCGACCCGGCTGGCCGCGCCTTCTTCCACCAGGAAAATGACGCAGCCGCCGCCGCCCGCGCCGCAAGCCTTGGCGGCGCGCCCGCCGTGGCGGGCGGCCGCGCGGATCAACTTGTCGATCAGGGGCGTGGTGATTCCGGGAGCGTTGCTGCGCCGCAGCTTCCACTCTTCGCGCAGCAGACGACCGACCTCGGCCCAGTCCGCGTCGGCCAGGGCCTGGTGCATGGCCTGGGCAATTTCCACGATCCGGTCAAAGTTGCGGAACACGCGCCGGTCGCCATTGATGTGAGCCTTGAACACTTCCCAGTTGTTGATCCCGGAGCGCCTTGGAGCCCCCGTGTACGCCAGCACGAAGCGCGACTCCATCTCTTCCAGGGTGACCGGCACCGCCTCGCGATGGATGCCGTCCGCGTCGAGATGGATGGCGCTGACCCCTCCGTAGAGCGCAGGGTAGTAATCCTGGCAGCCTGTGGGCACCTGAATAACCTGCGCCTCGATGTTCTGTGCGATCACGCGCATCTGCTCCAGGGTGAGGTTGCGACCGGTAAAACGCGCCAGGGCGGCGGTACTGGCGATCATGAGCGCGGATGACCCGGAAATGCCGGCCCCGGCAGGCGACTCCGAGTCGGTTTCCATGAGCAATCCTTCCTGGGGTGCAAAGAATTGCACTAAGCGGGCAGCCAGGGGCAGGCGAAAACGGCGGGCGGCGCCGAGTGCTCGCAGGCTGGAAAACTGCTCCTCGCGCCGGGTGTCGACGGAGCGAAAGTGAATGCGTTTCTCCTTAAGGGGAGTAATGTGGCAGGTGGTCAGAATGTTTACCGCGAAATTCAGGGTAAGCGCGCCAGGATGAAACAGATACAGGGGCCACAGATCGACGGTTCCACCGGCCAGATCAGCCCGGCACGGGGCCTGGGCCACGATGCCGCCTCTGCGGGCCGGGTACGTCGTTCTGCGCATGCAGTGTTTTACCACGAGACGATTGGCCGCCCACCTGCTTTTGTCGGTTGTGCCGTAACGATTCGAGCAACAGCGCGCCTGGATCGTTTTATTGACAACCCTATTGGTTTGCCGCACACTTGGCGGTGTATGTACGCCGCCCGCAGCCGGGTGGCGGCGGCTCTGGCCGGTCGCAACGCGCAGCAAAATGGCTCATTTCCCTCCCCCGCCTCCAACTCCTCCCGAGTTGCCTGGAGCGAGAACTACCCTGCCGACTCGTACATCCAACCCGGATGAAGTCAAGCAGTCCAAGGCTGCTTCCGTGCTGGTCAAGCTGCGCGAGGTGATCGCTGCCGGCACCCAGACCACCGACGTCATGCTGGGCGCGATCGCGGTCGCTGCCCACTCCCTGACCGATGCCAGCGGAGCCGCGATCGCCATGCCGCAAGACGGAGTCGTCACCTGTATGGGCAGAAGCGGCGAGACTGCGCCTGAGCTCGGCACCCAGCTTGACGTGGAAGCAGGAATCTCCGGCGAATGTTTGCGCACCGGCATGATTCTTTGCTGCGGAGACGCAGCCAATGAGCTTCGCCTGGATCCCGAGGCCTGCCGCAGGATCGGGCTGAAATCAATTGCGGTGGTGCCGTTACGGGGACAGCTAGGCCGGGTCGGAGTGCTGGAAGTATTTTCTTCTGAAGCTTACGCTTTCGACGAAGATCACATGGATTTACTGGGCCGGCTGGCGGGGCTGGCTGAGGCCGCATGGGTCCGCGAAGAAGCGCCCGAAATCTTTGCGCAACCTCCTGTGAGTGAGCCGGTTCTCGAAGAGCGCGCGCCGGAAGATCATTCGGTGGAAGCCGGGGGTGAGAAAGAACGGGTTGTGGAAGCGCAACTGCCGGAAAAGGACCAGCGGCAACGGTCCGTCGCCCTGGCGCGCGTGGGCGAGGTGCTGTCTACCGACCTCCAAAGCGAGTTGCGGGCGGAGCGCAGATGGCGTTACGCGAGCGTCTCGGTCCTTTCCGTCGTGCTGATGCTTCTACTCGGCTTCTTCGTCTGGAGGGCATGGTACAAGGCCAGCCTTGAGTCCGCCCCTGTTCGAGCCGCGAAAATTCCCCGAGGCATCCCGCAGGAACGCGCCGAGTCAGCTACAAGAGTTGGATCGGGAGGGAAACTCAACCCGGGACACCCCGTTCCCCGGCCCGCTTCCCAGGCACCAGTAGCAGTGGCCGTGACTCCCAGTGTGGTCCTGGCCACTCCCGACGTGGTGGTCCGTCGGTGGCCTGCGGCCAAGCGAGCGCCTGCGAAAGGTAAAGCTAGTCTTGAGACGCCACCAGCATCCGCGGCCGGCATAGAGGAGGCGCCCCAGCTGGCCGGAGCCGGCGCCGGTCAGTCAGATCTCGGGAATGCGGTTTCGACCGGGCCGGCGATGCCGCGACTCGCGCCTCCCATCGCGCAGGGGCTGGCGGGAGGTATCTTGCTGCAACGTGTGCAACCCATTTATCCGCAGGAAGCGCGCGCCCAGCGCCTGGAGGGGACGGTCGTCCTGGATTTCACGATTACGCAGCGGGGGCAAGTCGAGGACGTGGAGGTGGTCAGTGGCCCGTCGCTGCTGGCGCAGGCGGCAAGCAACGCCGTGGTCAAATGGCGATACATGCCCTACGTGCTCGACGGCAGGCCAATCCGCAAACCGGCCCGAATCAGCATTACCTTCAAACTGGCGCAGTAGCACGCGCCCCGGTTCAGGGCCTGGCTTCCAAGAAGATCCAGAGAAAAGATCAGGTAAGGTTCAGCGCTCGCCGCACAGTGCCGCGCTCTTTCTGTATTTTTTGCTGCAGCAACGTGATGGCGTAAATCAACTGCTCGGGACGGGGTGGGCAGCCCGGAACGTAAACGTCCACCGGAATCACCTGGTTTACGCTCTGCACCAGGGCGTAGTTGTTGAACACCCCACCCGAAGTGGCGCACGCTCCCATCGAGATTACCCACTTGGGTTCCGGCATCTGCTCCCAGAGCTGGCGGATTACGGGCGCCATTTTGTTGGCCACGCGTCCCGCGATAATGATCAGGTCCGATTGCCGGGGCGAGGGGCGAAACACTTCCGCGCCAAAGCGGGCAATGTCGAAGCGCGATGCGCCCATGGACATCATTTCAATGGCGCAGCAGGCCAAGCCGAAGGTCAACGGCCAAATAGAATTCTTGCGCATCCAGTTGACCGCTGAATCGAGCGTGGTCAAAACCACCCCTTCCGGAGCGGGATTGCCGAAGGTAAGCTCCTTCACTACCTTCTTGCCATTCTCGGTGGTGACATAGGAGCCGAAGGTGAGTCCATCGGACATGATGGCTTTATTTTAAACCACGAGGGTTGCGAAGCGGGAGGAAGAACAGTCAGACGCGGAATCCGGCCTTCAGACGTGCCAATTGCTGGCGATCCTCAAAGCGCTCGGAGAGAAATTCGACGCCATACAGGTAGACCGCGCGATTCCGGACTTTCCCGCGTACGCGGACCGGCTCATCCGTTCCGGGATTTGAAAACTCTACGTTCACGTGACCGCCCAGCGGCAAGTTGGCGGCGGCAAACAGGCAGAGGCCGCCTTCGCTCAGATGGACGCCGCGGCCATCGACCACGGTGGGATCGGCGGAATGATCCACCTGCACCCGAATCTGCGCGTTAAACGGGCGGCGTTTCCAGCGGCGGCGATTCTCGATTACCAGCATTCATATTGAAAGTAAGGCCATGTCCCAATACGGCAAAGTTACGGTGGTACAACCCGTAATCGGGCACGGTAACAGGGCTTACGGGGAAGAAGCGGGGCGAAGAGTCGGGTCCAGAGTTTGGTCGACCCATGCGCAATGACCTCAGGAGTAAAGTTATCGGATGCGGCCCGTATTGATCTGTACATGGTGTGTCATGGCGAGCTTTCTAGTCGCCCCAGGCCAGGAGGAAGCGTCGCACATTCGAGTCGCCAAGGTTTCCTTGCCCGATTCTGCTTACATAGGAATGCCCATCTGGTTGGAGGTTGAGTCACCGGCTGGCTACAAAATCCACTACCCCTCGAGCACGACTCCGAATGATTTCAACTGTAACGAAATCGAAGTCAAGAAGGATGGCAGCGTCTTGCGGCCGCTTATCGGTTTGCCCGCAGGTGGCAGGTCCGGACCAGCTTGCGGCTGGCTCGGAATTGCGGACATCGCGGAGTCAAAGCTCCCGATACATCTTCAATACCCGCTGACTGAGCCCAGCACGTTCATGGTTCGGTTCACGCGACGCGGGTACGGCCGGGCGAAGCCGGGCTTGGAGATCGCAGAGCAGTCTGACTGGGTGCTCCTGCATCTCCGCGCTGCGCCGCCCGAGATCGTCGAGCGCTGGCTGACGAGCCAGCTTTTGGACCTTCCTAGCACCCCCGGCCGGCTGCTCGGGGACGCGCTTCCGTCGCTGCTGGCCAGCCGCGATCCGCGGGTTCTAAGATTGATGATCGAAACCAGCTACCACGCGGACTCGGCGGTCGCCGCCTACGCCGCAAACAGCCTTGAGCTGTTCGATCCGGAGCAGGTGCGGGCCCAGCTGCTTCCGATTCTCCGGGAGCGCGGGCCCAGCAATGCGCTCGGCTACTTCTTCAGCTCACGTGGGGATATCGTCGCGCCAATTGCTGGCCCGATAGTTACGTCCTCCTTGCTCCGCCTTCGTTCGCCCGCGCTCAAAGAGGTCGAAGCCGCAATCCACGTTCTCTCCATCGTGACCGATCCTTATTTCCATCTGCCCGCCGAAACCGTCGCGCAGATTGCCAGCGCCCTCCAGTCGGAGGTGGATTTCGTTGTCGCCCAGAACAACGACAAAGCCGCAGGATGGATCGCAAATTTCCTGGGGCAGACGCGCCCGCCGGCCGGCCGTGCTCTACTTTGGAAGCTCATTAACGCGGGACTGGCGAGCGAACAGAGCCTGATCTGCGTGACCTGGTTCCATGATCCCTCAGATCTACCACGGCTCACCGCAGTTGCGGAACAGGACAACCCCTCTGACCCACACGGATACGGACATGCGAGCGTCGTGTCGGACATGCAGACCCAATATGGGTCTGTCGCGCAGCCGTATCTGCGGGAGCTCCTTAGGTCCTCGAACCAGACTTGGGTCCGAACCGAGGCGGCCAAGGCCCTTGTCCAGATGAACGATCCATCTGGATGGGAGTTCTTCATCGGCGTGGTCAAGCAGCGACCATTTTATCGGGATGAGATGGTTCGGTGGCTGGGAGATGTTTTTCCGGTGATTCGCGATACGGACGATGCCGCCATGGTCACTTTTCTTGAGTCAAGGCTTTCCGAGGCGGAACTCCAGAAGTAATGCAGCGGGTGCCCCACCCAGGAATCAGAGTTTTTCTGCAACTGCTCAAGGAACGAGGACCACCTTGCCGAACATCTGGCTGCTTTCCATGTACTCGTGGGCGGCGCGAATGTCTTTCAGGGGGAAGGTGCGATCCACCACGGGCTTGAGGCGTCCGGCGAACACGTGCCCCAGCACGTCGTACAGTTCGCCCACGGTGCCCATGTACGAACCCAGCAACGAGAGTTGCCGGGAATACAGAAAGCGCAAATCAAAACTGGCGGCGGGCCCGGTGGTGGCGCCGCAGGTCACCAGCGTGCCGGCGGGCTTGAGGCACTTCATGCTCTCTTCCCAAGTCGCAGCGCCCACGTGCTCGATCACGATGTCCACACCTTCCTTGTTGGTCAGCTTCTTTACCTCTTCGGAAATTTTCTGCTGGTAATGATTGATGCCGTGATCGGCACCCAGCCCGCGAGCCTTCTCCAGTTTCTTTTCGTCGCCCGCGGTCGTAATCACACGAGCGTGAAAGAGCTTGGCGATCTGAATGGCCGCGATACCGACGCCCGAACTGGCGCCCAACACCAGCACGGTTTGGCCGGGACGGATGCCGGCCCGCCCCACCAGCATGTGCCATGCGGTCAGGAAAACCAGAGGTACGCTGGCGGCCTGGTTGAAGTCCAGAGCGTCTGGGATCGGGATAACATTCGCAACGGGCACCGCGATCAGTTCGCAATTTCCGCCGTCCACGCGGTTGCCCAACACGGTGAATTCGGGACACTGGTTTTGCAGTCCGGCCATGCACTTGGCGCAGCGATGGCAGAAGTGCATGGGCGCGAGCAATACCCGAGTGCCGGCTTTGAAGCCGGAAACGTACTCACCGGCTTCCACGACTTCACCGGCAACGTCACTGCCCAAAATGTGCGGAAGTTTGACGCCGGGCAGGCCCTTGCGCACCCACAGATCGAGGTGGTTCATGGCGCAAGCTTTGACCCGGACCAGCACCTGGTCCTGGCGCGGCTGCGGGTCGGGGACATCCTCATAGCGCAGAACTTCCGGACCGCCAAATTCGTGAATGCGGGCAGCTTTCATCGGTCCTCCAGGAAGAAGTCAAACTACCATAGGCGCGGGGACCGCTCCCATAAGTTGTGGGTCAGTTTGCAAAAACCGTTAACACGAAGGAGACGCTAAAAACAAAGCCTTCGTGATACTTCGTGTCCTTGGTGGTTCGCGGGTTTGCGCGTCGCCGTATGAAACTGACCCACTACCCTTCCATAAGTGAACTTGACATCTCGAAAACGCGGCGTGACGATCCTGGCACAGGCCATGTCTCCAGTATCGCTGGTCGAGCGCCAGCAGCCCCAGAGTGGCAATCCGGGGCTTTTATTTTTACTGATGATCGCGATTGAAGGCCAACAGGATTCTATTCCGTTGGCAACAGATGGCCGACGGTTTCTGGTTGCGTCCGGTTGTGCTGTGCGAAGAGACTAAACACTCGGGACCAAAATTCGCCGGGCGCAGCCCCCACTGCTCCGCAGTGCCCTGCTCCCGGCACCAGCCACAGCTGGGCATGAACGGGGTCAGCGTGGACCAAAGCGCGTGAGTGCCAAGGCAGTATGTTGATATCATCCTCGCCGTGGATTAACAGCACCGGGACGGGGGAGGATCTCACCGCATCCGCTGGGTGGGCCCGCCGCAGATCGACTCCATAGTGCCAGCGAGCGTAGAGAAGAGCCAACTCGGCGGGTAGGAGGCCGACCGTTCTTCCAACAATTCCCTCATACCGAAGCGACCCGCTCCCACGAAGTACCCTTCCCGATCATAGGCAACGCTGCGGAAGTTGGAAAAGGCAGACTCGGCAACGACGGCGCAAAACCTGGACTCAGAACCCAGACTTTCCAGCACCAGCGCGGCGCCCATCGATTCGCCAAAGCCGTCCACGCAGCCGGCACCCTCACCGTAGAGCCAGGAAACCCAGCGATGAATGTCGTCGCTCTCTAGCAAGCCATAGGTCGCCATCGCGCCGCCAGATTCCCCGTGGGCCCGCGAATCCGGCAACAGGATGCGATAGCCTTTTTGGAGGAATACCTGACCATAGCCGACAACGCCACCACGATTGTCGCCGATTCCATGAAACAAAATGACTGCCTGGCCGTTTTGACGTTCGGGCACGCTATACCAGCCGTGTAACTCGACGCCGTCGGCGGCTTGAATGGCCACGGACTGGAGCGCAGCACCATACGGCTTGTACAGGGCCGCGATACGCCCCTGACTGGGAAGCGGCAGGCGGAGGGGATGCAGGGTCATTTCAGCCATGACAATCGCGACCACCAACGACATTGCGGTATAGGTACAGGCTGCTTTTACTGCGATTCTAGCTTAGCTAGTCGACGCATGGATAGCGTTCCTTTGGTACTGAACGTTGCAGTTCCCCTACTTGTTCCCCTCGCGACTACCGATGGGATTGACTTGCCCTGTTAACCGACTGATAATCAGCGGGATGGATCTCTACGAGGAAATCGTCAAGCTGCGGCAGGAAGGGCGTCGCGGAGCCGTGGCCACCATCGTCAGCGTGCGCGGGTCGATTCCCTCGTTCAAGACCGCCAAAATGCTAGTGCGCGACGACGGGTCCATCGTGGGTACCATTGGCGGCGGCTGCGTTGAGGCCGAGGTCTGGCAGGCTGCCCGCGAAGTGATGGAAAGCGAGAAGCCGCGAAGCCTCACTTTCGATCTCAATCAGGATCCCAAGTACGATACCGGGCTGGTTTGTGGCGGCACCCTGGACATCTTCGTGGAGCCGATACTACCTCCAGCGTTACTTTACATTTTCGGCGCAGGTCATGTTTCCGTAAATCTTTACAAGGTAGCTAAGAACGCTGGTTTCGATGTGACGGTAGTAGACGACCGCAAGTCTTACGCCAACCGTGACCGGTTTCCCGAGGCCAAGGAGGTCATCGCCGAGGACTTCGATCAGGCCATGGCTCGCCTGACTCCCAACGAATCCTCCTACATTGTGATCGTTACTCGCGGCCATCGGGATGACATGCGAGTGCTGCGCTGGGCAGTGCAGACGCCGGCCCGCTATGTCGGAATGATTGGCTCCCGTCGCAAGACCATCACCATCTTCCGGGAGCTGGTTGAAGAAGGCGTTTCAGCCGAGCTTTTCAAGCGCCTGCATGCCCCGGTTGGATTGGATATTGGGGCGGTCACGCCGGAAGAGATTGCCGTCGCGATTGCCGCCGAGCTGATTGCCGAACGCCGCCGGGTGGAGCGGGACTTGCCCCACATGAGCTGGTTCCATTCCCACGAGCCAGTTGCGGAACCTGAAGACTCCACCGAGCCTGTTGAAGATCCCACCGAAAATCCTTAAGCAAGGGAGATGGAGGGAACGCGCAGGGAAGTTTTCTGCTATCTTCCCTGCATGACTCGCGCGCTCGGATGGTGTGGAGTAATTCTGGCTGCGGGCGAGTCTTCGCGCATGGGTTCGGACAAGGCGTTGCTCCCCTGGCCTCCGGCTCGAAGCGGTCCGTCACTGACCGGCGAGACGTTCGTCTCCGCCGCCATTCGTTTGCTAAGTTCCTTCGCCGACCAGGTGGTGGTAATTGCGGGCAACAATGAAGAAACTCTCGCACCAGCGGTTTATGCGGCTGGCGGGTCCCTGGTACGGAACCCGGAGCCCGGGCGCGGGCAGTTTAGTTCCCTGCAGGTGGGATTGCGGGAAGTGCTGAACCAGGGTCGCGATGCGGCTGTCATCACGCTGGTGGACCGCCCGCCGGCAGGCCCGGAGGTCCTGGAAAAGCTACGCCAGGCGTTCGAAACCTCGGGCTCGGAAGTGTGGGCCCTGGTTCCGGAGTACAACGGCAAGCACGGGCATCCCTTCCTGGCAAGCCGGGAAATGATCGAAGCGTTTCTTAGAGCGCCCGCAACTGGGACCGCGCGGGATGTTGAACATGAGAACCAGCAGCATATTCAGTACGTCCCGGTTGATGATCCCCGCGTGGTGATGAACGTGAATACCCCGGAGGAGTACGCCGCGTTGTTGAACGCGCGAACCGCATGAGCGCCAGAGCCGCTGAATTCATCCAGTCAGTCTTGCAATTGAAACCCAAACTTGCTGTCTTCGACTGCGACGGCACGCTGTGGGCAGGGGACGCCGGCGAAGGCTTCTTTGATTGGGAGCTCAAGCGCGGCATCGTTTCCGAGGAGATGGTGCGCTGGGCTCGCTCGCGCTACGCCGAGTATCAGGCCGGCAAAGTCAGCGAGGATGATATGTGCGCCGACATGGTCACGGTCAATCGCGGATTGACCGAAGCTGAAGTGCAGCGTGCTTCAGTGCAATATTTCGACGAGAACATGGCCCGGCAGATCTTTCCTGAGATGAAGGAACTGGTGCTCCGATTGCACGACCTCCGCTGCGACGTCTGGGCCGTCTCCTCCACCAGCGACTGGGGAATTCAGGCGGGAATGCGGCATTTCAACATCCCGGCGGAACGGATCATTGCGGCGGCAGCCGTGGTCGAGGACGGAAAAATTACCGACAAAATGGTCCGGGTGCCCAGCGGCAAAGGCAAACCACGGGCCATCCGCGAAGTGATCGGAAAGGTTCCGGATGCGGTGTTTGGCAATTCTGTCTGGGATGCCGATATGCTCGAAATCGCAGAGTACCCTTTTGTGATTAATCCAACAGCACAGCTACAGGTCATTGCCAAGGAACGGCGGTGGCCGGTCTACCAGCCTGATCCCATTCCCGCTTCATGAAGTCTTGAGGGCCGCGGCCAAGGCATCCATAGCCAGGTGGCTGGCGTGAATCGAAGCCTTGGGCAAACCTCCGATGGCGCGTACCAGTTGTTCACGCCGCAGCTGACGAGCTTCAGCGATGGTCCTTCCCTGCACCAGTTCGGTAAGCATTGAGGCGCACGCGATCGAGGGAACACATCCCTGCGCAAGAAACCGAATCTCAGCGATGCGGCCGCCCTCGATTTTCAGCGTGAGCTTGAGAATGTCTCCGCAAGCAGGATTCTCAATCTGGACAGAGGTGTCGGCACCGGTCACTTCACCTGGATTGCGCGGATGCTCGAAGTGATCGAGGACCTGGGGAGAATACATTGAAAAGGATTGTAACTTGACCCTTGTCTAGCCCGGCGGGATCTCAAATGCCATGGCTCGCCTGGGCAGCCGGGGTCGCTGTCCCGACATACACTGTGCCTGTACCATGGTTCCTCATGTCGCCCGACTACACCTCCCGGCGCGTAGTGTGTTTGCAACCGAGTGCCACCGTAATCCTGGCCGCGCTCGGGTGCCTTGACCGCGTCGTTGCCTGCACCAAGTACTGCGCCGATGTTTGTCCCGAGGTGAAGAGTGGCGGACGCAGCATCATCGCCGATTCCTGGACGGCCCAAAGCCGGCAGATCCTGGCTGCTCGACCCGACCTGGTGATCGCAGCGGTTCCCTACCAGGAAAAGGCCGTGATCGAGATTCTCAAAGCCGGCGTCCGCTTTCTGGGCGTGGCCCCCAGCACGCTCGCAGATATCTATACCGACATCGCTACCATCGCCGGCGCCGTAGGTGCGAGCCACCGAGTTGGGCGCGTGATTGCCGCGATGCAACAGGAGATCGAAGCCGTTCGCGCCCAAACCGATGGCAAGAACAAGAGGCCGCGCGTGTTCTGTGAAGAATGGGGCAAGCCTCTGATCACATCGCAGGGATGGGTGGCGGAGCTGGTGGCGGCAGCTGGAGGCGAGTTTCTTGGTGACCCAGGGTCACGACGACCGCCGGAGGCAGTCCTGGCGGATGACCCGGAGGTGTTGATTGCGGCCTGGTGCGGAGCAGGCGATCGCGTCCCACTGGAAAAGCTGGTTCGCGACCGGGGGTGGAGCAAGATGAGCGCGGTGAGGAACGGCCGCGTTTTCTGTATCCGCGATGAGCTCTTGAACACTCCCGCCCCGACTCTCGTGGGCGGTCTGCGAGCGTTAGCGGCTGCGGTTCACCCGCAACATTTTCCACAACCGAACGGTCTAAGATGTATTCAACAGGTACGGGATGAGCCTCGAGCGCGTCGGCCGAGGTGACTGCGGGGCAACTATGTCGGCCACTTCCAGGATTGAAGAAGTCCTGCGCGAGATTGATCAGCTGGACCGAGCCGCGGGTTCAGTGGAAGACTTCATGTGGGAACTGGTGAAGCTCCTGCATGATCGAATGTTGAAATACAACTGGGTCGGCTTCTACATGCTGGAGGAGAAGACCTCCCCCCCGCAACCGCAGATGCTGGTGCTGGGAGCGTTTCAGGGGGCCATGACACCGCACACTCGCATTCCGCTGAATCAGGGAATCTGCGGCGCGGCCGCATCCACGGGGAAAACCGTAGTGGTGGACGATGTGAACCTCGACCCCGGTTATCTGGCGTGTTCCACCGAAACCAAATCCGAAATCGTCGTCCCCGTTTTTGTCCGCGGGAAGGTGGTGGGCGAACTGGATATTGACAGTCACTTCCCCGCTGCCTTTGCCAGTCAAGACCGTGATCTGGTCGAATACTGCGCCTCGCTGGTCGGCAAACATCTGGAGCGGCTCTTGGCCTGAGAGCGGCAAACTCAGGCTCACCCAGCGGAAGGCGGGCAGCGTGGCCCAGTTTCCTCAACCCGAATCGCAGCATCGTCCCCGGCGGCGCGGTTCCCTGCCATCGCTGAAGCAGGTGGTGGCGGCGTTGATCTTCAAGGACGGCAAGGTACTGGTGTGCCAGCGCACTCGCTACCAGACCATGCCGCTGAAGTGGGAGTTTCCTGGAGGCAAGATCGAAGAAGGAGAACCGCCGCGTGACGCGCTGCGCCGCGAACTGGACGAAGAGCTGGGCATCGATGCCAGCATCGGCGAAGAGGCGGCGCGCATCCACCACGATTATAAGAACGGCGCCGCCGTGGAATTGCGCTTCTACGCGGTGCGTGAATACCGGGGTGAAATCGAGAACCGGATCTTCAAGGAGATACGCTGGGTAGAGCCGCCGGAGTTGCCGGCGCTGGACTTTCTGGAAGCGGACCTGCAACTGGTGAGGGATCTGGCCGCCGGAAAGATTGCTTTTTAGCCCGACCTCAGAGTCCAAAACCAGGCGATCGTGAGTCCCACCATGATTACCGTGGTCGCCCAGGCCACCACATTGTAAAGACGGGAATTCACGTATTCGCCCATCACGCTGGGCTTGTTGACCAGGAGCAGCATGAATACCAGTACGAAGGGCAGCACGACGCCGTTGATGACCTGCGACAGAATGGAAATCTTTACCAGGGGAATGTTCGGCATCAGGATCACGCCGGCGCCGGCTACGATCAGGATGGTGTAGAGCCAGTAGAAAACCGGAGCCTCCCCGAATTTCTTTCCCACGCCTGATTCAAATCCCAATCCCTCACAAACCGCATACGCGGTCGATAGCGGCAGAATGGAGGCCGCGAAGAGCGAGGCGTTGAACAATCCGACGGCGAACAAGATATAGGCGTAATCGCCGGCCAGAGGACGCAAGGCCTGGGCCGCGTCCTTGGCGTCAGCGATGTTGTGGTATCCATGCACATAAAGAGTGGCGGCGCAGGCCACGATGATGAACCAGGCCACGACGTCGGTGAAGATGCAGCCGGCAATCACGTCCAGCTGTGAGGCCTTGTACTGCCGCCGGGTGACGCCTTTCTCCACCACGGATGCCTGCAGATAGAACTGCATCCAGGGCGCGATGGTCGTGCCCACCACACCGATGACCATATACAGATAATCCTGATGAAGAAACATTTCCTTGCGGGGCAGGACGACGGTTGCTTCCAGGGCCTCCAGCCAGGCGGGTTTTGCCAGAACTCCGGCGATGATGTACGTCACGTAGAAAAACGAAGCCGTGAGGAAGACTTTCTCCACCGTCTTGTACTGGCCCTTGACCACGATCAGCCAGACAATCACCGCGCAGACCGGGACCGTGTAGTACTTGTTCAGGCCGAAGAGTTGCAGGCTTCCTGCGATGCCGGCAAATTCGGTCACCACATTGCCGAAATTGACGATGACCAATCCGATCATCATGAGGCAGGTGACGCGAAACCCGAACTCTTCGCGAATGAGATCGCTCAAGCCCTTGCCGGTGACTGCGCCCATCCGCGCGCAGATCTCCTGGACCACGATCAGCGCAACTGTAATGGGAATCATGGTCCACAGCAGCATGTGTCCGAACTGGGCACCGGCCGCGGAGTAGGTCCAGATGCCGCCCGCATCGTTGTCCACGTTCGCGGTAATGAAACCCGGACCGACGACGGCGAAGAAGAGCAGGATGCGGACTTTCCAGCGTTTCCAGAACCTGGCCATGTTTTGCACGCAGTGAGTTCAACGACCGATCAGCATAAATGCGGGGAAGAAATATGGGTAGGTGAAATCGGAGACTGCTTCCCTAAAGGTTGGCCCGCAGGAGGCTGATGATGTCGTCGGAGGTGATGACTCCGGTCAGTTTTTTGTTGTCATCCACCACCGGCAGCGTCATGAGGTTGTACTTGTCAAACAGCTCCGCCACCTCTTTTTCGCGGGCGCCGGCGTGGCTGGAGATCAGAGGTTCCTGGGTCAGCGCCAGCAAAGGAGTATCGGGCGTGGCCAGCACCAGCTTGGCCAGGGGCACCGCTCCGGCCAGCGTCCCGTGGGAATCCACCAGGTAAACCGTGCTGACGGTTTCCACCCCACCTTCGAAATGGCGCAGGGCCTCTACGGCGTCGTGGACCGAGCCCGCTACGTGAACCGCCAGGAACTCCGTATTCATCCGGCCGGCAGCGGTGTTTTCCTTGAACTCGAGAAGTTCTACCATCTCCTTACGTTCCTGGGGCTGCATCTCCAGCAGAATTTCCGAGGTACGCTCTTCCGGCAGGTCAGCCAGCAGGTCGGCCGCGGCATCCGGCTCCATTTCCTCCACGATATCCGCGGCACGATCGGAATCGAGGGACTCAACGATCGCTTTCTGCACTTTGGGATCGACTTCTTCCAGGGCTCCGGCGGCCACTTCTTCGTTCAGGGTCTCGAAAACCGCCTCGCGTTCGTCGGGAGCCAGGTCTTCGACGATATCGGCGATGTCGGCGGGATGCAGCTTGGCCAGACGATCGTGGGAGATCTTGAGCTTGACCCGCCGGGCTGGATCGGTTTCGATGAGGTCAACAAAATCCCAGGGAATGCTTCGGGGCGGGATCTGCCGTAGAAGTGCGCGCAACGCCACTAAGGGGACTATACCCTTCAGCAGTCGCCGCACGGCGCCGCGGGGCCCAACGTCAACCGAGCCCACTTTCAGAACAATGTGGTTGGCAACGGATTCCTGAAGAAGATCGAGGTCGTTCACCCGGACGACCTTCCGCCCAAACACGTCGATGACCTGCTGGTCGAGAAGGTCGCGTCCCAGCAGCAGCATGCCTTCGGTACCATCACCCTTGGCCCAGTTGGCTGCGGGTACGTCGGTGCGAATCCCGCCGTTGATCGAAGTCACGGACACGAAGGGCAGCAGGTGGTCGCCTGTGCTGGTCCTAATGATCAGGACCGCTACCCGGGCCCGATCTTCCTGCGGGACCAGCGCCAGCTCGCGCACCCGGCCGCAGCGGCTCCCACCGGTGTCGAATACCGGAGCCCCCAGCAATTCCGTAAGGGCAAAGGTCGCCATCGCCTCCGAGAATACTCAACTGATTGGCAAGAATCCACCTAACATTCGATTTTTGACCCTATCCCGGACGTCCCCGCGGCGGAGCGGCAAACCGGCCTGCGGGACTCCCGCGTTGACATTTGCACAGGGTCAGGGCAAACTACCGCATTCGCTATGACTCGCGTTTCCCTGTTGTGGTTGGCCGGTCGCGGCCGCGAAAAGCGTGGGACGGGCGAGCTCCCAGGATTCATGAGCGTACTCATCAACTCTCTGACATGACCGAACAGCGGGTTTCCTATACCTTGGATTCGACGCTGGAGACCGTCGACAGCGCCGAGCAAGCAGCCAGCCGGATCGCATCCGACGCGGGCTTCGACGACGAAGAGGTCATGCGCATCGCCATGGCTGTGCGCGAGGCTGCGGTGAATGCCGTCCTCCATGGCAACGCCTACGATCCCGGCAAGAAGGTCAGCCTGGCGTTTGAGAGGACGGGTACCGATCTGGTGATTACCATCCGGGATCAGGGAAAAGGTCTGGATCCGGACAAGATTCCCGATCCCCTGGCTCCGGAAAATCTTTTGAAGACGTCAGGCCGGGGTATTTTTCTTATTCGCTCGTTCATGGACGAAGTGCACATCCGCCCTTCCCAGACGGGCACAGAAATCAAACTCGTTAAGCACGTCCACGGACCATCCGGGGACGTCAAGGAGGCTTCCCAGTGAGCATGAAGACCAGTACTCGTCAGGTTAACGGCGTCACCATTGTGGATTGCAGCGGCCGTATCACTCTGGGCGAGGGTAGCGTGGTTCTGAAGGATGTGGTCCGCGAACTTCTTTCCAAGGGTCAAAAAAAGATCCTGCTCAATCTCGCGGACGTGAACTACATCGACAGCTCGGGTATCGGCGAGCTGGTCAGCGCTTTCACCACCGTGCGCAATCAGGGGGGCGACCTCAAGCTGCTGAACCTGACCAAGAAAGTTCACGACCTGCTGCAGATTACCAAGCTGTACACCGTCTTCGACGTCAAGGACGACGAGGCTGGGGCGATCAAGTCGTTTAGCTGAGGTTCCCTTCTGCTTGAGACCGGGGCCGGCCTGGATGCTGGCCCTTGTCGGTTTCCATTTCCGGAAATCCGTTGATTTTCTCTTGTCTGCTGTCACCCTCCTGGCGCGCCTTCACCGTACAATCCCCAAATACTCGTGGTGACCAGGCTTTGTCGTTCCCAGGAAGCTTGGTGCCGGGGAATCCGTTTTTCCGTCGGTCAGGCATCTTCCCATGTGGATATTGCGCACCCAGTTGTTGCTGCTCCTGCTGTGCAGCCCGTTCGCCCGCGGCGACTGTCTTTCCTTTGAGCAGGCCGGAAAACATGTCGGCGAAATCAAGTGCGTCACCGGCAAGGTGGTCCGCGTCAAACAGGGCGCCCGTGGAGTGCACTTCCTGGATTTCTGCGACGACTTCCGTCTTTGCCCCTTCACCGTGGTCATCTTCGCAGTTGACTTGAAGAATGTGGGCGACGTAAGGCAACTGCAGGGCAGGGTGATCGAGGTCCACGGGCCGGTCAAGGGAATACGGTGGCCAGTGGCCCGTGATACATTCGCTACCGCTTCTGATCGGCTAGACTTAGCTCGATCCTTCACATGCCGCTTTCTGCCGGCGACAAACTCGGCCCTTACGAAATTCTGACGTCCGTTGGCGCGGGCGGGATGGGAGAAGTGTATCGCGCCCGAGACGCGCGTTTGAATCGGGACGTCGCGATCAAAGTTTCCGGGGCGCAGTTCAGCGAGCGGTTCGAGAGCGTCTGCGTTCGTAACTTTCCGCAGCCGACCAACAAAAGCTGACCACAGGCTCGACCGACAATCCGGAAGCCTATCAGCTTTATCTCAAGGGTAAATACTACACGAACAAATTTACCAAAGAGGGGTTTGGCACGGGCATCGACTACTTCAATCAGGCCATCGCCGTCGATCCAAACTATGGATTGGCCTATAGCGGTTTGGCGTACAACTACGTCAATCAGGACGATTGGTTTATGCCGCCCGACGAAGCCGGGCCCAAAACCAGGGATGCGGCCGAAAAGGCATTGGCGATCGACAGTTCGGACGTCGGCGCTCATCTTACGCTAGCCATAGAAACCCACTGGTATGAGTGGAAGTGGGACGCTGCGGAAAGCGAATTCAAACGCGCCATTGAACTGAGTCCCAACAATTCCGAGGCGCACCTGTTCTACGCCTGGTTCCTGGCGCCGATGGGGCGGAGCGACCAGGCTCTCGCGGAAGCCAAGCGAGCTCAGCAAGCCGATCCACTGTCCGCGTTTGCGAGCTTCAGCGTGGGAGAGATTTTGGTCTTTACGCGACAGTGGGACGCGGCGATTGAACAACTACATCGTGCCATCGAGATTGACCCCACTTTTTGGTTCAGTCATTGTTTTCTGGGCCGGGCCTATGAACAAAAAGGAAGACTGCCGGAAGCGATTGCCGAGTTTCAGCGCGTGCTCGAAGTGGAAAAGGACAATACCGAGATTTGGTCGGGTCTGGGATATGCCTACGCGTTGTCGGGGAAGAAGGCCGAAGCGCAAAAGGTCCTGGATCATTTGAAAGAGTTATCAGCGCACAGCTGGGTCGCGCCCTACAACGTCGCAGTCATCTATGCTGGGCTGGGAGAAAAAGATCAGGCTTTCGCCTTGCTGGATCGGGCCTACAAAGATCGGTCCTACTATCTGGCCACTTATCTGCCCACGGACGAGCGTCTGGACAGCCTTCGCTCCGACCCGCGCTTTGCTGAACTTCGGCGGCGCGTCGGACTCCCGGAGTGACCCTACCTCTATTTCCTGGATGATCTAAACACAGACTATTCCGGCGAAGAACGACTTGTGGTGAGGCTGGCGACGTGCTTTTGTCGCCGACTCGAAAACTGCGTCAGCTACACCATTCCCCTTCTCAAATCCTCCAGCGGATAAAATGTCCCCCGCCAGACCACTCCGCCCTTCCACAGCGCCAGAAACGTCGAGCGCAGCATGGTGTAGACAAACAGAGCGGAACTGATGGGATGCAGCAGGAAGTAGTAGGGTGGAATGTCCGACTGCCGGGACATGCCTGCGTAGATGGAAAACATCGAGAACAAAGCCACGGCATAGCCCAGCCGCGCCCAGCCGTGCGCCAGCAGGATCCCTGCAAACGGCATCAGGTTGAGAAAGGCCAGGGCGAAGCAGGAAGCCAGCGCCCGCGGCCACTGAAAAGACATGATGGCGAAGAAATTCTTGGTGAGGTTGTCCACGACTCCCATCGCGCCCCTGGCCCAGCGGATAGAAATGAGATCCGCTCCAAAAACGTTGCGCTGCGCGAATCCGCCGTTCTTCACCACCTTGCCCAGTTTCATGTCGTCGAGCACGTCGAAGCGGAGCGCGCCGTAGGTTCCGACGGCGTCGTAAACTTTCCGGCGGATGAGGTTGAAGGCGCCAACCCCCATGTGATCTTTGCTCTTTGGGTCGGCCACTTTCCAGGGGCGATGCCCGAACACGAACAACGTCTGGAAGAAAGCGATCATCATTTTTTCACCCGGCCGCTTCATGATCATGCGCGGAAATAACACCACATGGTCGGCCCGTTCAGATTCGGCGTAGGCCAGCGCCCGCCGCAGGACATCGGGCTTGAACTGAACGTCGGCGTCGGTGAAGAGCAACCAGTCGCCATTGGCCTGATTGCCGGCGCTCCACATGGCATGGGTCTTACCAACCCAGCCGGCGGGCAGGTCCACAATACAGAGCACTTTCAACTTCTCGGGCGCCGAGGCAGCGATTTGCTCCATGATCGCTCCGGTGCGATCCGTGGAACGATCATCGACGGCAATGACTTCGTAGCTGTCGTAGTCGAGGGCCAGCAATCGGGTGAGGGTCGCGGCGATGTCCGCCTCTTCATTGCGGGCGGGGACGATGAGGCTGACCCGGGGAGAGGCCGCGGGCCTGCGGTTCCACTCCGGACGGGAAATATCGGCAATCTTCGGCACACCCAGCACCGCGTCCGCCAGTCGCCACAGCCAGGCCAGCCCCAGGATCCAGCCGGCAATCCAGTGGAAATAATTCATCCCGTCGGGACTCCGGCGGCGCCGGACTCATTCCGTGTTCGTACGACTGGAGCGAAGCGCATACCGTAAAACAGTATGGCAGACGAAACTGCCATGGCAATGACAGGAAGGATGAAGGCGGCCTGCAGTGAACGCCGGTCGGCAACATATCCCATGAGCGTGGGCGAAGGAACGTCGCCGAGAAGATGAAACAGGAAAATGTTAACCGCAATGGCGGTGGCCCGAATGTGGGAGCCCACTGAGTTCACCAGCGCTGTGTTGAGGGGCGAAGTGTTCAGCAGAAGTAAAAATGCAGCCACGGCGATGGCCGGCACCATCCACGGTCCTTGGCTGAACAAAGCCACGATCATCACCGGCACACCTAGGCCCATGCTGACCGCGGAGACAAAGTAGTAGGAACCCTTCATCCTGGGCAGCAGGCGGTCGCCCAGCCAGCCTCCGGCCAGCGATGCCAGGATGCCGTCGACGACGACGATTTCACCAAAGATTAAATTCGCAGCTTCCAGACTGTACCCGCGCGCGCTCGATAGAAAAGTCGGCATCCAGACCTGGATTCCTCCCAGCGAAAACGTTCCAGCGGCCATGCCCAGCGTTGCTGTCCAGAAGGCAGGGTTACGAGCCAGGCCCCGGAGTGTTCCCCGCTCTGGAGTTTCCTTGAGAGAGTCGAATTGGCCACGTGGCGGTTCCGGGAGAAACCATACCGCCAGCGCCAACAGGAATCCGGGAAACGCCGCGATATAGAACGGAAACCGCCATCCCATCGAAGGTCCGAGCTTGCCTCCCAGCAAATAGCCCGCCGCCGTACCCACAGGGATCGCCAGATAAAAGATGCCGAAAATGCGGCCCCGTTTATTTTCCGGAAAAAGGTCGGCAACAAACGTGGGTGCAATGGTCACGAACGTAGCCTCGCCCACCCCCACCAGGGTATGACGGAGAAGCAACTCGCCGTAGGTGTGGGTCACGGCGGTGAGCAAAGTGAGCCCACTCCAGAACACGGCGCCAAGCACGATGATCAGCTTGCGCGAGTACCGGTCGGCAAGAGGACCGACAAAGGGAGCGGCCACCATGTAGAACAGCAGAAAGGCGCTGGTGAGATATCCAACCTGGGCATTGGTGAGCCGGAATTCGCTCTGCACCAGCGGCTGCACCGCAAACAACACAGACCGGTCAATGTAATTGAGGAAGTTCAGCGTCGTCAGGATGACGAGCGCGGTCCAGGGATAGAGTTTGCGAGGAGTCACTTGGCGAAGGAATATAACATGGCGTCCGTACGGAAGCGGTGAAGTGCGCTCATGAAGTGAACTTCACCTGGGCCGCGGCCACCGGGCCACCACCACCGTCGAGATCCCACCCCGTGGACGAAATTCTCCTTTCACTTCCGCCCACACCGGCTTCGCCCAGCGCACGACGTCCTCCAAAACCCGATTCACGATGTTCTCCTGAAAAATTCCCAGGTTGCGATAGCACTGCAGATATTCCTTCAGGGACTTGAGCTCGAGACAGAGTTTGTCGGGCATATAGCGGATGGTGACGACACCGAAATCGGGCAGCCCGGTTTTGGGACACACGGAGGTAAATTCTGGATCGTCGACGACGATCTCGTACCCGGGAAACTGGTTGGGCCAGGTCTCGATCTCCGGAAACTTGGTCTTAAGGCCCGCTTCAGCATGTCGGGTGTAAGGTGATTTCGGCATAAGCCCATTGTAACCAGGACCCCTGCCGGGCATCGAAAAGCATGGATAGGAGAGTTCCTGGCGAGAATTGGCGCATCTAACCAATCACCGACTCCCTGGGAATGCTGGCTGGCTTCCGGTGATACATTAATTGAGCGAATGAGTGTCCTATGGCGTTGACGTCCAATCCAACAGGATTTTGGGCCCGGAAACGCTGGCTGGTGTGGGCGGCTGGCATTGCCGCTGCCGTCATTCTGCTGGCTTCCTTCATGTCCCGCGGCGACGTGGTTCCGGTTCGGGCGGCTACGGTAGAGCGCAGCCTGATTCGCAGTGTGATCTCCACCAACGGGAAAGTTGAGCCGCTGCAAAGTTTTGAAGCCCATGCGCCGGTCGGCACAACGGTCAAGAAGCTGTTGGTGAAAGAAGGAGATCACGTAAAGAAGGGGCAGCTTCTGGCCCAACTGGACAGTGCCGAGGCCAGCAGCCAGGCGGCGCGCGCCCTTTCTCAGGTGCGAGCGGCACAGGCAGACATCAGCGCCCTCCAAAACGGCGGCAATCGCGAAGAAGTTCTTACCCTGGAAGCACAGACGGTCAAAACCCGCACCGAGCGTGACAACGCACAACGCAATCTCCAGGCGTTGCAACGGTTGCAGCAGCAAGGCGCGGCCTCGCCGGCTGAAGTGAAACAGGCTGAGTCTCAACTGGCAACGGCGGAGGCAGATCTCAAGCTGATCGAGCAAAAACAGAAGGACCGCTATTCCGCGCCCGAGATTGCACGCGTCGAAGCCCAGAAGACCGAGGCGCAGAGTGTCTACGCCGCTGCGGAAAACATTCTGAGCCAGTTGAATATTCGCGCGCCCTTTGACGGGATTGTGTATTCCCTGCCCGTCCATCAAGGGTCCTACGTCAATCCAGGCGACCTGGTGCTGCAGGAGGCCAATCTTTCGCAGGTACTGGTGCGGACTTTCGTGGATGAACCCGACGTGGGCCGTTTGGCGCCGGGGCAACGGATCGAACTTACCTGGGATGCGATCCCGGGGCGGATCTGGCAGGGTTCGGTCAGCACTGTTCCTTCTACCGTCAAACTCCTGGGAACCCGGAACGTGGGCGAAACCACCTGCGTTGTGGACAACGGCGACCTGAAGCTTCTCCCTAACATCAACGTAGGGGTCACCATTGTGACCGCGGAGCATCGTGATGCCCTGACCGTGCCGCGGGAAGCGGTGCGGCTCGACGACGGGAAGACCTTTGTGTACCAGATCGTGAACGATGAGCTGCAGCGGCGCGATATTCAGACGTCGATCTCGAATCTCACCCAGGTAGAAATAACCGGCGGAGTTACGGAGAAAGCGCTGCTGGCGCTGGCCGCCACCAACTCCAAACCGCTGAGTCAAGGACTGGCGGTGAAAGTCGTCCGCTGAGTGGTTTACTGAATATGAAATTGCGCTCAATCATTCTGATCCTGTCGCTCTTCATGGCCGTTGCGGCCACCGCGGACGATTCCGCTCCCGCCCTGTTGGCGGCGGGGCGCGTCGACGACGCGATCAGCACCCTTCGTTCCCGGATCAGCTCCTCCCCGAATGATGCCGAGGCCTACAACCTGTTGTGCCGGGCCTATTTTTCGATGGGTAATTGGGACCGCGGCATTGCGGCCTGCGAAAAAGCGGTCACTCTGCAGCCGGACAACAGTCGCTACCATATGTGGCTGGGACGAGCCTACGGTGAGAAAGCGAACGACGTCATTTTTTTCAAGGCTGCCTCGCTCGCTGGCAAAGTTCGCAACGAGTTCGAGGCTGCAGTGCGACTGGACTCAAACAACGTGGACGCGCGCAGCGATCTGGGTGAGTTCTATCTGGAAGCGCCGGGGATGGTGGGTGGCGGCCGTGACAAAGCCGAAGCCCAGGCTCAGGCACTGGCGACTCTCGATGCCGGCAAGTCACACTATCTGAATGGCCGGATCGCGGAGAAAAAGAAAGACCTGGCGACGGCCGAGAAGGAATATCGCGCCGCCATTGAAGCCACTCACGGCAGCGCTTTGACCTGGTTCAATCTCGCACTGTTCTACCGCCACCAGCTGCGCTGGGATGCCATGGAGGATGCCATCAACCATGCCACCTCAGCCCAGGTGGACCGGCCGGAAATTCTTATGGAATCGGGAGAGATCCTGATCCGCAGCGGCCGGAACTTCCCTGCTGCGGTCCGGTTTCTGCGGCGTTATCTCGCACTGAACTCCAAGGTCGAAGAAGCTCCTGCCTTCAAAGCCCACTACCTGCTGGGCACCGCGCTGGAGCAGCAAGGTGACAAGCAGGCCGCGGCCCAGGAATACCGCGCCGCCCTGTCCCTGGCCAAAGATTTTTCCCGCGCCCAGGAAGCGCTGGACCGGCTCAATCGCTGAAGGCCGCCGCACGCCCTCGTTTACAATCCTCCTTTTCGCCGGTCGACTTTCTTTATGAAGGTGAAGCGATGAAACTTGCCTTGCGTGTTCGCACTCTTTGGCTACTTCTGGCGGTGCTGTTCTCGACGTTCCCCCGGCTTTTCGCGGAGCCCGTGCCACTCAAGCGCGCCGTCGAGCTGGCGCTCGCCCACAGCACCACCGCCGCCGCTGCCACGGCCGACGAACAGCGCGTATTTGCTTCCTACCGGGAAGCACGGAACCAGTACGTTCCGCAGCTCGTGGTCGGTTCCGGCCTGGGCAAGTCGTGGGGTTTCCCGCTCAGCCTCGAAGGTTCGGCTCCATCGATCCTCAACGTCAATTCGCAGTCCACTCTGTTCAACCCTTCGGTGCGGGATTTCGTTCGAGCCGCCAAGGCGGATTGGCAAGCGGCCGGGGTTCAGACCAAGGACCAGCGCAACCAGGTCATCCAGGATACGGTGCTCAACTATGCCGAACTGGGCAAGTGGGAGGCCATGGTCGGACATCTGCTGGAGGAACATGCCGCTGCGCAGCAAACCGAACAGATGGTGGAGGAGCGGATTAAAGAGGGAGTCGACAGCCCGATGATGCGGAACCGGGCGCATCTGACGACCGCCCGCTTGCGTCTGCGCCTGGCGGAAGCACAGGGAGCCATCGATGTGCTACGTGGCCGGCTTTCGCACCTGACCGGACTGCCGGCCGCTTCGATTGAAACTGCATCCGATTCCATTCCGGCGTTGCCCGAGGTGAAGCAGGACGAGGATCTCGCCGCAAAGGCCGCGCAACGCAGCTTAGCCGTACAGGCTGCGGAAAACCGTGCCACTGCCGAAAGCTTTCGGGCGCGTGGCGAACACCGTGCGCTGTTGCCGTCCGCGGACTTTGCGGCGCAGTACGGTTTGCTGGCCAGATACAACAATTACGACGAATTTTTCAAAACCTTTCAGCGCAACAACGCGACGGTTGGAGTGGTCCTTCGCTTTCCTTTCCTCAATCCATCGCAGCGCGCCCGGGCCGATGCCGCCGACGCCCTGGCCTTGAGGGCCAAAAAGGATGCAGAAGCTGCCAAAAATCAGGTTTCGGAGGAAACCCTCCGCCTGCAGCGCTCCGTGGAGCAAATGTCCGCAGCGCAGGAGGTGGCGGACCTTGAATATCAGGTGGCGCAATCGAGCCTCGAATCGCTGCACGTACGCCTGGACGCGGGCACTGCGAACTGGCACGATCTGCAGGACGCGCGCGAGCAGCTCAACGAACGCTACAATTCTTTACAAGACGCGAACTTCGAGTTGCAGAAGGCCCGGATCGCGTTGTTGCGTGCTACCGGAGATCTGGAGAGCTGGCTCGGTGTGGGTCGCTAGCAGAATAATGGCTCTTCACGGCGATGCGGGGGTGGGCGTCCCGCCCGTGCAGAGAGGTGCAGCCGGCAAGCGTCGTGTACCTGAAGTGTACCTAGGATTCGGGCAAAAACAGGCCAGAAATGTTAATATAAGTCATTCCATCTTATGACTTTAAAAACACTCTTCCTGAACCCGCCGTCGTTTGAGAACTTCGATGGCGGAGCTGGCTCTCGCTGGCCGGCCACGCGTGAAATTGAATCCTACTGGTATCCGGTTTGGCTCGCCTATCCCGCTGGCATGCTGGAAGGGGCCCGCCTGCTGGATGCCCCTCCTCACTACGTCTCGGCCGAGGAAACCATCAAGATCGCCCGGGACTACGAATTTCTGGTTCTTTATACCAGCACGCCGGGGTTCCCAGGAGACATCCAGCTGGCAGCCAAGATCAAGGATGCGAACCCCAAGATCAAGATCGCGTTCGTGGGACCTCATGTGACGGTGCTTCCGGACCGCACCTTGAAGGATGGCACAGCGATTGATTTTATCTGCCGCAAGGAGTTTGACCATTCCGTGGTTGAGTTTGCCCAGGGCAAGCCGCTGGAGGAGATCCTGGGCGTCTCTTATCGCAAGGACGGAGCGGTTGTACATAATCCCGACCGCCCGCAGATTCAGGATCTGGACACCCTTCCGCACGTAACTGACGTTTATTACCGCGATCTCGATCCGCGTCGTTACAACGTGCCCTTTCTGCTTCATCCTTATGTTTCGCTCTACACCACTCGCGGCTGCCCGGCGCAGTGCACTTTCTGCCTGTGGCCACAGACCACCAGCGGTCATGCCTGGCGCAAGCGCTCCTCTGACGACGTGGCCCGCGAAATGGCCAAGGCCAAAGAATACTGGCCCTGGGTCAAAGAATTCTTCTTTGACGATGACACCTTCAACATTCAGAAGGCGCGCACGGTGGAGTTGTGCGCCAAGCTGAAGCCGCTGAATCTGACCTGGTCTTGCACTTCGCGCGTCACCACCGATTTCGAGACCCTGAAGGCGATGAAGGACGCGGGGTGCAGGCTTTTGATTGTGGGCTACGAATCCGGCGACCAGCAGATCCTCAAGAACATCAAGAAGGGCGCCACACTCGAGCGGGCGCGCCAGTTCACCAAGGATTGCCACAAGCTGGGGCTGGTGGTTCACGGCGACTTCATCATGGGACTGCCCGGCGAGACCCGCGAAACCATCAGCAACACGATTGCCTTCGCCAAGGAACTGGACGTCGAAACCATCCAGGTGTCCGTCGCTCATGCCTATCCCGGCACTGAGCTTTACGATTACGCCGTGAAAAACGGCTTCATGGTGGCCGACACCAAGATGGTGGATGAGGGCGGGCACCAGTTGGCCCAGATTCAATATCCGGGCTTGCCGGCGGATGAAATCATGGCCTCCGTGCATCGCTTCTATGATGAGTTTTACTTCCGGCCCAAGGCCATCTTCCGCATTCTGAGAAAGGCGGCGTTCGATGGCGGCGAACGCAAGCGCCTTTACAGAGAGGCCAAGAGCTTCCTCAAGCTGCGCGCTTCGCGCAATAAGTGGGTCAAAGAAAAGCGCGAAAAAGCGGACGCTAGCACCGTAGTGGAACCCGCCAAGGCCTAGGGAAAGACAGTGTGACTTTTCGCAAGTATCTGGTGCTGGCCGGGGTGACTTTGTTCGCCGCCATCGGCGACTGCCTTCTCGCTCGTGGCATGAAGCAAGTGGGCAATATTTCTCTGCAGAGTCTGCCTGACATCGTTCTCACTATCCTGAATCCCTGGGTCGCGCTGGGGATTCTGTTCTTGCTCGGATTCTTTGCCGCGTACATGACTGCGCTTTCCTGGGCCGATCTCACCTACGTGCTGCCGGCAACGTCCCTGGGCTACGTACTGCTGGCGCTGATCGCCAAATTTTTCCTGCACGAGCAAGTCACGACCACTCGATGGCTAGGCATTTGCCTGATCTCCGCAGGTGTAGGCTTTGTGACCCAGGGACCAGCTTTGACTCAACATTCAGCAGTCCCGGGCCAGAGCGGCAAGAACCGAAGCAAAGATGTTCCCGAACCAGCAATTTCGGGGGTGGAGCCATGAACCACGCTTACACTTGGGGAGCGATCGCGGCCGTGGTGCTGGCCTCGACCTCTGGAGACGTGCTTCTGTCACGGGCGATGAAGCAGGTGGGCGATGTGGGCGAACTCTGGCGCCGCACCGGGGTGTTCACGGCGGCAGGCCGGGTTCTGCGCAATCCCGGCTTCCTGCTGGGCATTGTAATGATGGCGCTGGCCTTCTACAGCCTGCTGTTTGCCCTTTCCTGGGCAGACGTGAGCCTGGTGGCACCGGCTTCGGCTTCGTTAACCTTTGTGGCGAATGCAGTGGCCGCGAAGATATTCCTGCACGAACGCGTCGATCACCGTCGCTGGATGGCGGCCTTGCTGGTGGCCGGTGGCGTCGCGTTGCTGGCGGCGTAGTCCTCTTCCTCTTCCTCGTTGGGTCTGAGCTTCTAATCTTGCGGCCCCATATCGGCAAACACTCGATTGGCCATTACCTAAGTCGCGTTCCAAACGTTACTTTTGCATCTCCCTCCACTGTAGAAAAATAGCCCTGTCGAGGTAGATGGAGAACGCCCTAACTTGTTGAAAACAGGGCGTCCTCCAGGGTTCCTTTGGCGTGCGTACCGGGTTTCATTGACGGCGCTGCTGCAACCCGCCATCGGCGCATGGATTCTTACACTAGGGATTGTCTTTACTCGAGAAAACGGGGTTAGGAGAGGTTTTGTTGTTCAGGAATTCATATTCTTACTGTGGCACAGTCCCGGCGGAAGCGGCGCGACTATCGCGCAAGCGCCCGGGCACCGCAACCGCAACCCTGCTTGCGCTTCTGTTTGCCCTGGTGTGCCTGGCTGGCTCCCGCGCCTACGGCGATGTGGGAGTAGTCCTCAATGAGTCGCTGGATACCAGCGTAGCCAGAATTACTGGCTCCGGACACACGGCGGTGTACTTTTCTCGAATCTGCCCAGAATCGCCCGTAAAGCTCCGTCTTTGCCGCCCGGACGAGCAAGGCTCGGTCATGAGTAATTACATCTCCCTGGGCGAAGACCAGGCGTTTGAATGGAACCTGGTTCCGCTCAATATCTATCTGTACGGAGTCGAGGACCCGCGCTACCGCCCTCTGGTGGGATCGCAAAAGATCAAACACGCTCTCGAAGAAAGATACCGGGAGAAATATCTGGATGGGCTTTGCGCCGGAGGATTCTGCAGAACCAGCAACAATGCGGAATGGCGAGAGATGGTGGCTGCAACCCTGGAACGAAGCATGTATATGTTCGTCATCCACACCACGGTCGAGCAGGACCAGCAACTGATCGAACAATTCAACTCGCTGCCCAACGAAAATCATTTCAATGGCGTGACCCGCAATTGCGCCGACTTCGCCCGGCGGGTCATCAACAGTTATTTTCCCGGCGCGACCGGTCCCGACTACATCAACGACTTCGGCATGACCAGCCCGAAAGCGATTGCACGTTCTTTCACCCGTTATGCGGAACGGCATCCCGAGGCGCAGTTTCGCGTGCTGCACTACGCGCAGGTTCCGGGCACGATCAAGCGCAGCCAGGATTGCCGCGGCGGCACCGAACAACTGGTTCGGTCCAAGAAGCTGCTGGTACCCATGGTGATTTTCGCGCACTATGCGCTGCCTTTCGTGGCGGCTTCTTACCTTGTCAGCGGGCGTTTCAATCCGCAGCGCGAACTGGAAGACCATCCCACCGTCAAGGCCACGGAAACTGAGCACCAACTGCGCGCCGCGAAGGCAGAGAACGATGAGGTCCGGGCCCAACAGCTCGAGGCTGAGCATCAGCAGGAGCGGGCGAGAATTGTCGGCACTTCGCAGGAATGGAAGGAGTATCGCACCGCCTTCGAAGCGGTGGTCGCGGAGGCAGTGCAAGAGGAGCGCATCCCGGAGCGCGGGCACCTGAACCGCGTTTTCCGGCAGTTCGACAAGGCAGGTACGCCGGTGGCCGACAGCAATGGCGCCCTGTGGATGGAGTTCTCCGAGAACGGCGAAACCTCCCAGGTGGGCTTGAGCGCGAGCAATGTTGTGGCCCCCACGTCCGACACCCAGTTGGCGCATGAACTGGTTCTGGCTCGCGTCCGCAGCGTCTTGAACAGTCCCAAACACAGCCGCGAAAACATGGTGGAGTTCAAGCAGGACTGGCTGCTGTTGCAGCATGCCCGCGCCCGCAACCTGGCGGACTCGGGGCTCAGCAGAACCGCGCAACGATCCGTTCCGGCCACTGGGATCTCGTATTCCCAGGGCACCAACTGACGAATTCCCTGCTCTCTTGTCCTTCGTGGGCAACGTAGTTCTCTTCTTCCGCAAAAAATTGCAGCGTGATGACGAATTATTTCGTGGCGCCTGAGCCCTCACCCCCGTTTTTTGCTATGATCTCCTCGCCGTTATGTGTTGTCCTGGCGCCTCCCGTGTTCTCCTGGTTTTCTTTCCGCTGGTCCTCGCCTTTGGGGAGTCGGGCGGCCCGGAAGCCGTTACCGCCGCCGCGAGCCGGTCAACGCCTCCGGCGATCGTGATCGGCTTTGTCGGCGGCTTCGTAAGTCACTCCAATCGCGTTCATAGCACGGTTCAGGTGATCGAGCATCTTCGCAACGAGTACGCCGCGGGTGCGTATGTCCAGGCCTTTGAGAACCATCGCCGTGGCCAAGCCTACAAGGAGATTTTGCGCCGGTTGGATGTGAATCATGACGGCGTGCTCTCCAGCGACGAAAAGCAGAAGGCGCGGATCATTCTGTTCGGCCACAGTTGGGGCGCTTCCGAGACCGTCACTTTGGCGCGAAAGCTGGAGCAGGACGGGGTCCCGGTTTTGCTCACCATTCAGGTGGATAGCGTTGCCAAGATCGGTCAGAACGATCAGGTGATTCCAGCCAATGTGAAAGAAGCGGTTAATTTTTTCCAGCCGAGCGGGCTGGTGCATGGCCAACGCCAGATTCGCGCCGCCGATCCGGCACGCACTCAGATCGTGGGAAACTATCGCTTCGACTACAAAGAGAACCGCCTGGCGTGCCTGAGCTATCCCTGGTTCAACCGCATTTTCATCAAATCGCACACCCAGATTGAGTGTGATCCCAAGGTGTGGAGCCAGGTCGAGTCTCTGATTTATTCGAAATTGGCGCCCGAAGCGCCGAGAACCGCTGCGCGCTGACGTTTTCTCCGAACTCTTCGCCGTACTCCGCCCTGAATTCTCTCAACCGAACAGGCGCATGAGCCCCGAGGCAGGCAAATCGGGCACCAGGAAATTGGCGTTGCGCAGTCCCGCAACCCGGGCGACGCATTCGGCGGCGGCGTAGCCGCTGCGCACCGCACCCTCCATGGTGGCTGGCCAGCCGGTGGCGGTCCAGTCCCCTGACAGAAAGATGCGTGGCCACACCGTCTCAGGCCTGGGCCGGCGAGATTCTATGCCCGGCCGGGGCGAATAAGTGGCGTGGACCTCTTTGATTACGGTAGATTTCACCAGGTTTGCATTGCGAGCCCCGGGGAAGAATTCTCGTAGTTCTGCCAGCGCCAGGTCCGTTATTTCCTGCCGTGACTTCTCCACCAGGTTCTTGGAAGAACTCACGACCAACTCGACATAACTGCCAGCTTGGGTTATGCCCGCATCCCCATTGCGGTCTGGTCGCGGTTCGCGCCCATTTCCCTCCGCCGGCTTGCCGCGCTCCAGCAGCTTCGATTTGTGGAACATCCACTGGATGGTGCGATCGAGCAACACCGCGTGCTCCAGGTCAGTAATCTGGCGGTCGAACCAGAGATGAATGCCGGTGATGGGAGAAGTGGAGAATTGTCCGAGCGTTTCCCGCAAAGGCTCCGCGGCAGTGGTTTGCGGCAGCATGCGAGACAAGGCGTCGAAGGGCACAGCCAGAACCACAAAATCGAAGGCCTCTTCGGTGCCGGCGGTAAGCAGCTTCACATCCGCAAACTCTCCGCGAAACGATTCCACGCTGGAGCGAAACCGCACTTCGCCACCGCGAGCCCCAATATATTCTCCGGCCCGGCTGTAGAGTTCAGTGAGGGGGACGGTGGGCACGCCCATGCGTCCGGCGGCAGGAGACTTCAGAAACGACTCGCGCACGACCTGGGCGGCGTAGGGGATCGAGATCAGATCCAGGTCTTCGTTCAGCGCGCTGACCAGCACTGTTTTCCAGAAACGCTCGATGGCGCGCTCGGTCTGACCGTGGCGGCGCAGCCACTGCAGAAATGATTTCCCGGTATCGCGCGGTTTGACAGGAGTCAGCGCAGCCATGCCCGCGGCAATCGCTATCTTGTCGGACAGATTCAGGCAGGCGGCGCGCAGAAAGGCCGGAGCGGTATGCAAAGGGGCGGGCAGGGCCGAGGGCTGAATCACCGAGGCGCGACCGCCCGGTTCAAGGAAGGTCAAACGGTCATACCACCGGATCTTATCGGACGCTCCAATGCGCTGGTAGAACTCGACCAAATTGGTGCAGCAACCCAACAGGACGTGCTGGCAGTTATCGACCACCTCTCCAGTCCCCGGGTGCTGATAGGATGAAGCCCGCCCTCCCAGATACGAACGGCGTTCGAATAGGGTCACCCGCAGTCCGCTGTCAGCGAGGACGCAACCGGCGGCCAGTCCCGCCAGCCCGCCACCGACGACCGCAACTTTGGGAGATTGAGCACCGCGCTCGGTCATCAAGCCAGGCGTTTCAGCAAGCCCTTTCCCAGGATGACGACTTTCTCTCGCACCGAGAGATTAATCTTCTTGGTGAACACGTCATACTGGCGTCGCGTAATCTTCTCCAGGAGCCGGCGATAGATCGTGACCAGCACCCAAAGCGCGGGCTGGCTGTCTTCCTCGATCAGCGGAAGCAGGTGCTCGGCCGCGTAGTAGTACTCTCGAGCTCGATCGGCTTCCGCCGCCAGCAGCCAGCGCAACCGCTCTGGAAGTTTGGGCGCGGACAACTCCGCCGGGTCGATCTTGAAGCGTGCCAGGTCTTCCGCGGGAAGATAGACCCGTCCCAGGGAAGCGTCTTCCTTGATGTCGCGGATGATATTGGTGAGCTGGAAGGCCAGACCCAGGCTTTCGGCCAAGGGCTCGGCCGCAGGATCGCGGTAGCCAAAGATCCGGATGCACACCAACCCCACCACCGAAGCGACGCGGTAGCAGTACACGCGGAGATCTCCGAAGGTCCGGTACAGAACCTGCAATCCCTCTGTCCGGGTGGAATTCGCCGCACTGTCCTGCTGAATGTCCATCCCCGTGCCAAAAGCCAGCTGGTCGAGGAGATCTACGGGAATGTTGAAGCGCCGTTGCGTGTCGGTCAGAGCCAGCAGGACGGCATCGTCGGTCGGGTGGCCGGCCTGAGCACGATGGAACGAATCCACCCAGGCTTCGAGCATCTGTCGTCGCTCAAAGGGGAGAAAATTTCCGTCGTCGCTGATGTCGTCGCAACGCCGCATGAAAGCATAGACAGCGCACAGGGCCTGCCGCTTGGCCGGGGGCAACACCAGGAAGGCGTAATAGAAATTCTTGGCTGCCGAACGGGTTATGCTGCGGCAGACCGAATAGGCCATCGCGATCTGCGAGGGAGTTGGCGAGTATGGCGCCGCCATGGGCTGCACCGCCGCGTTCATAACAACTTCCCCAGCGCCGCGCGCGCCAGCAGCGTCAGTTTGCGCGATTTGGAGATCTCCGGGCGTCTCCCCAGCACCCCGTATCCTTGACCTTCGATCGCGGTCAGAATCTCCTGCCCGCCGCGGCTGAACAGTTCGATGTCAACCGCCAGGTCCCGCTCCACCTTGCCCGCCAGCGGCCAGCCTCGCCGAAACCAGTCGCGAGCCCGCTCCACCTCAAATCGCATCATTTCGCGGAAGGCAGGCGTGTTTCGCGTGGAGGCGATGTCTTCCTCGGTCACGCAATAGCTCCGCAGGTCTTCCAGCGGGAGATAAATCCTGCCCTTGCCATAGTCCACGCTGACATCCTGCCAGAAGTTGGCTAATTGAAGAGCGGTACAAGTGAAATCGGAAAGCGCCTGGCGTTCCACATCCCGGCAGCCGCAAAGGTAAAGTACCAGGTGGCCCACGGGATTGGCAGAATAGCGGCAATAGCCCAGTAGATCGTTGAAGGTTTCGTATCTCGTGGTCCGCTGGTCCTGGCGAAACGCTGTGAGCAGGTCAATGAAAGGCTGTTTGGGAATATCGAACTGGCGGACGGTTGCTGCGAGGGCGACAAACACCGGATGCCGGGGACTGCCTTCGTAGCATGCATCGAGTTCCGCCTGCCACTGATCGAGTAGTCGAAGCGATGCATCGGGGTCCCCAACTTCATCACCCAGGTCGTCCGAGATGCGGCAGTAAGCGTAAACATTGAAAAAATGCTGGCGCAGGCGCTTCGGGAGGAACCAGGTCGCGACCGAGAAATTTTCGTAGTGGGTGCGCGCCAGGCGGCGGCAATACTCCCGGGCTTCGGCTTCGGACGGGGCCCGCTCGGGAATCGCATAATCCGCAGGCAGGCGGCTCCAACCTGTGAGGGAAGCAGAAATAGCGGCGGCACGGGAGTCGTTGCTGGCAATGGAGGACATGGTCAGTACCGTCTCCCGGTTCTGAGAGGCCCGCCTCAGTGGCCTGGGATGATGGCCGTCTTAATGTCGCCGTTTCGATTCAGCATGTGACGCAGCACCTGCTGCAGCCGCGAGAGGGGCGCTTCTCCGGTGATGTAGTCGGTCGACCGGATCTTCTTCTCCGCGATCAACGCGAAGGCCTTACGCACCGTCTCCGGGGTGTGGTGGAACGTAGCCTTCAATGTGACTTCGGAATAATGCAGCCGGTTGGTGTCCAGTTGGACTTTGGTGCCGCTGGCGCAGCCGCCGAAGAAGTTCACGGTGCCACCCTTGCGCACCATGTCGATCCCCCATTCCCAGGCTTCGGGGCGGCCCACGGCCTCGATCACTACATCGCTGCCACGTTTTTCCGGAGAGATCGTGCGTACCGCCTCGACCGCGTCCTTTACCTTGGTGATCTGCACCACATCGTGCGCCCCCATACGCTTGGCGGCCGCCACCTGGGAATCGCGCTTGACCACGGAAATCACATTGCAGCCGGTGGCTTTGGCCACCTGCACGAACATCAGACCAATGGGTCCGCCTCCAATCACGGTTACGGTGTCGCCGATCTCCACCCCGGTTTCGTGCAGCCCGCGCAGTACGCAAGCCAGGGGCTCGACCATGGCCGCTTCCTCATAGGTCACGTCAGCCGGAACCGCCAGCATATTGGTTTCAACGATTCGCCGCGGAATGCGAATGTACTCGGCATAAGCCCCGTTGTTGAAAAGCAGGTCTTCGCAGAGATTCTCCTGATGCTTGGAGCAGTAGAAGCACATCTGGCAGGGCGCCGAATTCAGCGCCACCACCCGCATCCCCTTCTTGAAGCCGCGCACGCCGTGTCCGACTTCATCGATCACTCCCGCCAGTTCGTGTCCAAAGAGCGCCGGTGGCACGATCATGCGGGCATGGTAGCCTCGTTGGTAGACTTTCAGGTCAGTACCGCAGGTCAGGGCGACCTGCACTTTTACCAGTACTTCCCCGTCGCCTACCCGGGGAATCGGCACTCTTTCAATCTTCACGTCCTCTTTGCCATAGAGGACTGCCGCCGTCATCTTGCCGCTCACGCTCGTATTCCTTCCCACGAGCTGCCCGGTTGAATCACGATCTTCATCGAGTCCGGTTGGGGATGGGCAGCCAGGTTCAAAGCTTCCACGCTGCGCGACAGAGGGAACCGGTGAGTGATCAGAGTTGCCAAATCCATTTCACGGTTCATGACAAACCGTACCGACTCCGGTTGCAGCTCGACGGAAGCGCTATATGATCCCAACAAGGTTTTTTCATCAACGCAAACCGTAGCGGGGTCGAACGTAGCCTCCCCGCGCGCTGTTTGCGCAAACAACAAGACCCGGCCTCCAGGACGTACCGCATCCATCGCAGTCCGGATCAAACCGTTACCTCCGACCGCCAAGATGGCCGCATCTGCGCCCCGTCCTTCGGTCAGCCCGCGCACCGCTGCTACGACCTCGGTGTGCGAGGCATCAATGGTTTTCCCCAAGCCAAGCCTTTTAGACATTGTAAGCCTCTCCGGATACAAATCGGAAGTGACTACCTCAGCCCCGGCCCGTTTAGCCAATCCACTCAATATGATACCGATCGGTCCTTGACCTATCACTAGAACCGTGTCTCCGGCTGGCAGTTGGAGCCTTTCGATACCCTTCATGCAGGTATTGATCGGCTCCACAAAGCACGCCTGCTCGAAAGATACCTCCGGTGGTATGCGGACCGTGCCCCGCCGGGCGATCCAGTCCATCACCCGCACATACTCCGCGAAGCCGCCACCGGCAGGCTCAAACCCGGCCGTGCAGCCCACCTTCTTGTAAGTCTCGCATTGGGCGAATGTCTTGTGGCGGCAGTAGTAGCAGTCTCCACACGGGATGTGATGAAACACCACCACCCGGTCTCCGGACTGAAAGTCATGCACTCCCGCGCCCACTGCGGCAATCACGCCTGAAGTCTCATGGCCAAAAATACGCGGTGCGGAATGCGAGCCAGTCGCAATCTTTTTCAGATCGGTGCCGCAGACTCCGCAAGTATGTACCCGCAGAAGCAATTCGCCGGCGCCGATCTGCGGTACGGGAACAGTTTCCAGGCGGACGTCGCCGATCCCGCGATACACCGCGGCCTGCATGGTGGCGGGAATAGTCTGGATGCGGTCTTCCATCACGAGTTGGCCGGCCATAGTCATAAGCTAGTTCGGATCTCGAGAGATTGGATGCAAGCCGGGCGCGGAATCGACCAGGTCCTCCGCGACGTGGTTGTACTCCTCCAACCATTCGCACAGCGCTTTGGCCGCTTTCTCGCTGTTTCTTGCCAGTCGGATCACGCGAAGCCAAAGCCAGGGGCGAAGCGCCACGAACGCAATAAAAGGCAAAGTCCGAAATGTCCCGTCCCGCGCGATGAATGGATCTAGGGCAGGCATCTCGAAACCGGCTTCGTCAGAGATCGCCTTGAGACCGACGAAAGTGATGTCATGCGCCTGGGCGCCACGAGCCACGGCCGCAGACTCCATGTCCACCGCGTGGGCCCAGTAAGCCTGGGCCAACCTGGCTTTCTGTTCGACGCTGGCGGTCTCGGCAACGCTGACCACAACCCAATGCCCCACCCCGGCCTCGACACGGCTTCCATCTTTGGCGTCGATCACGCAAATTGGAGTCAGAACCGTGCCCACCGCCAGCGTGGAATCGAGCGCTCCGGCAAAACCCACCGACTGCACCAAAACTGGTGCGTACAGACTGATGATGGCCTCGGTAGCGCGTCGTGCGGCTTCTGGCCCGATGCCGCCACAGACCAGCACTGCGCGGTCGTTCTCGAAGAACCTATACTTCCGGCCCTCGTGTTCTCGCTCGACCGCTCGCCAGCGCTTGATCAGCGGACGTACCTCGCGCTCCATGGCGGCTACGAGCGCGACTTTGGCGATCTCAGGCAATGTCAATTCCTGCACAGTCCAGCTGGCGAGTCACGCTTTGAATGCTCTGTCATCTGGGCGTCGGCTCTCCGACAAATACCAGGCACTCGTTGGGATCTCCGATGTGGAACTCGGTCATCCCATACTCCCGGTCAAATAAGTCCCGGATTCTGTACCGGTCTTTAAACGTCTTTACATGTTCCCACAGAGCCTGGATGCCAGAGACCTCGATGTATATCTCGGTGTGTCCCCTTACACACTTCATGACATCCTCAGATGCGGCCTTCATGAAGTGAATGGTCTGGCCATCGCGCGACACAATTGAATACTCTGGCGATTTCATGGTTGGGGCGAACCCAAGCACCTTCTGGTAAAACGCGATGGTTTCTTCCATGTCGGCAACCGCCAGCATCGGGCTTATCCTCTTCGCTATAACTGGAGCAGTCACTTTTGTCGACCCCTCAACCCGGGCCCTGGCAACCGATTTTGGCTGCTCAGCGACTCCTACGCTACCCGGCTTAAGCGTATCCATTCGCCTGGAACCACTCCACGGCGCGGCCCAGCGCGTCATCCACGGGGACCGTCTTCCAGCCCAGTTCCCTTTCTGCTTTTTCTGATGATACGAACATCTTTTTCCGCCCCATGCGCACGGCATCAATGGTGGCCCGCGGTTCTTGCTTCCGCAAGTGGCCGGTGATGACCTCATCGACCACACCGGTCGCGAGGGCGACCACATACGGCACTCTGATCTTCGGCGAGGGCAATCCTGTAATGGCGCCCAGTTTGTCCAGAATCTGCTTCAGGGTAAGGTTCTCGCCCCCAAGAATGTAACGCTCCCCGCTTCTTCCCTTCTCCAGCGCGGCCGCATGGCCCCGGGCGCACTCCGCCACATCCACCAAGTTCAGACCTGTATCCACGTAGGCGGGGAATTTCTTCTTCAGGAAATCCACGACAATCCTTCCCGTGGGCGTCGGCTTGATGTCCTGCTCGCCGACCGGGGTTGTGGGATTGACCACCACCACATCCATCCCCGATTTCCCCGCTTGCAGCGCGATCTCCTCCGCCATGAACTTGGAGCGCTTGTACGGCCCGATCATGCTGGCCAGCGAAACCGGTGAATTCTCCGTGGCAAGGTGGCCATTCGAACTGAAGCCCATGGTCGCCACACTCGACGTATAGACTACCCGCCGCACGCCATTGGCCCGGGCCGCTTCCAGGACTGCCCGCGTGCCCTCGACATTGGAGCGGTACATTTCGTCGGGATCGCGCACCCACAGCCGATAGTCGGCGGCCACATGAAAGATGACGTCGCAGCCGCAGACCGCTTTCTGCAGACCGGGCGCATCGCGCAAATCTCCCGTTACCTGTTCCGCGCGCAGTCCCTGGATATTGCGCAGGTCGCTGCGGGGCCGGACCAGCAACCGCAAATCCGCGCCCTGGGCGGCCAGAACCCGGGCCACATGGCTGCCCACAAATCCGGTCGCGCCTGTGACGAAAGCCAGCATTCTACACTCAGCCATCAGCCATCAGCATTCAGCCCGCGCGCGGCTGGCTTGGCGATGTCCAGCTTGGCCTGCGCCTGACTGAATGCTGAGCGCTGACGGCTAACTGCTGCTTCTCTCCGCCACTACTTTCTTGTACGTGGTCAGCGCGATCAACGGGAAATATTGCCGGTACATGTGGTACATCAGGTAGAACACGCGCGGGAACCCGGTACCGGTGTAGTGGGGCTCATCCCACGATCCATCTTTTCTCTGCGCCCGCAGCAGGTAGGCAATACCGCGAACCACACAATCGCTGCGCGTGTCCTTCGCCGCCAACAGGCCCAGGATGGCCCAGGCGGTCTGCGACGGAGTGCTCGGCCCCACGCCCTTGGTGCTGGGATCATCGTAGGAGCCGCAGGTTTCACCCCATCCGCCGTCGGGGTTTTGCACCATGCGCAACCATTCCGCGGCCTGCTGAACATAAGGCTCGTGATGATCAATTTCTATCGCTTCCAGCCCGCGCAGCACCAGCATGGTTCCGTAGATGTAGTTCACGCCCCAGCGGCCGAACCAGGATCCATCGGGTTCCTGCTGGTCGCGGACAAATTGCAGCGCCTTCTCCACGGCAGGATGATTCTTGTCGTAGCCGTATGCCGCCATCATCTCCAGAATGCGTCCCGTGATATCTACGGTCGCGGGATCGAGCATGGCGTTGTGGTCCGCAAAGGGCACATACTGGAACACCATGCGATCGTTGTTCTTGTCGAATGAGGCCCAACCGCCGTTCCGGCACTGCATGGAGAGAATCCAGTCAATGGCCCGCTGCACCGATTCGCGCTGATAGCGTCCGTTGGGGTGCTCCACGTGGCTCAAGGCCAGGCAGACCATGGCGCTGTCGTCCACGTCCGGATAAAACTCGTTGTTGAACTCGAAATACCATCCCCCGGGCTGGCCCTTGCGGTTCTTTACCTTCCAATCCCCCGCAGTGCGCACCTGCTTTTGCAGGATCCAGTCGGCGCATTTCACCATGCGTGGATCGCTCGCCGGAACGCCGCTTTCTCCCAGGGCGAACAAAGCGTAAGCCGTGTCCCACACCGGAGATTTGCAAGGTTGCATGCGGAACGTGTCCCGCTCCTCGATTCCCAGCTTCTCGAACTCATCCATGGCCCGGATGACCTGGGGATCGTCCACCGAATATCCGAGGCAGCGCAGGGCGATGATGGAATTCATCATGGAGGGAAAGATTGCGCCCAGGCCGTCGCTCATCTCAAAGCGCTCCAGCATCCACTTCTCCGCTACCTTCAGCGCCAGTGACCGCAGCGGCCGGATGTGTACCCGCTCGAACCAGTGAGTCATGCGGTCGAGCGAGAGGAAGAAGTTCCGCCAGGAAAGCAGTTTCTTGTCCCAGCGCAGGCGCATGCGCGACTTGTCCCGCCCGCCCACGAACAGCTCTTCCACTCCCATTTCGTCGGGAATTTTCTTGAAGGGCTTCTTGGCGTAGCAGATTGACAACGGCACCAGGATGGTCCGGGACCAGGAGGAGATCTCGTAAATATTGAACCAGAACCACTTTGGGAACAGAACGATCTCGGGCGGGATCGCCGGCACCGCATCGTAATCGTACTGCCCGAAGAAGCAGAGATAGATCTTGGTAAAAGTATTGACTTCGGTGACGCCGCCCATGTTCAGGATGGTCTTGCGGGCGCGAACCATCACCGGATGGTCGGCGCTATAGCCCGCCAGCTTCAGCCCGAAATAACACTTCACCGAAGCGCTGATGTTGGAAGGGCCGCCGGCATAGATGCTCCATCCGCCGTCCTGGTTCTGATGCTCCGCTACGTAGCGCGCCGCCTTGGCCATGCGATCCGGATTGCCCGTCCCCAGCAGCACGTGCAGCAGGAGGTAGTCCGCTTCCAGCGTGGGATCCGCTTCCAGTTCGCCGCACCAGTATCCTTCCTCGGATTGTTCGGAGAACAGGCAGTTGCGCGCGCCGTCAATGGCCGCGGCCACACGGCTGATCAGATCGTCAATTTTTCCGAAGCGTATCTGCGGTAACGCAGACGTGGGAGATGGGGAGGAGGTATCTTCCATAAATTCGTCTATTTACTCCGCGGCCGCCCCGGTGGGAGCGCTGGCAATCGCTTCCACGATTTCCGGAGGCAGGCCAAACCGCACATTCTCAGGCATAACCTCGACTTCCTGCACGTTGTCGAATCCCTCGGTACCCAGGAATTTCACCACCTCTTCCACCAGACACTCGGGAGCGGACGCGCCCGCGGTCAGAGCGATCGTCTTCACACCACCGAGCCATTCCGGCTGGATGTCACGGAAGCTATCAATGAGATGGGAACTGGTACCCAGGTTCCGCGCCACTTCCACCAGACGATTGGAATTCGAACTGTTGTCCGAGCCCACGACCAGCAACAGGTCAGCGTCGGACGCCACCTGCTTCACCGCCACCTGGCGATTCTCCGTGGCGTAGCAAATGTCCTGCGCCGCCGGGCCCTTAATATTCGGGAAGCGCTTCCGCAGGGCGGAAATGATGTCCTTGGTCTCATCCAGGCTGAGGGTGGTCTGGGTCAAATAGGCTACCCGGCTGGGATTGGCGACGGTCAAAGATCCCACTTCATCGGGAGAGCCCACCACCTGGGTTACAATCGGCGCTTCGCCCAGCGTACCGATCACTTCGTCATGGTCCCGGTGGCCGATCAGGATCAGCGAGTAGCCCTCTTTGGCGAACTTCACAGCTTCCACGTGCACCTTTGTGACCAAGGGGCAGGTCGCGTCAATCACCCTCAGTCCACGGTGCTCGCTGGCTTCCCGCACCTCGGGAGAAACCCCGTGAGCGCTGTAAATTACCCGTTCCCCATTTGGGACTTCTTCCACGCTGTCCACGAAAATGGCGCCCTTGCCCTGCAGCTCTTCGACAACGAAGCGGTTGTGGACGATCTCCTTGCGCACGTAGATCGGCGGCCCAAAAGCCTCCAGGGCAATGCGGACGATATCAATGGCCCGCACCACCCCCGCACAGAAGCCGCGGGGCTTGAGCAAGAGTAGCGTTTTCCGGTCCTGGTCTGAAGCCATAAGCCGCCTTCTTTAGGGTACACGTTCCCTGTGAATGGTTACCAATTAGACTAACGGAGAAGTATCCACTTGGTCAACGTAAGCTCTAGAAATGGATGGGATTAGCAGCGATTGGAGACAATTGGGCAGGGAACGGAAATCAGCGTAGCTATTCGAATCCTAGGTCCGGCAATTCTTGCCCCGTGAGGGGCGCAAAAGCATCCGGGTGGAGAAGATCTTTCCCCTAAGCGCGCCTGGCACCCTATTTCGCTTAACCCAAGGGAGTCCTTCGGGGTCGCGGACTGGAACCAGCCGGACCAGGAGTTCCTTGCTGCCCGCGATCACGACCTCTTCGCCAACGCAGGCTTTCTTCAGGAGTTTAGAAAGCTTCTTCCTGGCTTCGGACAGGGTGTACTTCATCCCACCAAGTTTAGCATTCGAGGAGGAACGCCTGCAGATGGGGAACGCGGCATCAGGAGTCTCAAGTTAGCGATTTTCTTGACTATTTCGCCTTTCATGCTGCACGGCACTACATCGCTTTACGCGTTGGCCTTCAGCATCTGCTCGGCGTGCTTGCGCGAGGTTTCCGTCAGCTTGGCGCCGCTCAGCATTCGGGCAACCTCCTCGGTGCGCTCTTCCCCGCTGATCGGCCGGACCGTGGTGCGGGTACGGCCTCCCACCGCCTGCTTTTCGATCACATAGTGGTGGTCGGCGAAGGTCGCGATCTGGGGCAAGTGGGTGACGCACAGTACCTGATTCGATCGCGCCAACGATTTTAGCTTCTTTCCCACCGCCTCGGCAGCGCGTCCGCCGATGCCGATGTCAATTTCGTCAAACACCAACGTGCGCTGCGCCGGCGCGGACGCCCTTCCCCCAGTTCCCTTTTTGGCGGAGGCTGCTTCCACACTTGCTTTGAGCGCCAGCATCACGCGCGATAGTTCCCCGCCCGAAGCAATCTGCTCCAGCGGCCGCAACGGCTCACCCGGGTTGGTAGAAATCATGTAGGCCACGCGATCAAACCCCGCCGGCGTCCAGTTTCCTTCTTCATCGCTTCCGTTCACATCAATGTGGAGACTGGACTTCATGGCCAAGTCATTGATTTCGGCTTCCACGATTTTTTCCAGCCGGCGCGCGGCTTCATAGCGCTTCTTCGAGATTAGCCGTGCTGCATTCAGATATTCCTCGGCGGCCTGGGCCAGCTGGGACTGAAGCTGTCGCAGCACTTCGTCTTTGTTTTCCATCTCCGAAAGCTTGCGGCTTACTTCCACGCCCAGCTTCATGACATCTTCGAGCGTGGGACCGTACTTGCGTTTGAGCCGGTCCAGGGACGCGAGCCGGCCTTCCACTTCGGCCAGATGCTCGGGCGAGGCCTCGATGTTGCCGGCATAATCCCGAAGGCTGGCGCCCGCATCCTCCACGCCGATACGGGCGTTTTCCAGGGTGGCCAGCGTTTCCCGGAACTTCGGCTCGTAGCGGGCCAGCTCTTCAATATGCTTTTGGGCTGCGCGCAATGATGCGGAAGTCGAGGCGTCGCCCTCGTACAGCAAGTCGAACGCATTCATGGCCGCGCTGTGAATCTTTTCCGCGTTGGCGAGGACGCGCTTTTCCGTCTCCAGACGTTCGTCCTCGCCCGATTGGAGTCTAGCGTTATCAATCTCCCGCCTCTGAAACGTCCACAGGTCGACCAGGCGCAGCCGGTCCTGCTCGTCCTGCTCGAGTTCCGCAATACGATTCCTGATGCTCTTCCATTTGGAAAATGCTTCCGCGGTCGCGTCGATGGGCAGGCTGGCGAATGCGTCGAGCAGGCGGAGCCGGGCGGCCGCGTCGAACGACAGCAGCGATTCGTTCTGCGCGTGAATGATGGCGAGATGCGGCGCCAACTGGCGCAACACCGCGACCGTGGCCGGCTGATTGTTGACGAAGACCCGGCCCTTGCCTCCGGTGGCGATCTCGCGCCGCAGGATTACAGAATCAGCTTCCAGATCGACTCCGTTGTTTTCGAGCACTTCCGCGACTATCTTCTCCGCTGCGCCGTCGACCTCGAAGACAGCCGAGATCGTGGCTTTATCCGCGCCTGAGCGAATTATGTCGGGAGAAGCCTTCTCGCCCAGCAGAAGGGCCAGCGCATCAATAAGGATGGATTTGCCGGCGCCGGTTTCGCCGGTCAACAGGTTCAGGCCAGGCGCGAACTCTACCGCCAGGTTGTCTACCACCGCGTAGTTTTCCAGCCGCAGTTCGACGAGCACCAGCCATCCCTGGGACAGAAAAGTATGTGAGGAACGTGAGCGCAGGATAGCATGAAAAAGGAAAGGCGGGCGCATCGTGGGCGATGGAACGTCGAGGCGCCGGGGCGATGGAAGGCTGACGCGCCGGCTTTCACACCATCTTGTCATTGTCCAGGCAAGATTGGCCCGGCAAGACCGTCCCTCAATCCGATGCGCGGCTATGCTTCAGTTGTAGCAGGTCCCATTTATTTCCATATAGATCTTCGAAGACCGCCACCGTTCCGTACGCTTCCTCGCGAGGGTTCTCTCTGAATTTCACGCCCCGCGAGTTCATCCGATCGTAGTCGCGCCAGAAGTCGTCGGTGTGCAGAAAAAGAAAGACCCGTCCGCCAGTCTGGTCGCCGATGCGACTGGTCTCTTCGGGCGTTGACGCCTGGGCAAGAAGCAAGCTGGTGCCATGAGAGCCGGGTGGCCCCACCAGCACCCAGCGTTTACCTTCGCCCACGACGGTGTCCTCGATGACGCGGAAGTCGAGTGCCTGGGTGAAGAACGCGAGCGCCTCGTCGTAGTCTCGCACCACCAGGGCGACATGACCGAGGGTTTGCGCCATGACGATCTCTACAACGGGGGTGGGGTCAAGCCCATGAACGACGTGCCCAGAAATTTCCCCTGGGCGTCAAAATTCCAGGTAAAGATCGCGAATCCCGCGCGGGCGCAGGCGTGGCATCCATTGATCAGAGGATAGCTGACCACAAACTGCTTTCCGCCATTCGGACCGGCTTGCGAGTTGGGCCAGGTCTTGCCGTCGCGATCGCCCGGCCACACGTCGACCTTGGGAAATTGCCCCTTGAGATCCCGGAACTGGAAACTCTCTTCCATCGCTTTTCTGTCGAGCAGCTTCAGGTCCTCGACGTTGACCATCGCCGGATGCCCGTTGGCCAGCAAAAGGCCATAGTTGGTGTTGGCGCGCAGGGGACAGGTGATCCATGCGAAGTCGGCCGGGCCTACGGCCTGGAAACCGGTCATAATGCCAACCTCGCCATGGCTCTGCTTATAAAGTTCGCGGGTGAAGCCTACGCCATCGGCACTAGCCCCGGCTTTCGCCATCTGGCTGATTACGCATTCCCCGATGCCGGACGACTGGTCGCAGGCGGCGTGTGCGTCGGCGAGGAACTGCTGGGGTATCTGCCAGACGGCCGACGCCCCGATTTTCCCTGGATCACTCTGCGATTGTGCCAACCTGCATCCCGCCAGGCAGACGGCAAGGAGAAACCGAAGTGGGTTGCGCATGCTCTTCCCTTGATGCGGACATTTGCTTTCGCAAACCTCGATGCTGGTCGCGTAAAAGCTCCCCGCATCATACAGGAGCGACGATATGTACCAGCACGCGGCCGAGCAATCAGGCGGCCTACGACCTCTACTTGCGCAGTGTCGCTGCGCCCCACGATCCAGGTCCCAATCGGGAGGCACTCAAAGCACTGGAAAGTGCCGTGGAAATTGATCCGAAGTACGCCCCGGCCTGGGCGGAGTTGGGCCAGCGCTATTACTACGATGCCACCTACTCGACAGGCGGAGAGCAAGCGATCCAAAAGTCGAATGAGGCGTTAGAACGTGCCACCCGGCGGCTGAGTGGAAATCGCTGCCAAGACCGCGTTTCATCCACCCAATTGCTCGGTCATTTTATTGACCAGCCTGTTCAAATCCTTGTCATGACTCTGGATCCAAACCTGATCGCCGCGGCCTCTCAACTCGTAGTCAACCGGGTGGACTCTTCGGTCGAGCTAGTCAAAGCCTATGAGGAGGCCACGGCACTAGTGAAACGTCGCCCAGAGAGCGCCCAGGCCCACTTTACTCTGGGATACGTGCAGCGCTACGCCGGTATGCTCGAAGAATCCGCGCGGCAATGCGAAACCGCGCTGGCTCTGACTCCGGGAAACCAGTTCCGTTCCTGCGCGTGGGCTTTCATGTATCTGGGTCAACTCGACAAGGCTCGTGAGTTCACCCAGTTGGATGCAGGCTCGGAATGGGCCAATTGGGCGACATCTTCCCTTCTGCTGCGGGAAGGCAAGGTAGCGGAAGCTCGCGAGGCCGTCAAGCTGATGTCGAATTTCTCCCCTTATTTACTCGATCTGATGGAGGCTGCTGTCGGACTCCGGCCTCCGTCCGAACTCGATCGTATCGCGCACGATGCCGAAATCAACGGGCCTACCTTTGCCGACCCCGAGATTACCTATCATCAGGGTGCGATCTTCGCCTATAGCGGAAAGAGGGACGCGGCCTTTCACGTCCTCAAGGCGGCGATCCGGTCGAACTATTGCGCCTACTCCCAACTCCTGACGGACCCGCTGCTGAGAGGCCTGCACGATGACCGCAGGTATGACGAGTTGCTGACCGCGGCTCACGAATGCCAGCAGGCGGTCCAGGCGGGCGCGCCGCAGAGCCGGTGACACAATGGATCAGGTTCGCCGTTTGGGCTAGCTCTCACGCCACGTGGTCGGGCGCACTCGCGCCTACATGGTTCCCTTCGGTACTCGGAAGTACAGGGTAATCCATCGTGTTCGCCTGCGAGTCGGGCTCGCATCCCTGGTCTATAATCGAAGCAGGACAACCCTACACAATGAATCTGTATTCCTTGCTGGCAGCAGCGGTCGGCGGCGAAATTATTGATCTGGTGGGTGAAACCGGTCCCGTCGCCAAGGTGGTTCTACTTATTCTCCTGATCTTCAGTCTGATTTCCTGGTCGATTATTCTTTCCAAATGGAGCCTGTTGCGGCGGGCGCGGGTGCAGAGCGGCCGTTTTGTGCGCGCCTTCCGCAAGGCCCAGCGGCTGCAGGATGTGAGCGCCGTCGCCGACCAGTTCCGTCCCAGCCCGTTGGTAGGAGTTTTTGAAGGCGGATTTGAGGAATACCGCCGCCAGGGAGCGGTCGCGAGCGGACAGATACGCAGCCCCCTCGCGGTGCAACGCGCCATGCAGATTGCCAACTCCGAGGAGCTGACCCGCTTCGAACGCAACCTGCCGTGGCTCGCGATTACCGGGGCGGTCACGCCGTTTATCGGCTTGTTCGGAACGGTATGGGGCATCATTGATGCTTTCCACGGTCTGGGCACTGCGGGCGCCGCCACCCTGCGCGCGGTGGCTCCCGGAATCTCTGAGGCCCTGATTACCACCGCCGCCGGACTCGTGGCCGCCATTCCGGCCGTGATCGCCTATAACCTGATCGGCGGATCGATCCGCGACTTTGCTTCCCGCGGCGACGACTTCGCGCTGGAGATGCTGAACGCGGTCGAGCGCCAGCAGCCGCAGCCCGCCTACCGGACCGCCGAAGCCCCGGGGGTGCCGCGGTAATGGCCTTTACGGCTGCAAATGGACGAACCCAAACTTCCCTCTCCGACATAAACATCACGCCGCTGGTGGACGTGGTTCTGGTGCTGCTGATCATCTTCATGGTGACCGCTCCGGTGCTGCAATCCGGCATTGAGGTCAATGTGCCCAAGACGCGCATGGTGAAGGAGATCACCGAGGAACGCCTGGTCATCAGCATCAACAAGCAGCAGCGGGTTTTTCTGGGCAACGACGCCATCAACATCAATGAAATTGGCGCCCGGCTCAAACAGAAAATACGGGATCCGCAGCACCAGGCCATTTTCGTTCGCGCCGACGAAGATGTGCCCTTCGGCGCCTTCGCCACGGTGATGGATGCGGTGAAATCATCGGGCATCACCAACGTCAGCATCGTCACGCAACCGCTGGACTCGCATGGAAGCCAACGCTGAGATTTTTTTCGAGCACGACCGCTGGGGCCGCAATCTGTCCTGGTCGCTGGCGCTGCACCTTGCCGTGGCGGGCGGGATCGTGGCTTATGCCGTGGTCGCACCGAGCAGCAGCGGCCAAGGCTGGGGTGCGGGCGGAGGCGGTGACGCAATGGGCGTGACCCTGGTCAGCACGGTTCCCTTGCCCGCGAATCCGGTGCAGACGCAAAACGTGCTGGCCAACGATTCCAAGGGACTCACGCAGTCGCAGCCCAAGCCGGTGGAAAAAGAGCCGGAAGCGATCGCCATCCCGGACCAGAACGCGAAAACTAAACCCAAGCCGAAACCGAGCGCCACCCAGAAGAAACCGCAGCCGGAACCGGAAGAAGTAGCCGACAACACGGTTCCCTTTGGACAGGGTGGACCGGTCAGCGGACCCTATGGGACATTCAGCGCCAACAACGCCAAGGGCGGATTCGGTTTCACCGGCGGGGGCGGAGACTTCGGCACGCGCTACGCGTGGTACGTGCGGGTGGTACAGCAAAAGGTTTCAGAGAACTGGCTGAAGTACGAAGTGGACCCGCGCATCAGTACGGCACAGCGGGTGTACCTAACCTTCGATGTTATGCGCGATGGGCGGCCGGCGAATGTCCAGGTGGAACAATCGAGTGGCGTACCATCGCTCGATCAGTCAGCCGCGCGGGCGATCCAGCGCATTGACACTTTTGGTCCCTTGCCTTCCGATTATTCGGCAAATAAGGTTTCCGTAGAGTTTTGGTTCGATTACAAGAGATGAGAAGGCAGCTTTTTGGCATTTAGCTTCTAGCTCTTAGCTTTGGGCAGGAGCAACGGGAAGTGAACGAAAAAAGGACGCGGTCATTGATGAAGAGAATTCTTAAATTATTCTTACCTCTGTTTCTATTAACGTCGAGTTTTGCCCAGGACTGGATTCGCACGGGCACCGGCCTGGGCGTCGCGAAGGTGCGCCTGGCGGTCCCCGATTTCAATGCTTCGACGCAGGATCCCAAGAATGCCGACTTGCTAAAGGTGTTCAACGAAACCCTGTGGAATGACCTGGACAGCGCCGGCATCTTCGACATGGTGTCGAAAAGCTTTTATCCGCTGGGGCAAGTGGGAACGCCCGCGGACGTGAAGTTCGAATCGTGGAGCGCGCCCCCGCCCAATGCGGCCATGCTGGCGTTCGGCAACCTGGGGGTCACCGGCACTGGCATGACGGTGCAAGGCTGGCTCTACGATATCAAGAACGTGACCTCGCCCCAGGTGCTGGGCAAGCAGTATCAGGATGCCGCCACCAACGACGCCGCCCGGATCACGGCGCACAAGTTTGCCGACGAAATTATTTTCCGGCTGGGCGGAGGGATCGCTGGCATCGCGGAGACCAGGGTTTATTTCGTGAGCAGCCGGGGCGGCCCCAAGGAAATCTGGGCCATGGATTACGACGGGGCCAACCAGCATGCCGTGACTCACCTGGGCTCGATTTCCCTGTCTCCGCGCGTTTCTCCCGATGGATCGCGGATTGCTTTCAGTTCGCTGACCAAGGGGGGCTGGGAAATTCTGATGTACTCGCTCGATCTGAACCGCCTGGTGACGTTTCCCCACTTTGGTGGAACCAACCTTTCGCCGGCGTGGTCTCCCGATGGAACCAAGTTATGCTTTTCGTCCTCCCGCAGCGGAGATCCGGAACTCTATACCGTAGACGCCTCGGGCTCGAATCTTAAGCGGGTCACGTCCAACAAAGGGCCGGATGTTTCCCCAGCGTGGAACCGCAAGACGGGAGCCCAGATCGCGTGGGTAAGCGGACGTACCGGACTGCCGCAGATCTACACGGCGGAGGCCGACGGCACCAACCTGCAGCGGCTCACGGACCAGGGATACGCGGTCTCGCCGGCTTGGTCGCCCAATGGGCAATTTCTGGTGATCTCCTGGATGCGCCACTACGGGCCGGGAGCACCGGGGGCGCAGGATATCTACATCATGGATATCGCCAGCAAGCAGTGGGTGCAATTGACCCACGATGGAGGACGGAATGACTTCCCGTACTGGTCGCCGGACGGAAGGCACATCATCTTCCAGTCGAGCCGTTCCGGCAGTCTGCAGATATGGACCATGCTGGCCGATGGTACCAATCAGAAACAGTTGACGTTTGCAGGCAGCAATAGCCAGCCCAACTGGAGCTGGAAATGACGGCCGGCCTCATGATACGCACGTCTTGTAGTTACATATTCCTGGAAGAGGGACTGAAATCCCCTCTTTCGGCCTGAGCGGGCGCAGCGAAAAATGCGCACGAAGAGTACGGAGGAGAAGGTGAAGCAACGAAAACTGAGATGGATGATGTTCGTGCTGGCTCTGGGCGCCGTCATGATGCTGGCCGCCTGCAAAAAGAAAGTGGCCCCACCGCCACCGCCGCCACCCCCGCCGCCGGCCGCGCCCACCGCTTCGCTGACGGCCAACCCCAACACCGTGGACAAGGGACAATCCACCACTCTGACCTGGCAGACCAGCAACGCGACCGACGTCAGCATTGACGGCATCGGCGCGGTGCAGGCCAATGGGTCGCAGAGTGTGACCCCGGCGGATTCGACCACCTACACCCTGACCGCCAAAGGAGCGGGCGGAACCCAGCAAGCGACGGCGCGGGTCACGGTGAATGCGCCTCCGCCCCCGCCGCCTCAGCCTTCCGCCACCGAGGAAGAGCTGTTCTCACAAACCGTGAAGGACGTCTTCTTCGACTATGACAAGAGCGATATCCGGCCCGATCAACAATCTGCACTGCAGGGCGATGTCGACTTCCTGAGGCAGCACCCCAACATCAGCTTTACGGTGGAGGGACACTGCGACGAGCGCGGCTCAACCGAATACAATCTGGCCCTGGGCGACAGTCGCGCCAACACCGTGCGCAATGCACTGGTTCAGGGCGGCGTGGGCGCCGATCACGTGAAGACCATCAGCTACGGCAAGGAGAAGCCGTTCTGCACCGAGTCTACCGAGCAGTGCTGGCAGCAGAACCGGCGGGGTCACTTCGTGTACGGGAAGTAAAGTAAAGGTAGCGGCGCCGTCGGCGCAGCGGCTGGCAGGCGGCACTTACGCCCGCGCGGCAGCCAGCGGGACGGCGCCCTACATCACTGGGTTCGTCCCTCTGGCCTGGGCGTGGCACGTAATCCTCGCATCTAAACTTTCTGTGTGTTTTGGGGAATGGACTATGAAATTACCGCGATACCCGGTTGTATTGGCCCTTCTGGTGGCGCTGTGGTCAGGCCCCACGCCGGCCTGGGGAGTGAACAAGGACATGGTTCAACTGCAGACCCAGGTGCAGGACCTGCAGGACAGAATCGCTCACATGCAGCAGTCCTTTGACGAGCGCATGGGGGTGATGCAACACCTGGTCGAACAAAGCACAGACCGGGTCAACAAGGTGGCGGCGTCGGTTTCAGATTTGCAGAGCACTTTGCAGAAGCAGCAGAACGACATTGGCGCGCATACCGACCAGCTTTCGGGGCAGATTCAGGCGCTGAATGACACTCTGGACGAACTCAAGGCGCGCCTGGCCAAGGTGAGCAAGCAACTGGAGGACATGCAGGCAACGCAGCAGAGCCTGGCCGTGCAGCAGACCCAGCAACAACAGCAGCAGGCATCGGCGCCGCCGCCGGATGTGCTCTACAACAACGCATTGCGGGATTACCAGGCAGGCAAGAACGATCTCGCGGCGCAGGAATTCACGGATTATCTGAAGTTCTATCCCAACACCGATCTCGCGGGAAATTCAAATTTCTATCTGGCGGACATTCAATTCCGGCAGGGTAATTACGCGGCCGCGGCCAAGAGTTATGACCAGGTCCTGCAGAGCTTTCCCGACGGCAATAAAGCGGCCGCGGCAGAACTGAAAAAGGGCCTGGCGCTGATTGAAGTCGGCCAAAAGGACGACGGAGTCGCGGCCTTGCGGCATGTGATCCAGCGTTACCCCAAGTCGAACGAGGCGCTACAGGCGCGGGAACGTTTGCGGAAACTGGGGATAGCGACGCCGGGGCCGACGGCACGGTGAGAGTAGAAGCAGCAGAATAGAATCCTGACGGGCGTTAACGTCCGTCCACCATCGAGCCCGTTTCCCGTTGAGCAGGTTGTCTTCGACTCTAGGCGCCCGTGTGGTGGTGGTGATGGCGCTTGCCGTGGTGCCGGTGGTGGCGATGGTGACGGCGTTCGGTACCGTTCGGAACATCGTTCCGGTGCGCCTTGAACGTGGAGTGAGGGCGAGGCTCACTGGAAGGGTTCTGGCCCCACGCAGTCAAAGTCATTACGATCATCGCTACAAACGCCACGATCAGACGCTTCATAGGCCCTCCCCCGATCTTTCCCCGTAATCTACACGATTAACCCTACCCCAAGCCAAGAGTTTCGCGATAGGCTGTCAGTCACAGGCCATTGTGATTCTCGGCCGGGATAGGATATCCATGACTGATTTCAAGACCGCCAGGGACCAGGACCGCGGGAAGGGTGCGGTCGAGCAGAACGAACGCGAACAACCGGGCAACACCTCCCTGCCGGGTCAACTTGGGCATCGGGACCAGGATCCGCTGCTCAAGTCTTCCGACACCGACTTCCCCGAGCCAGGAGAGAACCCCGAACACAGCGGGGAAGAAGAAGAGGCTGCGTCGCCATCGCCACCGTCGAAGCCGTTCCGAAAGTAACCAGTTACTCTCCCTTGTCCTTATCCTTGTGGCCAAAGTCCAGGCCGAAGGAGGGATGCTCACGCGTGCCGTTGATCTTGATCGGCAGTTCTGTCTGACCATTCTTGCGAAAGAAGGGATCGAATGCTTTCAACAGAAACGACTTTGCCCCCGTCATGGTCTGCGAAAGCTTGGCTTTCATGTGCAGCTTGCCATGAAAATCAAGATCCTCCTTTTCCAGCGCATATGTACCGTTCAGTGCAACCTCCGCTCCGCTAACGCTGAAGGTCAGTCGGCGGAAGGTGATCAGTCCATTGTCGAGCACGAAGTTACCCTTAAGCTCGGAAACACTGCTGCCGGCATCCTGGTTCTCCGGCTGTCCCAGGCTCCTGCGGCTCAGGCCCTGAATCTTGCCGGCAACTTCGGGGTTGGTGAATTCGGCTTTCGCGACATCGAACTTTCCGTTCAGATTCAGGCGAGCGATGACATCGCCTTCTTCCGGCGGCAGTTCAAACTTGGTGTGAAATTTCACCGCGCCGGTCATGATGGGCTTGTCCGCCTTGACTGCGAGCCGGAGCAAATCCTCGATCCGGCCCTGGTCGACCGTGACGTCAAGCGCAATCAGGCGGCGCTTCTTGCTGGGGTCTTTCACCACGCCGCCGTTCGCTACGATGATGGTATTCAAGAAGTGCGCGGTGACAGGATGCAGCAGCGTGTCTCCGTTGGTCCCGTCGACCGTGGCACTGTACACCGTGTCCAATGAGACGGGATGGCCACCCACGGTGACGGTAAAATCTGGCGTCTGGGTTTTGCCCTCCACTTCGATTTTCTCGAGCACTCCGCCAAATTTTCCCTGCGACGAAAGAATCCCGCTGATGCCCTTGAATACGCCGAGATCGGCTTTGTCGAATGTGTAAGCGGCCGACAGCGGAGTCTGGCCAGGATCATCGGGGCTCCAGGGTCCAAAACTGCCTTTGGTATCAATCTCGCCGGGCGGAACGGCATTTGTCAGTTGAGCGGTGAAGGCCGCCGGCCGGTCGAGCCCTACTGAATGCATCACCAGATGGTGGATGGCGAATACGTGCGGATACTTGTCGGCGCTCTTGGGCAGCAGGCGCAGCTCGGCGTCGTCGGAGACGATTTCGTGGATCAGGACCGGCATCTTACGCGCTTTGGACCAGTCCTGCGGCCTGCGCTCTGCGGGCGGTGGAATCTGGATGAGCAGGCCCTTCAACTTGACCTGATGAATCTTCCACGGCTTCCACAACAGTCCCATGATTCCGGCATCGGCCGCGAATTCGGCGATCGATATCATGGGAGGGACATCGGTGCGGCCTTCGTGCCGCAAGACCAGTCCGGAGCCCAAGATGCGCGCTCCGGGAAACAGATAGACGTGGAAATCCTTGAGCTCGACTTGGGCGTGAAATTTCTCGCCCAGTATTTCGACGACCTTCTTGCGCAGGTACGGGTTGGAAAGGTGGATTCCGGACACGATCAGCACCGTGGCGGCGATCACGACCAGTGATAGCACGACTATTGCCGTCTTGCGTCCCCAGCGGGAAGTTGAGTCACTCATGGCCCATACTCTGACGCTGATTCTGCCCAAAGCGTTGGCAGGAGGATGGTAACAGGGTCGGTGAAATCTTGCGGATTCACCGCTAAGGCCGCGAAGTCACGGCAAGGAGGAAGGGACCCCGATCAGGAAAAGGGATGCGGCCCGAATTCTCCTAGCGCAGCTCTTCCATGACCTGCTCGAGAACTTCCCTTCCCGGACGGACAACCGATTCCGGCAGGGTCGCCAGTGGTTGCCCGGTGATGTTCAGCAGGTCCACGAAGCTGGGCGCTTTGGTGTTCACGTAGAAAACGCCGGTGAGCACCTCGCCCTGTTCATGAGCCTCGTTCAGGCGAGTGATGGCCCGGATGCGATTGGTGGGATCGTAATCTTCTTCGAGCTTACGCAGGCGCAGGCGGGAGCCGTCGTGCATGGTAACTTCGATGGTCGTACCAGCATCGTATTCCACGCTGATGTCTTCGAAAACAGGTACGAAGCTGACCTCCTGCAGAGGCTCATCGTGGTCCTTCATGTACTTGTAGGACTTGGTGGAGCCCTCGTGGTCGTTGAAGGTCACGCAGGGGGAGACAACATCGAGCATCACCGTTCCCTGGTGAGCGATGGCGGCCTTGAGCATGGCGTGCAGTTGCTTCTTGTCTCCTGAAAAAGACCGGCCTACAAAAGTTGCGCCCAACGTGATGGCCATGGCGCAGGTGTCAATCGGAGGCAGGTCGTTGATCACGCCCGTCTTCAACTTCGAGCCCACGTCGGCGGTGGCCGAGAACTGGCCTTTGGTCAAACCGTAGACGCCGTTGTCTTCAATGATGTAGATGATGGGCAAATTGCGGCGCATGAGGTGTACGAACTGGCCCATGCCGATGGAAGCCGAGTCACCGTCGCCGCTCACTCCCAGCGCCATTAGGTTGCGGTTGGCGAGAACCGCGCCGGTCGCAACCGAGGGCATGCGGCCGTGTACCGCGTTAAAGCTATGGGATCGTCCCATGAAGTAGGCCGGGCTTTTGGAAGAACAGCCGATTCCGCTCAACTTGGCGACGCGTTCCGGCTTGATGCCCATTTCGTACATGGCGTCGATGATGCGTTCCGAAATAGCGTTGTGACCACAGCCCGCACACAGAGTTGTCTTGCCGCCGCGATAGTCGATCACAGACAGGCCAATTCGATTGGTTTTCGGTGCGGGCGTGCCGGCGGTCGTGGTTGCCATCTAATTGCCCTCCATGGAGGTCAGTTCATCGGTTACAGAGCGCGCGTCCAGGGGAAGTCCGTGGATGTGGGCGATGCTGCGAAGCCGGGTAATCAGGGAAGGCTCCAGGTCGAGCTTGAGCAAACTGAGCATCTGCGCGTCACGGTTCTGCTCGACCACATAGACCCGGTCGTGCTGCTTAACGAAGTCATGCACTTCCCGGGTGAAGGGATAAGCGCGCAGGCGCAGATAGTCGGTCTCGATGTTGTATTCCTTGCGGAGCTGGTCGCGGCTTTCGATCAGGGCCCAGTGCGATGTTCCATAGCCGATGATCCCGATCTTTGATTTGCCAGTCGAAACTTCGGGCCGGGGCACGAAAGAGCGGGCCGTCTCAAACTTGCGGTTGAGGCGCTCCATGTTGTGCTCGTAATCGTCGGGGCGCTCGCTGTACTGACCTTTCTCGTTGTGGCCGCTGCCGCGCGCGAACCAAGCCGCCGCAGGATGGTCCGTGCCGGGCAGGGTGCGATAACCAATGCCGTCGCTGTCAACGTCCTTGTACCGGGTAAAGCCGCCAAGACGGTCGAGGTCTTCTTTGCTGAGCACCTTGCCGCGCTCGATCGGTTTCTCGGGATAGTGAAAAGGATCGGCCATCCAATTGTTCATGCCGAGATCGAGGTCGGACATCACGAACACCAAGGTTTGAAAGTGCTCGGCTAGATCAAAAGCATCCTGCGCCATGCTGAAACACTCTTCCGCGGAGCAAGGAATGAGCAGAATGTGCTTGGTATCGCCGTGGGAGAGGAACGCAGTGGAAAGGATGTCGCCCTGCGAAGTGCGGGTGGGCAATCCGGTGGAAGGGCCGACACGCTGGATGTCCCAGATCACGCCGGGGACTTCGGTGTAGTAGGCCAGCCCGGAAAATTCGGCCATCAGCGAAATGCCGGGGCCGGCAGTGGCGGTCATGGCCCGTGCCCCAGACCAACCGGCGCCGATCACCATACCGATCGCGGCCAGTTCGTCCTCGGCCTGCACGATAGCGAAGGTCGCCTTGCCGTCCGGTGCGATGCGGAAGCGCTTCATGTATTCGATGGCGGCCTCGGGCAGAGACGACGAGGGCGTGATGGGATACCAACTGATGAAGGTGACGCCGGCGAACATGCAGCCCAAGGCGGCGGCGGAGTTGCCGTCGATGATGATCTTGCCCTGAGTTTTGTCCATGCGCTGAATGAAATAAGGATCTTTCTTGATCAAGCTGGCGGCGGCATAATCGTATCCGGCTTGCACGGCCGCGAGGTTCAGGTTGGCGGCCTTCACCTTCTTGGCAAATTGCTTACGGATGGCCTTCTCCACTTCCGCCATGTCGAGTTCCAGAAGCTTCGCCACTACGCCCACGTAAATCATGTTCTTGACCAGCTTGCGCAGCTTGGCTTCTGGGCAGACCGGCGCCACCAGCTTGTCATACGGGACCGCGTAGAAGACCAGATCGGAGCGAAGAGCGCTAAGGTTCAGGGGTTCGTCGTACAGCACCGCCGCGCCCGGGGCCAGCGACATCACGTCTTCCTGGGCGGTCTCGGGGTTCATCGCCACCACAAAGTCGATTTCCTTCTTGCGCGCGATATAGCCGTCTTTGTTGGCGCGGATGGTGTACCAGGTGGGCAGACCGGCGATATTCGAGGGAAACAGGTTCTTGCCGGAGACGGGAACTCCCATTTGAAAGATGCTGCGCAATAAGACCGTGTTCGAACTTTGCGAGCCGGACCCGTTGACGGTTGCGACCTGAATGCTCATGTCGTTGACAACCCGCTTTTGCTCCCCGCGGCCGCTGGCCTCGTGGAGCGCTAGATCCGTGGTGGCCATTCCCGTCCTTCCTTGCGTCTGGAGCGGGCAAACTCCGCCCGCAATAAGTAATGAGTCAGAGCCCTCTATTATACGGCAGCGAAACCTGCGGGAACAGACATCCGGGGCGGGCGAGATCACGAGGTACCCGACTGGCAACTAAGACTGGGTTCGCAAATGGTTGCCTAACGGGGCGACTAAGTTTTGCCCGTCATCAAAATCATCTGTAAGAAGGCTCTACTCTTCAACCTGCAGGAATTGAGCCATGTTGCGGAACTTGGTGTAGCGCGAGTTTACCAACTCTTTGACCGTGGCTTTTTTCAAATCGGAGAGGTGCTGCTGCAAGGCGGCATCGAGGAGCGCGGCCGCGGCTTCGTGGTCGAGGTGGGCTCCACCTTCGGGCTCGGGGACAATGCCGTCAATGCAGCCAAGCTGGGTCAGGTCTTTGGCGGTGATGCGTAACGCCTGGGCCGCAAGCTCTTTCTTGGTGGAGTCGCGCCACATGATGGAAGCGCAACCTTCGGGTGAAATGACGGAGTAGATGGAATTTTCCATCATCAGCACGCGGTCCGCAACCGCGATGGCCAGCGCCCCTCCACTGCCCCCTTCCCCGGTAATGGTGGCGACGATAGGGATCTGCAAGCGCGCCATCTCTCGCAGATTGCGGGCGATGGCTTCGGCCTGGCCGCGTTCCTCCGCTCCCAGGCCGGGATATGCGCCCGGAGTATCCACGAAGGTCAGCAACGGACGGCCAAATTTTTCCGCCATCTTCATGGCTCGAAGCGCCTTGCGGTAGCCCTCCGGGTTGGGCATGCCGAAGTTGCGGTACACCTTCTGCTTGGTATCGCGGGCTTTCTGATGCCCGATGATCATCACGTCTTCCCCGTGGAAGCGCGCCATGCCGCAGATAATGGCGGGATCATCGGCGTAGCCGCGATCCCCGTGAATCTCGCTCCAATCGGTGAAGATGCGGTCAATGTAGTCGAGCGCGTAAGGACGCTGAGGATGGCGGGCCAGTTCCGTCTTGTCCCAGGCTTCGAAGTGGGAGGCAACCTCCTGGCGCAAGGCATGAACGCGGTCGTGCAGCAGTTGGATCTCCCGTCGTGTGTCCTCGTCCTGCCCCGGGACACCTTGAAGGTGGGTGATCTGCTGCTCTATCTTCTCCAGTTCGACTTGAGTTCGTTCTCCGGGTTCCACTTTGCCGCCGTCACCGTTCCGGTCGGCCCAGCGGGCCTCCACCATGGACAAGAGAAACTCGACCCCAGTCATGACTGGGTCGTTGGCCGCTGCCGGGACGCCCTTCGCTCCGGGCTTGGAAGTCTTAGGAATGGAAATTCTCATCTGCCGCAGAAGGCAGCCTCTGATCCTTCAGTCGCTTACTCTTTAGTCAATGACTCGCACGGCGCCGCGGCCACACAACTCCTCGACGCGCGCGATAAAGTTGCGGTCTGGTTGGACATTATAGCCTTCCGCTTCCATCACCACCATGAAATCACCCTGACGCTCCACGTCAAACAATACCTTGGCTTCTCCTCTGCGTTGCGAGCAAAGGGTTTGCAGGGCGTCCACGGTGGCCTCACTGGAGCTCTCCAGAGGAATGCGGATGCGCAGCGAGCGCGGCAGCGGGACCTTGGCCTCGTCCAGCGGCGCGATCTCGTTCACCATCAGCTTGGGATTGGCTCCTTCTTCGATCCGTACGCCACCCCGCAGCAGTACGGGCACTTCCAACTTCACTTTCTCCTGCAGCTTGCGGTAGGCCTCGGGGAAGACCAGCATCTCCACCGAGCCAGCCATGTCCTCGAGCGTACCTTGCGCATAGAAATCGCCGCGCTTCGACTTCAGAACCCGCAGGCTGGTGATGATGCCGGCGGTTGTGATGCTCTCGTCTTTCCCGGTGGAGGACTTGAGGTTGCCGATTTCTTCGGTGCTGAGGGCGCGCAGGTCCTCCAGCTTTTCGCGATATTTTTCCAGAGGATGCCCGGTGATGAAGAATCCGAGGATCTCCTTCTCGTGGGCCAAGCGGGTGTGTTCGTCCCAGTCCGGTGATTCGGGCAGCTTCTCGTTGGAGACCGGGGCGTCCTCCTGCTGGAAGACGCCAAACAGGCCGTGCTGGCCGCTTTCGGCGTCGCGTTGGGTTTTTTGGGCGCGTTCGATGGCGCCATCCAGAACCGCCATCAACTGGGCGCGGCGGCCGAGGGCGTCCATGGCGCCGCTCTTGATCAGCGATTCCAACACGCGTTTGTTGAGCAGCCGCAAGTCAACCTTCTCGCAGAATTCGTAAATGGAGGTGTAGCGGCCCAGTTCCTTCCGTCCCGCGACGATGGACTCGATGGCGTTGTGTCCCACATTCTTGACCGCCGCGAGCCCAAAGCGGATGGCAGCGCCATGGGGAGTGAAATTGGCATCGCTCACATTGATGTCGGGAGCCTCCACCGCGATCCCCATCTCGCGGCACTCGTTGATGTACTTCACTACATCATCCGTATTGCCGGTGACCGAGGTCAGCAATGCGGCCATGAACTCGACCGGGTATCGGGTCTTCAGATACGCAGTCTGGTAGGCCAGCAGCGCATAGGCGGCCGAATGCGCCTTGGGGAAGCCGTATTCCGCAAACTTGGCCAGCAAGTCGAAGATCTTTTCAATCTTCCTGGGAGGGTAGCCGCGTTGTACCGCGCCCTCGATAAAACGCTCGCGCTGCTTGGCCATCTCTTCGGGCTTCTTCTTTCCCATGGCGCGCCGCAGTAAGTCGGCTTCGCCCAGGGAGTAGCCCGCAAGCCGATGGGCAATCTGCATGACGTGCTCCTGGTAAACGATCACGCCGAACGTCTCTTCCAGGATTTCCTCCAGCTCCGGCAGTTCGTATTCAATCTTCTTGCGCCCGTGCTTGCGGTCGATGAAGTAGTCGATCATCCCGCCCTGAATGGGGCCGGGACGGTAGAGCGCGTTCAGGGCCGTAAGGTCTTCGATGGTGTTGGGCTGGTAGCGGCGCAGCACGTCGCGCATGCCGCGCGATTCAAACTGAAACACGCCGGAGGTGAGGGCGCTGTGGAACACCTTTTCGTAGGTCTCACGATCATCGAGCGGGAGGGTTTCGAGCGCAATCTTCTCGCCGCGAGTCTGCGCGATCAGCTTCAAGGTGTCGTCCAGAATAGTCAGCGTGGTCAGCCCCAGGAAATCCATCTTCAACAGGCCCATTTTCTCGATGGCGACCATGTCGAAAGCGGTGACGATTTCGTCGTTCTTGGTGCGATGCAGCGGAACCAGTTCGGTAAGCGGCCGCGGAGAAATCACGACACCCGCGGCGTGCACGCCCGCATTGCGCACCAGCCCTTCCAGTTTGCGCGCGGTGTCGAGCAGTTGGCGCACCTGGGGTTCACTTTCATAGGCCTGTTGCAGCCCGGGCGATTCACGGATCGCGTCTTCCAGCTTGATGTTCAAGGTGGTGGGCACCATCTTGGCGATCCGGTCCACGTCGGCGTAGGGGATATCCATGGCGCGTCCTACGTCCTTGATGGCCGCTTTGGCCGCCATGGTGCCAAAGGTGATGATCTGGGCTACATTCTCCCGGCCGTATTTCTGGGTCACGTAATTGATCACTTCGCCGCGCCGGTTCATGCAGAAATCCATGTCGATATCGGGCAGCGAAATGCGTTCGGGGTTCAGGAAACGCTCGAAGAACAACTCGTGTTGCAGGGGATCGATATCGGTGATTCTCAGAGAATAGGAAACCAGCGAGCCGGCGGCCGATCCGCGACCCGGTCCCACCGGGATGCCATGCTCGCGCGCATAGCGGACAAAGTCCCAGACAATCAGGAAGTATCCGGAGAACTGCATCTGCTGGATGATGGCAATTTCCTGCGCCAGACGCTGCTCGTAGTCGGCAACGCTATGCTTCACCGGCCCCTGACTCCCGACTGTGCGCAGCGCTTCCAGTCGCCGCGCGAACCCTTCTCGCGTGACGTGCTCGAAGTAGCTATCGAGCGTATATCCGTCCGGCACGTCGAAGTGCGGAAAGGGATTGCTCACTTTCTCCAGCCGCGTGCTGCAGCGTTCCGCGATCCCGAGGGTGCGGCTAAGCACGTCGGGCGAGTCTTTGAAAACCCGGCTCATCTCCTCATGGCTCTTGATGTAGAAGCCGGTGCCCTGGAACTTCATGCGGTTGGTGTCCTGGATGGACTTTCCCGTCTGAATGCAGAGCATCACGTCCTGGGCGTGGGCGTCGTCTTCGCAGAGATAGTGGCTGTCGTTGGTAGCGACCAGCGGAAGCCCGAGGTCCTTTTCCAGGCGGAACAAGTGGGGATGGATACGGTGTTCCATCTCCAGACCCTGGTCCTGAATTTCAAGGAAGAAATTGGCCTTGCCGAAGATGTCCGCGTAAGTGGCCGCGGCCTGGCGCGCGGCCTCGTATTTGTCTTCCATCAGGAACTCGGCCACTTCTCCTTTCAGGCAGCCCGAGAGTCCAATCAGTCCACGGGAATGTTCGGCGAGAAATTTCTTGCTTACCCGCGGCTTGTAATAGAAACCGCGCAAAGAGGCTTCCGAAGTGATTTTGGTGAGGTTGCGATAGCCTTCTTCGTTTTCCGCCAGTACCAGGAGGTGGTTGTAGGTATCGTCTTCGGGCGGAGTGCGCTCGATGTTGTGATCGTCCTTCTTGCAGATGTAAAGCTCGCAACCCACGATCGGCTTCACGCCCGCCTTGTTGGCCGCATTCACGAAGTGGACTGCGCCAAAAATGTTGCCATGATCGGTCATGGCCACCGCCGGCATGCCCAGCCCTTTCACGCGCTGGACAAGCTTTTCCACGTCGCAGGCGCCGTCCAGCATGGAATAGTCGGTATGAAGATGGAGGTGAACGAATTGAGACATGAGCCAGCCGGTGTACTGATTTTACGTTGGGTTCATTCTAAAGGGAAAGGGGCGGCAGTTATTCACAGGCGGCCAAAGTCCATTTTGAACCCCAGAGCGCCGGAGGAGGGGAATTCTATTGCCGGACCTATTGCGGAATCTGGAACTCCAAGCCACGTTCCTCGTTTGCTTTCGCCGTGGCGTCGATGTCCAGCACGGACAAGGGCAGCCTGGTCGCCCGCTGTTCGCTGAAGATCCATAAAGTCTGGCCCACAATGGCGTAATTCTGCACTTCCTGCGTATGTTTGTCGCGGAACACCAGAAGGGTCGGCGCTGCCGGCTCAGACTTTCGTTCGGCCGGTGGCCTCTGGGCCAGGTCGCTCGCGTCTCGCTCTTCGCGCAATCGCGCTACTTCATCCTCCAAGCGATCAATGTCCTCCTGCTGCCGCGCTATGTCATTCTGCGGGCTATAGGGCGCCGGGACGTTATAAACCGCCGAGGAGTCGTATGCGGGATAGGAATCCAGCACGGAGTAGGAATAGCCACCGTAGTAAGCCGGGTAGCCGTAGTAGGAGAAAAACCAAGGCGCGGTATTGAAGAAGAACCGATTGTGGAATCGCGGCGGGCCGAAGAAGGGCCGTCGAAAACCGGTACTGAAGCCTACGCGGGAACCAAAACGCGCGCCTGTCGCGAAGCCAACACCGAAGCGAGGCGATGCGGCCAGACCGGAACCGGAGCGAAAACCAACCGGGCCACGGGTGCTGATTCCACCCCGTCCCATAGGCGCTGATCCCCGGGGAGCGCTACGCATCTGCGCCTGCAGCGGTACCAGCAGTACCGCCGCGCATAACGCCGCAATGGCCAACCGGCGCCGCATACGCCAATTATAGCGCCGCCGCTCCGCCGCAATTGTCAAATCTTTGCCGGCCGGGTTAGTCGTACTTTGCCAACAGCCCGGCTAGTTCTGGTCTCCTGCGCCATGCGTGAGGCGGCAAAGCTTGCAGTAGGTTGGCGGTAAGCTATTGTCCACTCTGTGTTTCACTGGTTTCAGGGTGCGCAGGTAAGCGAACATGGCCTTCAGATCCTCGTCGGTCATGTCTTTAAACTCTCCAAAGGGCATGATCGAGTTCAGTTTCCTCGCTTTCACATACCCAGTGCGCATCGCCTGAAGAAAAAGCGCTTCGTCGTAGTAGCCAATTCCGGAGGCGTCGGGAGTGATATTGGCGCTGGCTGCCTCGCCCCAAGGCCCTTTCAAGGTGAATCCTCCGCTGTATTCGAGGCCGCGTGCCACCCTGCCTTTGATTTGTGGGGAGTGGCATTGATTGCAGCTTCCGATGGTGAGCAGATACTGGCCCCACTTCAATTGATTGGAGCGGTCTGGACTGGTAACCGGTCCGGTCACGGGCTGGGGCACGCTGCGAATCAGATACTTGACGGGAAAAATAATCTGGGTCGGGGGCAATTCATGCCGAACCAGGGGCAGAGTCCGCGTGTAAACGATGATCGAGGCCAAGTCCTCGTCGGACAGGTGGCTGAGGTTCTCATACGGCATCATGGGGAAAAGCGCTCGCCCGTCGTGACCGATGCCTTCCCGGATGGCGCGCGCCAGTTGGTCGTCGGTCCAGTTCCCGGCACCGGTTTCGGGATCTGGAGTAATGTTGGACGCCACGATGCGCCCGGGGAGATCGCTGAACCCCATAACCTGGCCGACGCCTCCGCCGCCCGGCAGGATCGGCCCTCCGTGGATATTCCAGTCGTGCAGGGAATGGCAGCCGGAGCATCCGGTAGAACACGCAAAGAGATAGCGGCCACGTTCCAAACGCTGCGGTGTTCGTTCAAACTGCCGGTTGGTTGTGGCGCGTGCTCTGGGGCCGATGAATGGCCGCCACCCGATGGTCAAGCTGATCGCGACCAACAACAACACAACCAGGATGGCCACAACCCAGAGCAGAATTTTCCCAAGCTTCTTCATTAGGACTCCCCATTCGCCCTCCCCAGAAATTCACCCCCGCATCTTCTAGAAACCCAGAGCAGGTGAAATTGAAGTTTTTGGCGACCACCGCAGAACGACGGTGTTCGGGCTTACTCAGACCAGCTCACAATGTACGAATACCGGGACTGCGGTTCTCAGCGTTTCTTCTTGCCCTTATTTTTAATGGCTGCAGGCGCTTTTTTCACTGCGTCAGCTTTCCCAGCCTTGAGTGCAGCCGTGGTTTTCGATGCTTCCACCTTGGCTGTGGTTGGAGGCGCAGGCGCGTTGGCCTTGCCTTTTCCCTTCTTCTTGGCCGCCGCCGCAGCAGCGGTCGCGGCACTAGCGGCAGCAGCAGCCGCAGCTTCAGCTGCGGCAGCCTTGGCTGCCCGTCCTCGTTTGGGAGGTGGAGGCGGAGGCGGAGGCGGGGGTGGCGGCGCCAGCGGCTTCAAGAACTTCAAGGTCTCGGTTCGCGAACGCAGTTTGCCGTCGAGCAACAGCATGAATACATCTTGCGCAATCTTGGGATACTCCGGAAGTTGCTGAGTGATATGAAGCTCGGTCATCTCGGGCAGCGGAATCTTTTGCTGTACCTGCCGCCACTTGGTGAAGAAATTCTTGATTTTCTGGGAGACAATCTGCTGGCGCGCTGTGATCGCCAGGAACAGGATCATTTCCGGCCGCGCCTCGGAGAGCAGCTTCCAGGTGCGCGAGGGCGTGGCCGCTTCCTTTCCGGTCAGACGCTTGGCCAGTTCTTTAGCGTGGTCCTCGAGATCCCGCCAGGCTTCGACCAGGTCCTTGCGCGGAATCATCCGTCGCATTTCCGCAATGTCCTTGTCGGCGAGGCGGGAGGTAAGGAAATACATGACTGCCGGAGCTGGATCGGGAGCGTAGCCCAGGTCAGCCATCTGCTGGCGGGTCTTCAGCAGCTGGCCCAACTGCGCCGAATCTGCCTTCGCGGTGGTCCAGTGCGGATTCAGTACTTTCAGCCAGCCTTCTTTCTCCAGCACCTTCAGGATGTGCAGCGGATCTTCTTCGTAGGCCAGCTGCTCAATCTCGTAACCCGTGGCCTTGGCGGTGATGTATTCGATGTAGTTGTTTTCCTTGGCCGACTCGTAGCGTGCCTGGGTGCGTTCTTCCAGGGGCCAGTGAAAGCGCGCCGCGAAGCGGCTGGCGCGAATGAGCCGCGATGGATCTTCCACGAAGGCGTAGTTATGCAGGACACGAAGCAGCTTGGCCTCGATATCGGCGGCCCCGTTGAAGGGATCCATGAGCAGGCCGCGCGAACCCGGATTCAGGGACAACGCCATCGCGTTGACGGTGAAATCACGGCGGCGCAGGTCTTCGATGAGGGTGGCGGGGGCAATGATGGGCGGCTTCCCCGCTTTCTCGTAGCGCTCGGTGCGCGCCATGCTGACCTCGGCACGAACATTTCCCGGCAGACCGAGGTAGAGCGTCTTCAGATCATCGTCCTCGCCGGCAACTCTGGCTCCCGCGCGTTCGAGGTCCTTCTGCAACTTCAGTGGATTGCCCTGGACGGAGAAGTCGAGATCACGGATGGGAAGGCCGCTGATGATGTCGCGGACCGCGCCCCCGGTCAGATAAATGTTCATGCCGGCGGCGCGGGCAATGTCCTGAACCAGAGTGACGCCGCGCTGCTGGTCCGGCGTCAGCCGGATCTCCATTGTGTATATGTAGTCGGCCATGCTTTCTTACGAACGCCACCCTGCGATCCGGCGCGCCACAGTGGATGAGTTTTCCACAGGCAGAGCGTTCGGAAGCAAAACTGCTCCAGTCGCCTTAATGTAAGTGGCTATATCCAATAGACTTAGACCGCCCAAGACGGGGTGCGGCAAGCTACAGAAAATAACACAACGTTTACATTTTGGCTACTACGAACATACATGGCGAGGTTTTTCGACGGAAAGGTGCGAGAATCGGCCCTGAAAACAGTCGCCAGTCTTCGGTTTCAGCAACCCGCTGACGACTGACGACTGACGACCGACCTTATGCCCTCAACCCACAAGAAAGTCGTGGTCCGCAAAATGGACCGGGATTCCATCAACGGTCACGTTGCCCCGGCAAATTTTGTCCGCGAGGGCAAGCTCGAACTGCTCAACACCTCCGGCAACGTGGTGGCAATCGACCTGAAAGAGATCAAGGCGGTTTACTTTGTTCGTGAGTTCGGCGATTCCGAGTCCCTGAGCCGGAAGACGTTCACCAGCCGCCCACGTACGGAAGGACTCTGGGTTCGCCTTAAGTTCAAGGATAACGAGGTGCTGGAAGGCATGATGCCCAATGATCTTAGCCTTACGACAGCGGAGGGTTTTCTGATCAATCCGCCTGACCTTCGCTCCAACACGCAGCGCATCTTTGTGCCGCGCAGCGCGCTCGATTCCCTGACGGTCCTGGCCGTAATCGGGGCCACTCGCCGGCGCCGTAGGGGAGCTATTTCCGACACCCGGCAGGTGCAGTTGTTCGGAGAGTGAAACCAGGGCGAATCGGACCGCGTACCTCAGACTTCTGGCCGCGACTCGGAATGAGACGCAGAAAACAGAAAGGGCCGCGCACTCCGAAGCGCGACCCTGCTGGACTGTCCCTGCTTCAGTTCTTCACTACTTGCAGATGGTTGGCGACCGAGAAGATTCCGGACACGCTGTTGGCGCGAATGTTGGCGATGTTCTTGTCCCCCTCGTTGTCTACCACACCTTCCAGGGTCACGTGCCCGTTCTTCACGATGATGCGGATCGGCTGCTGCACTCCCATGGCATATTTCTGCAGAGCCGGATAGCCGTAGATCGACCGGTAGAGGCGGCGGCGCAGTTGGTCATCCATGGGGGATGTGGGCAACACTTCAATCTGATTGTCGACGTGCTCGACGCCTTCAATTCTCTTCACTACGTTCTCAGCGTCAGATTTTAAGGACGGGCGTGAGACCTGGCCCATCAGGGAAACGTTGTAGCCATCGACCTTGTAGGCAAGATTGTCGAATACGCCGAGGTAGGGCAGCATCACCAGTTCGTGCCTGACTTCCTTCTGAATTCGATCAACCGCGGCTTGCGTGGGTGGGGAGGCCTGCTGGCCCAAAACGGAGGGCGCGAGGGCCAGTGCCAAAAACATGAGGACCATTCGTTCTTTCATTACCTTATCCTCCAGTCGGAATCGTATTGGCGAGGGGAACCGTATTTCTTGGGCGCACATCTTAACAGTATTCTGGCGGTTCGCCAAAGGCCCCAGGTCAGGCGGCAATCCGGCCTAGAGTCCCCTCTGAGGAAGGCCCGATTCGTGCCACTTCCGCCGGCCATCGAAACGGTGTTACATTGAGATAGCTCATGGACCGTGGCGAAAACAGCGGCGATCTGGACCTCTTGCTGCCGAGCAGTGTGACCCGCCCCCTGTGGAAGTCGCTCCTGAGCAACCTTCGCGACCGCTACTTTCCGGAAAAGCTGCCGCCGCTGCAGATCAGCTCGCGGCCGGTAAATGTCGGCATGCTGATCGGGGATATTGTCAGCCTGCCCTGGTACCGGACGGTATTCACCAACCTGGGAAACGTCATCGCGCCGGAAACTTTGCCACCCCTCGAATTGGAGTCGCGGCCCGTAGATGTGGGTGAACTCATCAGCGACCAGATGGGGCATCTGTGGTGGACCTCCCTGCTGCGTAACCTGGCCGACCGCGTGGCCCCTGAACGTCTGCCCGCGTTGCAACTGACGTCGGCGCCAGTCGATGCCAGCCTGAAATCCGGTTCCATGCAGCTGACGCGCTGGTCTTCGCTGATCACGCTGCCCAAGGTTCCCCTGGGGGAGCGGCAGTATTTTTCAACGACACCGGCGAAACCGCCCTCGCCTCGAGTGATGACGGCAGCGCCGCCCGCCTTTGCCGGCATGTCGTCCGGGCTCTTCGAGGCGGCGCCTGCGCACGCTCACCACGGCAAGCTGCAGACCGCCCTTTCGCGCTCCCGTCTGCGGGAAGCATTGCTGATCTCGGTGGCGGCGCTGGAGGTGTTGTATCTTCTGGCCGCGATGTTCGGGCTGGTGTGATCGCTGCCGGCTTGATTGTCCCGGGTTTGATTATCCCTGCCTTGATTGATCCTAACGATTTATCCTAACCCGGATTGGTTCCGGCAATGAAAAAGGGCGGCCCCAGCGAGGCCGCCCAAGCACCGGCATGCCAGTCTTCAGGCGGCGCGAGCTGTTGCCGTGATCGGCTTGTAACCAGATTCGTTGGCTTTCTTCATGGCTTGAAGCGCCTCTTCCACCGACATCAGCGGTGTGGTCTGGACCGACTTGCAGGCTCCGCCAGCTGCAAAGGCAATGGCGATGCCGGCCGCACTTACGTTGTCCGGCATTTCCGTGACCAGCACAATGTCGTACTCCCCAAAAGCGAACCAGGCGCTTTTGATCTTGCCCCCTAATTTTTCGATTGCAGGACGGACAGCTTCGATTCGGTTCTGAGGGTTTGCGAGCAGAGCTTGCCAGCCCTCGCGTGAATAGGCAACTTGATGCAGATAGTGTGGCATATAGCCTCCTTGCCTTTCCTCATCGGGCGAATGATCCCAAAGGCTTCGAGTCAAAGTCAAGGCTGGCAGGCAGCGGTGGCCCGCGGTGACGAAGGAAAAGCGCACCCAGATCGTGGGCAGCTGAAAGCCCAGGCTTTCCCTTGGAGAGGCATGCGGCTTCTCTCCGGTACAATCACGATCTGAAATCCCTTCAGGTCGATACTTATGAAACTCGCTCAAATCGCTTCGGTCCTCGATGCGCAGCTGGAAAACGGCTCACCGGACATCGAAATCAGCGGAGTCGCAGGCATCAAGGAAGCCCGTCCCGGACAACTCACCTTCGTCGCCAACCCCAAGTACGCCGCGGCCGCGCGCAGCACGAAGGCCTCGGCCGTGATCGTAGCCTTGGACTTTCCGGCCATTCCGGCGGCGATGCTGCGTAACAAGAATCCTTACCTGGCCTTTGCCCGGGCTTTGGATCTGTTCTGCAAGCCGCCACGCTATGAGCCTGGAGTGCATCCGACGGCGGTGGTGCATCCTTCGGCCAGGATCGGCGCGGGCGCGCATATCGGGCCCTACGTAGTCATCGACGAGGGAGTCAGCATCGGCAAAGACGCGGTGCTGCTGGCACATGTTGTCATCTACCGGGGCTGCACAATTGGCGCCGGCTTTTTTGCCCACGCCCATGCCGTGGTACGGGAAGGCTGCAAGCTGGGCGACCACGTAGTGTTGCAAAACGGCGCTGTAGTCGGGGCGGACGGCTTCGGCTTCGCCAAAGATGACTCCGGGCATTGGCATAAAATTGTGCAGGCGGAGCCGGTGGTGGTGGAGGACGACGTGGAAATCCAGGCGAACTCCTGTGTAGACCGGGGCAGCGTAGAGAAAACCTGGATCGGGCAGGGCACGAAGATCGACAACCTGGTACAGGTGGGCCACGGCTCGCGCATTGGCGACCACTCGCTGCTGGCTTCACAGGTCGGACTCGCCGGTTCAACCAACGTGGGGAAGCATGTGATCCTCACCGGGCAGGTGGGCGTGGTCGGGCATTGCACGATCGGGGATGGGGCCATCGTTACCCCGCAGAGCGGCGTCGCGAACGACGTGGAAGCCGGTGCCATCGTCAGCGGCGCGCCTGCCGTGGATCATAAGGTGTGGTTGAAGTACTCGGCGGTGCTGCCCCGACTGCCGGAGATGGCCAGGGCGTTACGCAAGGCGGCAAAGGATTAACCACAGAGGACAGAGAACACGGAGAAAGGCCCGGAGAGAGCCAGACTTAGGTCTTCTCCGCGCACTCTGGGTCCCCTGTAGTTACATTCTCCTGCAATTCTTTGGGCAATCCGCTGTCGATGGCCCGCCTGACCTGCTCCATCAGGCACTCCCGGGGGCCAAAGTCTGCCGGCTCGATGGGCGGGTGGAAAATCACGGTCACGGTGCCTGGCTTGATCGCGAATCTTCCCTTCGGCATCACGTAGTGCGAGCCGGTGATGGTCACGGGCACGACCGGCACGCCGCACTCCGTAGCCAAATAGAATGGGCCCTTCTTGAAGGGCAGCAATTTGCCGTCAAAGGAACGATGTCCTTCGACGTAGATGGTCATGTTGATCCCTTGACGAAGGACATTCGCCGCGGACCGCACCGCTGCAATGCCCGCATCCCGATTGCCGCGATCCACAGGAACCAGGGAGCCGATGCGCATGGTTTTCCCCAGCAGTGGATAGTCGAATAGCTCCTTCTTCGCCATAACCGAAGTACGGCGCGGAATCAGCGGCAACATGATGGGCGGGTCGATATTGGATACATGGTTGGACATGAAAACGTAAGTGCGCGCGGGATCCAGGCCGTCCAGTCCAACTGTTTTTACTTTTACCCCGGCCACGCGGACCCCGGTCCACGCGCCCCACATCGCTACCTTGTACAGGAACCTGATGTCACCGGTAAGAAAAGTCCAGGGAAAACACAGGAGGGCCGCCATCGGCAGCGCCAGGCCCCAGAAGGTAAGCATGAGGAGCGTGCGAATCACGGCCGAGTTTCTCCCGACAACTGAGATTCGCCTTTGAGCCAGGCGGCACGGCGGGCTTTCTGCTGTTGGGTGATATTGTCCACACCCTTGAGCTCAAACTCAACTTCTTCCCTGCCGCTCAGTTGCCATTGCAGCTCGCGCTCACCGCGGGCGTTGCGCACGCGCAGGTGCACGGTGTCGCCGATTCCCAATCTTGCCAGCCGCTGGTAGAAATCCGATTCCGGCTTCCGGTTCTGGAGAGCCAGGATATTGTCCCCTACGGTCAGTCCGGCGCTCTCGGCGGCGCTCCCGGGCGTGACCGCGGCAACCACGGGCGGAAGGTCGAAGTTCCGCGCAGCGAAGAACCCGGGGTCGGCTACAGAACTCGTCCGCCGCTCCAGGCGCAGTCCTACGCTTCTGAAGAAGTCATCCCAGGGAATCTCGTCTGTGCCCCTGACATACTTCCGGAAGAACTCTGCCAGCGAGGAGTGGCTGACCGCTTCGGCGGCCTGCTGCACCCCGTCGGAGTCAGGAAAGAACTGTCCCTTGCGGGCGTAGTTCTGATTCATCCAGTGGAACGCATCGCGCAGTGAGGCTGAGCCATGGCTGGCCTCGCGCAACTGCAAATCGAGCAGGACGCCAAGCAAGTCGCCTTTGTTGTAGTACGAGACGCTGCGGTCCGGCAGGCGGTAGTAGGGGTATTTCTCCAGCCAGGCATCCTGGCTGGACTCCTCCGCCGATTGAGTCAGGCGGGCCGGGCGTTGCTCCAGTTCCGCGATCTGAGCCGCCAGCTCTTTTAGATAATGAGGCTCGTCCAGCAGCCCCGCGCGGAGACGGATCAGGTCTCCGGCGGCGCTGGTCACACCTTCGCTGAACCACAGAGCGGTCGAGTAGTTTTCTTTGCTGTAGTCAATCGGCTCGAGTGACTTCGGCCGGATGCGCTTCACATTCCACAGGTGGAAGAACTCATGCGCCGTCAGGCTGGCCAGACCCTCGGGATTGTCGGCGAGCGAGCGCGCGCTAATATCAATCGCAGTACAGTCCGCGTGCTCCATGCCGCTGCCGGCGGGGTTCGGCGGGAAATGATACAGAAAGAGGTAAGTTGAATAAGGACGATCAACCATCCAGTTGACAGCGGCCGAAACGATGCGGCGCAGGCCGGAGACGATAGCCTGCATGTTGTAGTCCGCGGAATCCGCGTCCACCACCACCCGGTAGTGTCCTCCGTCCTGGTCGAAGTCCGACTCCTGGAAAGAACCCAATTCCACGGGTGAGTCCACAAGGCGATCGTAGTTCTCTGCTTCGAGGTCTCCTGTCGCAGAGCTCCTCAGAGCCGTGGCAATCCGCCACCCCGACGGAGTGTCGGTAAACCCAACCCGCACCGGCGAGGTTCGGGCGTCGACGGGATACATCAGGATTTCCGCCAGGTTGAAGAAAGCGTGGTGAGTATTCAACTGGGCGCCAAACGGGCCCGGATCGTCGGCGCGGATCAGATATTCGATCTCGGCGCCGTTTTCTGAGCCGCGAATTCGCCACGTCGTCTTATCGAGTTTCTCTGTCGAAAGCGAGGATCCCGACGGACTCCTCGCGACAACCCAAGTGACATACTGAGCGAAATCGCGGACCTGGTAGAGCGCGTTCCAGACAGGCAACGCGAGGTCGCGATCGCCGGACGCTGGGGGGAGGATAATCTTGACGCGGACCAGATGGTTGGCTGGGTCTGCGAGGGAAATAACGTAGCGGACGGCTGCCGGTGGTGGCGAAGGCTGGGGGCTCTGGGTTACGGCTCCAGCCGGCGCAGCCAAGGCGAGAACCGCAAGCACGAATGCGGATCTGGCTGGTCGCTTCACGCTTTGGCGGACGCCTTCAATGCCTGGTTGCCCGAAGAGCCTCCTGCGATCGATTTCAGACGCTGAGGCAACTTCTCGTAAATGCCACCGAAACCGCCGTTGGAAAGAATGGCGACTACATCTCCTGGCCGCATTTCGGGCGCGATCAGCTGCACGATCGCATCCGCGTCGGGAATAATGCGGGAGCGGCGGCCGTGTTTCTGTACTTCAGCCACAAGGGCGGTCAAATCCATCCGCTCCGGCTCGGGGATAACGTCCGAGCGGAAGACATTGGCAATGACGATCTCGTCCGCTCCGGCCAGGCTATTTGCCAGATCGCTTTGCAACACGTTCCGGCGCAGCGTATTGGACCGTGGCTCCAGGATCGCCCAAAGGCGAGACCCGGGATAACGCGCACGCAGCGCCGTCAGCGTCCCAGCGATCGCGGTGGGGTGGTGAGCAAAGTCGTCGATGATGGTGATGCCATTCACCTGGGCTCGCACTTCCAGCCGCCGCTTCACGCTCTTGAAGGTCTTCAGCGCCGAGGCTATTTGCTGGGGCGAAACTCCGCAGCCTGACGCCAGAGCCGCCGCGGCCGTGGCATTCAGCACGTTGTACTCCCCGGCCAGGGAGAAATCGAGATCAGCCCAGGGTTCGCCATTGCGTTGCACCGACCATGAAGTGCGAGACGGGTCAAGGCGCAGATCCGAAACTCGCCAGGACGCCTTGGCGCTGATCCCATACCGCTCCACCGGGCAGAACGCCCGCGCCAGACAGCGCTCGACGCTCGCGCCCGTGTCCAGGGCCACGATCCGTCCGCGGCCCGGCACCAGGTTGACCAGACGCTTGAAAGCCGTTTCCACCGCGTCCAGGTCTTTGTAGATATCGGCGTGGTCGAACTCGACGGAAGTCAGAATCACAGAGTCGGGAAAATAGTGCAGGAACTTCGGGCCTTTGTCGAAGAAGGCGGTGTCGTACTCGTCTCCCTCAAGGATGAAGTGTTTGCCATTACCCAGTTGAAAGCTGCTGCCGAAATTTTCGGCGATCCCGCCAATCAGGAAGGAGGGCTGCAGGCCCGCGCAATGGAAGATCCAAGCCAGCATGGAAGTGGTTGTGGTCTTGCCGTGCGTGCCCGCCACCACCAGAACCTCTTTGTCGCGCAGGAACTCGTCATGCAAAATCTGCGGCAGCGAACAGAATGGGATGCGCTGGTCGAGAATGTGCTCCAGTTCGACGTTGCCGCGCGAAATCGCGTTCCCCACCACCACCAGATCCGGCCAAGGATCGAGATTACGAGCAGCGAAGGGTTGAGCCACGGGAATGTTCAGGGAGGCCAGGAAGTCCGACATGGGCGGATACGATGCGGCGTCGGAGCCGGTCACGTGAAATCCGCGCTGCTTGAGCATGCCGGCAAGCGAGGCCATGGCCGTGCCGCAGATTCCGATCAAATAAATATGCTTCTTCTCATTCAGAGTCATAGGGCTCAAGGCAGCGCACCTTCCTTATATTTCAATCGCACGCCCACATCACTACGCAGGACGCTGGGGACACAGAACTCATCCTGCTGACCTTGACGAAACGGCCGTCAGTGTCGAAGCTTCGAGCATTTTCAGCTCAACTCCGCTCTTGCTGACTTTTAATGCAGCTCGCACGCCGATGGGCAGGGTTATGTTGGCCCGCGAAACATGGCCGGAACGCAGACCGTAAGCCACGGGCACGCCCAGATTGCCGACCACGCGCAGCACCACTTCCTCCAAGGTGTAGGGCTGGTTATTGTCCTGGACGCAATCCAGCATCTCCCCGAAGACGATGCCCCGGACACCGGCTAGCTTCCCGGCCAGCTTCAAGTGCATCAGCATGCGGTCGATCTGAAAAGGTTTCGCCGCCACATCCTCGATGAACAGGATGGTACCGGTGGTCCGTATTTCGTACGGCGTGCCCAGTGAGGCGACCAGCATCGAAAGACAACCACCGTATAAGACTCCTTCAGCATCGCCCGGCACCAGCGACTTCACGCCCGAATCGAGGTCCACATCCCATTCCGAGAGCCCGTTCAGGGCGCGCTCCCAGGAAAGCAGATCCACGCCGTCAGTGCGCGCGAAGTCCTTGGCGACCATGGGACCGTGAAACGTGACCAACCCAGCCGAGTCGGCAAACCAGGTCAGCAGCGTCGTCAGATCGCTGTAGCCGACGAAAATCTTGGGATGCGCGGTGATCTTTGACAGATCGAGCGCATCGAGAAGGTAGTTCGATCCGTATCCGCCCCGGGCACAGACAATCGCCCGCACCTCGTCCCGGGCGAACATTTCTTCGAGCTCCCGGGCCCGACGTTTGACTGAACCGGCAAAGTAGAGATCGCGATCAAGAATGGAATCAAGGTAAAAAGGTTTGTAGCCCAACCCGCGCAACGCGTTGCATCCATCTTCCAGCAGTTCACGCCGGACGTCGCTGGCTGGCGCCACGATGCCCACGATATCGCCGGACTGCAGTGCCGGCGGCCTGACGCGCGCAACTCCTCGAGCTGAACCCATCTGAGTCACATGTTAAACGAGAACCTGAGGTGCTGAAGCCAAACCAAAGAACTAGACCAGATACTCTCCCCGGCATATGAGCTGTGCCGGCCCGCGGAGCAGAACTTTTCCCTCCCAGCGCACGATCTGAACTCCTCCCGGAGCATGCACCATCACCGGTGACTGCGCTTGTTGAGTGGCCATGGCGGCGACCGCGGCAGCGCAGGAACCGGTGCCCGAAGATTGCGTTTCGCCGACGCCACGCTCGAAAAATCTGACCTCGAGATTCGAACTGTCCTTAACGACTACGAGCTCAACGTTAATGCCGTGCTTGAAGTCGTGGTGCCGCCCGATTTCGGCTGCCTCGGCCTGCCAACCCGGGGCATATTCCTTCACAAACACGACGAAGTGCGGATTGCCCATGGAGACCGGAATCCCCCGCACCTCGCCGAACGCCAGCTTGATTGAAAATTCATCGCCCACCTGCGGTTCACCCATGTCGGTCTCAAATTCGTACTGGGACTCGTTGTGGCTGGTGAGGATGCAGGTCTTGACTCCGGCCCCGGTGCGGATCGCGAACCGTTCTTTGGCCTGCTCGGCGTAGAGATAGGCCGCCACGCAACGGGTGCCATTGCCCGAAATTTCGGCTTCTGATCCGTCGGCGTTGAAGAGTCGCGCTCGGATGTCGGCATCCTGAGCGGGAAACAGCCATTCCACTCCGTCCGCTCCGACGCCGCGATGCCGGTCGCAAATCCGCCTGCTGAAACCGCCCATATCCGCTGGCGCGTACATGCCATCCACCAACAGGAAGTCGTTTCCGCAAGCGCTGGCTTTGATGAACGGAATCATTCGATCGGGCGGCGTCATTCCGTTTGCACCGGCCCTAACGGCGCGACATCTTCGAACACAGACGATTGCTTGAGGGCCTGCAGCACGGTCTCCTGTTCTTTGCGGGTTCCTTCGAAGTCAAACTGCAGGCGGACATGCTTTGGGGTCACCGCCACCTGGACGTCTTGCATCATGCCGTGAACGCGCTCCAGCAAGAAGTTGACCTCGGACTGAATGACCTCCGCGCTACTACCGCGCACTTCATAAGTGTTCACCTGCAGCTTGATATTGAACTGCTGTTCGGCCCGCCCCAGCAGGAAAAGACAAATCAGGATGAGAGCGGTGGCGAACATGGCGGTGAGATAGAGGCCTCCGCCCACGGCCATGCCCACGGAGGCGACAACGAATAAAGTCGCCGCTGAGGTGATTCCAGTCACCAGGTCGCCGCGACTATGCAGGATCGATCCGGCCCCGATGAAACCGATGCCAGGAATGATCTGGGCGGCAACGCGAGTGTGGTCTCCGAGAAACTCGACGGCCAGCTTGTCCGAGAGCAGCGTAAACATGGCCGCACCGAGACAGATGAAAAGATTGGTGCGCAGCCCGGCGGGCCGATGTTTGATCTCGCGCTCCAGCCCGATGGCGCCCCCGAGGATCGCCGCCAGGATGAGGCGCATTAGTGAAATCCCAGCCGACGACATCTCCATCCGCAGAACGTCGTGCATGTGTTGAAGGGTCGGCATGGGCGCCTGGGTGGCTGGATTTTATCACCGGAAAACTTGGCCTTTGACGGCTTCCGGAGCCTGTAAGTTAACGCTGATGATTACCGTGCAACAGAGCGCGTCTGGTAGATCGTGGCCTGGGGCTGGCCGGAAACGTGAATCACCGCGAGTGGCAAGAGGTCGCGCTTCTGCACTCCTTTGGAAACCGAGTCGCCTTCGAAAGCAATGACGAAGTTGGCATATTCCGCGGGATTCGCCAGCGCTCGCTCCCAAAGCCCTTCGGCATCGGCGGGCTGCTTCCAGGTGCGGTGGTTGCCTTCGTAGATCACACGCCGCAGCGGAAATCCGACCTCCTGCAGCGCGCCTACGTGGTCACCCAGATACATCAGCAGGGTGGAGTCAGGCGGAAGAGCTTTCACAAAGTCCGCGACCTCACGTTCCAGGCCAAGACGGGTGCGGGAATTGATCCAGGCTTCACGAAAGCAAACCGGATCGCGCCCGATCGAGATGTAGCTGACGCTGACCAGAATGAGCGCCATTCCAGCCAGTGCTACGGTGACCGCTCGACTTTGGGCCAGTCTGGCCATGGAGTAGAAAGCCAGAGAGGCAAATACCACGAACGCCGGCAGCAGTTGCAGACCGTAGCGGACGTTATAGTACGAGAAGGGCCACCAGACTGGCATAAAGATGGGTACGCCACCATAAGCGACGGAAAAAGCGTAGAACGGCAGCGGGGTCCAAAGCAGGAGCAGGGGCCACCATTGCCGACCCCCAGGGCTCTGGTTGAGCAGAGAACGGCTATTGCGGGCGAACCCTGCAATCAGGCTGGTGAGCACTCCCGCGACCGCCAGCAAGATCCAGGGCTTTTGCCACTTTTCTGTCGCCAGGTTCAGTTCCGCGGACTTCAGAAAGTAGGAGACTGAAACCTGGAGGTTATGGCTGCCCGGATGAGAGGCCCCGGGAGTCCTCTGTTCGATGGCCTTTGCCGAATAGGGGCCATTGGCGAATTCCAGCGGGTTGCGGTAAACCGCGGCGTTATAGGACAGCCAAAGCAGAGGGGCTGCGGCCACCAGCAAGAGGAAGGCTTTCAGGCCGGTACGGGGTTGGCCCCGAGGTTCGGGGTTCAGCGCCACTACTAGGATCGCCGCAACACAAATCACTGCCGACAGGAACCACGCGTCATAGCGCGTCAAGCAGGCGGCCGCGAGGCAGATACCGCACTTGACGAGTGAGGATGAAGCGATTCGGCTTTGTCCAGTCTCGCCGTGACTTCCCGCCTCCTGCACAAATTCGTTGAAATACACGACCGCCCAGATGAACAACGCCAGATACAAAGGTTCGGTCATTGCGGTGGCTTGCAGATAAATCAGATTGGGGTTCGCGGCATAGACCGTGGCGGCCGCCCAGGCTGTGGCCCTTGCCATTCCATCGGACTCGCCAGTTCCGGTCAGCGCGCTTCGGACCAGTCGAAAAATTCCAAGCGTGCCGAAAGCGTAAGCCGCCATGGATGGGATCGACCCCCCGATTCCGCTTCGCCACATCCAGTTTGAAAGGAGGAACGGAATCATCAGCAGATGGGGCAACGGCAGCCATACCGTACCCAACTGGAGCAGGCCGGGAGTGCGCGAGTCGAACACCCGGCGCGCAATGTTGATGTGCGCTACCGCGTCGCCGTAGAGCAGGATGTCGCCCCGGCGAAAATAGAAAATGAAGGAGACAACGGAAGCGCAAGCGGCAAGCCATGCCAGCAAGGTGGTTTGGCGATCCCAGCGGCGGGTCGGCTGAGGGCTCATTCCAGGTGGGTCAGCTCGCGGAAGATTTGAAAACGGGCATCGATCTCTTCCCGGCTAAGCGACTGCAGACGCTCCGTGCCAAAACGTTCAACGGCGAACGATCCCATGACCCCGCCATAGAATAGCGCCCGCTTCAAGACTTCGCGGTTCAACTCTTCCTGCGAGGCGATGTAGCCCATGAAGCCGCCGGCAAAGGAGTCGCCGGCGCCGGTCGGATCCATCACCTCATCGATGGGCAAAGCGGGCGCACGAAAAGGATGGCGGCCGATGCCGAAGGCGCCTTCCCCGAAGAAAATGGTCGCCCCGTATTCGCCATGCTTGATCACCAGCGCCTGCGGCCCGAGAGCCAGCACCTTCAGGGCGGCCCGGGGCAAGTTGGTGTCGTCACCGAGGGCTTTAGCCTCGGTGTCGTTGATCAGCAGCACATCAACCAGCTTCAGAGTTTCAAGTAATTCTTTGCGGGTGCGGTTGATCCAGTAATTCATGGTATCGCCCCCAGTCAGGCGCACCCCTTTCATGCTGCGTCGCACGGTGGCCTGGAGTTCAGGATGAATGTTGGCCAGAAACAGAAACTCTGAGTCCTGATATTCCGCCGGAATGCGCGGCTGAAACTGCTCGAAGACATTGAGCTCGGTGAAATCCGTCTTGGCTTCGTTCAAGTTATCGTGATATTGACCGCCCCATCGGAATGTCTTCCCTTTCGCATGCTCAATGCCGCGCGTATCGATGCCACGCTTCTTCAGCACCTTCTCGTGCTTTGCAGTGAAGTCCTCACCCACCACAGCCACCACTCGCACCGTGGTGAAATAGCTGGCGGCCAGCGCGAAGAATGTTGCCGCGCCGCCCAGGACGTTTTCCACTTTCCCCGAGGGGCTGGAGATGGTATCGAACGCAACCGAACCGACTGCAACGATGCTCATGCCTTTTTAGCTTTCGGAGATGGGTCGAGATATTTGGCGACGATGAGTTTCAGTTTCTTGCGGGTGGCCGCGGGAATCCTGGCGTGCTCCGTCAGGATGGCGTGCGCCAGCGCAGAACCGCACTTGCAGCCGCGATCCTTGGGCATCGCAGCCACAGTTTCGCGTATGACTCTGGACGCATTTTCCGCATTCTTCAGCAAGACGGCCACGATCTGGTCCACGGTCACCGAATCGTGATGGGGATGCCAGCAGTCATAATCCGTAACCATAGCCACCGTGACATAGCAGAGTTCGGCTTCGCGCGCCAGCTTGGCTTCCTGCAGATTAGTCATGCCGATCACGTCCATGCCCCAGCTGCGATAGACGTTCGATTCTGCCCTGGTGGAAAACTGCGGGCCCTCCATGCATACGTAGGTTCCGCCACGTTTGGCGACCACAGCGGCTTTGCGGCATGCAGCTTCGACGGAGCGTGCAAGCTCAGGACAGATCGGGTCGGCGAAAGCGATGTGGGCCACGAGTCCGTCGCCGAAAAAGGTGTCCACACGATGGCGGGTGCGGTCGAAGAATTGGTCCGGAATGACAAACTCGAGCGGCTTGTGCTCTTCCTTCAGGGACCCCACCGCCGAGATGGAGACGATGCGCTCCACGCCCAGCTGTTTGAAGCCGTAAATGTTGGCCCGAAAATTTAACTCCGTCGGCAGGATGCGATGGCCGCGTCCATGACGGGCCAGGAACGCCACTTTACGGCCTTCGAGCGTACCTGTGACATAGGCATCGGAAGGCTTGCCGAAGGGCGTCTTCAGGCGCACTTCCTTTATTTTGGCGAGGCCGGGCATGGAATACAGCCCGCTGCCGCCAATGATCCCGATTTCTGCTTGTGACAAAGGGCTCCCTAGGAATTTAAAGGTCAGCCAACAAGACGCTGATTATACAGAAGGCGGCGCGCTCTATTTGGCCGCCGCAGCAGCGGTCGCTCCGAAAACCTCTTGCGTCAGTTTGTCCGTGGTGATTTGATCCAGACTCTCGGTGACCAGCATGGTGTCGCCTCGCACCTCGATCACCACCGGCCCTTCTTCCGTCAGCCAGGTTCGCTTCCCGGTGAGATTTTGCAATGCGGCGAGCGGAACGATCGGATCCTTGCCGTTCTCCACGACATCGTGCACGTGCAGGTAGCGCTTGGCCAGGGCGCGGGCATATATGCCGGCAAAATCCGCTGCGGTTTCGGCATTCGACCAGCGTGACACGTAAATCAAGGCCAGCGGCGCTGCGGGGTCGCCTTTCGGCCGCGCCGCATAGTAGTAGCCACCGCGCCAATGCGGATACAACCCGTTCGAGGCGTCGGCGCCGGCATACTGGTCCACCAGGATGGCAACATCGAATTCGCCCATCGCGCCCACGTCGAAGCGCTCGTAATTCTTGAAGATTTGCCGGAAGTCGGGCACGCGCATGGGTTCAATACGCTCGCCTGAAAGATAGGTCCGGGGCTCCATGACCTGGCGCGTGGTGAGCGGAGGATTCTGGAAGAGCGAGGCAAAAGCCTTCTCCTTGCCGCCCTGGTTGAGCAGTTCGGCAATGAAGTCGATGCCGTAGCGATAAGGGAAAGTAAGCGCCTCTTTCATGTAGATGGGCGCATTCTGAAATTGCACCGCATCGGCGGTCCCGACCAGCATTCCGTCCTTCAACGCCTGCACCACTTGCGGAGAGTCCTTCAGAGACATCCCCATGGGCGCCAGCATGTAATCGACCAGCACCACCATGGCCTGACCTTCGACGACCGCCTGCCGGGTGGTGCTGATCTCGTCATTCTCGATGTCCTGCGGCGTGATTTCTTTCTTCTTGTCGAGATCGACGTCGGCCGGCTTCATATACTTTTCGAGACCGAAGGACTGGTCCTGAAGGGCGTGAGTCAATTCGTGCGCCAACACCGGCTTTTGCTGGTCGAGCCCTACCCAGTCCAGCAGATTTACCATTTTGGTTTTGGGATCGTAGTAGCCCGCCACCTGCTCTTTCAACAGAACCACCAGAAATTTACCCAGGTCGAAATCACGAGGCAGCAATCCGAATTTCTTGAGCACCAGCTCGGAGCGGCGCAGGCGCTTGGCGTCCTCGTCTTCGGTGGTGTGCTTCGAGACGTAGGACTCGACCTCGTCGCGGCTGACCAGCCGGCGCTTCACTTCATGCTTGATGGGAAACAGCGTGTCCTTGCTGGCAAATTGCAGGATCTCGTCCACCGAGCGCAAGAGTTGCTCGGCCTCCTGGGGAGAGATCTTCGATTCTGTCTCGGTCTGGTTGGCCGCAGGCGTGGTGGCCGGAGGCGCCGATGCCTGAGCGGGGGAGGATTGTGCGGCCTGAGCCCAACCCCACGTGCCCAGCAGAAGGAAAATCAGAATGGCTTTGAAAAAGGATGCCGGAAGCCGCTTGCGGTTGATCCTGAATTTGTCCATTGAGTTTCAGTTTATACTTTTTGTGCTTTTTGTATGGGCGTCAATCTCTGGAGATCATCAGAACACGCGCTCGACTACCTGAGCCGCGCCGACTCCATCCTGCACCGGACGGAGGGCGAAGCCGCGCTCCTCGAATTTGTTCCTGGAAACGCCCGGCGGATTCTGGATCTTGGGACCGGGGATGGCCGCCTGCTCGCCCTGGTCAAACTGGATCACCCGACTGCCGGCGCGGTGGCTCTCGATTTTTCTCCGGCAATGCTCGAAGCAGCGCGAAAACGGTTCGCCGAGGATTCGTCAGTTGCCATCGTGGCCCACAATCTGGAGGATTCTTTGCCAGCGCTGGGAAGTTTTGATACGGTGGTTTCGAGTTTCGCGATCCATCATCTCGTTCATGACCGCAAACGGGCGCTGTATACCGAGGTTTACGATCTCCTCGGTCCCGGTGGTGTTTTCTGCAACCTGGAGCATGTGGCTTCCCCGACCCCTGAACTGCATGAACAGTTCCTGCAGCGGATCGGATACACATTGCAAACTGAGGATCCATCGAACAAGCTCCTGGATGTGGAAACTCAGCTGGGATGGCTGCGCGAGATTGGTTTCGTCGATGTTGATTGCCAATGGAAATGGCGTGAACTGGCGCTGCTGACCGGCTTGCGCCGATAGGCTCGGGAGAATCCCCCATGGCGGAAACCGATCCCCGTCAAAGCGCCTCCGAATACTTCCACAAGGGCTACGAACAACAGATGGCGGGAGAATATCAGCAGGCGATCGAGTCTTATACGCGCTCCATCGAGGCCTTCCCCACGGCGGAGGCCTACACCTTCCGCGGCTGGACCTACTCTTTCCTGGGCAACTACGAACAAGCGATCGCCGAGTGCCTGCAGGCAATCAAGGTGGACCCTGAGTTCGGCAATCCGTATAACGACATCGGGGCTTATCTGATCGAGCAGGAAAAATGGGACGAGGCCATTCCCTGGTTTGAGAAAGCAATCGCGGCCAGGCGCTATGAAGCCCGGGGCTATCCCCACTTCAATCTAGGCCGAGTGTACGAGCACAGACACGATTGGCAGAAAGCCAAAGAGTGTTATGCCGCGGCCTACGCGACGGACAAGAGATATGTGGCGGCCCTGGCAGGATTGAGGAGATTGAGAGCCGCATTCAACTAGAGCGACCGGCGCCTAAGGTCATCGCCACCCAGTCCCCTGCTTCCCGCGTTCCCAAAGTCCCGCCGATATCCTGCGTCGTTTTCTTCTGGCGCACGGCCTCCAGCACCGCGGCTTCAATTTTCCCGGACTCCGCCGTCAGTCCCAGATGTTCCAGCATCATCGCCGCCGTCAAAATCGCGCCGAATGGATTGGCGATGTTCTTCCCGGCAATCGGCGGCGCGGACCCATGGACGGGCTCAAACATGGACGTCTTTCCCGGATGAATATTTCCGCTGGCGGCCATGCCCAGCCCGCCCTGCAGGCCGGCGGCCAGGTCGGTGATAATGTCGCCGAACAGGTTGTTGGTGACGATCACGTCAAACTGCCGCGGGTCGCGGACCATCTGAGTGCAGAGCGCGTCCACATACATGTGCTCGGCGGTGATCTGGGGATATTCCCGGCTTACTTCCTTGAAGACGCGCTGCCACAGCCCCCCGGCGTGGGTCATGGCGTTGGACTTGTCGCACATGAGCACGCGCTTGCGTGGGCTGCCGTCCTGTTTTGTGTGGCGCTCGCAATAGTCAAAGGCGTAACGGATCACGCGCTCGACGCCCTTGCGAGTGTTGATGTCTTCCTGCACCGCAATTTCATCCGGCGTGCCTAGTTTGAAAACGCCGCCGGCATCGACGTAAACCCCTTCAGTGTTTTCGCGCACCACGACGAAATCGATGTCTCCCGGCTCCATCGCTTTCAAGGGGCACAAGCGGGCGTCCAGGAGACGCACCGGGCGCACATTAGCATACAGGTCCATCCTGAAGCGCATGCCGAGCAGGATCTCTTTGGCATGGATGTTTGAGGGCACGCGGGGATCGCCAAACGCGCCGACCAGCACCGCGTCGAAATCCCTTGCCAGCATGGCAAAGCCGTCGGGCGGAACGGTGACCGCGTCGGCGAGGTAGCGGTTGGCGCCCCAGTCAAAATGGGTCATCTCGACGGCGGCCCCTGAGGCGGTGAGGACCTTGACGGCTTCGGCAACGACTTCCGGCCCGATACCGTCTCCGGGAATGATGGCGAGGCGCTTCTTTTGGCTCACGGGTTGGAAGATTATCAACTAACCCGAAGGGTTGTCATTTCGAACCGGAAGGTGCTCCTCCGCTATAATCAAAGCAAGAGAAGATGAGCGTGACGACACAACCTGAGAGCGTGGACGCATCGCTGGCGCAGCCGCCCAATGCCGGTCCTCGGGCCGATTTTGGCGACGCGGGCGCGGAATTCCGGGCGCACATTTCGGCCAGCGGCATCTATGATCTGGCTTCACGCGCGAAGGTCTCTCTCACCGGCGGCGACCGGGTGCGGTGGTTGAATGGCATGGTCACGAACAATGTCCGGGACCTGCAAGCCGGGCGGGGACTTTATGCCTTTCTGCTCAATCCGCAGGGCCACATTCTGGGTGATTTGTACGCCTACAATCGCGGAGAGTCCTTGCTGGTCGACACCGATCAATCGCAGATCGATAAAATCCTGGCCGTGTTCGACAAGTACATCATCATGGATGACGTTGAAGTGGCCAACGTCAGCGACCAATTGACGGCGATCGGAATTGCCGGCCCCAAGGCCCAGGAGTGCCTGCAGGGGGCTGGTTTTGAAGTTCCTCCGCTGGAGCCGCTGCAGTTTGCCGATCTGAGCTGGCAGCAAACCAGTGTGACCCTACTCCGCGGCGATAAGGAGAGCGTGAATTCCTTCGAACTGTGGCTGGCCCCTGATCACGCGCAAGAGGTACGAGAGGCGCTGGTGGACGCGGGCGCCCGGCCGGTGGGCGCAACGGCGCTGGAACTGCTCCGCGTCGCTGCCGGGATTCCGCGATACGGCGTCGACATCCGCGAACGCGACCTGCCGCAGGAAACTGAGCAGCAACGCGCCTTGAATTTCAGCAAGGGATGCTATATCGGCCAGGAAATCGTGGAGCGCATTCGTTCGCGCGGGCAGGTGCGCCGCAAGTTTACCGGTTTTGATGTCTACGGTCCGTTGCCCGCCGCCGGGAGCAAGATTCAGGTAGACGGTAAAGATGTGGGTGAGATCACCAGCGCCGCTGCCTTGCCTCTGGTCAGGGGTGACCGTGGCGTGGCGTTGGGCTACATCCGCCGCGAAGTGGCCCTAGCCGGGAAGCAAGCCGAAGCGGGCGGCAGCCAGGTGAGCGTCTCAAACCTGCCGTTTGCCGAGGTCTTCAAGTAAGCGAAGGAAACCATATGGCAGAGAAAAAACAAGAGAGTTTTACCGTCACCGACCGGCGTCTGTTCACGCCCGAAGGTGAGCTGCGCCAGGAAGTCAGCGAAGAAGAAGTGTCAACTTCCAAACCGGCTCCGCCCGCGGCGCCCGAGCAGAAGCCTGCGGTCAGCGCGGCCGAGGCTTCCCTTCCGGCTCAATCCACGCAGGGTGCCTCTGTGCTGGATCCATCCGTGCCGCTGAGCCCGACTGCGGCGGAGCAGAAAGAACAGGCCGATGCCTACCGTAAATCAGCGAAAGAGCTGGACACTCGCGTAGAGCTCAGCGGCCACTCCGCCAAAGAAATGGAGATGACCTTCGAGCGCTTCATGGCTTCGCTGTACATGACGGCAATGTTGCAGCTCGGTCTGATGCAGGAGCAGGGAGGCCAGCCGCGCATCGACCTGCTGGGCGCCCGCCAGACCGTCGATACGCTGGGCCTGCTGGCCGAAAAAACCAAGGGAAATCTTACGCCCGCGGAAGAAAACTTCCTGCAGAACTGCCTTTACGAGCTGCGCATGGCCTATGTGGAAGTGACCAACGCGCTGGCCCGGCCGCCACAAGCGGCGGGGGCGAATTCCGCAATCCGATGAAAGCCACGCTGACGGTGTTGGGCAGCGGCACGTCTATGGGCGTGCCCACCATCGGTTGTGACTGTTCCGTTTGTCACTCTTCCGACCCGCGCGACCGGCGCACCCGGCCTTCCGTGCTCATCGAATACGTCAAGCGGTCCGTGCTCATCGACACGACTCCCGATTTTCGCCAGCAGGCGATCCGGGAGAACATCCAGAACCTCGACGCTGTGCTCTACACCCATGCTCACGCCGACCACATTCTTGGCATCGACGATCTGCGGCCTTTAAGCTTCCGCCACAAGCCGGGCCGGTTGCCGCTCTATGCCCGTCCCGATGCGGCCGATTTCATCCGCAAAATGTTTCGCTACATCTTTGACGCGGACTACAAGTTCGGTGGCTTGCCCCAAGTGGAGCTGAGGCCCCTGGACGAACCCCTGGAGCTGTTCGGCGCGCGCTTCGAGCCGGTGACCGTGATTCATGGCGAGACGGAGATTTATGGTTTTCGCTTTGGCTCGGCCGCTTACCTGACCGATCACAGTGTCATCCCCGAAGCTTCGTTCGGGCAACTTCAAGGTTTGGATGTTCTGTTTCTGGATGCATTGCGCCATAAGCCACATCCCACGCATTCGACGGTAGAGAATTCCCTGCGCATCGTGGAGCGGGTGAAACCGAAACGGGCCTTCTTCACCCATATCTGCCACGACCTGCCGCACGAGGCGACCAACGCAGCGCTGCCGCCGCATGTCCAACTCTCGTACGACGGGATGAAACTGGAGTTTGAGATTTAGGTAGAGGCAAAATCTTTAACCGCACGGGCCGCAAAGAAAATCCGCAAAGGTTGCAAGGGAAACCTGGGATTTTTGGATTGAGCCAGGAGCCAGAAGCTGCTCTTAATGCAAATCTTCCACAAACTCGATGACGTTCCGGCCGGCTTCGGCCCCACCCTGGTGAGCATCGGGAATTTCGACGGCGTGCACCGCGCTCACACCCACGTGCTGAAGGAAATCGTGAACCGGGCGCGGCAGCAAGGCGGGAAGGGGGTGGCTGTGACCTTCGAGCCGCATCCCGTCCGCATCCTGAGGCCAGACTCCGGTCTCAAGCTGATCACCCCGACTCCGGAGAAGCTCCGCCTGCTGGAGGCCAGCGGCCTGGACGCAGTGCTGCTGCTGCCCTTCGGACGCGACCTTTCGTTGATGACTCCGCGGCAGTTTGCGGAAGAAATCCTGAAAAGACAGCTCCACGCCCGCGAAGTGCACGAAGGCTACAACTTTCATTTTGGCCACAAGGCAGCGGGCAATGTGGAGGTGCTGGCCGAGTTCGGACGCGAGATGGGCTTCGAGGTCAAGGTCTATCCCGAGATGAAACTGCGCGGGGAACCGGTCTCGAGCAGCCAGGTACGGAAACTGCTCAGTGAGGGCCGGGTCAGCCGGGCGCGGCACCTGCTGGGACATACTTTCAGCATGCTCTCCACTCCCGGACGGGGACGCGGCTACGGCTCCAAGTACACGGTTCCTACCATCAATCTGAGCCGCTACGAGGAGTTTGTTCCCAGGGACGGTGTCTACATCACGCGCACCCGGGTCGCTGAGGAGTGCTTTGATTCAGTGACCAATGTGGGGAACCGGCCAACCTTCGCTGCCGAATGCTTCGCCGTCGAAACCCATCTCTTGAATTTCCATCCGCTCGAACTGACCGCCGAAACCGAGGTCGAGATACATTTCCTGCAACGCCTGCGCGATGAGATCAAGTTTCCATCGGTGGAAGCGCTGCGCGCGCAGATTGGCTGCGACGTGCTCGCGGCCCGACGGTACTTCCGTCCTCTGAAAGCCGGGTAAAGGTGACTGTCGTCCTGAGCCATGGCGTCGCCCGCTTAGTGCAGGACGCTATGGCTAGGCAACTTCTGATTATCCGGTTGCTTCAGCAAGCCGCAATATGTAGTGTAACGGGGTGCCACGGCCACCGTTTCCCAAGACGCTTCGCCAGTTTCAGTCCGACTTCGCCACCGAGGAGGCCTGCCAGCGATACCTGGCGGCCTGTC
>DASZHW010000009.1:0-3931 GCA_035937515.1 Terriglobales bacterium | reverse complement strand
CGCCACCGAACAGCAATTGCGAACGCCGCACAATTCCCCTGACGGGCGCATGCCGGGACGCGACGTGTTGCTGGCCATGTACGTCCACGTCGCCCATCATCGCGGCCAAGCGGAAATCTATCTTCGCGACAAGGGCATTCGCCCACCGTCTTACATGGTCTAATTCGATCATCACGAACGCGAGAGCGTTATTGCGCGATCTGAAGTCGGTGCGCAACGACACCGTGAAGGGAACGGCCGGTTTGTCGGCAACCCTTCCTTTACAAGATTAGGAAGAGTTGCCCGTCATCCTCTCTAAATCGGCGGGACGCACCAATGAAGTTTGCTCAGACAATTCATTCCTACATTCCGACACCATCCACAGCAAGGTCCGTTCCCGTAGTGTGGCCGCTGAAATCGATTGTAAAGACAGCCGATAGAAACAAAAGGATGAGGCGGAGCCATTTTTATGGGTGTGGGGAAAGGGCGCTTTGGCAGAGAGCGTGCCAGGATTTTGGTTGTCTATTGTCTAGCATTGAAATAGACTTTATGGAGTTAGTGGAGTTGATGGGATTTCTAGAGAAGCTCCGGTGGATAGTCTTACGAATAGTCCGGCGCAGAGGTTTGCAGCCAAGTTCACGGCCAACCGACCAGTCTCTTGGGAGATTGAGCCGCAACTCTTAGGAGAACTTGATGCTGGCGATCAAGAAAGCGCTCAAGACGACTCTGCTGCTGACGATCTCGTTTTCCGCCGTGCCGCTCATCGCGGCGGACGGCGCTGACCAGGACACAGGAGCGGCAGCGAAAAAGGAACCCCGAGCATCCGCTGGATTGCAGCCTTGTGGTTCCGCAGATTCGCAGGCTCCTCGAATTGCCGGGGCACCGCCAGTGGAGGAGCACCGATCGTCAGCAGACGCGGTGTGCACGGACGATGCTGCAAAGCAAAATGATTCACTCGCCGTGCCCAAGAACCCGCCGTCTCCAAACGGGGCGGTTGCATACCCGGCGTCAGAGAAGGGCGGCTTTTTTAAGTCCTGGGGAGACATGGTGAAACGCTCCCAGGCAGAACAACCGGACTGGGTCTCACCGCTGATGACGCAAACGGCGCGTCTCAAGCAGGAGTTTCGCTACGACATTGGCTGGCAGCAGGGTACCAACGGCGTGTATTCCGAAAACTACGGGAGCAACAAGGGGCTTGAACTTATTGTGGCTGACAAACTGGACGTCAGCCTTTTACTGCCTCCTTATATCGTCCACAACCAGCCGAAAATGATGGATGGCTTTGGCGACATGCCCCTGGCGATGCGATACCGGGTCGTTTCGGCAAATGCCGAGGGTGGCGACTATATTGTGACGCTGCTCTTGAACGCCACCATTCCGACCGGCAGTTATACAAACGGATCACCGGATGCGAGCGTGTCACCGATCCTTGCTGCTGGTAAAGGCTGGGGCAGGTTCGACGTTCAAGCCACGATCGGAGGCGTTCTGCCAACAGGGGACACCAAGATCATAGGACGACAGATCGTATTCAATACAACCTTTCAGTATCATCTCTTGAAATTGCTCTGGCCGGACTGCGAGGTGAATTCGACGTTCTATAAGGACGGCAAGACCGACGGCAAGAAGACGACCTACCTGACTCCGGGGATCGGTGTGGGCCGATTTCGACTTGCCCGAAACGTGCACTTTGTGGTGGTGGCGGGAGAGCAGATTGCGGTCACCCATTACCACAAGACGAACCACAACTGGATTCTCTCGCTGCGGTTTCCCTTCTGAGAACATTTTTCGTGGATGGACCAAAGACCGTGAAGAAGCGAGCAATGGGACAATAGCCGAGCCACATGAAGATCTCGCAAAAGGGACTGTACGCTCTCAAAGCCCTGATGCTTCTCGCCCGGCGATACGACAAGGGCGCAGTCAAGATTCGCGAAATTGCGGCCGACGAGAAACTGCCGGAGAAGTTTCTGGAGCTGATTTTGCTGGAACTGAAGCACGCGCGGATCGTCGAGAGCACGCGCGGGGCCCAGGGTGGATACCGGCTGAAGCGCCCGCCGATGAAGATTTTTCTCGGCGAAATCATACGGACGATTGACGGGCCGCTGGCCCCGTTTGAAGACGCGGAGTCGTTGCGGCGGCACGTGGAGCGCGACAAGAAGCACAGCTCGCTGTTTCGCGTGTTTCTGTCGGTGCGGAACGCGGCATCGGGAATTCTGGATCACACGTCGCTGGCGGACGTCAGCCACGGCGGAAAATAGGATGAGCACGAAGGCAAGAGGCTGACCGAGTCCGGGTGTTCTACCACGAGTGAGGTGGTACATGGATTTTAGGGTCTCGTTTCTGGGTTTTGTGGTTGGGCTGCTGGTGGGCCTGACCGGGATGGGCGGCGGGGCGCTAATGACTCCGGCGCTGATCCTGCTGGGATGGGCCAAGCCGGTTATTGCGGTGGGAACCGATCTGGTGTGGGGAACGCTGACGAAAGGCGTGGGCGCCTTCGTACACGCGCGTCAAAGGACGGTGGACTACACGATCGTGAAGCGGCTGGCAATCGGCAGCATCCCCGGAGCGATGGCGGGAATCGCCCTGCTGGCTTACCTGCGGAGCCGCGGCGGAAACCTGATGGACACAGTTGTGATGCGCATGCTGGGAGTGGCGCTAATCTGCGTGGCGCTGAGTTTGTTTGCGCGCTGCCTGCGGGGCCCGCGAAAGAAGGACGAGGCCGAGCCTGCCCAAATGAAGTGGCCCGCGTGGGGGACATCCGTTGTCGGCGGGCTGGTTGGTTTTCTGGTGAGCCTGACGTCGGTGGGAAGCGGAAGCCTGATCGTGGCTTGCTTGGTGGTTGTATACCCGCACATGCCGCTGCGGCGGATTGTGGGGTCGGACATTCTTCATGCACTGCTGCTGGTGGGCGTGTCTGCGGTGGGTCACCTGGGAATCGGGAGCATCAATGTTCCGCTGCTGGGGGCGCTGCTGATCGGCTCCATCCCCGGAGTGTGGATTGGAAGCAAGATGAGCACGGTTTTTCCAGAAAGGGTCCTACAACCGGTGCTGGCGACGACGCTGCTCTTCCTCGGCTACAAGCTGCTGTGAACTTCCCCGCCCTGGTTGTGTGCTCAGCTGTGAAGCCCTCTGCTCCACCAAAGAAGACTTCGCTTTCACCGTGTTTGAAAGGCTTTTTAAGGAGCGCGGCCTGCCGGCTAGCATTCGCAGCGATAACGGTGTTTCCTTCGCTTCCGCCTAGGCCCTGTTCAACCGTAGCAAACTAGCGGTCTGGTGGCTCCGTCTCGGTATCGGCATCGAACGGATCCAGCCGGGCCATCCTCAGCAAAATGGCCGTCATGAGCGCATGCACCTCACCTTAAAAAAGGAAACTACCAAACCGGCCGGTTCAAACTTCCGGCAGCAGCAGGCCAGGTTCGATGACTTCATCGAGATCTTCAACAACCAACGCCCGCACGAAGCGTTGGACATGAAGTGTCCCGCAGAGGTCTACCAACCTTCTCCGCGCCCCTACACCGGCTTGCCGGACATCGACTATCCCCTCCACGATAAAACCATCGTGGTCACTCGTTGTCGGGCGCATCTGTCTCGGTCGCAAGAAAATCAATTTTAGTCAGGTCTTTGCTGGTCAGGCCGTGGGCATCAAAGAAGTTCAAGACGATATCTGGCTGGTAAGCTTTATGGATTATGATCTGGGGTACTTCGATCTGGAGACTCGGGTGCTCGAACCGCTCGAAAATCCCTTCGGCCCAAGGTGTTACCTATGTCTTAGGTACGTTGTGTAACCCATGTCTCCGGGCTGGACCCTAAAGGGGATGGAGCCGAGGCCCGGACTTGAACCGGGGACCTGCCGATTACGAATCGGCTGCTCTACCAACTGAGCTACCTCGGCGCTGATTGAATGTAACATCGCAGCGAAAAAGCTGTCAAACATTGGCCGGAATGTGTTTCTTGG
>DASZHW010000008.1:0-1501 GCA_035937515.1 Terriglobales bacterium | reverse complement strand
CTAAGCCAACACGATCGGCGGCCCGGGGCCGAGTGCCCTCGATCTCATGGTATTCTTGCGCCTGTCGTGGGCCTGCCAGCTTGCGCGGTCGGCTACTCGATGAGCCGCGCGTGCGCATATCCGTTTTTTTCCCGGAGCTTTCATCCTCAATCAACATGCTTCTGAACCAAGCCGCCACGGCTCGCTCAGCATTGCTTAATGTCGACAGACAAATACGAGGTGCTTACGTAGGGATGCATAAGCGGTGCCATGCTTATGTTGCTCAGCTTTGATAGAGCTCAGCATCAGAACGCGTGGAGAAATCTATCATGGCAATATCTCGTCGGGATGTACTACTGCGCGGTTCCGCTATCGGCGTCGGTATTATCGCCGCCAACGTGCCGGGCCTTGTGGCGTTCGCTCAACCCCTGCCTCCACTGCGCCGGTCATTGCACGGCCTGGCATTGAACGATCCAATACTTCAGGCCTGGCGCGACTGCGTCCGCCTCCTAAAGGCACGCCCAGCGAGCGATCCCGTCAGCTGGGCCAATTTTGCTGCCATCCACGGCAGCGACGCCGGCTTCAACCTGTGCCCGCACGGAAACTGGTATTTCCTACCGTGGCACCGTGCCTATCTCCTTATGTATGAGCGGACGGTGCGGCAGCTCACAGGCTTCAGCGACTTCGCGCTGCCATATTGGGACTGGACCTTGGATCGGCAGATGCCGCAGGCTTTCGTCGATCCGACTTTCGGCGGAAATCCTAATCCGCTATTCGAGGCCCAGCGCGATGCCTCGCCGTTGGATTCGCTGCCCGACAGCACCGTGGGGCAGGCGATCATCAATCAGATTCTCCTTGACGCACCGTTCGAGGTATTCGGGACCAGCCGGCCCGCCGGTCAAAACAATCTCGACCAGTCGTGGGTCAACTGCGAGTTCTGCGGGACGTTCGGGAGGCTCGAGCAGACCCCACACAACCTAGTCCACGTGTTCGTGGGCGGGATCATGGGACAGGCGAACTCCGCACTCGACGCGATCTTCATGATGCATCACTGCAACATCGATCGCATTTGGTGGATGTGGAATCAAGGCGGCGGCGTGAACTCGCCTGACCCGCTGTGGACCGATATGACGTTCCAGAACAACTTCTTCAATCCGGACGGAACCGTTTTCGCGCCAAAGGTTTCGGATCTGCAAGTCCCGGAGCCTTTGGGGTACACCTACAACATCGCGCCTGCACTGACAGCGACTTCTACCTCCACCCAGCCGGCGGCTGTCGTAGCTCAACACGACAAGATCAGAAGCATTTACGAGAAACCAAACCTGGCCGAAGTCCAAGCCACCGGAGTCACGACGTACTTTGCGCAGAACACCCAGACCGCTACGCCTGCGAAGTATCTGGAGGTTCCGGTCGAGGTGACCGTGAGTTCGGTGAAGGCGGTGGCGAACCGACAATCGCCATCGAGCGGGCTCGAAACGCTCAGCCTCGAAAAGGCGCGGACCTTAGCCGCCAGCGGTCCGCG
>DASZHW010000007.1:0-3706 GCA_035937515.1 Terriglobales bacterium | reverse complement strand
GCGCCGGAAGGGCCAATGGGTGGGCGGCAAACCGGTGTTGGGTTACGATGTCGCCGCCGCCGGGGGGAAGCTGGTGGTCAACGTGGACGAGGCCAGCCGGGTGCAGGCGATCTTTGCTTTATATTTACAGCACAGGTCTGTAGAGGCGGTACTGGCTGAGGTGCAGGCGCGGCAGTGGACGACGAAGCGCTGGAGGAGTCGGGACGGAAAGGAGCATCCAGGCCAGCCGTTCACGAAGCCGACGTTAGTGCGATTGCTGAGAAATGTACTCTATGCCGGCCAGGTCTCGCATCAGGGGCAGGTATACCCGGGCGAACACGCGGCCGTGGTGGACAAGTCTGTCTGGACACGCGTGCAGGAACTGCTCCCTCAGGAGCAGAGTGGGTCTGGTGTGGCTGCGGAGTCATCCCGCGAGGCGAAGCGGATGCGGGGCCTCCGGAGACATCCAACTGCAATGGCCGAAGCCACGGAACGCGTGCCGCGAATCACACGATTGCTGGCCTTGGCGCTGAAGTTTGAGGAGATGATCCGGTCCGGGGTGGTGGGCAACTACACGGTGATGGCGCAACTGGGGCAAGTGTCGCGTTCGCGGGTCACCCAGGTAACGAACCTGCTGAATCTGGCGCCCGATATTCAGGAAGAGATTTTATTTCTGCGGTCGGAGGAGGCGGAGCGGCTGCGCATTTCTGAGCTGTCGGTGAGGAAGCTGAGCGCCCTACTCGAGTGGGGAGAACAGCGCGCCCACTGGAGAAGACTGCGACAGCCAGTATGACCGGTTCCGGAGTAGCGGCGAACGTTACGCCTTCGACTTCACCGCGACGGCGACCCGGCTCCCGCCGGAGCAGGCGCCAGTGATCTCGATTGAGGAGAAGCGCAACCCCAGAGCGCGAAAGATCCGGCCTTCGATCGCTGCTTAGCGCCATGACTCTGCGTCAACAAGGGGAGGCAGGTCAATTCCTTCGGGCACCCGAATGATACTCTTTCCCCCCGGCCGTTAACAGGCCGCTCACAGTGATTCCAGACCTCTTAAGCGTGATGGAAGGGCCGCCGCGGTTTCCGATCGTGAGCACAAATCGTTTGCAATCAATGGACCAAGAGGCAATATGTCGTTTGCAGAAAGTTGGCCACTATCATTAATTGGTTCGGCGGCTGAGAGGTCGACTTGTTAACTACCGGGTGGGCTAACGAAATTGTTCGGGGACCCGAAGAAATCGGGCCACCCTGTATATAGTTGCTGCAACAGAGATGTTGCAGGTTTCCGATTTCCACAGTCGTCGCGCGCGAGGGTTGTGGAAATCTCGCGCTTGTTCCCCTCGCACTGATCGTGTCAGGGTGGACAAGATGCAGGCGTCTCGCTGCTACGAATGCCACCCTGTGACATGTCGATGTCCATTAACTAAGCTTCGAGCAGCGGGATGCGCTTTGTTCCAGAACGAATCCTCAGATGTGGTCTGGTTAGGACAAACGGACTTTCCTATATAGATTTCGCGGACCAAAGCTGCCTGCTGCCAATCTACGCAAAGGAGCATTTGAAAAGATGGTAGACACGAACCACAAACAGGAAACCGAATTTGCTGCATGGGTGGGGATCGACTGGGCCGATCAAAAGCATGCCTGGGCGCTGCAGATCCCCGGGCAGCTGGAGGTCGAGCGCGGAGATCTGGATCACACGCCGGAAGCGGTCGAGGTCTGGGCGGCTGAGCTGGCGCGTCGATTCGCCGGGTGCCTTATTGCTGTGGCCCTCGAGCAATCGCGTGGATCGTTGCTATTCATGCTCACCAAGTATGCGCACCTGGTGCTGTTTCCGGTGCACCCCACTACCCTGTCTGATTATCGCAAGAGCTTCCGACCGTCAGGAGCCAAGAGTGATTCTTCGGATGCAGGTCTGTTGGTCGACCTCCTGGTGCGCCATCGTGAAAAATTGCGCCGCCTGAATCCAGATACGGAGCAGACGCGCACTCTGCAGTTTCTGGTGGAAGCACGACGGAAGTTCGTCAGTGACAAAGCGCGATGCTCGAACCGGCTCACGGCATATCTAAAAATGTACTTCCCGCAGGTCCTGGATTGGTTCAGTGAAGTCACTTCGCCGATCGCCGGCGACTTTCTGGAACGTTGGCCCAGCTTGCAGAAAGTGCAAAACGCCAGGCCGGAAACCTTACGAAAATTCTTCATTCAGCGCCACAGTTGTAAGCCTGACAGCATCGATCGCCGTCTGGAGGAAATTCGCCGGGCCTTGCCCGCGACTCATGATGCGGCGGTAACCTGTTCCTGTTCGGCCGCGGTGTTGGCGCTGGTGCGGATCGTGCGCGCGGTGCGTGATGCAATTCTCTCCTATGACCAACAAATCGAAACACTGGCTCGCCAACATCCTGATTTCGCAATCATAGACTCTTTGCCAGGAGTTGGTCCGGCCTTAGGACCACGATTGATCGCCGCGCTCGGCACCCAGCGAGACCGCTATCACAGCGCCAGCGAACTGCAAGCCTATAGCGGAATTGCACCGGTGCTAGCGAGTAGCGGAAAGCAGTGTTGGGTGCATTGGCGCTGGGCCTGTCCCAAGTTTCTGCGACAGACTTTTCATGAGTGGGCGGCCCATTCGATCGGCTCCTCGGCCTGGGCGAAGGCCTACTACGAGCAGCAACGCGCCAAGGGCAAGCCACGGAATACGGTCGTGAGGGCTCTGGCTTTCAAGTGGATTCGGATTCTGTTTCGTTGCTGGAAGGACCGCAAGCCCTATAGTGAAGAGCTCTACCGACAAACTCTGGCCCGTCGTCAACTATGCGCCAGCAAGAGCTCAACTGTGCAACTTCAGTGGAAAACTTGCGCCGGCTTTAGCAAAATCACTGCGATTACCTCTTGACGAATCAGCTCAGATGTTAGTTAACGGTGCGCTGCAATGGCGCAGATCGCCAATGGGGGGAGGACCCAAGCTGTCCAGGCTGATGGTCGCTGCGGGGCGGAACAGCGCCCGCGGCTCGCCGACCTCAATGGCATCCCCCTTGACGGTGACCGGCGCCGACATAAGTCCGCCGTCCGGCGTGACGTAGAAAATCTCCTTGCCGTCCCGCCGCCAGCGCGGAGAACTGGCAGGTCCGCTACGTTTCGGACGACGATAAGCATTGGGCCGAACTATCTCCATTGTCAGGCGGCTAGGGCAGAAGACACGGACTGACCTCAGATCTTAAGCCTCTACGACCTTCTCGATCACCTGCAACCATCTCCGATCGTGTCGCTGAACCGGGCTGTGGCGGTCGCCATGGTCGCGGGTCCTCAACCGGCCCTTGCGCTTATCGATTCGCTGACTGCTACCGGCGCTCTCGACGGATATCATCTGCTGCATGCTGCGCGCGCCGATCTACTGCGCCGCGCCGGAGCCTTAGGAGAAGCGGCGAATAGCTACGCGCGAGCGCTGGCGCTGGTCACCAACGACAGCGAGCGCCGATTTCTCGAGCGGCGGCTGCGCGAGGTTCAAACCGCCTGAAGCAACGGCTACAGCACCTATAGGCCAGGCAGGACCTTACTGGGTGCAGCTCCACCGTTGGGGGCGCCTTGATGGAGGGGATTAGGCCGTAGGTTGCACCAACATGATGAGATTTCTACATGTGTGGGGCTGTGTGACGGGCACGTCTTTGAATCGGTTGTGGCCCATGTTCTTGTAAAGGACGCTCAACTCGGAGCGTTCGGGAAACAGGTGCCCTGAAAATGC
>DASZHW010000006.1:0-18385 GCA_035937515.1 Terriglobales bacterium | reverse complement strand
AAGAAATCGAGCGTCCGTCGTTTGAGAATTTTCTTTCCAAGCCCGGCAATCTTTCCGACCACCTGGCCTGGCAGCTAGGTGCTCTGTCCGTGCGCCCGGAAGTCCGTGAGGCGGCCGAGCTGATCATCGGTAATCTCAGTGAAGATGGCTACCTGATCGCCAGCGACGAAGAGCTGCTGGGAATCGCTCCCCCGGCAGCTCCTGAAGTCGACGCCAGCCTGGTCGACAGCGTGGTGAAGGAAGCCGCCGCCCTGGGCTTGTCAACCGATGATCTGGCAGCCGACGATCTGGCCAGCGATGAGCTGGCTTCCGATGAAGTGGCCTCGGATGAGCTGGCTTCGGAAGCGGACCTGAGCAACCCGGGGCTGGATCCGGGCCTGTCTGGCGGATCGCACCCTGCCCAGCCCGCCCTACATTCCTCTGAAGGCGCTGCGGGGGCAGCTTTTGCCCCCGGGCCGGAGGCTGCTGCACCGGCGGAATCGGCGGCTCTGCGGCCGGATCCCGCTCCCCAGAAAAAGCCGGTTCAGCCCGTATTCCAGCCCAGCTTCAGCCGCGAAGATTTGCACGAAGCGCTTGATCTGGTCCGCCAGATGGACCCGTCCGGAGTTGCTTGCCGCGATTTGCGTGGTTGTCTGCTCTATCAACTGCGCTACCACCAGCAGCAGTTGGCGTCCAGCAAGAACGGCCACGGCGAGGCCACGGCGCAGGTGCTCTCCGATGCAGTCGCGATCGTAGATCAACATTTGCGCGCCCTGCAGAACAAGCAATACAAGGAAATCGCGCGCGCCATCGGCCGTCCTCCCGAAGCGGTGCAGGAGGCCCTGGAATACATTCGCACCCTGGATCCCCGCCCCGGCCTGCGTTACAACAAGAGCCAGCCGCGGCTGATCGAGCCCGATGTGGCATTCATCAAACATGGCGATGAATGGCTGGTGATGATGAACGAGGACGACGTTCCGCAGTTGCGTCTGAATCCCGCCTACAAGCGACTGCTAACCCGCGACACCAACGACAAAGACACGCGCAACTATGTCAAAGAGCGCTACAAGAGCGCCATCCAGCTCATCAAGAACATCGAACAGCGCAAGCAGACCATCACCAAGGTTTGCTATGCCATCGTCACCCGGCAGCAGGACTTCCTGGAAAAGGGCATCGACCAGCTCAAGCCCATGATGATCAAGGAAGTCGCGGAGGAAATCGGCGTCCATCCTTCCACTGTGAGCCGCGCCGTGGCCAGCAAGTATGCGCACACCCCCCAAGGCGTGTTCGAGTTGCGATACTTTTTCAGCGAAAGCGTGAATGGTCCTCAGGGCGGCAGCACCTCGCTGCTCATCCTCAAGCGCCGGGTCAAGAAGCTCATCGAGGAGGAAGACCCGGGCCGGCCCTTGACGGACGAACAAATTACCAGAATTCTTCAGTCGCAAGGCATCCAGGTCACGCGTCGCACCGTGGCCAAGTATCGCGAAGATATGCGCATCCCCAGTACACATCAACGCAGAGTGAAGAAGTAGGTGCCGGCCTGCAGCGGGTTGAAGAAATTTGTGGCGCCGGCGTCCCCGCCACGGCGCTCAGGGCAAGGTTGCGTTGCCGGTACGAGATTCTGTCGTCCATTCTGATTTGCGAAAACGGAATTACGAATGCAGAATTCAGAGATAAGAATGCAGAATTGAGAGCGCAGAGCTGAATGGCGAGGCGTGTCTTTCGTTTTCCTTCTCGCTCTGACTCAGGTTGCACTCCCCGGGCTCGCTCGAATGGGTTAGAAAGGGGCGGTCATGAACGTGGAATTCACCGGCAGGCAGTGTGAGATCACTCCCGCCCTCCGCAAGTCCGTCGAAACCGGCCTGGCCAAGATCCGCAAGATTCTGGGCGACAAGTTCGATAGCAAGGTCATCCTGGCCATCGAAAAGCACCGCCACAAAGCGGAAATCACCATCACTCCGCCCAACGGATTGCTGGTTGCGGCTGCGCAGGCCGGCGACATGAAATCCGCCATTAACCAGGCTCTTGAGCACCTGGGCAAGCAGGCGGTCAAATATAAGACACGCTGGCGCAGCAAGAAACGCCACGAGCATAAGAAATGGAACGGCAATGCCGACCAGGACGGCTTGCCCAATGCGGTAGGACTGGCACAAACCCGGGAAGTCCCCCTGGTGGTGCACAAGTTCCCGGCCGTGGCCAAATCCACGGAAGTGCACATCGTACGCACCGACGACGCTGTCGCCCTGCGGCCCATGACACTCGAGGAAGCGATCAAGGAAGCTCACTTCCGCGACCGCGACGTGTTTGTCTTCCGCGATCCGGAAGGCAAAGTCATGGTTCTGCACCGTACCCGCGATGGGAAAATGGAGCTGATCGAAGCGCCGTAGAAGTTTCAGCTCTCCGCTTTCAGTGACCGATGCAGCCGAGGGTCTCGCCCGTGCGCAGCCCGCCGGATCCTCACAGACCTGCCCCCCGCCCCGCCGAAAGAAATAGTTCTTGACTTAAGATACTATGTGACGTACAGTATGCGGCGTACACTATATGACGCATAGCAACGGAGCGAATCTGTTCGACAATCTCCGGCTGGAGTTGCGCCGCGGCTGCCTGGTGGTGGCGGTGCTGGCCGCGTTGCGCACCGAGCAATATGGCTACACCCTGCGCAAAGCACTGGCCGAGCATGGCATGGCCATTGACGAAGGCACTCTGTACCCGCTGCTGCGACGCCTGGAGAGTCAGGGTCTGCTGTTCAGCGAATGGCGGGAAGAGGAAAAACGCAACAAACGCTTTTACCGCCTTTCCCACGAGGGCAAAGTGATTTTGAAACAACTGCTCGCCGAATGGCAGAGCCTCAATGCATCGCTGAAGGAGATTTTCTAAGGAGAAAGTTACACCATGGAACTTCTGGATCGTTACCTGCATGCTGTCAAATTCTGGCTGCCCAAAGCGCAAAGGCAGGACATCATTGCCGAGCTGTCGGAAGACATTCGCTCGCAGATCGAGGAGAAGGAGAGCGGACTCGGCCGGAAGCTGAACGACGCCGAAGTCGCTGCCATGCTCAAGCAGCTGGGCCGCCCGGTAGTGGTGGCCAGCCGCTATCTCCCGCAGCAGCATCTGATCGGGCCGGTGCTCTTTCCCGTCTACAAGTTCGTGCTGAAGATCGTGATGCTGTGCTACCTGGTGCCATGGATTCTCACCTGGATTGCTCTTATGATCTACGATCCGGCCTACCGCGCCGCCCATTCCGGCCGCGCCCTGCTGGATACGGTGCGATCATCCTGGGCCGCGTTCTGGTTCACCATGTGTCTCGCTGTCGGAGCGGTCACGATCGTGTTCGTAGTGCTGGAGAGGGCCCAGGCGAAGTCGGATTTTCTGGACAATTGGGATCCGCGCAAGCTGCCGCCGGTGCGCGACCCCAACCGGATCGCTCGGGGTGCGTCCATCTTTGAAATTGTGACCAACGTCGTGGTTACGACATGGCTGGTGGAGGCCACGTGGTCGCCGCTCATTTTCGACCGCTTTGGCATACGAATCACGCTGGCGCCGGTGTGGCGGCCCTTCTTAGGGGCCATTGTCCTGATCTCGCTGGCCAACCTCGCGTTTTCTGCCGTAAACCTTGCCCGGCCGTACTGGACGAGCAGTCGCGCTGGTCTTCGTCTGGCCGTCGACATTCTAGGGTCCGGCGTGTTTGCCTGGTTGTGCAAAGCGCACATCGTAGCGGAATTTACTGCATCCGGCCTTTCCGCAGCAGAGATCGCGGAGACCACGAACGCGATCAATCTATGGATCGTAAAAATGTTTCCCTACGCCATTGGCGTCGGCGTAATCGTGCTCGCCTTCGATCTATACCGGATTATCCGCCTCAAGCGCGCGGCTACCCCATCCAGCGGGAGCATGGCTGCCAGGGTATTGCCGACCTCCGCCTCGGGATGACACGGGGTGGCTCTGGCGCCTTACTGTGAACCGATAACAGCACAAGGCCAAGCGGGGACCAACGCCCAGTGGTCGAGCCCGGTAGAATGACTCGGAAGAAAGTGAAAAGCCCAAGGTGGCAACAATATGTCCAACCAAGAGTTAAGCCGCTTCGATCCCTGGTCGGCGGTTGTAATTGCTTTGACTCTGGGGCTCTTTCTTGTATCCGTATTCGTCAAAGGATTCACCCACGAACTGCTTCTCGAAGCGGGGATTTTCCTGGTCTCGGTAAAACTGATCCTGCTAGGTCAGAAGAATACTGCTTTCTCCCGAGCCACGAATCAACGTTTGGAACGCATCGCGAATTTGCTGGAAGGAGCTCAGCAGCCTTCGCCACGATCCGAATCTTGAGGATGGGTAGAGCAGGAGGTAAATTTGGCCGCGGACACGGAACTGCAACTTGTCCGGTTTCATCCGTCCAGAAACCAGAAACCGGAAACCAGAAACCGGATCACGCACTACTCACCTCTTGCGTCACCACCGAAAAGCCGGTCAGATTGGCAATGCCGAAGGAAGTCGTAATGGCGACATCGGAGGCATCGCGGCCGGTGGCCATCAGCACCCGCCCAATGCGCGGCTGAGTATGGCGCGCGTCGAACGTCCACCAGCGGTTCTGCAGATAGACTTCGAACCAGGCACTGAAGTCCATGGGAGTGGGCTCCTTCGGCACACCGATATCGCCCAGGTATCCCGTGGCATAACGGGCCGGAATGTTGAGCGCCCGGCAGAAGGTAACCGCCAGGTGCTGGAAATCGCGGCAGACTCCGGTACGCTCGGTATACACATCCAACGCGGTTTTTGAAGAACGGGCGTGATGATATCCAAATGCGACCTTCCAGTTCACCCAGCCGCAGATGGCCTGCACCCGGCTCCATCCCGGCTTCAGGTGACCAAATAATTCCATTGCGATATTCGACATCCGGTCCACCTCGCAATAGCGGCTGTTCAGCAGATAGCGCAGCATCTCCGGGGGCAATTCATTGACCGGATGCTCCTGTGCGTCGGGATCAATCTCGTCCGGTGTTCCCGGGTCTTCGATGACGGTCGAGCCACTCAAGTGCAGCGCTCCCGCCGGCGCTAACCATCGGGCACAGCGGTTGCCGTAGCTGTCGATGTAGCTCTCTACTTTTACTTCGGGGCTTATGCCCACCTCATCCGGTTCGCGCAGATCCGGGACACGGGAGGGATGCACATGCAACATCCCGACCATGGCCACGGTCTCCGGGATCTCGAATTGAATGTCATATCCCAGACGGATGAGCATACGAGGAGTTTTCCAGGTCTTTCCTTCGGAAAGATAGCACCAGACAGATTCCAACGCTCTTCGCCCTCATTATTACCTAGCGAGCGCCGTACTAGATCGAAATCAACCGAATGACTTAACTTCGCCCAGGATGACCTGCCCTTCATGCGTCACGGTGTACGGTCTCCATCGAGAAGGCGGGCAGGCACACGGCGATATATTCGGCTCCGCCTTCCGCCGGCGTCGAATACTGCACCCACTCGCCTCCGTGGGTGATTACGGCCTGGCCCGCCTGCACGTCCAGATCGCCACCCTTGTGCTTTACGCGCAGGACGCCCTTGAGCACCAGCGTGAACTCGTCAAACTCCGGGGTCTGACCCGGCTCTTCCCAACCCTGCGGGCTGCGCATGTGGGCCACGCTCACGCCCGAGGTGTGAGTATTGACCCGGCCGATGAACTCGTCGATCAGCTTGGGTTTGCTGCCGGCGGCTCGGATGCGCGTCGGCTGCGGAACGAGAGTGGGCATGATTTCTCCTGGGGGCAGTTGGGAACAGATCAATCTACCATTCTGCAGATTGGCCTTGTGCCTTCGGGCTCAGTCTTGGCAGCACAGGCTTGCGGGAAACTGGAGGATAGGCGTAGCGAACAATTTCGCTGCCGGCGTCAAGTCCAGGTGCGAGGCGGATCGACGTCGAGTTTTCTAGACCGAAAACGCCCGCGCTTTTTCCGCGTAGGCTGCGGCCAGAGCGTCGAGCGGCGGCACGGACACCGGCACCGTATAGGTCATCTCCGGCGGAACGGCTCCGCTGTGGCAAGCCTTGACTAGCATGTCCAGCGCCTGACCGGTATTCGGCGGCGCAAAAATACTCGCGGTAAGCAGGCCTCGCTTGACCCAGACCTGACCGGTCTTGGGCAGGCCATCGCATCCCACAAAAGGCAGGCTCAGCCAGCGCTGCCGGGCGTCAGGATCGGCCAGTTCCTGGAAAGCCTTGCGCGCGCCCAACGCCATCCCGTCATCCTGGGCGGCAATGAGATCAATGCGAGTCTGGTGGGAAGTCGAAAGCCGCAGCCAGGAACTTACGGCCCGATGAGAGCTGGCCTCGGTCCACTGGGCCCGCATGACTTTCACCTGAACGTCCGCCGGCTTGGTTTCATACATGCCGGAGGTGCGTTGCTTGGCCGCCAGGCTCTCTGCTGGACCCTGCACGTAGAGGACCGACCCGCCTTTGGGCAAGAGCGCGGCAAATTGTCGTCCCTGAATGCGGCCGATTTCCTCATGATCGGAACTGACCGAGAATATGGGAACCCGATTCGACTTGCGGATTTCAGCAATGTACTCAACACTGCGGTTCAGCACCACCCACCCAATGCCCGCTGCCGCGGCGGCCCGAGCCACTTGCGGGAGAGCGGTTCCGCCCACTGGTTCGAAGATAATGCCATCGGGCAACGCATCGGTGCGCGACTGAATGACATTCAGAATCTGCTGGCTCTGAGTGATGGAATCGTTGGCCGCGTAGAGGATCTGGATGTCGACGCCCAGCCGGCGCGCCGTTTCCTCCGCGTCCGCGGCTTGCTCTATCTGATAATCGTTATCGTTCGTGGTCAGGGAAACGAGAAACTTTAGTTTCTTCATTGAGTTCACAATTCAACAGAAATGATACATGCGTATCTGTGTCCAGGCACGGTGACTGAAGTAACCCGGTTTGAGTGAGGCGGTCTCGCTCTGGTCTTTCCATCGGCGGGGGAGGCCGGGTGCAGAGAGGCAAATGCTAGAATGCCCACCGCGGGGGAAAGTGCTCATGCGCAACGCTTTGACCACGATTGCATTACTGCTTTGCGGGTCTACCTTGGGCTGGTCGCAGGTCAAACTCTCAGCCCACTGGGAAGAACTTACCGCCGGCGACTTCCGCATTGCCATTCAACAGTCGCAGGGCACTTGCCTGCTGCCTTTTGGCATTCTGGAAAAACACGGGCCTCAACTGCCGCTGGGAACGGACCTTCTGGACGCGCGCTATGCCGCACTGCACGCGGTCGAGCAGGAATATGCCGTGGTCTTTCCGGAGTATTACTTCGGGCAGATTTTCGAGGCGAAGCACGAACCCGGAACGGTGGCCTACAGCCGGGAATTGCAGTTGCAGCTGCTGCAGGAGACTACCGACGAGATGGCGCGCAACGGTTGCAAGAAAGTCATCATCGTGAACGGTCATGGCGGCAACGACCATCTACTGCCATTTTTTGCTCAGAGCCAGCTGGAAAAGCCTCACGATTATGTGGTCTACGTGCTGGTGCGGGTGGAACTTCCGCCGGGCGGGCCGGCCCCCAAGAGCACGGGTCCTGACATGCACGCTGGAGAAATGGAGACGTCGGCGATGTTGATTTCGCATCCGGAGCTGGTGCATCTCGACCGGGCGAAAAGCGAGTCTGGGGGCGATTTGGGGCGGCAGAAGCTACCCGAGAACCTGTATACGGGAATCTGGTGGTACGCACGTTTTCCTAATCACTATGCGGGAGATAGTTCGCTGGCGACGGCCGAGCTGGGCCAATTCAAAATGAACTCGTGGATTGACGGGATCGTGAAGGCCATTCGCGCCGTCAAGGCGGACCAGGAAAGCCTGAAGTTACAGAATGAGTTTTACGAGAAGGCGAAGCATCCTCTGGAGACTCGCCCCTAGAAGGTCTTGGGTTTTCACCTGGCGCACAGTCGCAGTTCCTCTACGCTCTTCACGAGATGACCAGACGCAAAGCGGTTCCGACTCCTCCTCTCCGCTGCCGCGGTTTCCTTCGCGCTGATTTTGCTTCTCGAGACCGGATGCTTCCGAGTCCCGGTGCACGTGGCGCCGAAAACGGAGGGCGCGGGCGGCAAGGGTACGACCGCGGATCCCGCGACGATCCAGCCTGGCAAATCGACCCGCGAAGAGATCGAGCACAGTTGGAATTGGTGCGAAGTGCCCGCCCACCTCGAGGGATTGTTTCTGTGCGGGGTGAAGCGCTCAACCTGGCGCGAGGTACAGAGCATCATGTTCATCCCACTGGACGTATCTCGCGACTGGGAACAGCAGTCTCTTTTTGTGGAGTTCAATCCAAGCGGCATTGTGTCAAAGACGTACTTTGTGTCAGACGTTCGCTTTATGCGCACATTCGTCGAATGGATGAATCGAAACCCGCAACCGCCCCTGGACCTTTCCCAGCCCATCGAACTGGTGTCTTCGGGGATTGATCTGTACCGGCGCAGTTACGGGGTATGGCACGGCGTCAATTTTCCAGGGACGGTGCGATTGCGACCGGATGAGCTGGTGCTGGAGCCAAAGCAGGATTCTGGATCGACGATTCAACTGACGAGGGACCATTTTGGAAAACTCAACTTGAGCAACCGATTCCAGGTCAGCTTATTGGTGAACGGACTGCCAACCAGGTACTCGCACCTGGAAATAGCGTTGAAGGAAGCGGACAAAATCACTTTCCTGCGCTACCTTCAGCAAGTGCAGCCCATGACTTTTCCGAGTACCAGGCAGAAAGGGGGGCAATCGACGCGCTGACTTCCGCCGTTCTCCTGCAAACACTTCGCCGAAGAGGCCGCTAACTCTTTCCCTTCGGCACCTGCGCCTTCTTCTCTTTGGCCCCAGCTCTTGCTTCCATGATTGCGGTGAGGCGCAAAACCGCGGCGGCAGCGGTGTATTTCACCACGTCTTTTTCATCGGACAAACCTGGCTCCACGGCGGGAAGCACCGACGGGTCTCCCCGCCTAGCGAGAGCCTCCAAGGTTGCGGCGCGGACGAGCCAGCTCTTGTCGCTTACCGCATCGGATAATGCCTTGGTGGTGGCTGGGTCGGGATCGTTGGCCAGCACTTTCGCGGCTGCGGCTCGAACCGGCGACGTGTCATCCTTCGAAATCATCTTGATCGCTCCCCATCCGATGCCGGCGAAGGGAATGAAGCCGATGCCTTCCTCAAACCCGAGTTGGGCCATCTTCTTGGGATCACTCAGAGTGGATTTGTGCGACGCGATCAGGCCCCTGCCAGTCTTCCGGTCGCCATTCAGGATTTCGTAGTAGACCTCGTAAGCAGCTTTGTCGTGCATCAGATCGAGGGAATGGGCGGCGGAGAGGGCAACGGACGGATCCTTGTCGTCCAATGCTTTTATCAGCTGGGGAATGCTCGCTCTCGACCTCATGTCGCCCAAGGCTGCGGCCGCCGCCATCCTGACCTCTGGGCTTCCGTCTTGCAGTGCCCTTCGTGCCAGTGCTCCGGCCTTGGCATTGTTGGGCATCAGTCCCAGCACGCGAATCCCGATTGCGCGACTCGTGGTCTTGTCCTCGGTGCATGCGCTTTCGAGCATGTTCCAGGCCTGCTCCTTTGGCGTCTGCTGGACCTGGGCGCTGGCTGCCGGTCCCGGTTCGCCCGCCTTCGCTGGGGCCGGGGGCTGGGGCGCCGGTTCATTGGCGCCCGGAGATGAGCTGGGCTTGACCGGTTGCGCTTGCGGGCTGGTTTGTGACTTCGGGGTTGCAGCCGGGGTCTGCTGATGCGCAAATAACAACCACCACACCAGGGGGACGAACGCTGAGATTCGAAATCGCACTAGAGTGAGCATGGCAACACAAGAGTACGCCTGCTTTCCCCCTGGGCAGAGCCCGGACGCGAAAAAAATGCAATTCCAGCCCTTGCGGTCCGGTGAAAAGCGCCGATTGCTTAACCATGCGGGGAAGAGTGGCCGGGCGGAATTGCCAGGTAACTTGGGTAACGTTGGCCGGCCGGGACACGCATGCTACGCTCCCTTTGCAGGTAGGAAAATCAGCAGTTTGCGACTGATCAGTTGAGCGCGGCACTGGTCGCGAGCAAAGACCGCCCAACGATGCCACGCATTCCCATCTTCAAACTCGGACGCTCCGCCGAAGAGCCGCTACCGCCCCGGCTCAACAGTTACGTCCCCAAGCTCACCCTCGACAATCTGCAACTGGGAGTGGATAACCTGCGGCACGACGTGCATCTGGGCCCGCGGTTCGTGGAACAGGCGCGGCTGCAGATTGCAAGGTTGATCGTGCGCTACGGCGACATGGAAGGCCTGCTGGGGGTGGAGTCAACGGAGCGCAGGCCAAGCCATCAATTTGCGGGAGCGAATCCGGCTCTGAAAACGGCGGCCAAGCCCGCGCCGACGGAACTCAAGGTGCTTCTGACCGACCTGCACGTGGCTGCACTGAACCGCGCCAAGGCGGCGGAAAATCTTTCCATAGATGTGCTCGCGCGGGTGGCGATCGTTAAGTTTTTGCGCATAGAATTGAACGCGCAATTTGCCCAACTCCTCGAACGCGGCCGCATGAAGCTGAAGAGTTACGAAGGCATGGGCCAGCAGAAGGCGCACGAATACCGAGAGCGAGTGGCCAACTTCCAGGTGGCAAAGAAAATCATTCTGCGCAAGGCCGGGCAGGAACTGTTCCGGCTTCTGCGCGAAATTGAGAAGGAAACGCTGGCGCGCCTGCGCCGGTCCCTGTTCGGCAATCGCGGCGAAACCGAATACCAGCTCTTCCTGAACCCGCTGGTCTTCTGCGAGGACGGGAGCGACACTTACCTGAACGCCGAGCATTACGTCATGATGGGGAACTTCGACCGGGATCCAGACAGATTTTCCAACGTGCGCCGGGTCACTTGCGAATTCCTGATCTCGCTGAATCTGGAGGCAAAGGCAGAGGATGACGAGGTGATCGATGGCTGGCTGAACGTTCCTGAGAACGCCCACGAACTGGTGGGCTCAGGACAAGCGGACGAAGGCACCCACGAGGGCCGCTCCCAGAAGGCGCGGCTGGAGGCCTGGGTGGAGCGGCTGGAGCGCGAGCAGTTGATGAATCATGTGATCGCGTCCTACGAAGTGGTGCCCCTGCTCTCGGAATACTCGCCGCGCATCAACGCCCAACAATTGAAAAACGGCCTGATTTCGCGCGAAGAGCGGGAGCGGGTGGAGAAGTTGATCGCGGAACACGGCAGACTCTCGGCTGGAAGCTGGGATTCGGCCATCGCGCGCGCGGCCGGGTGCCGGGGCGCCGAGCGGGCCAAGATGGCGGCGCGCTTTCTGCACGACTTTCTGCGCTATCACCGCGACCTACGGCGGCTGGAAACGCTGAATTCCGCCCTGGACAGCGGCAACCTGATCGGCAACCTGAGGTTGCGCGAGCTCTCGGCCATCAACGGGACGCTGTATGAGTTCCTTCTACCGGAAGAGCAGAAGACATCGGAAGACAAAGTTCTGCGCCATGTGATCCTGAAGGCCGATATCCGGGACTCCTCGCGGCTGACCCGGTCGTTGCTGCAACGCGACATGAACCCGGCTTCCTATTTCAGCCTGAATTTCTATGATCCGGTCAACAAGTTGCTGGCCAAGTACGGAGCGCAAAAGGTGTTCGTGGAAGGGGACGCAATCATTATCGCCCTGCTCGAACGCGAAGGTGAGGCGCCGCTGGCAGTGAGCCGGGCGTGCGTGCTGGCGCGGGAGATCATTGAAATCGTGCGCGGCTACAACCATTTGCTGGAGCGGGCGGGTCTGCCTACTCTGGAGCTGGGAACGGGCATTTCGTTTCAGGATTCCGCGCCCATGTACCTGATGGACGGAGAACAGCGTATTATGATTTCCGAGGCGCTGAACGAGAGTGACCGGCTTTCCTCCTGCAGCAAGCGGGTGCGCAAGGCCATCGAACGCGTAGAAAGCCCGTTCAACGTCTACGCCTTTCAGACGGTCAACGAGAGCGACGCCGGAGAGAGCCCGGATGACTTCATCCTAAAATACAACCTGAACGGGATTCGCCTGAGCGAAGCGGCCTTCCGGCAGCTGCAGCAGGAAATTTCTCTGGAAGCCTGCCAGCTCGATCTCCCGGCGCTGTGGGGCAGCGAGGAGTTCCATTTACATAGCGGCCTGGTCCCGGTGGGCAATGACATTTTCAAGAAGATCGTGGTGCGCTCCAGCCGGATTCCTCAAATTGATCCGCAAAAATTCTCCCTGCAGCACTGGACCGAGCGGCCCTACTACGAAGTCTGTTCGAACCCCGCGATCTACGCGATGCTGGAAGCGAAGACCGCGAAGGGCAATGGCTAGTAGTCAGAGTCAACAGGTCCGTGGGCTTCCGACCACTGACCCCTGACCACCGAGGCCTGACGCTAGAAACCGGACTTCAGTCTCACCGGCTTGAAGGGGATCAGCACCACGGCCTCGAGATCCACCGCGTTGCCGTTCCTGGTGGCGGGACGAAAATGCCAGTTCGCCAGCGCTGCGCGGGCATATTGATCGAGGCGATCGTCCACACCGCGGAGCACGCGCACATTGCTCACGGAACCATCGTTGCGAATGACGGCATACAGAGTGACTGTGCCCTGCACGTTCCGGCGCATTAATTCCATGGGATATGCGGGGTCAACTTTCTGGGTGGCCACGGGAGCGGTCAGCTCGCCTTCGGTGTCATTGCCCTTCAGTTCCGCGAAGCGAATCACCCAGCTTCCGCCCGCCGAATTGAGGTTGGGCATATTCAAGGTCATGGAATAGAACTTGCGGTCGCCGAAGATCCAATGGTCCACATCCGTGACTTTGTCTGGGGGAACTTCAGGCGCGGGGTGAGTTGAAGTTGCGCCTACTCGTGGAGTCGTGGCCTCTGCGGTCAGACGCGAATCGTCCGAACCCTGCGCTGTTCCACGGCCAGTGCCGCTTCCATTTCCCACTCCCTGTCCCGCGATGGCGGAGGTTGTGTGACCGTCGGGGGCTGCACCAACACTGAGTCCGGGAGGCAGGCCGTTGCTGTTCCTCGCCGAGCCAGAACCGTTCCCGTTGCCCAAGGAGGAGTTTGCCGCAACATCGGGTGTGCCAGAAGCGCCGGGCTTTCCCGAGGGAGTTGCGGCAAAAGTCCCGCGCCGGTTTCCCGCTGGCATTTCCGCCGGCGCCTGAGCCGCGGGGTGAATTCCAAGCGCGATGAGTCTTCCTCCCGAGTTCGATCCGGCGGAGCCCGGTATAGACGGCGCGGGCGGTACGACCGCAGGTCCCGCAGCACCCAACCCGGTTTGGTTTCTGCCACCTGCGATCGCATATTGCTCAGCCAGGGGCAACTCCGGCGCGGGCGCGACCACTGCGGCGTGCCCGATATTGATGTCTCCGAGCCTGCGGCCGGCGGAAGCATCCACCCGCGGCGGAGGGGCGATCACGGCGGCTTGCGGACCCTGCAAGGCGCGGTTTGAGGACTGAGCGTTCAGGTCCGGGGCTGGGGCAACCACGTTCGCCGACAGGGATGAAGTCCGCTGCCGGTTGGTGGGGATTGTCTCGGGTGCGGGAGCGACGGCGGCGACGGGAAGCTGCGGAATCCTGAGATTCGCGGCGTTGGCCGTGGAAGCAAGCGGAACCGCTGGCTGCGCCTGCGACCAGGCTACGATATTGGGCAGCGGCACGTCATGATCGAGCTTGAGGTCCGAGGGAGTGACGATGGTTTGAGTGCGGTTGTCGGCTTCTGGGGGCACCGAAATGATCGGCTGTGGAGCGTATTCCGGATCGGCTTTTTCACGTGCCCGCTTCTTGGCGCCGCCGGTATCAAGGGGCGGAAGATACTCAGCCGGAGCGTAGTAGACGACCTCGGCGCGATTGAAGGCCGGACTCTGCAAGACCCGGGGCCGGTCCGGCCAGAGCCGAGACCCGCCCCAGAGAGCAGCGATCACGGCGACGTGACCCAGCGCCGACTGCGCGAACCGCTTCCAGGGAAGATAAGACCCAACGAAGACGTCCGGCCAGAACAAACCCGGACGGGAAACCAGTTGGAGAGATGCATCCCGGCGCGGCCGGACCAGGTCGGCGAAGTTATGGAGAAAGACCCGATGCCAGGGCTCCAAAGTCACCAGGAGAGCCGGTACAGGGGCCTCTCGGGGGTCCAACTGGTCTATGGGTTCTACCGGCAGGAGGGCTGGCTTCATGAATTAGGACGCAAAGTCTCATTATAGCGTGCGCGGAAACGGCATCCCGGGGGATTCATCGCCGGACGGTCCGCCTGCAATCGCATCCCTTGCGGGACGCACAAATGATCTCTTTCCATGCTCTAATACGCACATGATCAGACTGTTAAGAGCGCTGCCCGCCCTATGGCTGCTGGCGGGCGCGATCCTGAGCGGACAGACTGCGGGGCAAAACGCGCCGCCCGCGGCAAAGCCTGCCGATGATTATTCCGGGATGTATTCTTTCTTGCAGGACGGGGAATTCGTGCAAGTCACCGTCGAAGATCAAGGGCGGGTGACGGGATTTGTTTCCCGCTATGGTGATCTGGAAAGCGACCGCGGCCAGTTTCTCGATCATTTCTTCAAGGTGGGACAACTTGAGGGCAGGAAGCTGAGTTTCACGACCCAGACGGTGCACGGAGTATGGTACGAGTTCAAGGGCACGGTTGAGCGCGGACCGGGGAAGGCGGCGGGAGATGAGGCTTACTACCTGCTGAAGGGAACCCTGACGCAATCCAGTACCGACGTGAGCAAGAAAACTTCTTCGAAGTCCCGGGAAGTGACCTTCAAATCGTTTCCACAAGATATGGGCGCGGGGCCGGACAAGCCAAACTGATCTCCTTCCCTTACTGCTACATCTTCTGTCCCGCTACATGTTCGCCGAACTCTGCAGCGAATTACGGTGAGAGTCTGCGAATTTCATTGAGGAGGGCCTGGGGGGAAATTGGACGACCCAAAAATTGACGCAAGAGTTTAGGCGTTTCGAGTTCTCCACCCGAGGCCAGCAGATGTTGTGAAATCCAGGGATACCAGCGAGGATTGCCGGCGTCAAACGGTCCCAGAGACTCGCGGATGTGCTGCCGGACGGCGGCGGTAATCACAGCCCCCAAGCCATAGTTCACCATGTAGCCGGGCGTGTCCACCAGCTGCACGCGCACTGCCCACCAGGGATATTCGGGGTGCGGAATGATGTGCAGATAGCGGCTGGTGATGTCGGTCCACAAGACGTTGGGATCTGTCGCGGGATTCTGCAACATTCGGACTTCGAAGAGCGACCAGGCCACATCGAGCATCACACCCGAATAAAGATTTCTTAGCGAAGCCGCCGATGGCGCGGCACGGCCCAAATATTTTTGCTGCCACGCGGGTTCGTAGACACTCCAGGAAGCAACATCGGCGAACGCCTCTATGAATAAAAGGTCGGGATAAATAAATGCCGGACGGGCCCTGACCGCTCCATATTGCACTGCATGGCCTTCTTCGTGCACCAGTTCAAGCATGTTCGTAAGACCGCCGCGACCGTAGTTGGCGGAGATCCAGGCGATGGTCGGCCGCCAAGCGCCGTTGACCATGCGGCCGCATCGCAGCATTTCCGTGTAGGCGAGCGGGGCCTTGCCCGGCCGGGGATCGAGGTCGTACATGACACCCAGCTGGGTAAGGTCGGCTCCGAGGTCGCGATAGTAGCTCGCACTGATTTTCCGTAGTGATTCACGAGGAATAGCGGGGTCCAGCAGGCGATCCCCTCCCGCTGCGGCATAACGGTAATCCCAGGGTTCGACTGGAGTATTGCCGCTGACTTGCCGCCAGGTATCGAGGATTTGAACCAGCCAGGTTTCCACCTCCGAGGGCTGAACTCCAAGACTCTGAGCGGCATCCGCGATCGCAGAACCAGACTTGGCGGTATCTGCCGCTGCCATCCCGACCAGCCGCCGATAGGGGCTGTCCGGCTGGTCTTTGGCATTTATGGCTTCCCACAGCGGCGTGAAAGAAAGAAAAAGTGCTTTGCGCCGCTCCGGCTCCTCGAGCTGTCCCAGCAAACCAAGGGCCGAGGCACGGCCGAGGGTCTTGCCCTCAAACGGGAGACTGTCTCCCAATTGATCGAAGCACGCAAATAAGGCCGAGTGCAGCGCGTCATAGGAGAGGTCCGGCTTCTGCGTATTCTTGCAGTCGCCGCTGGGAGTGAGAGTGGACCCGTCGGCCGAGTAGTCCTTCAAGCTGGCGCGGATCACCGTGACTGCCCGCAGATCGCTTTCGGCGAGCCCTTTTGTGGGCAGCTTTGACAACTCGGCGGAAAGGGCCGCGCGTTTCTCCAGGTAGATTCGCTTCCAGGTTTGAAGATCCTTGCCCTCGTAGGTTTTCATCAGTCCGGAATCGATGGCGCTGAAGGTGCCGTAAGCGTCGAGCGTGTCGGCGTAGAGGTTCTCCACCACGGCAACGGGCTTGGAATCCGACGAACCGGCGAATGCAGTAAGAAGCAGACAGGCCGTAATCGCACGCAGGCAAAACCTGGACATGGAATTCTCCGATGGCCTCTTGAGTATACCGGGAGGGTAAGCGCGTGCCGCTGGGTCTTGAGCCGTTAGGTTGGAAGTTGAGTGCAGCGTCTTGTATGCTCGGGGCGTGCTGCGGCCGCCTGCGCCTCATCGGTCTCCGACTCCGGGACTTTTCCTGGGACTGATCCTTACGCTGGCCGCGGTGGTGGCCTGTTCCGGGTACATCACCTGGCAGATTTCCGGCCTGCGGCAACTGCAGAACAATCTGGTGGACCGCAACCGCAAAGACTCGCTGCAGTTGCTGCGCATCCAGAATGACCTCAATACGCTGGCTCTGGGCATGCGCGACATGCTGGACAACGACGAGCCCTACCCCTTAACCGCGTGGTCGGCCCAATTTCAGCGCATCCGGGCGGACCTGGATGACGCCTTGCGCAAGGAAGAAGAGGTAGCGGTGGCAGATCGCACCCCGGAGCAGCGCGAATATCTGGGAAACTCAATGGCCCAGTTCTGGGATGCGGTCGATCGCACCTTCGCGCTGGCAGCAGCGGGGAAGGCGGATGAAGCGCGTAACCAGATCCGGTTGTCTTTGCAGGCCCGCCAGGCGGCGCTGAGCACGGCGGTGGCGCGGTTGCTGGTGCTGAACAACGAGAGCGAGGAGCAAGCGGCGACCCGCATCCGCCAGATTTATGACCGGGTGCAGCGCCAGGTTTATTTGTTTCTCACCCTGACCCTGATCGCGATCCTGCTGACCGGCCTCTATTCCATCCGCTCGAACCGGCAACTGTTCGCCCAACTGGCGGCGCTTTCTGAGCAACGGAGTGAACTGGCGCAGAAGCTGATTTCCACGCAGGAATCAACCTTGCGGCACATCTCGCGGGAATTGCACGACGAGTTCGGGCAGATTCTGACCGCAGTGGGCGCCATGTTGTCGCGTGCCGGGAACCTGGCGCCGGAGGGCTCGCCGTTGCGCGCAGAACTGCGGGAAGTGGCGGAAATTGCCCAAGGCACCCTGGACAAAGTGCGGAGCCTCTCCCAGGCGCTGCATCCGGTCATGCTGGACGAGTCCGGACTCGAGAGCACGCTCGACTGGTATTTGCCCGTGGTGGAACGGCAGGCGGGCATTCACATATGCTATGAGAAATCGGGCAGCGCGTTTCCGGTGGACGGGAATGCCGCCATCCACGTGTATCGTGTGGTGCAGGAAGCGTTGAACAATGTGGCGCGGCATTCGGGGGCAAGGGAAGCCTGGGTGCGTTTGCGGTTTTTGCCCCACACCCTGGAACTGGAAGTGGAAGATCACGGCGCCGGGTTTGCGACCCATGTGGGGAAGCAGGGAATCGGGCTGGTGGCGATGCGGGAGCGCGCTGAATTGTTGGGTGGCGGCATTGAATTTTCCAATCCCCCCGAAGGCGGCACACGCGTGCGCTTGACGGTTCCGAGAGGAAAATTGGGAGAGAAACTGGATTCGCATGGCGGATAAAATTTCAGTGCTGCTGGTGGACGACCACAGCCTGGTGCGGCGGGGTTTCCGGCGCATTCTGGAGGACGAGCCCGACATCACGGTCGCGGGTGAGGCCGGCGACGGCGCAGAGGCCGTTCGCCTGGCGCGCGAGCTTCAACCGCAAGTCGTGGTAATGGACTGCGCCATGCCGAAGATGAACGGCCTGGAAGCTACCCGGAAAATTCTGGAAAAGCAGCCGCAAACCCTGGTGTTGATGTTGAGCATGCATCCGGAAGAGACGCTGGTGCGCCAGGCGCTGGATGCGGGCGCGCGCGGATACGTGCTCAAGAATGCCGTCGACCTGGAATTGGGCGCGGCCATCCGGCGGGTGGTGGCGGGAGAAACGGTGCTCGATTCGCAACTGCGCCGTCCGGCTACGCTCAAGGGCGAACGTACGGCTCACTTGACGCCGCGTGAGCTGGAAATTCTACAAATGATCGTGGATGGGAAATCCAACAAGGAGATTGCCACC
>DASZHW010000005.1:0-1514 GCA_035937515.1 Terriglobales bacterium | reverse complement strand
GCCAGACGGAAGCGTCTGGGCAGAGGCACTCCCAGGTCGGTCACGAAGCGGATCAAGTGCGCGTGCTCATCATGAAAATTGCGATACAGGGCGCGCGCCTCATTGGTCGCTTCTTCCAAAATGATGCCAAGTATTTTTCTTTGCTCATCGCGGAAGAGCAGTCGGAGAGTGTAAGTGCCCGAGCTGAAGTTCTTTTCGATCAGCCGCACCAGTTCTGCGAGGTCGCCGCTGGACAGCGCTTTGTCGAGCTCCGCGTCCAAGATACGATACGCCTCGTCTCCCTGGAACTGTCGAACTCCTCCAATCACGCTGTGGTCCGCAAGATGCAGCACACCGAAAGTGACCTGGTCTGACTCCCACGTGATTTCCGAAGTAACCGAGGCCTGCCCCAGTACTGCCCGCAATTTCCCCTGGCGCGACGTACGGTAGTCCATCCTAGCCACGTCGTAGCAATAGATGCGGGCGTTCTGCCCGTATTCCTCAAAGAGCGAGCTGACCGCGTAGTGAGCGCCGACCTTTTGCAGATCCACCATCGCGGGCTGCACATAACGCTCGTAAATGGATCGGCCGTTGCCTTGCTCGGGAAGGTTGCTCCGGGCCTGTGCCAGCAAGTCAAGGAAGGGCGTGGCCACATCCTCCGCGAACAATTGCCCGGCCAGTTGCAGAGCGCGGCCGGCGTACTGAATCACTTGGACCGTCTCTATTCCAGAAACCTCGTCAAAGAACCAGCCACAGCTGGTGTACATGAGCATCAGATAACGCTGCAGCTCAAGCAGCTTGAGCCCGGTGACGGTTTCTGCAGGCGAAAGCTCCCGTTTCGCCTGTGCGGTCATAAAGCGGACTACATTCTCGCGTGAACGGTCGAGCACCACTTCGACATACGCATCCCGGGTCTGCCATGGACTCTCGAATAGCTTTTTGGCCTCGGTCTCGTATCGCGGAGCGACACTATCGCGCAGCCAGTCGAACGCCTGCCGCAACGATGCTCTCCACTGCTGGTTCCAACCGGCGTGGCCTCCTGAGCTACAACTACAATCGCTTCGCCAGCGCTCGATCCCGTGGGCGCAACTCCACGAAGTGTTTTGCACGATCCTAGCCTCTTGGGTGGCCGGATGCTTCTCCAGATATTCCGCGTAGTTCGTCAGCCTGGCGAGTTGACTGATTTCAATATGGTGCAAGGCGAAGGCGAGCGCCATATCGCCGTAAGCGCGATGGTGTCCGTAGGTCTCGCCGTCAGTGGCGATGTGAACCAGCTGGGGCCATGTCCGGGCATCGGAAAATGCGCCGAGGAGCCGGTCAGAAAAGCGCTTGCCATCGGCGAGAAGATCCTCAAACGCAATGGAGCGGGAAATCGGCCCGTCGTAATAAAAGACACTGATGGATTTTCCCGAGCCCACGCGGACCGCGTAGGCCATGGAAGGATCAATTCTGCCTCCGTCCACTTTGCGCCACGCCCGTGCGCCGAGCGGCCTGACCCGGCCGGCCTGGTACGGGGAAAGAATCGTGAACTTGAT
>DASZHW010000004.1:0-1561 GCA_035937515.1 Terriglobales bacterium | reverse complement strand
TTGGTCTGGGCCGTGGTGATCACGGGAGCGCTCTCGGTGAGGCCGTAACCGGAACATACTTCGCAGTGGAATGCCTGCTCCAGGCGCGCGATCAATTCGGGAGATGAGGCGGCTCCGCCGGTGGTAATCATTTTCAGGCTGGATGTCTTGAACTTGCTGAGTTCAGGACAATTCAGGAGCGCGTTGGCCATGGTGGGGACGAGGGTCATCGCGGTGGCCTTCTCTTCCTCGATGATGCGCAGCACGTAGACCGGCTCGAAGCGGCGGACCATGACGTGCTTGCTGCCCTTCATGGTGACGCTCTGCGGACGCCCCCAGCCATTAGCGTGAAACAGAGGAATGGTGTGCAGCTCCACATCGGTGTCTTTGCAGGGAAAAGAAGCGAGTATAGCCAGCGCGTGCAGGTACAGCGTGCGGTGCGACAGCGTGACTCCCTTGGGCGTACCGGTGCTGCCGCTGGTGTAGAAGAGTTCGGCGATTTCATTTTCGTCGAACGAGAAAATGTCGGGACGAGAAATGCGGTCGCGCGCCAGCAAGTCTTCCAGATACAAATCTGCTTGCGGGACCGGCTGATCAATCGCGACATAACGCCGGATGCTGGGACAGGCTTTTCGCAGCTCCTGAACCAGAGGGGCAAAATCGCTTTCGAAGACCAGCATGCTGGCGCTGGCGTGATTTAGAATAGTGGTCAGCTCAGCGGGCTGCAGGCGCACGTTGAGCGGCATCGAGATGGCCCGAACCAGCGGCGGTCCGTAATAGCCTTCCAGAAGCTGGTGATTGTTGAAGCTGAGATAGCCGACCCGATCCCCGGGGCGGATGCCCTCTGCAAGAAGTCCGCCGGCGAGGCGTTCGCAGCGCTCTCCGAATTGGGCATAGGTGAACGAGCTCGGACCCGAAACCACGCCTACCTTGTTTCCGTAAAGATCAACCGCGCGATACAGACACCGAATGGGCGTAAGCGGCACGTTCATGGTCAGCCTTGCCAACTCTCTTGGGGGAAGTTTTCAGGAACCCCGCTGGGATGATACACGACACCGCGAGACAGCAGTCGCAGACTCGAAGGCGCTGCCGCGAAAGATTCGCGGCTTTTGCACGGGCGGGACGCCCGTGCTCCCATTAACCCCTCAATCCAGCAGATCAGGTTGTTCGCGGACGATGCGGGCCCATAGCGGTTGGAACTGGAACCAGCCAGCCATGTGCGATCCAACCTGCTGTTGTGTAGCGCCCGCAATAGCCGCGTCGATCTTTATCGGAGTACCGACGGCTTCGGCCATCAACTGGGCCTGGCAGCTTCGTTCCATGGTGATGAACCACCACGCGGCCTCGTCGACGGTGTGGCCCACGGTCAACAGGCCATGATTGCGCAGGATGATTGCTTTCTTGGAGCCCAGGGCTTCGGCAATGCGCTGGCCTTCCGAAGTTCTATCAACCACGCCGGTAAAGTCCGCGAACAGAGAATGCTCATCGTAGAAGGCGCACACGTCCTGAGTGATGGGATCCAACAAGCGTCCGAGCGAGGACCAGGTCTTTCCGTACAAAGAATGGGCGTGACCGGCGGCTA
>DASZHW010000003.1:0-1964 GCA_035937515.1 Terriglobales bacterium | reverse complement strand
GGCCGGGAACGGGCCGCACGGACTACGAAGACATGATTGCGGGCGGGCAGATCGGGTCCTTGCTAAACGTCGTCGACCCTCACGAAATCAATCGCTATCAACGCATCGCAGTCCAGAAGTCTCGCTCGCACATTCCGCTCCTGTTCGGGCTCGATGTCATCCACGGGTTCAAAACCGAATTCCCGATTCCGCTGGGGCTGGCTTCGACATGGGACCCGGGGATCGTCGAAAAAGCTTCTCGGGTGGCGGCAATCGAGGCTTCCGCCAGTGGCATCCGTTGGACGTTCTCTCCCATGGTGGATATCGCACGCGACGCCCGCTGGGGCCGCATGGCGGAAGGCGCGGGCGAGGATCCTTTCCTGGGTTCCGCGATGGCAGCCGCCTACGTGCGGGGCTATCAGGGCTCCCGTCTCGACGCGGCGGATAGCATGGCGGCCTGCGCCAAGCACTACGTCGGCTATGGTGCCGCCGAAGGCGGGCGTGACTACAACACAACCGAGATCTCCGAGCATACCTTGAGGCAATTCTATCTCCCGCCTTTTCACGCCGCCGTCGAAGCCGGAACCGCCTCGCTCATGAGCGCGTTCAACTCGCTGAACGCAGTGCCGGCATCAGCGAACCCATTCACGTTAAAGCAAGTGTTGCGAAAGGAATGGGGCTTCCGCGGCCTGGTGGTGAGCGACTGGTCATCGCTTGGCGAACTTGTCGCCCACGGCATCGCCGCCGACGCTGCCGCGGCGGCACGCAAAGGTTTTATGGCCGGTGTCGACATGGATATGGCGAGCAGTGTCTACCACGACCATCTCGAGCAGTTGGTGCATTCCGGCGCTGTGAAAGAGTCTGACCTGGACGAAGCCGTACGGCATGTGCTTCGCGTCAAGCTTGCTCTGGGGATATTCGAGCATCCTTTTGTCGAGGAAGGTGCTGCCGGGAACGCACTTTACCAGCCTGCGAGTCTGGCGCTGGCGGAGACCGCCGCCGAGCGATCTCTTGTTCTCTTGAAGAATGAGGGTGGCGGCCAGCCGCTCCTTCCACTTTCGAGAAACATTCAGAACCTGGCGTTGATTGGACCCCTGGCCGAAGATTTTTCTAGCCCACAGGGCGCGTCGGAAAAGAATCTTCGTGTTTCCTTGGCTGCGTCCCTGGCTCAGCGGGTGGGAGAAGATCATGTGTTCCGGTTCAAGGGGACGGGCGTTCTCGGCGGCACGGATGAGGAAATCGCAGCAGCGGTGGCGGGCGCGAAAAAGGCGGACGTGCTCATTGTTGCGCTCGGTGAAGATCCGGACATGAGCGGAGAAGCGGCTTCCCGCGCCAACCTGGGACTGCCTGGCCGGCAGCAGGAACTTCTGGAGGCGCTTGTCCACACGGGCAGGCCCGTAGTATTGATTCTGTTCAGCGGGCGGCCTTTGACCTTGCCGTGGGCATTCGAGCACGTGTCTGCGGTGGTTGCGGCATGGTTCCCGGGCATTGGCACGGGACCGGCGCTCGCGCGCACACTCTTCGGAGAGGTGAATCCAAGCGGAAAACTGGTGGTGAGCTGGCCGCGCAGTGTTGGACAAGAACCGCTCTACTACAACGCACTGAACACGGGACGCCCTACGGGCAATACCGATCTCAAACATCCGCCAGCAAGTACAGAGGATCGGTACTTGTCGCGTTACATCGATGAACAAAACAGCCCGCAGTTTCCCTTCGGCTATGGTGGTTCTTATACCAGCTTCGGCTACGGCGCCACAAACATCAGCAAGCAACGCCTGAGCGCGGCACCCCTGAATCGCGACCTAAGTGCTAAAGCAGATGCGGTCGTGAAGGTTGCAGCCGAGGTCTCGAACACGGGATCGCGGTCCGGAGAAGAAGTGGTGCAGCTCTACGTTGGGCTGCGAGGAACGAGCACTGCTCAGCCCGTACGTGCGTTGAAAGGGTTCCAGCGCATTGCGCTCGCTCCGGGAGAAAAGAAAAGGGTG
>DASZHW010000002.1:0-1903 GCA_035937515.1 Terriglobales bacterium | reverse complement strand
GTGACCGGCGCTGCCGGCTTCATCGGATCCTCGCTGGTGCGCGCTCTGCTGGAACGCGGCGACGAGGTCCGAGGCATCGATAACTTTGCCACGGGCAGACGCGAAAACCTGACCGAAATGCTGAGCCGGATCGACTTCCGCGAAGCTGACATTCTCGATCTGGATGCCATGCACCGGGCGTGCGCGGGCGTCGATTACGTGTTGCACCAGGCGGCCATTCCGTCCGTGCCGAAATCGGTGCTCGACCCTCTTGGCAGCAATCGCGCTAATGTCGACGGGACGCTTAATGTGCTGGTCGCGGCGCGCGATGCGAAAGTGAAGCGGGTTGTGTATGCCGCCTCATCCTCGGCTTATGGGGATACACCGACCCTTCCGAAGCATGAAATCATGACCCCCAACCCGATCTCGCCATATGCAGTGGCCAAGCTGGCTAGCGAGCTTTACATGGTGTCGTTCTACCGGTGCTACGGCCTCGAAACCGTCTGCCTGCGCTACTTCAATATTTTCGGGCCACGGCAGGATCCATCTTCGGAATACTCCGGAGTACTCGCAAAATTCAGTATGCAGATGCTGCGCGGGGAACAGCCTACGATTTTTGGCGATGGCGAAACCAGCCGTGATTTCACCTACATTGACAATGCCGTTTCGGCCAATGTTCTGGCCTGCTCGGCTCCGGCGGCGGAGTGTGCGGGGGGCGTTTTTAACTGCGCCACAGGACGGCGGATCACACTGAATCAAACTTTCCAGGCTTTGAAAGAACTGACTGGCTACAAGGGCAGCGTCAAGTATGGTTCGGAGCGCAGTGGGGACATCAAGCATTCGCTGGCGGACATCAAGCAGGCGCAAAAGCATTTGGGATACAAGGTCCTGGTGAACTTTGAAGACGGTCTGCGCCGCACGGTGGAGTGGTACAAGAGTCAGGGCCAGCCGGTCGGAGCCTGAGCGGCCAGCTGCAGCTCGTGTGGTGGCGGGGCGTCTGCCCCGTCACCACACGAGCATGCTAGTCAAATTCAGTAATCGTGTTTCCTACCGCGGCGGTAATCCCAGATTCAGTTTGAATATGGTGCCGTCGGCAAAGTGGCCGGCGGGGGCGTTGCCGCCCATTGTGTCCGCTCCCCACAGTGTCCCGTCTTTGGCTTGGATCAGCCAGCCGGGATAAGCGCCAAGTGCAGGCGACTCGCTGCCGAACGGGGTGAGCGTCTGAAGCACCGTCCCCTGGGAAGGCGAAAGCGCCATGATGGCTCCGGCGCCGCTGCCGCCGTTGTAGTCCGCGAGCCAGAAATTGTGATCACTGGCCAGGAGGAATCCCTCCGCCGAGCCGGCCCGAAGGGTGTTGATCTCCGGGAAGAGCTGCAGATGGGTGCCATCCAGTGCAACCTCGAAAAGGCCTTCGCAGCACGTTCCGTATTCATGGTACAGGCCGTAAAAATTGCCATTCGGGCCGAGGGTCAACCGGGTTGAGGGGGCGGACGGCAGGCCATTGGGCGCTGGGAAATTCAGCGCAACCTTTTTGAAGGCTCCCGTGGCTGGAGTGTAGTCGAACAACTCGACGCCAGACGGTGAAGAAGCAATCCCGTGGAGAATACCATCTGAGGTCGGCGTGATGCCTAAGGGAAATTCTCCAGTGGTGGAGGGATCGAAGTTGAAAACGACCTCGTACGCTCCGGAGGACGGAGTCACGCGAAAGATCGTACCGCAGCCCTGATAATACTGACCGCAGTTGCCCGTGCCTCCGGTAAACGAAGAGCCGTACAGATTGCCGTCCGTTCCCACTACCAAAGCTCCGCTGGCGCCATCGGTACAATTCGCCTTGGAGCAGAACTGGTGGATGACTTGAAAGCCCAACCCGGTCTTGCCGACCCGGTACAGCACTCCATTGTTATTGACGCCGCCAAAAAGGGTT
>DASZHW010000001.1:0-2661 GCA_035937515.1 Terriglobales bacterium | reverse complement strand
GGTGGCTGTCCCCACGCGTGCCTTGCTGGGTTCATATGCCAGGAGGCTCGCGTAGTTTGATGGTACCGAGAAAAATAACGTCGGCCGGTGCCGCGCGATGATTTCGAAAACGTGTTGCGGCTTGGGCGGCCCCGGCCACAGGACGCTGGTGCCGCCAACTGCCAAAGGAAAATAGAGTGCGTTCCCCAGTCCGTAGGCGAAGAACAGTTTGGCCACGCTGAAGCAGCGGTCATTTTCCGTCATCCCCAGAATCCCATTGGCGTAGCGTTCGGCGCACACAACCATGTCATGCTGCAAGTGGATGCACGCCTTGGGGAATCCCGTGGAACCTGACGAATAGAGCCAGAAGGCCGCATCATCTCTACTGGTAGGCTCGGCTTCAAGGGTGGGAGAGTTTTGCTCGATCACTTCGCCAAAACGCAGCGTCCCTCCGGGCGGTTCAGCTCCCACGACGATGATGTGCTTCAAATAGCGGAGCTGCTCCCGCGAAAGGGCCTTGATCTGCGGATAGAGCGATTCGCTGACCACGGCTACGCGGGCCCGTGAGTTGTTCAACAGATATTGATAGTCCGCGGGCTTGAGCAGAGTATTGACGGGAACCGGAACCGCTCCAATCTTGATCGCGCCAAAAAAGCTGATGGCGAACTCCGGGTCGTCGAGGAGCAGCAGGAAGACCCGCTCCTCAATGCGCACGCCCAGTTTGCGCAGCCCGTTGCCGAAACGGTTCACTCTTTCCTGAAGCTGACGATAACTGACCCGGCTGGCTGTGTGGTCGGCGGCGACGGTTTCGATGGCAATCTTTTCCCCTCGGCCTTCCTGCAGATGACGATCAATGAAGTAGGTGGCGGCGTTGAAGGGGTCGGTCAGGAGAATGGGCGCGCCTGAGCTCATCTGCTCATTTGGAAGCAACGCGCTTGCGAAGGCCGCGCAGGATGATCACGCCGCTGACGCCAAAACTGGTGACCGCGCCCAAAGCCAGGGTCTCGGTGAGTTGCGGATTGTAATGGAACAGGTCGTTGAAGAACGCCGCCAGCGCAAGCACAATGCCCACGACGTTCAGCAACGCCGGCGACCGTGACGATTCCACCTGGCCGCGGCGCAAGCGAAGTTGCAGCAGGACGGCCGCCAATCCGACAGCGCCCATCACCACCACCGCCAGCGGGCTGAAGAATGCCCCGCGATTGGTGAACAGCACCACCATGGCCAGCGCTCCGCACAGCAGCCCGGAGGCGATTACTGTCCAACGGCGCGATCTGGGAGTGGGCGTATCCAATTCGATCTCTGGCGTGAAGACCCATTGTAGACACACTGGGCCCCGATGCAAACACGATTAGCGCTTTATCGCTGCCTAAAGCCCATTGTTTTCAATGGTATTTTGACCCTGATGGGTGCCCCTGCCGGGCTCCGGTGTGCACCACCCCAGTTACACAGGAATGAGCTACAATCCCCGATGAGGGCGATCGGAACAAACGATCGGTCGGCAACCAGGAGGGAATGATGGCAACCGTACTATCCAGCGTTCAGATGGACGACAAAGTTACTAGCTACGTTTCCAAGAACCGCAAAATGCTCATTAACGGGCAGTGGGTTGAAGCGGCGTCTGGTAAGACATTCCCCACGTACAACCCAGCTACCGGTGAGGTTCTGGCCCGCGTGGCTGAGGGAGATCGCGAGGATATCGATCGCGCAGTGAAAGCAGCTCGGGCTGCGTTCGAAACCGGCCCGTGGTCAAAGATGACGCCTTCCGAGCGGGGGCGCCTGCTCTGGAAGCTCGGGGATTTGCTGGAGCAGAATCTGGAGGAGTTTGCCGAGCTGGAAATGCTAGACAACGGAAAGCCGCTCAAGATCGCGCGGATCGCAGACGTTCCGCTGGCGGTGGACCTGTTCCGCTACATGGCGGGCTGGGCGACCAAGATCGAAGGGAACACTATTCCGATCTCGGCCGGCGGCGGCAGCGCAAAATTTCTGGCTTACACGCTGCGCGAGCCGGTAGGCGTGGTTGGGCAGATTATTCCCTGGAATTTCCCGTTGCTGATGGCGGCGTGGAAGCTGGGGCCGGCCTTAGCTGCGGGATGCACGGTGGTGATCAAGCCCGCAGAACAAACGCCGCTCACCTGCCTGCGGCTGGGAGAACTCATCCAGGAAGCAGGATTCCCGAACGGCGTGGTAAACATCGTCCCCGGCTATGGCGAAACCGCGGGCGCCGCCCTGGCGGCCCATCCCGACGTCGACAAGATAGCTTTCACCGGTTCGACCGAGGTCGGCAAGCTCATTCTGCAGGCCGCTTCCGGAAACCTCAAGAAAGTGTCGCTGGAGCTGGGCGGCAAGTCGCCCAACGTGGTTTTTGGCGATGGCGATGTCAAGTCGGCGATCGCGGGCTCGGCCAGCGCCATCTTCTTTAATCACGGACAATGCTGCTGTGCCGGATCACGGCTGTATATCGAGAAGAGCATCTTCGACGAAGTGGTAGACGGCGTCTCCGCGAAGGCCCGCAAGATCAATGTGGGTCCGGGATGGGATGCGTCCACCGATATGGGACCGCTGGTCTCCGAAGAACAGCTCAACCGGGTTTGCAACTTCCTGGAGTCCGGAGTCTCCGAAGGAGCCAAGGCGGTGGTTGGAGGCGAGCGGCACGGCGACAAGGGATACTTCGTTCAACCC